>NZ_SDLI01000001.1:0-600000 GCF_004123195.1 Ammoniphilus sp. CFH 90114
AAGTGTCCAAACTTAGGGGGCTAAGCCGATACGGTCCGTTATTTTTGGGGAATTCCTCGTTTCTTAGGGGTAATCGGACATTGATTCCGCTATTCGGTCGTTTAAAGAGCCTTTTCTCTCATTTTTGGTTAAATAAGGGATGATATGTCCGAAAGCACCTATAATAAGAGGCTTTTCAAGAAAATAAAGGCTCCATTGTCCGATCAATCTGAAAAACCTAAACACAAACAAAAAAGGGCATTTTCATCAACATGGCAGTTGAGAGAAGCCCTTCTTTGGTGATTTTGACTGCAGATTGAATATCCTCGGGAAGCTGTTAAAATGAAATCAGTTACCTTTGGGGTCTGATTCTTTGTTTTGGTCACTTCTTTTCTCAATCTTATTCAGTCACCGGCACTTCTTCTTGAATCCCCTCAAGATCCCCAGCTTTAATCTTTTCTTCGTAATGCTTTACCCATTTTTCGATTTCTTCAGGAGGTTGGACACGATCAACAATGCCTGGATCACCAAACTTAAAGAAACGGAAGAAGGTTTCTTGGTCTACGTAACCACCGCCAGGAAGCGGCATCACAATCCAGGTGCTATTCTGATAAATGTACCTGTCTTTTTTACCAATCCAAAGCGTTGTTTTTACAACGGTATTTTCCAACACATGCTGTAGAGATTCATTATTTTCTAGTCTAGATTTCAAATCCTCAAACAGGGGGGAGGTGGATTTTTCGATCCACTCCTTCCCATTAATTCTCACTTGGATAACGTCACAAGGAACACTCAAGATCTCTTGATCAGGAAGTTGCTGCGCACTTTCCATGAGAGGAAGCCAGTCTAGGAAGCCTTGGAATGGATCGTACGGCAGAACTTGATCTTCAGAAGCTTGAAACCATACATCCCCCTTTTTCAGGTAGTAATGGTCTTCCCAACGATAGTAGTTAAAAGGAATGCCAGCCATCCTTCCATTAACGAGATAGGCTTCCATGGGACGAATCATGACTCCTTCATACATACTGGTGGTCTTCCGATCTCCAATGCTGTTAGAAACATGGCCTGTGTACCAGAACTGGGCGCTGGAATCAATATCGTCATCAGGGTGACCTTCAATTGTAGTTTCCACTGCTTCCTGAAGCAGCTGACGTGCATCGATGAGTTTCAACTCCGTCTGTTGTTGCTGTTCTGTCGGTGTATATACCGTCTTGCTGGAAGGAATTACTGTACATCCGCTCAGCAAAAGACTTAAACTTAAGCCGATGAGTGACAATCCTCTAAGTTGTAGGCTTCCCATGACGAATCCTCCTTCCCGCTAGATAGAGTATGAGAGCCACTGTCATTCCAATTAAGAGGGAATTAACAGGAATTGAATGTCTGCCCCAGACAAAAATCTTATGCGTTCCCTGAATCGAAGTGATCAGCTCCTGATGTCCATCTCCGTTGATATCGGCATAGATGGCATTGTTCATGGTGAGGAACACTTTCCAAATCTGTGCTAATCCTTCTTCCGTAAATCGGAAACCTGTAAGGTAACGCGTATCTTTAGCACGAACCGCGCTTTTGCTTAATCCCACCAACTCATGTTGGTTACCTGTTTTCAGGTAGTCCTCGAATCGGAAGCTTCGTTCTTCCGTATTCCAAAGGATCTTCCAAGTTCCATCCGCTTCAGGAGAAAGCAGAGTAGAATATGGATGTTTAAGCATGATTTCTTCTTTTCCATCGTTATTTAAGTCAACCATCTTATACTGACTTTGGGCTAAACCTTTATGCATATCTCTTGTCAGCTCATGGGTTACGGTCATCTTGCCATCTACCATCTGTAAGAGGTGGACATCCGACCCGAGTACCAATAAGCCTTCGTGCCCGTCGCCAAGCTTAATAGCATCAATGATTCTAGTAGCAGGAGATGGAGTCTGGAAGAAAGAGTCTGCATAGGTTCCACTTAGATAACCATTCTTTAGTGTTACGCCTTGATATTTGGTTCCTACTTGATCTTTCTTGTCATAAGCGCCGTCATTTTTAGCTAACTCTTGCTCAATATTTTCAATGTTTAGCAGCATGGCTCGATAAGGAGCGGTCCCAAATTGCATCATACCCTCTGTTAAAGGCTGGCGTTGGATAAGCGGTTCAAGCTCCAGTCGTTCGTTAAGGGTGTAATAGGGAAAACCGATATATTCCTTAGGTAAGAGAGCAACAATGCGCTCACGGTCTAATTGTTCCTGTGGAATACGATTCATCTGACCATTATCCCATTTATAGACATAGAGAGATAAAGGCTCTTCGTCTAGGATATAGGTGGGCACGATGGGTTTAGAAGGGTCGAGCGTTGCTTTGACCTCTTCAGCATTTCCTAAAGTAATAATTTCTTCTTTACCATCACCGTCAATATCGCGAGCAATAATCGAGAAGTAGGATGTCCTTTCACCAATATAGAGCTGCTCGGAATTCCATACCTTATAGAAATACGGAAGCATCTGAACTGTCTTATGAGGTAGGGCTACATTGAGCACAAGAGCGACGGCAAGAGCAATCGTAAAGGCGGATAACCGAATCTGAGCATACCACCGACTAATCGGAAAAAGAAACAAAAAGATAAACCCAACCGATAGGATGAAAGGAATAAAGTCTAGTTCCCGAAAAGCATTTTCCATGGATTGATCCAAGAGCAGGAAAAGGAAGGTATAGACGATCGCTTTCTTCCGGGCCTCTTGCGGAATGAGCCAAAACATAAGCAACGCCAGAGGCACAACCAAGAGTCCATAGTAAGAGAACTCTGCTAAGGCTGGAATGACGAGTAAACGATGAAAAAAGTAAAGATATAAACAATAGAGAAGCAGCAACACACTAGTCATGGTTTTCTGCACCTCCTACCTGCTTGTCCCGAAGATAGGGAAAGGAAAGCATCATACCTGCAAGCAACCAGAAAAAGGTGTTCATAAAGGGAACCTCAAATATATTTTCTACGGCATTATGCAAGACGACGGCGACAATTCCGGTAAAAAGTCCTGCATAGAGGAAGAAGGCTGAACGATCCTTTTGCCTTCGCCAGATCTGGTAACCATTCTTCATTAATGAGCCCATCAGCCAAAAGTAAATACCTAGACCAATGATCCCCATCTCCGCTAAGGTTTTAAAATAATAACTATCCACGTAGATGGTACCGAAGTGGCGATCACCAACAGCCCCACCGTAATGACCTAAACCAAGACCATATGATGGATTTGCCCTCATCATGTCATACGCTCCTAACCAACGCCCGATTCGACCGTCCGCTGAGCTCTTCTCGATATATTCATCACTGAATAGGTTCGTAATACGCGAAGTGACAGGAGGGACAAAGATCGTAGTCAGAACAGCGACAATGACCAAGATAATCAAGAGCTTGCGGTTAAAGAAGGCACAGATTAACCCGATGGCCCCGGCAAATGCGAGCCATGCCCCACGCGAATAGGTAAAGAAGAGAACACTTAGCATCATAAGACCAACAAGCATCCAAAACCAACGACTCTTTCCTTCTCTTGTAAGAGCATAACCAAAAGCAATCGGACTCATGAGAGCCATATAGCTGCCTAATATATTTGGACTTTGTACGATCGAGAAGGCACGGGTGCGAATATTCTCACTTGCATCAACCCAAGAACGCGGAGTTTCAACCTGTAAAATGACTTGCATAAGTCCATATAGCGCAACCAGCCCGGCTACAATGAGTAGTTTCTGCAGAACCTGCTTGACTTCCTCACGGTCATCTAATATGTAAAACCCAATAATAAAAGCTATCATATATTGATAGACAGCTCGAAACCCTTCAATGTTAATAAAGAAGTTTTTCATATCCATTACCCAAAATGCAACTCCCAGCACAACAAAGGCGAGTAATGGCGTTTTTATGGCAGGCAGCTTTCGATTGGTTTCAATGATCCTCCAACCACAAATAAAGAGAAGGAGCAACAATACCCCTTCATCCCATAGAGAGGAAACAACAGGGATGGGGACGATCACTCGCAAAAAATAATCCAAAATAGGAAAGAATAAAAGCAGTGTGAGCCAGGAAAAACGATTGAAAATAAGGGATTGGCCCTTCGCGATCATGGGGTAAGAACCTCCTTGCGTAATGTTTCCTCAAGATAGATAAAGGAAACCTTTGTTAGTTACCTATACTATTACCGCACATGCAATTATAAAAATCAAGTCTAATGATTGCGCAGTAAGGGTGATGTGAGATAAAATTAATTTACTTATTTTTTATTTGGTGTGCCGTCAGGAAGTGAGAAGAAACGATGGAACAGAATAGAACGGTTGTCCATGTGATTGGTGGGGGAGAGTTTGGTGGAGCCGAACAGCATATTCTTCAACTCCTTACCCTGCTGCCACATTATGGATTGAAAGGAAAAGTAGTCTGTTTTTATGAAGCGGGCTTTTCTCATGAACTAAGAAATCGTGGAATAGAAGTCGAAGTGTTGAAGTTTGACCGTTTTGACTTTCGTCTCCTGTCAGGACTGCGAGAGGTTTTTGAGAGGGAACAGCCTCTAATCATACATACACATGGAGTGAAAGCGAATTTTTTTGGCCGTTTGGCCGCTAGGAAGTTTCCTCATATTCCTCTGGTGACTACGATACATAGTTTACTGCGCTTTGATTATACCAATCAATTGGCTTATTTTTTTGCCTATCGAATGGAGAAGTGGACTAGATCGTTTACCGATAGGTTCATTGCTGTTTCTCGTTCAATCGCGGATTACCTGCAAGAAGAAGGAATAGAGTCTAAGAAGATCTCAGTCATCCATCACGGAATTGATGTCGATCAATTTTCTCAGGGGAAGGCTGTGCTGCGAGATGAGCTAGGATTAAGTCCGGACGACTATCTGATTGGAGTCGTTTCTCGCCTTGTTAAGATTAAGGGAATGGACTATGCCATCTCAGCGATGCCCAAAATATTGCAAGCCAATCCCCGTGCACATCTCGTGATCGTCGGTTCTGGTCCTGAAGAAGCGGAATTGAAAGCGGCTGTAGAGCAACATCATGTGACCGGACATGTGCACTTCGTTGGGTTCCGCAAGGATATAGCCAATTGTCTGCATAGCTTTGATTGCTTTGTTAGTGCATCCCTATCCGAAGGCTTAGGATTGAACATCTTAGAAGCAATGGCTGCCTCTCTGCCTGTAGTTGTTACAGGGGTAGGAGGGGTAATCGATTTTACCCAAGATCGCAAGAATGGTTTACTGATTGAACCACAGTCATCCGAGGATATAGCAATAAAGGTAATTGAATTAATGAACAACCCCGGTTTTGCCAAGAGCTTAGCGGAGGAAGCGTTTCGCCAAGTAGAGCAGTCGTTTTCTCTTCATGCGATGCTGACGAATACGGTCCGGTTGTATGAACAGATACTGGAGGAAACCGATGGCTAATTTCTTCAAGGCAACCATGATTCTTTTGGCCGTTACCATTTTGGGACGGCTTATTGGTTTTTTAAGGAATGTTTTTATTACAAATGAGTTCGGGTTGGGGATGGAGACAGATGCCTATTTCATGGCATTTACGATTCCACTGACCTTGTTTCTCGTGATCCCCGGGGCTATCAATGCAGTGCTGATTCCTATATTTAAGGGAATGATGGGGGACGAGTACCGACAGAGGCGCAATGAATTATTTCAGAAAGTGTTAACGGCTGTCTTTATCCTATTCTCGGTTCTTACACTCGGAGGCATGATATGGGCAGCGGAAATCGTCTCGGTACTAGCCAAGGAGTTTGATCCGGAGAAACAGCAATTAACAGCCGAATTGCTTCAAGTCATGATGCCTTCTATTTTATTCATCGGACTTGTTTCAGTGTTTTCAAGTGTACTTAATGCTCACAACGAGTTTTTTGCACCGTCATTGGGCACAGTAATTTCTGGTGTGTTGGTTATTTTTTCACTTTATACGCTTGCTCCGTTAATAGGCATGGCGGGAGTAGCTTGGGGAACTACGATAGGTTTTATTCTTTTTGCCATTTATTTAATCTTACCGCTTAAAAAGAAGGGATACTCACTCGGGTGGAATATACAGTTTGGTCATGATGAACAGATGAGGATCATGAGGGACCGTTTTCTTCCTATCATGGCGGGTATGGTGATCTCTCAACTTTACGTTTTTATTGAGCGGTTTCTCGTATCTGGACTTGGGGATAAAAAATTATCCTCTCTTGTCCTTGCCAATAGTATTGTCCAATTGCCAATAGCCGTTTTCTCTGGGGCATTAGTTGTTCCTTTGTTTCCGCTCCTAGCTGAATATGTAAAGAAGAAGCAGATATTCGAGATGAAGCAAATCATGGGGAAAGGAATCCTGTATCAGTATCACGTGCTTTTACCCACAACCCTAGGGTTAGTGCTTCTCTCTCAAGAGATCGTCCGTTTTTTTTACGCTCATAAAGAAACCTTTTCGGATCAAGATGTGGCCTTGACCGCTTGGGCTATGATTTTTTATGGAATTGGAATCCTTGGATGGATGGGAAGGGATATGCTGACTCGTGTCTTTTACTCCTTAGAAAATACGAAAATCCCGGTGATCGCAGGCGGAATAAGCGTGATCCTTTATATTGGGATCGCTGTGATGCTCATACCGATTCTTGATCATGGCGGGATTGCTTTAGCATTCTCTATAGCATCGTTCATTAATCTATTCATACAAGCGGTACTATTAAGGAAAAAGATTGGTCAACTGTTTACTGCAGCTTTTTATCAATCACTGGGGAAGGGAGCTCTCGCAGCGGCTGTGATGTCCATGATTATTGTCTGGTTGAGAGAACCTACAAAGGATCTTGGAATATTTCATGTCCCTGTGATTGTCTTAGTGGCTATGCTCGTTTACGGCGGAATCTTATACCTCATGAAGGATGAGGCAGTCAGGGAACTCGCAGAAAAGCTGTTTTCAAGGTTTAGGAACCGACTAATTCGCTAATTTGATAGCTAACTAAACGATCAAGCGCCCATTTTTTTAGCTCGTCGTGGCTTTTTCCTGAGAATGAGGCGAAGACATGCTTATCACTATCAAGATGATCTACAGAAAAAAAGGTGAGAACCCATTTCCCTTCCTCTTGTTCAATGGAGAAACGAACAAACTGGCCTTCTTTCCTTTTCCAATCAAATAAAAGATGGAGTAATTCCTCATTAGCATGATGGATCGCTTTCATCGTTTGAAACCTCCTGAACTAAACGTTGATTTTCGTTTACTAGGAGGTTTCTTTCTTCTTAGCCTGATTCCCTTCCCTCTCTACAAAACAAGTGCTAACCCGACAAAACTAGAACAGATGCGACAGGCAAACGGACAAAAAAAGAGCCCATGATGCTTGGGCTCTAATCTCTGTTCAAGAGTTGAATAGCAAGGTGACTGCTCTGTTCAGCTTGATGCCGCAACTCCTCAATCTGTGGGGTTAACCGTTCCCTAACAGAGGAAAGCTCGTCCAAATTTCGGGTAACCACCTCGTATAGTACGGGATAGCTAAGGGATTGTATCGATCCTGCTGAATCCATATTAACTCGCTCAATAAATCGATCAATCTTCGGATCATACGACACACCGACAAAAGGCACCCCTAATACAGCAGCTATGATAATGGAATGAAGTCGCATTCCAATCACGAAGTCCATATTTCCAATAAAGCTGATAATTTCTTGAAAGTTCATCTGTTCATCGAGAAGTACGGCTCCGGATTCCTCCATATATTCAATAATATCTCGAGAGGGGGCTACGTCTGCTGGATATTGCATCGGCAGAAAGTAGACATTCCAGTTCTTACGAATCATCTCATCGGCCATTTGGGCCATGACCCGTTTATAATTTTCTTCATTTTTCCATTTTCTTATCGATATCGCTATAGACTTTTTCTCATTCATGACTAGCTTAGGTTTAGCAAGACCTAAGTTTACATCAGAACGTTGTATCGTGACAGCCGGATCAGCTGTAATGTGGATGGGTCTTGTAACACCTAAACTCCTCATATCATCTGCTGAGCCTTGATCTCTAACCGTAATCACGTCAACCTTATTTACGATGGACTTAATCAAAACTTTACTCAGTGGGTGAGTGATGGGTCCGAAGCCTTGGGCAAAGAAGATCACTGGTTTCTTCAACATCTTGGCCATCATGACAATGCTCAGGTAATACATGACGCTTCTTGGACTAGTTGCATCCTGTAATAAACTGCCTCCACCCATGATGAGTAAATCAGAGTGCTTCAATTGACGAAGAATAGTAGGAAAACTCCAGCGATTATAGGCAGGGATACCAAACAAAGCCGTGGTTTCCTTCGGCTTGTTGGAGAGGACAGCAATATCTATAGTGGGGCCATGTTTTCTGAGGGAGTTGATAATGCCGAACAGAACGGTATCATCGCCTGCATTATCGAAACCATAATATCCAGAGATTAACACCTTCTTCATGAAGCGACCTTCTTTCTTGCGTTACTGACAATGCCGAGCAGATTTGGTGCATAGTACACTTTAGTATAGCAGTTTGATGTTTGAAAGGGAAGTTTTCACATCGTGAATTCCTCTAGATTAGAGTAGATCTTAGAAGTTTGTCAAATACTTTAGATATATGCAAAACGAAGGGGCTATAAACATGAAGAGAGTAATCTTATTAGCCATTTTGTTTTTCTTTGTCGGAACGATAGGAGTAGCTGGATATGGCTACTTGAAATATAAAGATATGACAGAGCAATGGTATGTTCCCTTAGAGAACGAACAGCCCGAGGAAGCGGTTAAGGAAAAGGGAGAAGAGAAACCTGAACGGAAAGAACAGAAGAAGGAACCTGAAAAGGTGGAGTTATCCCCTTTTAATGTGATGCTTCTTGGGGTAGATACGCGGGGAGAGAAGAAGTCAAGATCGGATACGATTATGCTTGCCGCAGTGAATCCTATGCTGCAGAAAGTCAGCCTTTTATCCATTCCTCGAGATACCGTTGCGAGAATCCCTGGTTACGGCAAAGATAAATTTAATCACGCTATGTTTTATGGTGGACCATCTCTTGTGAAGAAAACGATGGAAGAATTTTTTGATATTGAAGTAGAACATTACATTACTTTAGATTTTGAAGGTTTCACTAAATTAGTGGATGAACTGGGCGGTATCGAAGTAGATGTAAAGCGAAGAATGAAATATTATGATCCGACAGACGGTACGAATATCGATATACGAGCAGGTCTTCAGGAGCTTAATGGTAAAGAGGCATTGGATTATGCAAGGTTTCGAAAGAGTGATATAGGTTCAGATGCCAGTGATTTTGACCGAATGGACCGCCAGCAGGAAGTGGTGCGAAAACTTGTTGACAAGGCAACATCCTTTTCTTCCGTGTTGAGGATCTTTCACATTATGGAAATCATCGGAGACAACGTGAAGATGGATTTTAGGGAAGAGGAAGTGAGAAAGCTAGCCATGCTTTTTAGAAACTTTTCATCTTCCAGTATCGCTACCATTGAGTTGCAAGGAACGAATGAGAGAATGCCTATGCATGGATATAACATGTGGGTGTACACGGTAAACAATGAAGAGAAGAAAAGGATTCAAGGTATCATTCAGGATACACTCGAAGTTAATTCCCCAATTGAAAACGCAGCACCTTAAAGGAGATCCTCATCTGAAGAGGTATCTCCTTTTCTTTTAATGGAAATAAATGTGTTGTAAGCAAGAGGAAAGTAAAGATCTAATTGGGGGTGAAAATGTGGATAATCCAGCAAGTAAAAAAGTCCAAAACATGACGGAACTTACGACCAAGTTGGATGAGAATGTGGCCTTTCTGAGGGAAGCTCTAGGGGTGGGTAAGAGCTTTGACGTGATTCATCGAGAGCTTGAGTTCGGAGGAAGGAAGTTTGGACTCTTTTTCGTAGATGGCTTTGCTAAGGATGATGTCATGAACGTCATTACGATTCATCTAGCTAAGCTAGACCGTGAACAGTTAGCACCAGATGCTGTGTCGAAATTAATTAAGACACATATTGGGTATTTGGAAGTGGAAAAAGTCAAGGAGATGGATAAGATCATTTCTAGCGTTTTAGCCGGACCTTTAGCTCTCGTTATTGACGGCTCAGATGAAGCGCTCATGATTGATGCCAGGACTTATCCAGCTAGAAGCCCAGATGAACCTGATATTGAGCGTGTTGTGAGAGGGGCTCGTGATGGATTCACAGAAACTCTTATATTCAATACAGCATTGACGAGAAGAAGACTGCGTGATCCATCCTTGCGGATGGAATACATGCAGGTAGGGAAGCGTTCAAAAACGGATGTCGTCGTCAGCTATTTAGAAGATATAGCGGACCCAGAGTTGGTTCAAGATATTAAGGACCGCATTGAGAAAATTGAAATTGATGGGGTACCCATGGCGGAGAAGTCCATCGAAGAATTCATTTTTGATAAGAATTGGAATCCGTTCCCTATGGTCCGTTATACCGAAAGACCAGATGTTGCCGCTGTCCATTTACTTGAAGGACATGTATTGGTTTACACCGATACTTCGCCAAGTGTTATGATTACACCCACTACCTTTTTTCATCATGTGCAGCATGCTGAGGAGTACAGACAAAAACCTGTAGTCGGTGCATATCTAAGGTGGGTTCGTTTTATTGCTATGCTCGCGTCGGTATTTATCCTTCCCCTGTGGATGCTTGTCGTGTTTGAGCCTCAGCTGTTGCCTAAAGAACTTGAATATATTGGTGTGAATAAACCTGGAAATATTCCGTTGTTAGTGCAGATCCTGTTTGCTGAGATTGGAATCGATGCCTTGAGGATGGCTGCCATACATACTCCGTCATCTCTAGCGACTGCGCTCGGTTTAATAGCTGCCTTAATGATTGGTCAGGTTGCCGTAGAAGTTGGCTTATTATCAAATGAGGTTATTCTTTACATATCAATTGCAGCAATAGGAACGTTTGCTACTCCTAGTTATGAATTTAGTCTGGCAACACGTATTGTACGTTTAACCTTATTGTTTGCTGTTGCCTTTTTCCATCTCCCAGGATTTATTATGGCAACGGCAGTCTGGTTTGTATTGCTCATGTTCACCAAGTCATTGGGTACACCTTATCTATGGCCGCTTCTCCCTTTGAATGCGCGGGCACTTCTTGATATTATTGTACGTTCGCCGGTTCCAGCGAAAACGAAGAGACCTAAGATTCTAAATCCTCAAGATCCGACGAGATGATTATATCGGGTTATTAAAGCACTACAGCTTGTGGGAATGTGTACAAACCGCATTTTCATAAGTATTAGTAGTGCTTTTTTTATGTTTACAAATGGAGGGGGTTGCATGGACAGTAAGCCTTGGGTAGCCCATTATCCCCAACAGGTGAAGGAACATTTAGATTACCCTAATGCAGCGTTGACTGAACTATTAAGAGAGGCGGTAGAACAATACCCTAATCAAAAGGCCATTCACTTTCTTGGCAAGACGATAACGTACGCACAATTAAATGATAAGGTTCAACGGTTTGCCTCTGTCTTAAAATCTTTTGGGGTCAAGAAGGGGGACAGAGTTGCTCTGATGCTCCCTAATTGTCCCCAGTCCGTCATCTGTTATTACGGCGTTCTACAAATTGGGGGGATCGTAGTACAGACCAATCCTCTCTACATGGAGAGAGAATTGCTTCATCAGCTTAATGACTCCGGAGCAAAAGTTATGGTTTGCCTGGATTTAGTCTATCCGAAAGTGAAAAAGGTGTGGGAGCAAACGAAACTAAAGGAGGTATTCGTAACAGGTTTACAGGATTTCTTACCTATTCCAAAGAACTGGCTGTTCCCACTTATTCAGAAAAGGAAAGGGATGTTTGTCTCCATTGATTATGAACAGGAACGTTGCCGGCATTTGCAGCAGCTTCTAAAAAATGCACAACCTCTAATTGAACAAGAGGAGATTGACCCACAAGAAGATTTAGCCCTGTTGCAGTATACGGGAGGAACGACCGGTGTGGCTAAGGGGGTCATGCTTACCCATCGCAATTTAGTCGCTAATGTCATCCAAGCTAAAGCATGGTTCTATAAAGCTCGTTATGGGGCAGAGAAGGTGCTTGCTGTTGTTCCCTTCTTCCACGTATATGGCATGACAGTAGGGATGAATTTCTCTATTTCAATTGCAGGATGCCTAGTGATGGTTCCACGCTTTGATATCCCATTATTATTAAAAGCTATCCACAAACAAAAGCCTACCATTTTCCCCGGAGCTCCCACCATGTATATCGGATTATTAAACCATCCAGGTTTAAAAAAATATAATATTTCATCCATTGATGCTTGTTTAAGTGGTTCTGCTGCATTACCTATTGAGGTTCAAGAGAATTTTGAAAGTTTAACCGAAGGGAGATTAGTTGAGGGATACGGGTTGACAGAATGTTCTCCTGTTACGCATGCCAATCCTGTGTGGGACCGTCGAAAAACAGGAAGTATCGGCCTTCCATGGTCAGATACGGAGGTGAGGATTATTCATCTTGAAACAGGAGAGGCTCTTGCTCCAGGAGAATATGGTGAATTGGCAGTGAGAGGACCACAGGTCATGAAAGGATATTGGAATCGACCGGAAGAAACCAAAGCCGTCTTTCAAGGAGATTGGCTTCTAACAGGGGACATAGCCTATATGGATCAAGAAGGATATTTTTACATCGTAGATCGCAAGAAGGATATGATTAATGCAAGTGGATTTAATGTCTACCCTCGAGAAGTGGAAGAGGTCCTGTTTGAGCACAAAGCGGTCTTAGAGGCTGCCGTAGTCGGTGTGCCTGATCCTTACCGAGGAGAAACGGTCAAAGCGTTTATTGTGCTTAAGGAGGGAGCGGAAGTTTCATCTGAAGAGTTAGATGAGTTCTGCAGAAAGCGATTATCCGCCTATAAGGTTCCCAAGTATTATGAATACCGTACGGAGTTACCCAAGACCATGGTGGGTAAGGTGCTGCGCAGAATGTTGATTCATGACGACGACGATAACAGTGAGTCTTAGGAGGATAGGGAATCTTGTGACCGAGGTTCCCCTTTCGTCCTCTGGTTGTAAACAATGATTTTTGAAGAGTCAGGATATTCAGTAAGGAATCGATTGACAAAAAAAGGGGGCCTATTTAAACTAAGTATTGAATGAATAGTCATTCATTTAATTATTCATGAAGAGGTAATGAGATGGCCAAGAAGACGGGGGAAAAATATCAGGCAATTATTGAAGCGGCGGTGAAGGTCATCGCGGAAAATGGCTATCACAATGCCCAAGTGACCAAGATTGCAAGAGTTGCTAACGTCGCTGACGGAACGATTTATCTTTATTTTGACAGTAAGGAAGATATATTAATCTCCCTGTTTCACGAGAAGATGGGAGAGTTCATCAGAGAGTCTAGAGAGCGAATTGAAAAAGCAGAAACAGCAACGGATAAGCTAAAGCAGCTTGTTGTAAGTCACTTTAGCCATCTATCAACTCATGTGGACTTCGCTTATGTTACCCAAGTTGAGCTGCGTCAATCGAATCCTAGGATTCGCCAGGGTATCCGACAATCGATTAAGAGCTATCTGCAGTTGATTGATCAAGTCGTGGAGCTTGGTATGGAAGAGTCTGTGTTTCGGGCGGATATCCCTTTATTCACCATTCGGAAGATGATCTTCGGCACACTAGACGAAGCTGTAACTTCATGGATTATGAACGATCGCAAACATGATTTGATGACCATGGCAGATCCCATTCATGAACTATTTATTCACGGATTAAAGTGCAAATAGTTTGAATTTACTAGTATAATAAAGTAGATTAACGATTAATTACATACTTACATTTGGAGGGGTAGCATGGAGTTTACGAATGTAGGCCTGAAGGTAGAGAACCGAGTTGGTTATGTCGTCATTACTCATCCTCCTGCTAACGCTCTGAATGGGGACACATTTGATGGCTTGAACGCTTGTTTAGACTATATCCTTGAACAGGATGAAATTAAAGTTGTAGTTATTACAGGAGCTGGGAAATTTTTTGTTGCTGGAGCTGATATTAAGGAATTTCATCAAGCTTTCGGAGATGGGGAAAAGGGTAGACAACTCGCCGAGGTTGGGCAAAGGGTATTTGATCGTATGGAGCAATTTCGCAAGCCGATCATTGCCGCGATTAACGGGGCCTGCTTGGGTGGTGGGTTTGAATTGGCCTTAGGGTGCCATATGAGGATTGCAGCCGAGGAAGCGATGATGGGGCTTCCCGAACTGAAGCTGGGTTTAATCCCAGGTTTCGCGGGTACACAGCGTCTGGCTAGAATCCTTCCGAAGAGCAAAACGATAGAGTTGCTCCTTACAAGTGAATTTATGACAGGAAGAGAAGCAGAGAGACTGGGCCTTGTTAATTACGCTGTCCCTCTTGAGGAAGTCCTACCAAAAGCGAAACAACTTGCAGAAGCGATTGCAACAGAAAAAGGAATGTGTGCAATTGCCGCTGCGCTTCAGGCTGTTAACCAAGGACTTAATCGAAGTTTTGAAGAAGGTCAAGCTTTAGAAGCGGAGCTGTTTGGCAAGATGTTCCTAACGGAAGATGCTAAAGAAGGCATTACAGCCTTCGTTGAAAAGAGAAAACCGCAATTCACGGACAGATAACAGGATGAAAGAAAATTTAAGGAGGAGAAGCGGATGAACATATTAGTAGTATTAAAGCAGACCTTTGACACAGAAGAGAAAGTTCAAATTCAAAACGGAGCTATCGCCGAAGACGGTGTCGAATATATAATCAATCCCTATGATGAATATGCGGTTGAAGAAGCCATAAAGCTGCGAGATGAGTTCGGCGGTGAGGTGACGGTTATAACCGTTGGACCAACGCGTGCAGAAAGTGCTCTTCGTACCGCACTTGCCATGGGCGCAGACAAGGCGGTAATCGTAGATGATGAGTCTTTATTTGGAGATGAATATACGATTTCTCATGTCTTGGCAGCCGTTGTGAAGGATCGTGCCTATGACGTTATTCTAGGGGGAAACATGTCGGTTGACAACGGGGCAGGTCAAATTGGCCCACGATTAGCTGAAGTCCTCGGAATCCCACATGTAGCGACTATCACGAAACTTAGCATTGATGGATCTAAGGCCACAATCGTAAGAGATATCGAAGGGGATGCGGAGACGATTGAAGTTGAGCTTCCTGTTCTAGTTACTGCTCAACAGGGGTTGAATGAACCACGTTATCCTTCTCTACCGGGGATTATGAAAGCGAAGAAGAAACCGATGGAACGATTGGGTGCAGAAGACTTAGGCTTAAATCCAGAAGATCTTAAAGCCAAGACCATGATTATAGAGCAATACTTGCCACCTAAGAAGCAAGCAGGACGTGTACTTTCTGGCGATCTAGGTGATCAAGTAAAAGAGCTAGTTCAGCTTCTTCGCAATGCTGATAAGGTCATATAAGGGGGAGGACAAAAGATGAGCAGAAAAGTTCTTGTACTAGGTGAAACTCGAGACGGGGTTCTAAGAAACGTGTCTTTTGAAGCCCTATCTGCCGCACAGTTGGTAGCTGAGGGAGGGAGTATTGTAGCCGTTGTTCTTGGAAGCGGGGATGATCGTTATGTTAAGGAGCTAGCGCAATATGGAGCTAGCCAAGTCATTCTTGTGGATCATGATCAATTAACTCAATATACGTCAGATGCTTATACTCAAGCGCTTAAACAAGTGTGGAACGAAGTGTTGCCAGATGTTGTTTTCATGGGCCACACGTCTATAGGGAAGGATCTTGCGCCCCGTATAGCAGCGCGATTAGGTCTGGGCTTGGTTTCGGATATCACGGACCTTGAGCTGGATGGGGGAGATATTGTCTTCACTCGTCCGATTTATGCAGGTAAGGCTTTTCAAAAAAAGAAGTTTGTTGAAGGGACGATTGTAGCAACCATTCGTCCTAATAACATTTCTTTGGCACAACCTGAGCCAGATCGAACGGCAGAAGCTATTTCGCTAACAGTGGATATTAAAGATTTACGAACCTTGGTAAAAGAAGTTGCCCGCAAGACTGTAGATGGTGTTGATTTATCGGAGGCGAAGGTTGTCGTTGCTGGAGGAAGAGGCGTAAAAAGCACAGAAGGTTTTAATCCCTTAAAAGAACTAGCGACGGTGTTAGGGGGAGCTGTGGGAGCCTCCCGTGGAGCGTGTGACGCGGAGTATTGTGACTACTCTTTACAGATTGGGCAGACAGGGAAAGTGGTTACACCAGACCTCTACATTGCTTGCGGAATCTCTGGAGCAATACAACATTTAGCTGGAATGTCTAATTCGAGAGTAATTGTAGCCATTAACAAGGATCCTGAGGCACCGATTTTCAGTGTAGCTGATTACGGTATCGTTGGAGATTTATTTGAGGTTGTTCCAATGCTCACTGAGGAGTTTAAGAAACTATTGAATGCTTAAGGGTCTAAGGAGCGTGAATCACGGATAAGTGGTCATAAGATGTGCATATTAAGATTGTGCTAAAGACCCATTTCATGAGTGGAACTTTAAATGAAATATGATATACTTACTTCTGGAAAGTTGAACCAGACGGTGAAGGAGGAACAGATAACATGGCAATCCAAAATGTTACAGACAATAATTTTGCTCAAGAAGTAGAAAATGCAGGTACGGTATTAGTTGATTTCTGGGCTCCATGGTGCGGACCTTGCAAGATGATTGCGCCAGTACTAGAAGAACTTGATGCAGAAATTGGCGACAAGATTAAAATTACGAAGTTGAACGTGGATGAAAATCCAGAAACAGCTGGACGTTTTGGTGTAATGAGCATACCAACTTTGCTTGTTATGAAAGACGGTAATGTCGTGGATAAGGTTGTTGGCTTCCAGCCAAAGGATGCATTACTAGGTACTTTGAATAAACATCTATAATTTTTGCTTTTAAAAGAGGTTGTTCCTAAGAGTTGGTCTTGTAAGACTTGGGCTCTAGGGTCAACCTCTTTTTGGTTTTTTATTAGAATCACTCTTTAACTGGTTGGCGGAACCTTCCGTGTCGCTCTGAGATCTTCCTATGATAAAATGAAGGCAATAGAAGACGAGGGTGAGGAAAGATGAATCTAAAGATTAAAGAGAAGCTAGCTGTCCTTCCTGATAAACCAGGATGCTACTTAATGAAAAATGAGGAAGATCAAATCATATATGTTGGAAAAGCAAAGATCCTTAAAAACCGGGTTAGATCGTACTTCACAGGCAGTCACGACGGGAAGACGCAGCACTTGGTCCAAGAGATCACTGACTTTGAATATATTGTAACAAGAAGCAATGTCGAAGCTATGTTGCTTGAATGTAATCTCATTAAGCAGCACCAACCTCGCTACAACGTCAACTTGAAGGATGACAAGACCTACCCTTACATCCGGATTACAAATGAGCCGCACCCAAGACTTGAAGTTACACGTAAAGTAGTGAAGGATGGATCTAAGTACTATGGGCCGTATGCCAACGCAGGAGCGGCTTCTCAGACGAAAAATCTGCTAGACAAGCTCTATCCTTTAAGAAAGTGCCGCAATATTCCTAAGAAGGTTTGTTTGTACTATCATTTAGGACAGTGTGTTGCTCCGTGTGAGCAGGAGGTAGACCCATCGGTCTATAAGCCATTAGTAGACGAGATACATCGATTCCTCAATGGGGGGCATGGTGAAATTCGAGATCAGCTTGTTCAGAGGATGATGGGGGCCTCAGAACAGCTAGAATTCGAAAAGGCTAAGGAGTACCGGGACCAGATCCAGGCGATTGATGCCTTGATGGTGAAGCAACAAGTGACGTTTACAGATCAGGTAGACCGTGATATCTTCGGGTTTGCAACGGACAAAGGATGGATGTGTGTTCAAGTTCTTCATGTTCGTCAAGGGAAGCTTATTGAACGCAATGTTTCGATGTTTCCGTATTACGGAGAGGCAACAGAAGACTTTATGTCTTATGTCACGCAGTTTTACTATGAAGGACAAACTAAACCTAAAGAAGTCTTCCTTCCGGAAAGCACGGATGTAGAATCTTTGCAGCAATGGCTTGATATCAAGGTCTTGGTCCCTAAAAAAGGAGAAAAGAAAAAACTAGTGGATCTCGCTACGGAGAATGCACGGGTGGCGCTTCAAGAGAAGTTCCAATTGATTGCTAAAGACGAATCAAGAACCCTGCAAGCCATTATTAATCTTGGTGAACAAATGGGTATTGGAACTCCCCACCGGATTGAAGCTTTTGATAACTCGAATATTCAAGGAACGGATCCTGTTTCCGCGATGATTGTGTTCACGGATGGAAAACCGAACAAAAAAGAATATAGAAAATATAAGATTAAGACCGTTAAAGGGCCAGATGATTATGAATCTATGCGCGAAGTTGTCAGAAGGCGTTACACTCGTTTGTTACAAGAGAAGCTTTCTTTGCCAGATCTCGTATTAGTAGATGGAGGGAAAGGACAGATTTCGGCGGCTGTAGATGTGCTAGAAAATGAACTTGGGTTGTTTATTCCTGTATGTGGACTTGTGAAGGATGACAAGCATAAGACAGCGAATCTTTTGTTGGGAGACCCTCCTGTTCTTATTGAGCTTAAGCGGGATAGTCATGAATTCTATTTGCTTCAACGCATACAAGATGAGGTTCATCGGTTTGCGATTACCTTCCATCGCCAAGCCCGCGGGAAATCTATGTTATATTCTCAGCTTGATGATATACCAGGGATAGGCCCCAAGCGTAAACAACTATTACTGAAACATTTTGGTTCCATTAAGAAGATGCGTGAAGCTACTGTAGATGAATTCAGAAATCTCGGTATTGGAGACAAGTTGGCTAAGGAAATTCTACAAGCTCTAAGACGCGAGGAGGAATCATCTTCAGAGTGAAAAAAGATTGTTCTAAATTTGGTGTTGTGATACAATGTTAGGGCGAAAAACTTGATAACTTCATAATGTTGACACCTCACTTCTAGATAGTGAGGTAGAGGCGCGAAGATCATGAATACTCTATTGGAGAACCGGTTAGTTCTAGGATAATAGAGGAAAGGGAGCTTCGCCGAAGTGCATGCCTTTGTAACCGGAGGGCTGTGCTGGGTCTGCAGTGAATAATTGCAGAACTGTCATCGCAGGATATTCCCGTTCTTGCGATGGAGTACTATCTCCACTTAGGGAAAAGAAGGATGGGTCTTCATGTTGCTTATGGTAGCTTTGCGTTTTTATGCTGCCTAAGATCTATGTTAATTAAGACAACATAAGGCTTGCCTTTACGTTGTCTTTTTTATTTGTCTTTAATTAGGAAAATTCAGAAAATAGGGAGAGAAGAGCTGATGGGTTTAATTGTCCAGAAATTCGGAGGAACTTCAGTAGGAACGATTGAAAGAATTCAGAAGGTCGCAGATCGAATTATCCAAACGAAAAATAAAGGAAA
Organism: Ammoniphilus sp. CFH 90114; assembly: GCF_004123195.1. Lineage (NCBI taxonomy): Bacteria > Bacillati > Bacillota > Bacilli > Caryophanales > Paenibacillaceae > Ammoniphilus > Ammoniphilus sp. CFH 90114. The sequence goes on from NZ_SDLI01000001.1 coordinate 19,332, forward strand.
TGATGTCGTTGTTGTCGTTTCAGCCATGGGGAAGTCCACAGATGTACTAGTGGAAATGGCGAAGCAAATCTCCCCCAATCCATCGGACCGGGAAATGGATATGCTGCTTACGACTGGGGAGCAGGTTAGCATTGCACTACTCACCATGGCCTTACAGGAGAAAGGCTGCCCCGCCGTCTCCATGACGGGTTGGCAAGCGGGCATCGAAACAGAAGGTATTCATTCCAGAGCGCGCATTAAACAGATTGATAATGGAAGAGTTCAACGCGCTGTAGATCTTGGGAATGTAGTTATCGTAGCTGGATTTCAGGGAGTTTCATCTGAAGGGCAAATCACCACGCTTGGTCGTGGAGGATCGGATACGACAGCTGTGGCCTTAGCCGCCAGTTTGCAAGCTGATCTCTGCGAAATTTATACAGACGTTGTCGGTGTCTTTACCGCAGATCCAAGAATTGCGCCTTTGGCTCAAAAATTAGACCGTATCTCGTTTGATGAAATGTTAGAACTTGCAACCCTTGGAGCAGGTGTGCTCCATCCACGCGCCGTAGAATGTGCGAAGAAGCATAACGTAAAGCTTACCGTTCGATCTAGTTTTTCAGAGGAAGAAGGAACCATTATTGAGGAGGAGATAGATATGGAAAAGGGATTAATGGTTAGTGGAGTTGCACATGATGACCAGGTTGCAAAGGTGACAGTTACCAATATGTCCAACCAAATTGGAACCCTATCGAGCTTATTTACAACATTAGCTGAGGCTCATGTGAATGTGGACGTCATTATTCAGAGCTCCTATGAAGCAGCACTGACGAATATTTCTTTCTCGGTTTCTAGTAATGACTTGGATAGAACGCTCGAGATCCTTAAGCTAAATCAAGAAAAGTTGGGCTATGAAGATGTCATTTCTGAAAAAGGCCTGGCTAAAGTATCGATTGTTGGTGCAGGAATGGTTACGAATCCTGGCGTAGCGGCTAATATGTTTAAAGTTCTAGCTGAAGCAAACATCAATATTAAGATGGTTAGTACATCAGAGATCAAGGTGTCCTGCATTATTCCAGCAGAACATACTCAAAACGCTGTAGAAAGTCTACATACGGCTTTTGGATTAGATGCATTGGAAGTCGCAGTTGTTCAGGGGTAATGATAAAAAAGCGATGGTCATTAGCTCTTTGCTAAGACCATCGCTGATTGTTACATCTGATATTTTTTCGTGAGTGATCCATGCGTTGCAAGCAATCCTGCACTGACCAAGCGCTTTCGGATCATGACACCGAGAATTGTGGCTGTGACGAGCTTAATGGCGTCAGGTATAAGGAACGGAAGCATTCCAAATTGTAGAGCCTGTATCCAGTCAACAGCAAGGACAATCTTGAGCTGAGTGACTCCAGCCGCGTAAATAATTAGCAGCCCAATCACATTAGCGAAGATGGCCTTGGCTAAAGTAACGGGTCCTCTTTCCATGATAAAGCCAATAACAAATGCGGCGAGAATAAAGCCAAAAAGGTAACCACCCGTCTTGTCAAATAAATATTGAAATCCGCCTTTAAACCCGGCGAATACAGGGGCGCCAAATGCGCCAATTAGTACGTAGACGATCATAGAGATAGAACCATACCGGCTGCCTAAGATCATGGCTGCTAGAGTGACAGCTAGGGTCTGCAATGTAAACGGCACAGGTGGAATGTTCAATGTGATCTGGGCGCAAATCGCTGTGATCGCAGCAAACAGGGCTGCTAGGATCATCATTTTTAAATTTTCATTTCTCAAAATTAGCTCACCTCACCAATTGTTAACTGTTTAATTAGTATAAGTTTACATATTGATGAAGAGCGCTGTCAATCAAAAAAGCGCTACTAGGTTATAGCGCTTTTCTCATCAATTGAAATTTCTATAGTGGCTGATGACGAACCTTTGTGTTCTTGTATCGTCAGGGTGGCAGCACAATAGTGTCCTGTGAGCTTTTCCATAGCACCGGCCATTAATCCCGCTTCGAGGTGGAGAGAGCTTTCTAGGCGCTTCTTAGGAAGTAAGTTTAAACGATTGTGAGTAAGGCGATAGCTTACACTGGACGGAGATTGATGCTCAAGATGGACTTGTCCGAAATCTAGCTGCAAAAAAATATCTTCTAATTCTTCAGCTACACTTATTTCTAATGCGTTCCCAATTTCTTTGCCGACCCAATATAAGATATTTGTCTCAGAGTCACCTAACACAATTTCTAGTATTTTTTCACGAAAGAAGAAATATCCTAGCATGGAGTTGGAAATACTTTCCGGAGGGAGCAAAATTCGTTCTCTAAATAAAGATGAAACAGCGAAGCTCTGCCGCATAGTCATTCCTCCTTGATACAAGTATTGTTACACTCTATGACAAACAAGGGATTAATATGAAAAAACAATTTTGACAACTGGACTTCCTTTCTTGACGCTGGTACCTTCAAGGAGTAAAATAAATTTGTCACAATTTGTCCAATCCTTTTGGCTTCCTATGGAAGCTTTTCCTATGCATCCAGGAAAGGAAGATATGTTATTCTTAGGAGGGAGTGCTGCTAGAGAGAGACTTTATGGGTAGGGTTGATGGAGAAGAGACCAAAGAAAGAGAAGAACAAAAAACTGTTTTCGACTACTGAAAGGGGGCCGCACCATGGCAGCCAATGGTCATTTTTTTAACAGGAAGCTTCACTCCTTGTTGGGAGTCATTCCTGTCGGCGCATTTTTAATTGTCCATTTGTATAGTAACTTTTTAGCTACTCAAGGTAAGGAAAGATATACCGAACAAGTATTAGCATTGGAAAAAATTCCTTTTCTTATATTAGTAGAAATCTTATTTATTTTTCTGCCACTACTTTACCATGCAGTTTACGGACTTTATATTGCCTTCCAAGCGAAACATAATGTAGGGAATTATGGTTATCTTCGTAATGTTTTGTTCTTCCTACAACGTTTAACAGGTATCGTTACCTTGATATTTGTCGTTTGGCACGTATGGCAAACACGTGTACAGAAAGCTCTTGGTAATGTGGAAGGCGCAGAATTCTTTGACTTGATGGTTGATATTTTTAATAACCCATTTATGGTTGCTTTCTACGCTATAGGGATTCTTTCCGCAACGTTCCATTTCGCTAACGGTATGTGGTCTTTCCTAGTTTCATGGGGAATCACGGTTGGTCCTCGCGCACAACAAATTTCGACGTATGTATGGATCGGCTTCTTCATCGTCCTTTCTTATATCGGAATTATGTCAATGTTCGCCTTCATCAACCCAGTAGACGTCGCAGCGATCAAAGGATAGGGGGAGAAACAGATGAGTAAAGTCATAGTTGTTGGTGGTGGATTAGCAGGTTTAATGGCCACCATTAAAAGTGCAGAAGCTGGTGTTCCAGTTGATTTATTTTCTTTAGTTCCTGTTAAACGTTCCCACTCCGTATGTGCCCAAGGGGGAATCAACGGAGCGGTTAATACAAAAGGAGAAGGAGATTCTCCTTACGAGCATTTTGATGATACGATTTATGGTGGGGACTTCTTAGCAAACCAACCACCTGTTAAAGCAATGTGTGATGCTGCTCCAGGAATTATCTATATGTTTGACCGTATGGGAGTAATGTTTAACCGTACACCTGAGGGGTTAATTGACTTCCGTCGTTTCGGAGGAACCAAGCATCACCGTACGGCGTTCTCTGGTGCGACAACAGGTCAGCAATTGCTTTACGCTTTAGATGAGCAAGTTCGTCGTCACGAAGTGAATGGATTAGTTACAAAGTATGAGCACTGGGAATTTACTTCTATTGTTCAAGATGAAGAGGGAACCTGTCGCGGAATCGTCGCTCAGAACCTTCGTACAATGGAATTGAAGACTTTCCCAGCGGATGCGGTAATTCTCGCAACGGGGGGACCTGGAATTATCTTTGGTAAATCCACTAACTCTGTTATCAATACAGGAACAGCGGCATCTGCGGTTTACCAGCAAGGTGCATACTATGCAAACGGTGAGTTCATCCAGATTCACCCAACGGCTATCCCAGGAGATGATAAGCTTCGATTGATGAGTGAATCGGCTCGTGGTGAAGGTGGACGTGTATGGACTTATAAGGATGGTAAGCCTTGGTATTTCCTAGAGGAAAAATATCCTGCGTACGGAAACCTCGTACCTCGTGATATTGCGACTCGTGAGATCTTCCATGTGTGCGTAGACCAGAAGCTTGGTATTAACGGAGAAAACATGGTTTACTTGGATCTATCTCATAAGGATCCACGTGAATTGGATATCAAACTTGGCGGTATCATTGAGATTTACGAGAAGTTCATGGGTGAAGACCCTCGTAAAGTTCCAATGAAAATCTTCCCGGCGGTACACTATTCTATGGGTGGTCTATGGGTTGATTATGATCAACAAACCAACATTAAAGGATTGTTTGCAGCAGGTGAGAGTGACTATTCTCAGCATGGTGCGAACCGCTTAGGAGCTAACTCCTTGCTATCTGCTGTATTTGGCGGTATGGTGGCTGGACCTAAGGCTGTTGAGTACATCAAGGGCTTGAGCAAGTCTGCTGCAGATGTATCTAGCAAGTTCTTTGACCAGCAATTGAAGAAGGATCAACAACAATACGACAACATCATGAAGATGGATGGAAGCGAAAACGCCTATATGATCCATAAGGAACTAGGTGAATGGATGCTTGATAACGTAACTGTTGTTCGTTTCAATGATCGATTGAAGAAAACAGATGACAAGATCCTTGAATTAATGGAGCGTTATAAGAAAATTAATGTTAGCGACAGTGCAAAGTACAGCAACCAAGCTGCTTCCTTTACACGTCAGCTATGGAATATGTTAGAGCTAGCACGCGTAATCACCATCGGTGCTCTTAACCGTAACGAAAGCCGTGGAGCTCACTACAAGCCGGAATTCCCTGAACGTAACGATGATCAGTTTATGAAGACCACGATGGCTGCCTGGAGTTCTGAAGGACCTAAGTTCCATTATGACGATATCGACGTTTCCCTCATTGCTCCTCGTAAGCGTGATTATACGACCGATAAGAAGGGAGCGAAGAAGTAATGGCAGATAAAATGGTAAGCTTTGTCATCACTCGTCAAGACGGCCCAGAAGGAAAACCGTACAATGAGGAATTTACAATTCCTTATCGCCCTAACATGAATGTAATCAGTGCCTTAATGGAAATTCAACGTAACCCTAAGAATGCTAAAGGGGAAAGCGTAGCACCTGTAGTATGGGAATCCAACTGCTTAGAGGAAGTATGCGGCGCTTGCTCCATGGTTATTAATGGGAAGCCAAGACAAGCTTGTACAGCTTTAGTAGATAAACTAGAGCAACCTGTTCGTCTAGCCCCTATGAGCACCTTCCCGGTTGAGCGTGACTTAATCATCAACCGTCACCGTATGTTTGATGCCTTGAAGCGTGTTAAGGCCTGGATTCCGATTGATGGAACGTATGACCTTGGGCCTGGACCTCGTATGCCTGAAGCCGAGCGTCAATGGGCCTATGAGCTTTCTAAGTGTATGACATGCGGAGTATGTATGGAAGCTTGCCCGAATGTTAACGATAAATCTCCATTTATTGGACCATTTGCTGTTTCTCAAGTTCGTCTGTTCAATGAGCATCCTACAGGAAAGATGAATGCTCATGAGCGTTTGGAAGGATTAATGGGAGATGGTGGGGTAACAGATTGCGGTAACTCTCAGAACTGCGTTCAATCCTGCCCTAAGGGCATTCCTTTAACCACTTCCATTGCCGCAATGAACCGAGCTACAACCTTACACAGTATTAAGAAGTTCTTTGGTTCTTAATAGACAATTTCTAAGACTGTCCCAAGTCGTATGGGGCGGTCTTTTTTTTGCGTTTTGTGTATCGTTTGAATGGGGATAATTCATACTACGGGGAGGGATGTGAAATCATATGTTTTTTCATGGAATTCAAATGCGTTATTTAATAAAACAGTTTCCTTTTCTTAATCCCAATGCACATGTGAGTTCCAAGCATAGGGATCAACTTAAGGATCGCATTCACCTTATTGAGAGATTCGGATTGGAGCCTGTCCATTTGTTAGAGAACAGTCCTGATTATCCAATAAGAAAGTGTTTAAAGGAGTGCTTTTCCTTTGGGGATGTCGTACTCGCTTTTCAAGAGCTTTCTTCACCTATTTTACAATTAAGCAAACATGAGCTTGGGGTTACTTATTTAGATGTACGCCATTGCGATTATGTCTTTGTATTAGAGAAGAAATGGTTAGACTTTTTTAAAGAGGTACAACTAAATAAGCCTATTTTTGTTGTTAATGATAATTGAGGGTGATCTCTGTTGAATTGGTCAAAAAAATTAGGGATTGGTTTTCTGACTGGGTTAATCAATGGTCTTATTGGAGTGGGTGGAACACTCTTAGTACCGGCATTAATTCATGTTCTAGGAACAGATAGAAGGATTGCTCATGGAACGTCGCTAGCCATTATACTTCCGACTTCGATCATTAGTATTATCATCTATAGTTTATCGGGAGCCATGCCTTTTAATGTAAGCTTATATATCTCTATAGGGGGACTTTTAGGCGGTTACGTGGGAGCAAGGCTGCTGAGGAAGATTTCCGTACTCTGGCTTAAGCGGATCTTTTCTTTGCTAATGATTATTGCAGGGATAAGGATGATATGGCCATGAATGAATCGTTCTACTTGTTTGCTATTTTAGGGTTACTGATGGGTGTGCTTTCTGGGCTAGGTTTAGGAGGAGGCAAGCTATTAATTCCTGCTCTTGTCCTTTTTACTTCAATAGGCCAAGCCGAAGCGCAGGGGGCAACCTTATTATCTTTTGTTCCCATTTCAATCGTAGCTATTTTAACTCATATGAAGGAGCGAAATATTGATTGGTCACTAGTGGGCTGGGTTGTTATAGGGGCTATAGGAGGATCGCTACTAGGATCCATGATGGCCATGGGACCTTTATTGCCTTATCTTCGTATCGTTTTTGGAATTTTTCTTATCGGCTTAGGCATTTTTGAGCTTCTCGTTAAAGACAGGGTGAAGAAAAAGATGAACCGTACCCAGACCACTTGAATATACTGTAGGCGCAGGCCCAATCCCGCAGGAGTCCGCACCGCCAACCATGCCCAGTCATAGTATATTGTGACTGTATCCTTAGCCTTGTTATTGAGCCCGTAGCAAGGAGGGGTGGCACTATTGAAGGGAAACGACCAGAAAGCGAAGCCGTTACTAACTAATCGGGAACGAGAAGTATTCGAGCTATTAGTGCAAGACAGAACAACAAAGGAAATTGCAAAGCAACTGTTTATCAGTGAGAAAACGGTGCGTAATCACATTAGTAATGTGATGCAAAAGCTAGGCGTCAAAGGAAGGGCGCAAGCCGTCGTTGAACTCTTAAAATGCGGAGAATTAAGCTTTCCTGAGTAGCCTGATCTTAAATGAAGGTCGTTTACATCACAAACGGTTGTTGGTTGGTAGTTAAGGACCCCATTCCATAACCCTGTCGATAAGGCAGGGGATTTTTCTTTTTATTTATAAAAAGAGGAGAGACGAATAGAATGTCTCTCCTTAAACCTTATCTACTTGTTCTTTAATGAATTGGTCGTTGAGTACGTTATAGGCGTTTTCCAGTCCTAAATGTGGGCTAGGTTCATCCATCATCCTAGCTTCATGCAAGTCCAAGTTATTGGAAGGGGAATTATGGTGTTGCATAGGATCTGTTGTATTTTCTGCCTCACTCCGCATTCCTGAAGCCGATTGGCGCATTTGATCTACGAGGTCCAATACTGTAGAAGTACCCTTAGCGGCTAGTTTTCGTGTTGCCTGTCTAGCTTCTGGGGATAGGGCTAAGATAACGGATGCAGCGGTAATGACCATGCCAATAGGCGATTTAACGAACTTAAGCATTTAATTAGCACTCCTTCCAGAGTAGGTTGCTTTTACTTTACGCAATAAGCTAGAAAATAATCCCCATAGGGCACTGCACGGGATGCGGATCATTTGTTTGTGTGTTGCATTTATGTATCCGAGGTTTGACTAGAACAAATCCTATCGATCTCTTCTTGAAGAGATGGAACCCTCTCTATAAGCGCTTCAAGCGAGGGGACGGAAGAATCCAAACTAATGAATTGTAATTTTTGATCTCTGAAAAAGGCGAGCAATGCTAAAGGTGTGATTCCACCACTTCCACCTCCCCCATAATAACAACCTGTGATTTGAGAATGAACCTTTAAGACAGGCAATAAAATGACCGAGGAGAGAACTTGAACAGTTTTACCGATAAGAATTTCTTCCCTGGCTAACTCATTCATGCTCTCGAGAATTCTTCGAACTTGACCTTCCAAGGAAAGGTTTTTCATATGATCACGTCCTTTAATCTTACACCCCCAATTATTTCCTAAAGGCGCTTAATTTATGTCGGCTTCTTGAATAATAATGAGTGATTTGATTTGAGTGCCTGTTTTAATACAGAAAAAAGGATCTCCTCTATTCCAGAAGAGGAGATCCTTTTTTTGTATTATGAAACAAAGAAGTCTTGATAACACATATTCATCTCTTGCCAAATAGGGGAATCACTAGCGACATCTATGTCTAATTCCTCAAAAATCTCCAGCAGTGTCGTGCATAGTAAATATCTTTCCGAAGGATCTTTTTCTCTCTTAATCCGTGTTAGAAGATGTTCTGCTTCGACTTTCATTCTCTCCCGGAAAAGAATTTCTCCATTGGCATTCACTGAAATCCTCACTCCCAGCTCCTCATTTTGTCACTATTATAACAAGGTTTACTACATTTTGCTTTCTGTTATATAACAAAAAATCAAGAAGTTAAGCGATTACAAATTGGTCATTCTTTGTTTTTCACCGTTATACTTATTATTTTGATTCATATGTGTTTTTTGACTATACATGAGCAGTGAGAGATAAAGACATGTAAAACACCTGTTTAAGTATGAATAATTAGAGTATAATATTATACGTGTATATGTATGAAAAATGAGGTGATATATCATGGATTACTCAGATGAGATAAAAAATAGGCTCAAGAGAATGGAAGGGCAAGTAAGAGGGATTTTACGCATGATGGAAGAGGATAAACATTGTAAGGATGTAGTAAGTCAACTATCTGCAGTACGGAATGCAGCAGATAAAGCTATAGCGACCATCGTAGCGGCAAATCTAGAGAAGTGCATTTTGGAAGAACAGGCGATTGGAAGAGATTCGAGCAAGTTGGTTAAGGAAGCTATCGAGCTATTGGTTAAAAGTAGATAACTTACAGAATAATAACTTTGTCGTGCATTAATACTAAAGCTTTAAAGGAGTGTTTGTATGAACAAAGTGGTTATTATTGGAACAGGTCCCGCTGGACTGACAGCAGCCATCTATTTAGCTCGTGCAAATATGAATCCTCTAGTCATTGAGGGCCAACAGCCTGGTGGACAACTTACATTGACGACAGAGGTTGAGAATTTTCCAGGGTTTCCAGAGGGGATTATGGGTCCGGAACTCATGGATAATATGCGTAAGCAAGCTGAACGATTTGGTGCAGAATTTAAAACAGGTTGGGTAAAGCAGGTCGATTTCTCAAAGCAACCCTTTAAGTTAACCGTTGAAGGTATGGGCGAAATTGAATCACAATCCCTTATTATCTCAACCGGGGCGTCAGCAAAGCTACTAAACATTCCTAGGGAAAAGGAAAATATGGGCAGAGGGGTAAGCACCTGTGCGACCTGTGATGGTTTCTTTTTTCGGAATAAAAAAATCATTGTGGTGGGCGGAGGTGACTCTGCTATGGAAGAAGCCAACTTTCTCACCAAGTTTGCGAGTGAGGTAAGGGTTGTTCACCGACGTGAAGAACTCCGGGCTTCTAAGATCATGCAAGATCGGGCTAGGAGCAATCCGAAGGTAAGTTGGAGTCTGAATTGCACTCCCTTAGAGGTGGTGGCCGGTGACTCCGGCTTGGCAGGTCTTAAGGTCAAAAACAATGAAACTGGCAAGGAAGAGATGATTGAAACCAATGGTGTTTTCGTTGCTATTGGACATTCACCTAATACGGGCTTCTTGCAAGGTGCTCTTAAAGTCGATGAATTGGGTTATATTGAGGTTAAGCCAGGTACGACTGAAACAAATATACCCGGCGTATTTGCATGCGGTGATGTGCAGGACCATAAATACCGACAAGCCATTACCGCAGCGGGCTCAGGTTGTATGGCCGCCTTGGAGTGTGAACGTTATCTAGACGGAAATGCAGTGCATGATTGGAGTCAAAGTTTGTAAATGAATATAAGCAATATGAGGTAATAGGTCCTACGGTAGAGAGTAGGGCTTTTTTCTTTTTATCGACCATATAGACTAGGGCTCTACAAGGATTAGTTATGCTATAATGAGCTTTAGTTTTTAAAAAGAGAGGATCGGAAATTAAGGTGTCCAATTCATCGTTTATTAGAGGAGCCATTGCACTGAGTGCTGCTGCGTTTATCTCTAAACTTCTTGGCTTATTTTATGTTATTCCATTAAAGCACTTTGCCGGCGATGTTGGGCTAGCCTTATATCAAGCCGTTTTTCCCATCTACAATACCTTACTCATTTTGTCCGTATCGGGAATTCCCATCGCCATGTCGAAGTTAATTTCTGAAGAATTAGCGAATGGCCGCACCATGGAGACTATCCGTATCACCAGGAGCGCTTGTTTGTTGATGATTGTTGTTGCTGGCGTAGGGTTTATAGGCCTCTACCAAGGTGCTGATATCTTGGCCGGGTGGATTGGGAATAGGGATACGAAGTATTCCATTCAAGCCTTGGCTATGGCGATGTTGCTTGTTCCTTTTGTTGCTGTTCTTAGAGGTTATTTTTATGGCTATCAACGGATGAAGATTGGGGCAGTCTCTCAAGTCATCGAACAGTTAGTTAGAGTAAGTCTAATGATTGGGTTTGTCTACTGGTTAGTAATGGAGGGAAGAGAGATGGCTGTGGTTGCAGCCGGGGCGGCATGGGGAAGTTTCTTTGGACTAGCAGTATCCTTACTCTTTCTTCTTATAATCTATCTTTCTACGCGAGAAAAAACTAGGGGAATTAAAAAACCTAGCACCTCCTGGAAGGGAGAATATAGCTGGAAGCTGATTAAAATTGCTGTTCCTGTTAGCCTCAGCACTCTTATGTTACCTCTACTTGGCATGGTGGATTCCATGTCTATTATTAATTTACTCAAGTCTTCTGGATTATCTGTTGCATCCTCAACCACAGAATTCGGTTTATATAGTAGAGGGGTACCAATTGTTCAATTCTCGGCTTTCTATGCGACAGGTTTGGCCGTTGCCGTGGTTCCTGCTTTAGCTTCTGAATTATCGGTGGAAGCTCAGGGTCGTAAGATCTACCAAACTCTAAAGATTACCTTTCTTATCGGCGCACCTGCTAGCGTCGGAATGATGATGATTGCAGAGCCTCTAAACGTGTTGTTTTATGGGAATAGTCAGGGAAGTGAAGCTTTAATTGTTCTTGCTGCATCTACTTTCTTTTTGTCCTTGTCTATCACTACGTCGGGCTTACTTCAAGGACTTGGGAAGCCTATATGGCCAGCTATTATTTTATTAATAGGCATCGTGGTTAAAGTAGTAGGAAATACCTTACTGGTTCCTCGCTATGGAATTATTGGAGCTGCTTACTCTACTTTGTTTACGTATGGCTGTATATCGCTTCTTTGCCTTCAAGCTGTAATTCGGGTTCATGCTCGTCCTCTCATCCCTGGGAAGCAAGTAGGGAAGTGGCTTGCCCCCTCTGTTAGTATGGGCTTAATAGTAGCCATCGCAATGGCCGAGTTTATCAAGTTTGTCCCTGTTATGGAAAGCCATCGATTGTTTTCGCTTTATGAAGTTGTAACCCTTCTTATTGTAGGTTTCATTAGTTATGGAATAGGGCTGTTATTCTTTCATGTCATTACTTGGAGGCAATTGTTGGATTTCTGGCAAGGTCGAGTATTGGGAAGGCATGGAAAGGAGTAGAGTTTCTCTTCATGATGAATATGATATACCACATATTTATGAAAAAAGGATGAAGAGAACGTGGATAAAGCTATAGGTGTAATAGATTCAGGAGTGGGAGGCTTAACTGTTGTCAGAGAAATTATGAGGCAGCTGCCACAAGAGAGGGTCTTCTATTTTGGGGATACGGCTCGCTGTCCATATGGCCCACGGTCAACAGATGAGGTTCGTACCTTTACCTTACAGATGGTTTCATATTTATTACGACAAAAAATTAAAGCGTTAGTAATTGCTTGTAACACAGCAACTGCTGTTGTTTTTGATGAAATTATGCAACATGCCCCGATTCCAGTCATCGGAGTTATTGATCCGGGGGCTAGAACGGCGATCAAAGAAACGAAATCAGGTGTAATCGGGGTTATTGGGACTGTTGGGACAATAAGAAGTCGTGCCTATGAAAAAGCATTAAAAAGGATTGCGCCTGACGTAGAGGTGTACAGTTATGCTTGTCCTGATTTTGTGCCTTTAGTAGAGTCAGGGATACCGGACCCTGCCGCTGCATTAGAAATTGTAAAAAACTCCTTGCAGCCCTTAACTACAACGTCGATTGACACCTTAATTTTAGGGTGTACCCATTATCCGCTGCTCGCTGATGTAATTGCTCAGGTTATGGGAAAAGAAGTCAAGCTGATTAATTCAGCTAAAGAAACAGCTAGAGAATTAAGTTCCGTCTTACATTATCGCAAGTTATTTACGGAAAACAGCGAGAATGTGCCACCAACTCATAAATTTTTTGTTAGTGGTTCTTCCTCCGTCATGAAGGTGATTGCGCAGAGTTTTCTGCATGTCCCTTTAGATCTTCAACAAGTGGATGTAAGCAACGAAAAAGTTTGTACCATTTCTTGGACAAAAACTTAGTCTAAAACTCCTCAAGGCTCGTATACATATACTACAAAAACCTTGAGGAGGGAAACGAATATGTCACGGAAATGGTTGGTCTCCTTGTCCCTAACAACGACTGCTATATTATTATCAGGTTGCGGATTGTTCGGTCCGGAACAAACGGTTGGACCACAGCCGATTGATCCGCCCCATATGAGTCAAACGGGACCTGTAGGGGATAGCAAAGAAGTAACGCTTAATCTTAACCCTGAGCAAGGCCAAGCTTCCGATACCACGGCCGAAGCAGCTCAAATGATCGCAATGCCAGTCTATATGATGGATCCAGACGGTTATGTTGTTCCTATCTCACTTCAACTTCCGAAAGCAGAGGGAGCAGCTAAGCAGGTCTTAAGCCATATGGTTAAGGGTGGTCCTGTAGAATTGATGAAGCCGGAAGGGTTCACGCCCTTGATTCCCGAGGGTACAAAAATTCTTGGGATGACAATTAAAGATGGGGTAGCAACTATTGATTTTTCACCTGAATTCAAGAACTATGAGGCCAAGAATGAGCAGAAACTCATTGATGCCATTACCTTTGCTCTCACGTCCTTCGATACCATTAAAGAAGTAAATATCTGGATTAATGGGTATCCCCAAGATGTGATGCCTGTGAATGGTACACCCATTTCCTCGTTGACCCGTGAAAACGGGATCAACGTGGAACTTGCTAACAATGTACAAGTAGGGAACACCACTCCTATTACCCTGTATTTCCAAGGAGAAACCGCGGATAACGCGCCCTATTATGTTCCAGTGACTCGCCTGATTCCTAGGACTGACAATAAAGCCATGGCGACGCTCGAACAGCTTATCCAAGGTCCTAAAGATGGGACAAATCTCTTCTCGTCCATCCTACCTACTACAAAGGTATTAGACGTGAAGATGGAAAATGGGGTTGCTGTCGTAAATTTTGATGATAAACTACTTAGCTATAATGATGGTAAAGCCAATCCGATGGCCATGGAGTCCATTCTTCTGTCTCTGACGGAGAATGCTGAGGTTGGAGCGGTTCAGTTTATGGTAAATGGACAAATGAATGTAATGGCTGGAGAAAAGGACTACAGTAATCCGGTATCTAGACCGATTGAGCTGAATCCGCGTAAATGGTAAGAGGTGATTAGAACACCTCTTTTCTTTTTGTCTTGAACAAATCTTGATAATTTCCAAGGTCTTTTGGGGATGATATTAACGGTGGAAGATATGTTATAATTAACCAGTATTCGTGAGGAGGGGTAAAATCATGCGTATAGATGAACGCGGATCGGATCAACTAAGAACCATAAAAATGACGAAAGATTACATATTACATGCTGAAGGTTCCGTATTAATTGAAGTAGGCAATACTAAAGTGATTTGTACCGCTACAATTGAGGATAAAGTTCCTCCCTTTATGAGGAATCAAGGCAAAGGATGGATTACAGCAGAATATTCCATGTTGCCAAGAGCAACAGAGACAAGAAATATTAGAGAGTCTAGCAAAGGGAAGTTAAGCGGCAGAACCATGGAGATTCAGAGACTCATTGGGCGAGCACTTCGTTCTGTTGTCGACTTGGATAGACTTGGTGAAAAAACAATCTGGTTAGATTGTGATGTTATTCAAGCTGATGGAGGAACGAGGACGGCTTCTATTACAGGCGCCTTCGTTGCTATGGCAGATGCCCTTGGAAAGCTGAAAGAAAAGAACGGCTGGAGTCGTCTTCCAATCCGTGACTTTTTAGCGGCAACCAGTGTGGGAATGGTCAATAGTAATTTAATTCTTGATTTGAATTATGTAGAAGACTCAAGTGCAGAAGTCGATATGAACATCGTAATGACAGGCAAGGGACAATTTGTTGAAGTTCAAGGTACGGGAGAAGAGAGTCCGTTCACTTATGAACAACTGCAGGGATTGCTGGAGCTTGGTAAAAAGGGTGTAGAGGACCTAATACGTTATCAGAAAGAGGCTCTTGGAGAAGTAGCGGCTTTGATTGGGACGGAGGAGTAAGTCTGTGCAAAAGCAGTTAGTGTTAGCCACCCGCAATAAGGGAAAGGTTCAAGAACTTAAGGCTATGCTTGCCGGTTATGATATTGAGGTTATGGGACTAGATCAATTCCTTAACTGCCCTGAGGTGGAGGAAGATCAGGACACTTTTGAAGGGAATGCGATTAAAAAAGCCCAAACGATTGCGGAGTTTCTTCAGGTTCCAGCTTTAGCAGATGATTCAGGATTAGAAGTTGATGCGCTGCAAGGCAGGCCTGGTGTATATTCAGCAAGATTTGCTGGAGTGGACGCAACGGATGAGGACAACAATCGCAAGCTTTTAGAGTTGATGCAGGGAGTGCCAACTGGAGAACGCAGTGGACGTTTTCGATGTGTACTTGCTTTGGCTGTGCCTGGGCAGGCCACGGCAACCTGGCACGGAACTTGTGAAGGAAAGATCGGGATTACGCCCCGAGGAACAGGTGGATTTGGCTATGATCCCTTGTTTTTCCTACCAATTGAGGGAAAGACGATGGCCGAATTTACGAAAGAGGAAAAGAGTAAGATTAGTCACCGCGGTATGGCTATGAGAAAAATGATGGTCGAGATCGCCGGTCTTATGTGATTGAAACGATAAAGGAAAGCCAGTGCGGTGGCTTTCCTTTATGCACTTACTTTAAGAGGAGATGTTATGGTAAATAAGAAACAGGGAAATGTAGTCCTGTTTCCCCAGCTTCTTGAAAGGCATCTAGAGATAGCAATGGAAGCTAGGGAACAGGGAAACTTCCAATTAGCAAGGACCCATCTAGAGCAGGCGCATGAGCTTGAACCAGATGATACGTCCGTGCTATTTGGTCTTATGGTGACTTATTTTGAACTGGGAATGTATAGAGAGGCTGAGAGGATAGCGGAGCAGATTCTTGACTCAAATAAGGGAGAGTTTAGCGAAGTCATGCATCTATATGTCCTCGCTCTCGTTCAGCAAGAGAAATATGATCAAGTATGTGATGTGCTTGAGCCTTTGCTAGATCATCCATTAGTGCCAGACTATTTGCAAAAAGAGTTTACGGAAATACTCCAAACTTGTCAGCTTCTTCGAGGAACAATACAAGAAGAAGAAACGGGCTCTCTGTTAAGAAAGTCTATTGAAGAAAAGCTAAGATCAGATCCCGACTACCTGAATTTGCTGATTAATGACCTTCTTGGGGGAGAAGTAGAGAAACAACTACAAGCCATAGAGCAACTGAAATTTTCAGGTCATCCAGAAGCGATACGGGCTATCTTGCAGCTTCTCACTCAAGATGAGGCCGATCCTGTTTTGAAAACGTTAAGTCTCTATGCGTTAAAGGAACTAGGATGGGCGGAAACTGTATCGTTAAATAAGTTTGGACAATGGTTTAGTGTTGACTTAGCTCAATTGCCCGAAAAAAATCGTTTCGGTAACCAGGAGCAAAGAGTGATGGAGATTGTGGCTGAGATAGTAGCAGATAAAGATCCAAGCTTGCTCTCTTTCGCCTTGCAATTATGGGTAGAATACATGTATGCTTGTTATCCAAAGCCTCCTTTGACAGGCAAAGTAGAAGGCTGGGCTGGCGCCTTGCATTTTGTTACCACTGTTTTGCTTGGTCAAGTCGTATCCAAACAGGAGCTGGCAAGCTTGTATTCCGTATCGGTTTCTACTCTAACAAAAAATTACAAGGTTATAAGCGAATTTCTAAAATTTGGGACTCAAGATCGTAAAGCTATACATAAATTACCTCTTGATGGGGTGTAAATGAGCGGTTGAACTGCTATAAGTTTATGATATATAATGTAGTGGTTATAATCATAATAATTGCGATCCAACCGAATAATTCAATATGTTGATTATTTTGGATGTACATAAGATCTAATCCATAAGTGAGGATCCGTACCAAAAATCAGGAGGAGAAAGCATAAAATGAAAGCGAATTGGGAAAAACTTGAAAATAACCAAGGTGTTTTAACCATCGAGGTAGAGCAAGCGCAAGTGGAAGAAGCTGTAGATCAAGCTTTTAAGAAAGTTGTAAAGCAAGTTAACCTTCCAGGATTCCGCAAGGGCAAAGTACCTCGCAAAATTTTTGAATCCCGTTTTGGTGTAGAATCTTTATATCAAGATGCACTTGAAATTCTTTTCCCTACTGTTTACGGACAAGCTGTTCGTGAAACAGGAATTAACCCGGTTGATCGTCCAGAAGTAGATGTAGACCAAATGGGTAAAGGACAGAACTGGGTAATCAAGGCTACTGTAACCGTTAAGCCTGAAGTACAACTTGGTGATTACAAGGGAATCGCTATCGAAGCGAAGGAATTCCCTGTAACAGATGAAGAGGTAACTGCAGAATTAACAAAAATGCAAGAAAGAAGTGCTGAATTGAACGTCATCGAAGAAGGAGAAGTTGCTAGCGGAGACTTTGCTATCATCGACTTCGAAGGATTCGTTGATGGGGTAGCTTTCGAAGGCGGTAAGGGCGAAAACTACAACCTCGAGATCGGATCTAACACGTTCATTCCAGGATTTGAAGAGCAAATTGTTGGCTTGAAGAAAGATGAAGAGAAAGATGTTGTTGTAACTTTCCCAGAAGATTATCATTCCGCTGACCTAGCTGGTAAAGAAGCAACATTCAAAGTGAAAGTAAACGAAATTAAGCGTAAGTCTCTTCCTGCTCTAGATGATGAGTTCGCTAAAGATGTAAGCGAGTTTGAAACTTTGGACGAATTGAAAGCAGACATCAAGAATAAACTGGAAAAGAAAGCAGAAGAAGATAAAGAAAACTATGAGCGTCAAGCTATCATCGAGAAAGTTGCAGAGAACGCAACGATCGACATCCCTGAGATTATGATTGAGTCCGAAGTTGACCACATGATGAAGGATTTTGAACAACGCTTGAGCTATCAAGGAATTAACCTTGACTTATACTATCAATTCTCTGGTCTAGATGAAGAGAAGCTAAGAGAGCAAATGAAGGAAGAGGCATCTAATCGAGTGCGTAACTCCCTAACTCTAGAAGCAATCTCTAAAGCAGAGAACGTAGAAGTAACAGATGAAGAAGTAGAAGAAGAAATCAATAGCTTAGCTGATATGTATAAGCGTCCTGCTGAAGAGATTCGCCAATTCTTTGCTGGAAGAGATCAAATGGAAGGCATTAAGAATGACATCCGCATCCGCAAGACGATTGACTTGCTAGTTGAATTGAATAAGCAGGCAGCTTAAGGCTTTTATGTTGAAGAAAAACAAGGCACGAAGAATCTCGTGCCTTGTTTTTCCAAAAATGATACAATAGAAAGAAAGGGAAGGGGGAATATCCTTATGCCTTTTATACCTATGGTTATTGAGACGACTAATCGGGGAGAGCGTGCTTACGATATCTATTCCCGACTGCTGAAGGACCGAATCATCTTTTTGGGCAGCGAAATTGATGATGATGTGGCTAATGCGGTTGTCGCTCAGTTACTGTTTCTTGCAGCCGAAGATCCAGACAAAGATATCCACTTATACATAAACTCACCCGGCGGTTCTGTGACTGCTGGCATGGCGATCTATGATACCATGCAATTTATTAAACCTAATGTGTCAACGATTTGCATAGGGCTTGCGGCAAGCATGGGTGCATTTCTTCTTGCGGCAGGTGAAAAGGGTAAGCGTTATTCTCTTCCTAATAGTGAAATCATGATCCATCAGCCATTAGGTGGTGTGAGGGGCCAGGCAAGTGATATCAAAATCCACGCCGAATGGATCTTAAAGACAAAGAGACAGCTTAACGAGATACTAGCTGAGAAAACAGGTCAACCTTTGGAAAAAGTGGAGCGAGATACCGATCGAGATAACTTTATGGGTGCACTGGAAGCGAAAGAGTATGGAATCATCGACGAAGTGATCACCCGTAAAGACCAAGCCTAAGGGGTGATTTCATGTTTAAATTTAACGACGAAAAAGGCCAACTAAAGTGTTCATTTTGCGGGAAGTCCCAGGATCAGGTTCGAAAGCTAGTAGCGGGTCCGGGAGTATATATTTGTGATGAATGTATTGAATTATGTACTGAGATTGTTGAAGAAGAGCTAGGGACGGAAGAGGAAATTGACCTTAAGGAAATTCCGAAGCCGAACGAGATCAAGAAATTCTTAGACGACTATGTCATCGGCCAAGATGAAGCGAAGAAAACCATGGCTGTTGCCGTATATAATCACTATAAGCGGATTAATACAGGAGCTAAGGTAGATGACGTTGAGTTATCTAAGAGTAATATCTTGATGCTGGGGCCTACCGGTAGTGGTAAGACCTTGATTGCCCAGACTCTGGCTCGTATCTTGAATGTGCCTTTTGCAATTGCTGATGCCACTTCATTAACTGAAGCAGGGTATGTTGGTGAAGATGTAGAGAATATTCTACTTAAACTCATTCAAGCTTCAGACTACGATGTAGAGAAAGCAGAGCGCGGTATCATCTATATCGATGAGATTGACAAGGTCGCAAGAAAATCTGAGAATCCTTCGATCACGAGAGATGTATCTGGTGAAGGGGTTCAGCAAGCTTTATTGAAGATTCTTGAAGGTACAGTAGCGAGCGTTCCTCCTCAAGGTGGACGTAAGCATCCTCATCAGGAGTTCATACAAATTGATACTTCTAATATCTTATTTATCTGCGGTGGAGCTTTTGATGGGATTGAACAGATCATTAAGCGCCGTGTGGGCAAGAAGGTCATTGGATTTGGTGCAGAAGGCGTCGATGGCAAACGTGATCTGAAGCCGGGTGAATACTTGAAGATGGCTCTTCCAGAGGATCTGCTTAAGTTTGGACTAATTCCAGAATTCGTGGGTCGTCTGCCTGTGATGTCTTCCCTAGAGCCTCTTGATGAAGATGCCCTGATTCAGATTCTAACAGAGCCTAAGAATGCTCTAGTCAAGCAATACCAGAAGCTTCTTGAGATGGACGGGGTGGAACTCGAGTTTACTGAGGGTGCTCTTAAGCAAATCTCGAAGGAAGCTATTAAGCGTAATACAGGTGCACGTGGATTGCGTTCGATCATTGAAGGCATTATGCTAGATGTCATGTATGATCTGCCTTCTCGTGATGATATTGTGAAGTGTGTGATTACGGAAGAGACCGTACGTGATAAATCGGAACCGAACATGTACACAGAGCAAGGATTAATTGAAAAGCCTAAAGAAAGTGCCTAAACTTTCTTAGAAAGAGGCTGACTCATAAGGGGTCGGACTCCCACAACTGAACTATATCTAGTTGAATTGGATTAGATATAGTTTTGTGGGGTCTGACCCCTTTGCTTATTTTATTCTCCCCTGTTCATGACCTAGGCACATCAAAGGACTAATTTTTTCTTCAGAAGGCAATAATACACCGTATATAGACTAACGGGAGGGATATTATGAATTGGTCGATGTTGCTTATGGTAGTACAGGTGTTTTTTGCTGTCATTATCGGGATTTACTTCTGGAATTTACTCCGAAATCAACGTACGAGTAAAACGGCTGTTGATCGCGAATCACGCAAGGAAATGGAATCCTTACGAAAGCTTAGAGCCATATCACTGACAGAACCGATTGCGGAGAAGACTAGGCCGTCCCACTTAAGTGAGATTATTGGACAACAGGATGGAATAAAGACATTAAAAGCAGCTCTATGCGGTCCCAATCCGCAGCATGTTATTATATATGGTCCTCCTGGGGTAGGGAAAACAGCGGCGGCACGAGTAGTCCTAGAGGAAGCAAAGAAAAATGAACAGTCCCCCTTTAATGCGAATTCTAAATTTATTGAATTGGATGCAACAACCGCGCGTTTTGATGAGAGAGGTATAGCTGATCCCCTTATTGGATCCGTACATGATCCAATTTATCAGGGGGCAGGAGCTATGGGGCAGGCCGGCATACCGCAACCGAAGCCAGGAGCAGTCACGAAAGCGCATGGTGGAATGTTATTTATTGATGAGATCGGTGAATTACATCCTATCCAAATGAACAAACTTCTAAAGGTACTGGAAGACCGCAAAGTATTTTTGGAAAGTGCATACTACAGTGAGGAAAACCCTTCTATTCCAAGCCATATCCATGATATTTTCCAAAACGGTTTGCCAGCCGATTTTCGTCTCGTGGGAGCCACAACAAGAACACCTGATGAAATTCCACCAGCGATTCGCTCACGTTGTTTAGAAATCTTTTTCCGCCCTCTCTTATATAGCGAGATCGAAAAAATTGCGGAAAATGCAGTGAAAAAGATCAATTTCGAAGCCGAGCCAGGGGCGATTGATGTGATTTCTAGGTATGCAACGAATGGAAGAGAAGCGGTTAATACCGTTCAAATTGCCGCAGGACTTGCCATCACAGAAAATCGTAAGACTATTACCAGGGCTGATGTGGAATGGGTCGTTCACAGTAGTCAAAAATCTCCCCGGGCGGAAAAAAAGGTGCATGAAAAACCACAAGTGGGTTTGGTCAATGGGTTGGCAGTATATGGACCTAATATGGGAATGCTTCTAGAAATCGAGGTTACAGCGAGCAAAGCAGAGAGTTCTGGATTAGGTAAAGTGACCATTACAGGGGTTGTGGAAGAAGAAGAAATGGGAAGTCGCCAACGGACTATTCGACGGAAATCCATGGCTAAAGGGTCTGTTGATAACGTATTAACGGTACTCAAATACCAGGGATTACGGACAGAGGATTATGACTTACATATCAATTTCCCAGGCGGTACACCCATTGATGGACCATCTGCAGGGATAACGATGGCTACAGCAATTTATTCTGCTATTCATGATGTCCCTATTGATAACTTAACGGCTATGACGGGTGAGGTCAGCATTCATGGCAGAGTCAAGCCTATCGGTGGTGTGGTAGCTAAGGTGGAAGCAGCCAAACAGGCAGGTTGTAAGCAGGTAATCATTCCAAGGGATAATTGGCAGGCCATTTTTGAAACTATGGAAGATATCCGTGTGATCCCTGTGGATCGAGTGGAGGAAGTATTCGATCTGGCCATCCTTGTTGAAGAAGCCGAAAATGAGTCGGTTATGCTCCCAGGGCCAGGCGATGTGCTCTCCGCATCGTCCGTAACGTTGTAATATCGGCGGAAGAATTAGACAACTGAAGTCAGTTAAGTTACAATTATGTCCATAGTAGAGCCATGGAGGTGTCATGATGGGAACAACAGATAGAGAAAGAGAGATACCAATGCTCCCTCTCAGAGGTTTGCTGGTTTTCCCAAGTATGGTTCTTCACCTAGATGTAGGCCGGGAAAAGTCCGTTAAGGCGCTTGAGAAGGCTATGGTTGAAGATAATTTGATCCTTCTTGCAACGCAAGAAGAGGTCCATCTGGAGGAACCGACAAAAGAGCAAATTTTCAAAGTGGGTACAGTAGCCCGAATTAAACAAATGCTAAAGCTACCCAACGGCACTATTCGGGTTCTGGTGGAAGGGCTGAAGCGTGCAAGGGTGAACCATTTTGTTAAGGAAGACGAATTCTTTGAAGTACATATGTCGATCCTAGACGAAGTCGTTGACGACTTAACTGAAGTGGAAGCTCTCATGAGATCGGTCCTTAAGGCGTTTGAGCAGTACATTAAGCTTTCTAAGAAGGTGACACCGGAAACCCTTGCCTCTGTTTCCGATATTGATGAACCGGGTCGCTTAGCTGACGTGATCACATCCCATCTTGTGCTTAAGATGAAGGATAAGCAAGAGATATTGGAGATGGTCAATGTCAAGGAGAGATTGGAAAAACTCCTAGAATTGCTAAACAATGAACGAGAAGTTCTAGAACTAGAACGGAAGATCGGCCAGCGTGTTAAGAAACAGATGGAGAAGACGCAGAAGGAGTATTACCTTCGTGAGCAAATGAAGGCGATACAAAAAGAGCTAGGCGATAAGGAAGGCCGTGCCGGTGAAGTCGATGAGCTTCGCAAGCAGCTGAAGGAATCGGATGCGCCAGATCGGGTGAAGGAAAAGATTGAGAAGGAAATCGAGCGGTTAGAGAAGACTCCTCCCACATCGGCTGAAGGGAATGTTATCCGCAACTATATCGACTGGCTCTTCTCCCTTCCATGGACGAAGAGAACAGAAGATAACCTCGATATTAAGAATGCCGAGAGAGTGTTAGATGAAGATCATTATGGGTTAGAGAAGGCGAAGGAAAGGGTGCTGGAGTACTTAGCTGTACAAAAGCTAGTAGACCGCTTGAAGGGACCTATTCTTTGCTTAGTTGGGCCTCCTGGTGTTGGGAAAACGTCATTAGCAAGATCTGTAGCTCGTTCTTTAGATCGCGAATTCGTCCGAATTTCTCTCGGTGGTGTTAGAGACGAAGCAGAAATTAGAGGCCACCGCAGAACCTATGTTGGAGCTATGCCCGGTCGCGTTATCCAGGGAATGAAAACGGCCGGCACGGTTAATCCTGTATTCCTATTGGATGAGATTGACAAGATGGCTAATGACTTCCGTGGAGATCCTGCAGCAGCCTTGCTTGAAGTGTTAGACCCGAATCAGAATGATACTTTTAGTGATCATTACATTGAAGAGCCTTATAATCTCTCTTCGGTTATGTTTATTACGACGGCCAATGCCGTGCATACCATTCCGCGACCTCTGTTAGACCGTATGGAGATGCTCTATATCCCGGGCTATACAGAGATCGAGAAGTTAAAGATATCCGAGCAATATCTCTTGCCGAAGCAAAGAGAAGAGCATGGGTTAAGCGAAGAACAGCTGCAAGTGACTGAAGATGCTTTACTAAAGGTCATCCGTACGTATACACGTGAAGCGGGAGTGCGTAACCTCAATCGTATGATGGAAACGATCTGTCGTAAGGCTGCCAAGCTCATTGTCGCTGGGGACAAAGAAAAGGTAGAGGTCACCATCGAATCCATCGAAGAGTTGATTGGCAAACCGAAGTATAGATATGGTCTCGCTGAAACCGAGGATCAGGTCGGAGCCTGTACGGGGCTGGCTTGGACTGAGACAGGTGGAGACACCTTAACGATTGAGGTGGCAGTCCTCCCGGGTAAAGGAAAGCTCACCTTAACAGGTAAGCTAGGCGATGTCATGAAAGAATCTGCTCAGGCGGCTTTCAGCTATATTCGCTCCCGAGCTAAGGAATGGAATATTGATCCAGAGTTTCACGAGAAAAACGATATTCATATCCATGTTCCTGAGGGTGCGATTCCAAAGGATGGCCCTTCGGCAGGGATTACCATGGCTACTGCATTGATTTCAGCTTTGACGGGAATTCCGGTTTCTAGAGAAGTTGGGATGACTGGTGAAATCACCTTGCGTGGCCGCGTGCTCCCTATCGGTGGATTGAAAGAAAAATCACTTGCTGCTCATCGTGCCGGGTTAAAAACGATCATCATGCCTAAGGATAATGAGAAAGACATTGACGATATTCCAGAGACGGTTCGTCAGGATCTTACCTTCATTCCGGTAGAGCATCTTGATCAGGTACTCGAGCAAGCATTAGTAAAGAAGAGGGTTACCGTATGAAAGTAACAAGCGCGGATTTTATTATAAGCGCTGTTGGACCTAAACAATACCCGCAGGATGCCCAGCCAGAGATCGCTCTGGCCGGGCGTTCTAATGTGGGGAAATCTTCGTTCATCAACAAGATGTTAAATCGCAAAAATTTAGCACGCACTTCCTCCAAACCAGGAAAGACCCAAACCTTGAACTTCTTTAAGATCAATGGAGAGTTTTATTTTGTCGACGTTCCAGGGTATGGCTTTGCTAAGGTTTCTAAATCAGAAAAA
Organism: Ammoniphilus sp. CFH 90114; assembly: GCF_004123195.1. Classification (NCBI taxonomy): domain Bacteria; kingdom Bacillati; phylum Bacillota; class Bacilli; order Caryophanales; family Paenibacillaceae; genus Ammoniphilus; species Ammoniphilus sp. CFH 90114. Next base: position 43,956 of record NZ_SDLI01000001.1, read on the forward strand.
GAAAAATGGGGAAAGATGATCGAGGAATATTTTATTGGGAGAGAAGAACTAAAGGCTGTAGTTCAGCTTGTTGACCTACGGCATCCTCCGACTCGTGACGATCAAGACATGTATGAGTTCCTTAAGCACTACAATATACCTGTCATTATCGTGGCGACGAAGGCTGATAAGATATCTAAGGGACAATGGCAAAAGCATCAGAAAGTGGTTAAGGAAACGCTCAATGTAGAAAAGGGCGATTCAATCATTTTATTTTCATCCGAAACAGGTCAAGGGAAGGATGAGGCCTGGAAGGAGATCTGGAATCGGATCAATGAGAAGGTTCCAGCTGTGGAATAGGTTTAAGAGGGTATCCCGAAAGGTCGGTAAAACCGGGGGATACCCTCTTTGTTTTTTTATTCTATTTATGGACCTAATGACTGAGTTAAGTTTCAAAGCGCCGGATTGGTGCCCCGAAATCGTAGTGGACCGATTTTCAGGGTGTCAAAGCGTCGGATTGCTGCTTTGACACCTCTACTCCTGCTTCAGAATAAAACGATCGATCACGTACTTCACGCCATCTTCATTATTTGTCTTGGTAATGAAATTGGCAATCTGCTTTAATGATTCCACGGCATTTCCCATCGCCACACCAAGTCCCGCCACTTCTAGCATCTCATGATCATTCCAGCTATCCCCAATGGCAATGACTTCAGAGAGGTCACATCCAACATGCTGAGCTAGAAAACGAACAGCATCCCCTTTTGTTCCTTCTTTATGTAAAACCTCAAGGAAATAAGGCTTTGACTTCGTAATATGGACTTCTTGTCCGATCATCTGCTTGAGTTGCTCTGCGTGTGTGTCCAAAACGTCCGGGTCTTCAAAGAATAATAGCTTTGTTAATGGCTTAGTTAAGATCTCTTCGACGGGTTCAATAATGTAAGGGACCTTCGCCATGTGAGAATACTCTTTGATTTTATCGTTGTCTTCTAGGCCTACCAGTTTATCATCATAGTAGCCTTGCAGATGCAAGTTGTGCTTTTCTGCATATTCGTAGAGGAAGCGTGCGATTGCAGGAGGGACAGATCGTTCATATAGCACTTCACCATCTAGAAGATTCTTAACAAGAGATCCTTGGTAAGTAATCAAAGGCACGTTAAGGTCAATCTGGGCTGCGATTTGCTTTGCTGAAGCATACATTCTCCCTGTTGCCAATGTTACGGTAACTCCTTGTTCTATGGCTTGCTTGAGAGATTCTTTCGTGGCTTCTGTTACCTTCCAATCATCGTTAAGAAGGGTATCATCCACATCAATGGTTATTAGTTTATACATCGTTCACACTCCTAGTGATTTTGTGGGACTGTTTTTTTCTTTTTCATATTATTTAGTAATTGTTCTGGTTGAAGCTCAGATAGGATCATACCAATAAAGATCAGCAAACATCCACTAAGTGCTTTGAATCCTAGCACTTCATCTGTCCAGATAAAAGCGGCTAAAGCAGCAAATACAGGTTCCATAGCAAAGATCAAAGCTACACGTGTTGGTGTTGTAAATCGCTGGCAGATGGTCTGTGTGAGAAAAGCCAAGGCTGTGGCTGGACCAGCTGTAATCAGAAGAGCCCATAATACATGATTCTGTGTCAGTATATCCTTATTGAGATAAGTTTGCCCATTTTCAAATAGAAATGACGCTCCAGCACTTAGAACAGAAACGGTGAAGATTTGAATAAGAGCAAGCGGTAGGGCTGGATAGGATGGAGCATACTTTCCAGTGAATATAATCTGCATTGCAAAACAAATAGCACAAAGAAATACTAGAAAATCGCCATTGTTCATATTCAAAGAATCACTCAAAGTAAGTAGATAAAGTCCAATCGTCGCGACTAGAACACCGATGATTGCGGGCCACTTGGGACGTTGCTTTAACAGCATGAGGGAAAAGAGAGGCACGAGTACAATGGATAGTCCCGTAATAAAGCCTGCCTTAGATGATGTGGTATAAAGTAAGCCTACCGTCTGAAAGGCATATCCGCCAAAGAGCCAAATGCCAAGGACTATTCCACTTCCTATCATCTTCTTCGAGAAAGCCCGTAATTGTTCTCGGTAAAATAAAAGGATGAATAAGAATAATAGTCCTGACGCTAATAAAAAGCGAATGGCATTGAAAGCATGGGGAGGCAGAGTAGAGATTGCATTCTGCACAATGACAAAGGTCGTACCCCAGACAAATGCTACTAAAAGCAAACTAAGATCAGCAAGTAGTGACTTTTTCACAACAGAGAACCCCTCCGTAAAATTATCAAATTGACACTATTATACAGCAACTAGTTGTAAAGAAAAATGATGCAACTCTTTTTCCAATTTTCTTGCAGTTCCCAGTCGAAGCAGCAGGAAATTTAGCAGAATAGCTAGAATAATATTTATCACTATAACCTGTTTTCTATCCTACTGAAGTGAGGTAGTCGTTATGAGTGAAGCCGCAGTTAATTCTCGTCAAGCCAAGAAAGCGATAGATAAAGTAACCCGAACAGCAGGAAAAATAGAACCCTTGTTAAGGAAGATGGATTCCATTGAGGATGTCGTTCCGGAAATACGAAAGCTTCTTGATCAGGATCTTGAACAGGATGAATATTATGTATTGGTAGATGAAACGGGACATGCTTGGGTGCACACCAATCGGTTAAGGGAAGGCGGATTGTTTAACGATTCTGTGGGACTTAAGTCAGCAAAAACCCATACAGCTCTGGTTCAGCTGTATCATCGCAATACAGGAGAGGTGTTAATCGATGCTTCCATTCCCGTCATCCGAGAGGGGAAGAAAAATTACAACTTAAGAATGGGTCGTATTGCGTTACGCCCTTTTCTTAAGCCTGTTGTCTATGGTCTCGGAATGATACCAGGGGCTATAACTGCCTTGATTTCTTGGGGATTGGGTTTACCTATTCAAGATGTAGGGCTTATCGCTATGATCGGATTATTGCTTGGAATGGCGGGAGCCTGGTATCTACACCGTAAAATTCAAGGAGGACTAAACGAGTGGTATAGTTTGACTCGCAGTATTTCCGCAGGGAACCTAACGGTATTGGCAGCCCAGCAAGGGCGCAATGAGTTAAGCCAAATGGGATATGAATTAAATAAAGTCGTATTAGGCATGAAGAGTATTGTAGAGGAATTAGCCGCTGCTGCGCATACTACACAAACAATAAGCGAATCCCAGGCTCAAGAGGCCAGCCACCAAGCTCAAGCCTTTGAAGAGCTTACTCAGTTAATGCAGTCCTTTCGTAGCGGTACTGACCAACAATTGTCGGGCTTACAAACCTCCCATGCCATGATTCAGGAGATGGTTTCTGCCTCTGCAGAGATGCTGAAAGGGATAGAAAGCACAGTGAAGTGGAGCGATAATGCGTTTGAGATCGCTTCGAATGGGATGCTAGCGGTGAATCGCTCGGACGAACAAATGAAAGCAATTGAGAGTATCGTGGAGAAGGCAGCGGAAAGGATTCAAAAAGTAGCAGACGAATCCGACCAGATCAGCCAGAAGATCTCAGCTATTACTCATATTGCCCGCCAAACGAATATGCTCGCTCTCAATGCTTCCATTGAAGCTGCTCGAGCCGGGGAGAGCGGTAAGGGGTTTGCTGTAGTGGCGAGCGAAGTCAGAAAGCTGGCCGAAGAAACCTCGAGATTCGCTGAGGATATCATGACAGACCTAGCAAAGAATCGCATGGACGCCTTGGAAGCCGTAAGAAACGTAACAGAAGGCGTCACAACGATCTCTGAAGGGGTTAAAATTGTTCATCAAGCTGGTGTCTCTATTAATCAGTTAAACGATACGATTAAGAAGATGAGAGAACAGGTCTTGAGTAATAAGGAACACTCCGGTCTGCTCCAACAAGATAGTCAGGAAGTGCAAAAGATTATGGACAGGGTGACGACCATCGCCGAACAGTTTACGGAGTCTATGGAGTGTGTAGCTGCCTCAATGGACCAACAAACGACCGGAGTCCAGCAATTGGCGATTGAAGCGAATAGATTGTCCCAGCAATCCGAAAAGCTGTCGCAGATCGTGAAGAGATTTAGGGTGTAATGGATAAAAGAATGACTTGGAGGGGTCTGATTCCCACAAATAGAACTATTTCTGATTGTCTAATAATATAGATAACATTCAGATATAGTAGTGTGGTCTGACCCCTTTGAAATAAGTCACCCTTATAGAAGCGTTTAATCGCGATTTCGCAAGAGAATCTTTTCCGTAAACTGTACGAGATGGTACATAATGGTCGCGCATATCGCAATGATAAATAAGCTGACAAAGACAAGCGTCAGATTGAACACTTGGAATCCGTAAATGATTAGATAGCCAAGTCCCTGCTTTGAAACAAGGAACTCACCTACAATGACTCCAACCCAAGCTAAGCCGACGTTGACTTTTAAGGTAGCAATAATCGCCGGAAAAGAAGCAGGGAGGATAATCTTGCTAAAAATTTGTGCTTTGTTGGCTCCGAAAGTTTGCACGAGTTTGATATAGTTTTGATCCACCTCTCGGAAGCTTCCATAAACAACAATGGTTGTTACGATGACGGATATCGCCACCGCCATGGCTACAATAGCCATGAAGCCCCCGCCAAAGGCAACAATGAACAAGGGACCGAGTGCAACCTTAGGCATTCCATTTAAAACGACTAAGTAAGGATCGAGCAAGCGGGATAAAAATTTGGACCACCAGATGGCAATTGCGATCAATGTACCTGCCACAGTTCCCGCAATAAAGCCGACCACCGTTTCCCATACAGTTGCTAAGGTGTGATGATGCAAGTCTCCACGCCACAGCATATCCCAAAAGGTTCCCCATATTCTAGAAGGACTACTAAATAACAAGGGATCAATCCATCCAGAGCGAGAAGAGATTTCCCACAGGGCAATGAAGATGAACAATAGAGAAAACTGTGCGATACCAACACGGAAGCTGTAAAGTCTCTCCTTCTTTAAGAAGTCACCATGCTCAGGTGATTTTTCACCACGTCTTAACCAACCTTCCAACCCATTCATTTATTATTCAACTCCTTCCATACCCTCTGGAAGTAGCTTTGGAACTCAGGCTTCTCTCTTGACTCAAATGGCAAAGGTAAACGTAAGCAATCTGGAATCTCAATGATCGTTTTGATTCTACCAGGTCTAGATGCTAAGACAACGACTCGGTCTGACATCGCGATGGCTTCGGAAATATCATGGGTCACTAGGATCGCGGTTTTCTTTTTTCGGCGCAGCGTATCTATGACCAAGTCCTCGAGTTTAAGTTTAGTTTGAAAGTCTAATGCAGAAAAAGGTTCATCCAAGAGAAGAATATCAGGATTGGTTGCCAAGGTTCTAACAAGTGCCACCCTTTGTCTCATTCCTCCAGACAGCTGATTTGGCAAGTGATCTTTGAAAGATAGAAGCCCCATCTCGGAAAGCAGTTTGAGAGCGCGTTTCTCACTATCTTCATTTCGTGCATTTTGTATTTCTAACCCAAGAAGAATATTTTGCTTAATGGTACGCCAGCTAAGCAAGTAATCCTGCTGCAGCATGTAGCCAATCTCCTTGGAAGGGCCAGTCACTTGTTCATCCTTAATGAGAATCTTGCCTTTAGTAGGAGGGAATAAACCGGAGAGCATCGATAGAAGGGTACTTTTTCCGCAACCGCTAGGACCAAGAATACTAACAAATTCACCATCCCCAACAGTGAAGTGGATATCCTCCACGGCATGGGTTTCACCGTCACGCGTAATAAAGGTCTTCGTCACATGATCAAAGGTAATCATCGGGTTAGACCGCATGAACGCCCACCTCCTTGTTGTAGAGTATGCGGTGGAGGTGGGGTGGGTGAATGCAGGGACTGAATTTAACCCGCTTTACAAATGTTGTTGTAGAGCTAAATAAATTTTCGTTTTTTGTTTACAGCTTAAATGTTGGATATATTTGGTCAGGTAAAAATAGAGATTTAATCAATTGGAGTGGTTCATTTCCACGATTATTTAAGTTAAGATAGATATAGGAAAAATTGCCTTTTGTTAGGCCTTTTGGCAGGGGGTTGTTGATGGCTATAAAAAAGAACTTAGAATACCTTTCCACTATTTATTGTGAAATGCTACAACTAGTAAAAGAGAGTGGTAGAAACATAGGTAGGTGAAAAAATGAAGGATATAGAGGGGGGAGTGATATATATGAGAAAGGTAATCTGTATTTTATCTCTTATGGTAATGATACTTGGTAACCTACTGTTTCCTTTCGGACAAACTGCAAATGCCGGATCATCTAACGGAAATACAACGAATAATGATGTGATCATGGATTGCAGTCAGTGCAATGTAGGTGTAGGGGAAGAGAAGTCTATTTCTGCAACGATTAGTCCGGCGAACGCTCAATCCTTGAAATGGAAGGTTGGCAACAGCGCTATAATAGAACTTGTTAAAAAGAAGGGCGGTACCATTAAAGTTATAGGCCTGAAGGCTGGAACTACAACCATAACAGCTTATCATGGCGACGGCAGTAACAAAGGAAACGGCAATAAGTCTGTGACTTGTCAGATTACAGTTAGTCCTGAAACGCCCAAGTCACCAACTGAATTTCCGAAGTTAGAAGCAGATATGAAGGCGGCTGAAGGGGAAGTGTTAAAGCCCAGCAATGCCAATGCGAAAGGAAGAGTGGATATTACTCTTGTTCCAAAGGGTAATGTTGCAGAGATTACACGGCAACCGGTGGATGTCGTTTTGGTATTTGACAAATCGGGATCGATGAATAATAGGGTTGGGAATAAAAACCAGACGAAGCTGGTACTGGCCCAAAATGCAGTCAACGAAGCTATTAATATTTTTAAATCTTATAATTCAGGGAATATCAATATTGGTGATCGATTAGCCCTTGTACCCTTTTCAGATGATATAGAAGCAGAGAGCAAAGGGGTATACAACCTTACGGCGAACACCAATAACGCCTTTGAGCAGCAAATATTAAAAAAGGTGAATTCTCTACAGACAAACGGAAGTACAAATTATACAATATCTCTGAAAAAGGCTAGTGATATCCTTAAAAGTTCTACACGACAAAAGTATATTATTTTTCTTACAGATGGCATGCCTACACATTCATCCAAAGTGGAATACGTCAATGGCACCTTTTACACTTTATCAGGTTCTTCCAAAAGGTTTTCAGGGAATAAAGAAGTCAACTATCTTCTATTAAAAAACAACAATGGAACTTGGGTTGGAAGTAAGTATTTTCTAGATAATGGAGACCACTACTTTTTCAGTGGAACGACGTCGAACCATATTAGACAGGAAATCATCCAGCAGGTTACAAGTGCTGCCGCCGAATTGGGTAAACAGAACGTTAAACTGTATACTATTGGCTTCGGGGACTCGGCTGGACCAAATCAAGAAATTGATATGAATTTACTGTCTAATCTATCCGAAATCACCGGGGCAGAAGCTAGACATGGGACAGTGGACAATCTAAATACCGTGTTTCGCTCCGTCTCGGAAGAAATCAGTAAACTCAATATGAGCGAGATTAGTCTAAGATTGAAAATAAAAGGCGGGAACTTAGGGCAAAATGTTCAGATACCAGATGGGTCTGCTGCTTACTTAGAAGGAGATTACGCGGTTCTTCATTTGAGGGATGTTCCCTACCAGCTTAATGGGGGAACACCACCAATTGAGTCGTACAATCTTCCTTTAGAGTTTACAAAGGAAGGAACTTATACTTTCGACGAAGCCATGCTGGAGTACAAGGATCTTTCAGGGAATCCTCAGAGTTACCGATTACCTAATCCGGTTACGGTGGTTGTGCGAGCCCAAACGGAGCCTACCTTTCAAGGAACAATGTCTTATTCCCAGCAGGCTAATAATCTAGTGATTTCTCAAGATCCTGGGTTGAATCGTAATACATTTACAGTAGATTACAATTTGTCGCCTTCTGAAACTTTAAAACCAATGGATAGGGGAAAAATGACAGATATTAAGTTGGTTCAAGCTCTCCCTGAAGGAGTAACTGTAATTAATAAAAATGATCCAGGGATTGTTGTAATATCTGATGATGATGGACAAAGAGCAGAAATTAGCTTTAGCTCTGTAGAATATAAAAATGGAACTTTTATACCATCCGCTAGCCAGATGCGTCAATTGCAACTAAGCGTGGATTGGGCGCTTCGGACTAAACTGACTAATCCGCAGGTAATCTATAAAAACAATGAAAGCCTTGATAGAATGATATCCATCCAAGCTCCCAATCAGCAAATAAGAGCTAGAGTTGAGTTAGAGGATAGTAGAGGCTTTATCTATGAGGGTGATGACTTGGGCAAGATCAGTAAGATCAACCAACAGGACAATAGTTCAGTTGATGCGCTTGTCCTTGCCTCCTATCCTGTAAAAAAGTTAACCTATTTGCAAGACGAAAATGGGTTGAATAATAACGTAATCCGCATTGAATATCAAGATGTGGCTAGAAAAACCATATATGTGGAATATCTACCAATGATTCCGGGAATTGAACTAAAAAAAACACCTAGTCAACTTATTCTAGACGAGGATGACTCTTATTCAAACGAAGATGTAATCGGATGGTTGGCTGAAAGGATCCCAGACCCTAATTCTCGTGTCCAATACAAGTATCGCTTAACCAAGGATGGGAGTACAGTGCCTTGGACGACGCTTGCAAGTGTAGATGCAGAAATTACAATGGTTGATGATGGTACCTATCTTCTGGAGGTAAAGGGAGAAGGAGGTTTTGCCAACGGTGAGGGAGTATTAAGAAGGATTACTGTTGATAAAACAGCACCGCAGATAACGATAATTACGCCAGCAGACAAGAGTCAACTTTCTCAAGGGGATATTACGATCCAAGGTCAAGTGGTTGATAAGAATCTAAGTTCTTTCATCTTAAAGGATCTTAACGGGACATCCCAAAACATTCCTATTGAGGTCAAGGCAGACGGAAGCTTTACGCATCCTCTAACTCTACAACAAGAGGAAAACGTTCTTGTCTATTATGCCGTTGATGCTGCTGGAAATGAGAGTACAAAAGTGCATACTCTTACCCTTCTAAAGAATGGAGCTCCTATTGTATCTACACCTATAGAGGATCGAATCTTAATTATTAGTGAAGGCAACAAGGCAATTAACTTAAGTGATCATTTTACAGACCCTGATAAAGATCCCTTAACCTTTACAGCATCTAGTGGTGATGAGTCTAAAGTTAAGGCGTCCATCGTGGGAGGTGAATTGGTTCTTACCCCATTGGAAGTCGGGACCGCTGAGGTAGAAGTAACGGCGAATGACCAAAGAGGGGGGCAAGTTACTCTCTCATTTACTGTAAGTGTAATTGAAGCCAATTCTCCCCCAACTCTAGTTAGATCCATTGATAATAAGATCCTTTATCTAGGCCAGGGTTCGGTAGTAATCGACCTTACTGAGCATTTCGTTGATCCTAATGGAGACACCCTTACTTTTAGTGTATCTCCTACGAATAGTGAGATTTCCCGTTTATCAGTTGAGGAGAATTTATTAACGATAGATCCGCTGGCTATTGGAGACTTGAATGTTACAGTAACGGCAGATGACGGTGAGGGAGGAGACTTGTCTACAACGTTTTCGGTCACCGTTAAGATACGTGATATATCTCTTAGCATAAATCCTGTTCCTGTTCTAAAAATAGATGATAAGCATCAACTGGTGGTCACAGTCCATCCACCGAACTTCTTTAATAGAGCAGTTGAATGGTCTTCAAATAATCCGGAAATTGCAACTGTTGATCAGAATGGAGTTGTTACAGCCATTAAGGGCGGTGTAGTTACCATCACTGCAACATCTAAGTATGATCCAACGAGGAGTGCAAGTGTTGAAGTTACCGTATTTGACTTCGGATTAACGCAAAACGGAATTGTCGGTGACTATGTCATCATTGATGTTGTTCCTATTCCAGAAACCGTTAGGGATAACACAGTTTGGTATAAATATGATTATGCAAATCAATCAACCAATAGAGACTGGATTAAAATTGATGTAGCGTCCAAAAACAAATTTACTGTTGGTATTACTCTTGAAAAAGAGGTAAAGGAAAACAAGCTGGTCTTTGTAGAAGGTCAAAAAATTAAGGTAAAGGCTGTTATAGGTGCAACCGTAGTAGAGAAAGAGTTGCCAGTAAGTTTTATACCAAAAAATCCGTCGTTTATTGATAATAGTGGAATAAAGATTGATATTAGATCTTCGACTGATGGAGAAGGGAGCTCGTCCTCTTCAGGCAATCGTGCAGCGAGAGTTGTACTCTCCTATCGAGTTATCCTTCCGGAAGGTATAAAAAGTGCATCCTTTGAACCTTTTGTTCAGACAGATGGTAAAACTCATCAGACGCCTTACTATTCAATTAAAGATGTAAGAAACAATCAATTTGTTCTTCAAGGACAAATGTACGAAGATGGTATTGGGAAATTTTCAACACCTGTCATTAAATTCTTAAAATCCTCAACTGGTTATTCTCAGCAATTTAATGTTGAGGCCGTTGTCAGCTTAACCTTGATAACGAATAGTGGTGAGCGCTTGCCTTTTGAATTGAGAGATGATTTGAAAGTAACGGTGTATGCCAGAGAAAAACTACAGTAATCATAAGAAAAAGTTGCAGTTTATATAACTGCAACTTTTTTCTATTTACTCTTTTCGATCACGATGGATTCTTGGAAATTTCTATACGTTAGATCATAGCTATTTGTATATAACCGATTCGCATGGGGAAGACCTGGAGTCGGCTTCTCAAATATTCCACGATTAAACTGGAGAACAAACCGTGCTGCTAAGTCATCGTCATTAGATTCACGAAGTGTGTTTAGTTCAATGTTGGCCTGTGGGTTCAATCCTGAGCCCGTGGCAAGTCCTCCGTATATCCAGTTAAAGGAATTAGATGAATATACGGTTATAGTCTTCTCTGAGTAGAGATAGGCTGAAAAAGGTGATAAAGTATTCCATTGATTAACGGGTACATAGTTTTCATTAAGAGTTAGGTCATCATTATACTTTGTAGTTTCGTCAATATACCTATTGGATAGGGTAATGATTCCTGTTGATATAATAACGAGATTTTGATTAGCTAAATTAGATATTTCTCGGATGACCACATTTCCATCTACAAAAATACTCCCATTAATATTAACATCCCCAACGATGTCTAGATCCCCTTTAATATAAATGGTACCGGAAAAAGTAAAAGGAGTATCTTTATCATTATGAACGCCAATGGAGAAAGAGTTTGTACGCCCCATTTCGACAGAGGCATTATTGTTCAAATAGTAGAGATCGGAGTCGAGCTTCTTGTTCTTAATCGCTTGAGGTCCAATGTATAGCTTATTAATATAATTAGCTTGTAATAGGTCACTTGTAAGCCGGGCAGTGGGTAAAAAACCATCGGCATTCGATCCATCATGATCGCTGGATCGAAAATTGCCTTGTCTTGTTTCAATAAAGGCTGTACGGTTCGTAGATTTCTGTAAGTCAAGTTGTTGAAAGCCATCAGTCCAAGAAATTGGTTCACTCTTATTTGAAGAATCCTCAAGCATAATCGGTGGAGAGTCTCTCTCTACGGTAGCTAGTTTGCTAGAATCTTCGATAGATGCAAATTCGGAGTGGATAAAATCAGCCAAATCCACATTATCTGAAAATAAAGAATGACTCGTTTGGGCTTTTTTAACAAGAGGCGGCTCCATTCCAGGATAGTAAGGCTTTGTTGGATCAGCGGAAATCAGCCCATTACTTTCAATCTTATCTAAAGGTCTAAATATCGCTCTAAGGTGTTTGCGGCTTGCACTTTCGATATTGACAGAAGGCGGAAGGGGATCAGTTGGTGTTAGCGAGGAAAAGGAGGAAATCATAGGTATGTTTCCTAATCCATTTTCCACGAAGACAACCCCTTCAATATAAGGCTGGTTATAGGAAGGTCCAGGATGAGCCTCTGGAATATCTTTGTTAAGTTCGTTAGAGTATGAGCTTGTTCTATAGTTTACAGTAGTAAGGATTTTTTTTGCGCTAATGTTACCAATGATATTACTTCCGCCAAATAACCTTAGTTCATTAGGTGTGCTTAAAGCGTAATGAAAGGCAGAGGGTACCGTGTTGATATATACCGTAGCGTCAAGTCTAACACGCATTAATCGTTGATTTCTGTCGCCTTCGGCAGCAGTTGGAATACCAATTACTGAAACCTCCACTTCTTTGCTAAAAGGTTGTGAATAGGGATCAAAGGGGGGGTTCTTAAACTCAACCGTATTTTTTTCGTTATACATAATGGCGAAGGAACCGGCTCCATTTGGAAGTTTATACTCTGTGAATTTTTCCTTTCCATCTTGTGGGGAAGAAAATTTTTCTTTTAGAAATTGGGTTACCACGGCATTAACGTCATGTCCGGGTGTGGAAACGGATGTTTCCACTGATCTCTGGAAATATTGCAACCCGGCTTCTGCAAGCATCTTTCCTTGAATCTCTTCCGTTGCAACCATTCGATGTTGAAAGGATTGAAAGACAAGTCCTAGTAGAGCGGTGCCTAAAACGGTGAATATAACAATAATAAGAACAACAGTTAATAAGGCAAAGCCCTTCTGATTTGATTTCATAGTGTTACCTCTCATTGACTATTACTTACAGGGAACTCTGTTTTGACGAATCGAATATACTCAAAAGGACCTTGGTTGTTTTTTACATATTCTTCAATTTCCTTTATGTCTTTAAAACTAGCTTGCTGTTGATTAACGATTATAGGGTCGCTGTTTTCGGCCGTCTTGGGAGCAATGATAAAATAAGTCGTTAGCAGCTGCTGTTCTTCGTCTAAAGAAAATAATCCATTCACCACATATGAACTCTTGTTGAAGTCAAAGTCTTCGAAGTGATAGGTATGTTTGGTAACCGTAGATCGAGGTGTTGAACTGCTGGGAACCTCAATCCTATAAGTGGCTAAGTCGGTGTGGTAAAGATTTTGCTTAGTCGAGTCAATCGTTAAATCACTAACCAATTTTCCGCTGTTAATTAGTTTAATCATATTGTTTTTATCATCTGACCTTGTCGTTTGCAGCTCGAAATAATTAGCGTATTGGATTTTTTTCATGACATCAGCTATGACAAAATCGAGTTCTTGACGAAGGTTCGTCTGTTTTACGGTTTGCTGGAACACCGTAAAACCTGATAAGTAGAAGCTTGAAAGCGGGATAATGAAAAGGAAAAGGATAACCGTAGCAGCAAGAAGCTCTATAAGTGTTACCCCGTTTTGGTTATTTACATTTTTTAGATATTTCTTCATAGACTAATCCTCAGCAAGGGTAATCGTAGATAATAGATTGGATGATATTCTTTCACTGCTTGAATAGATGTTAACCGTTATTAACTTAATAGGTGGATAATCCTGAAGGAATACTACAGGGTAGTAGTCTCTATTATTAATTTTTTGTTCTTTGCATGTAATAAGGTTTGGATCAAGTCCTGTGTTTACACATTCATTTCCAATTTTCCACTGTTCTGCTATCTGCCTAGCCAAATTAATCGCAACCACTTCGCTATCTTGTTTAGTAGAAATGGTGAAACTGTTGATAAAAAAGGCGCCAAATAATAGGAAGACAAAAGAAAAGAGCAATACGGCCACAAGGACCTCCAGTAATGTAAATCCAGAATTTTGTTTAATTCTCATCATTTATCCTGCCTTTTTAGTAAAACTTTAGTATGTGCTTTCTTTTATTAATAGGCACTTTGTATTACAATAAGGTAGTCAAAAATATTCGTATTTTAGAGGATAATGTAACTTGCTGTCGAAAGATTAAGAATACCATAGGATTGATGTCATAGATAGAGGTGGTTTTTTGGGAGATTATATAACTTTATTCCTAGGCGTTCTCATTCTAATTCCTATTTTATATGTTCTACCGGTGAGAATAAATAAAAAAATAAGGATGCAATTAGCTATAGCTTCTTTATTGCTTGCCGCCTTAGGAGTATTTATGCAGTCCTTGTTTATGTGGTGGCAGACAAGTTTAATTCTCTTATTGTTGGCTGGACTATTTGCGTATTTTATTGGGAAGAGAAATCGTGAAGGACAAGAAGAATTTATCCTTGCTAGCAATGAAGGGAGCGGGGGCGGTTTTTATGATGAACAAGGTGAAACCATTAGGGTAGATCAGGACCCGATGGGATTACAATTAGGTAGCGACTCTTCCGAGATGACTGCACAAAGCAAATTGGAGGAAACTTTGGAATTTGATGAGTTCCTCCCTGAGGAAAAACAAATTGATGTACCGGAAGTGACTCAGGTAGCAATGAAGGAAGAGGGAACCCAGACCAAGGATATCCCATCAAATCCATTCGTTGAAAACGAGGCTCAATACATTGAAGAACTCATGAATGAAAATTCTACTCGTTCGAGTCTACTGATCCTGGAAACTGAAGAAGAGCCTTTTGAACAGCCATTGAACACGAAAGAAAGGCTAGAGGCATTCGAAGTCTTGGAGGAGTGGAATAAGATAGATTTGGATGATGACGAAGGTGTAGAGGTAGAAGGAGAAAAGATCTCTGAAGTTCAAGGGGAAGAGGAGCTTGAGGATGGTGAATTAGAACTGGGAGTAGAAGCTGAAGTTTCTTTGGTATTATCGGAGGAGCACGATCCTATTGAAAGTATAGAAAATAATAAGGATACGGAAGAAGCTACTCCGGTCAAGGAGATACCTGGTGATCCTCGTCTTAGAAGCCAGATTCTGAACAGCATGCTGGAACAACTAACTAAGGCTGAAGAGATGATGGAAGAGGAAGCGTTTGAAGCTTTTGCTAAGGCTCATCTTGTTTCATCCCTTCCGGACTTAGATTATTATGTGTTTGCTTCCGTTCTGCGCAACTTTTACATCCAAACGAAGAACTACCGTAAATTGCATTTGTTACTGATTAGTTTACAAGAGCGTTATCAAGGGTATGAAGCGTTGAATCAAGAGATCGAGTACTTTTTAGAAGAGATAAATAACAAATATTGATAACTGAACTTTTATTGTTATTGTTTTTATTCACTAGTAAAATAGATGGAAACTAACAAATTTCCAGGGAAATGAACAGATATCGACAAAATTAATCGAGTTGGGTGTGGTGAATTTATAATGAAGAAGAGCAGTGAAATCGTATCTCTTCCAGTGATTAGTATTGTGGATGGGAATGAAGTGGGAACCGTTAAATCTTTAATTGTTAACCCTGGTCAGAAATCCATTGACTTCCTTACGCTTCAACATGAGGATTGGCAAATTAATGCTAAGGCTATTCCTTTTAAGAAGGTAATTGGAATTGGGGAATTTGCCGTTACGGTTGAAAGTGCTGGAGATATTATTGACCTTACACATATCCCGGTAACGAGCGAACTCGTTACTAAGCAGATTAAAATTATTGGGACAAAGGTCATGACTCGTAAAGGGCAATTGCTTGGAGAGGTTATAGAGTTTAATGTAGATGAGGAAACCGGCCAGATTGCAAGTGTAGTAGTCCATATGCAAGGCGAGGATAAGGCATTGCCTGCACAGTATGTCATCACATTAGGAAAAGAACTCATGGTTGTACATGAAGATGTCATGAGCAAATTATCTGATGCAATTGAGGGGGACAAAGAGGCTAATGATCTGTACTCGGAGAATTCCGAAAAAGAAGAACGACCTACGATTGACCCGCTAAAAATGAAGCAAATCGAAATTCTTGAAGGAAAAGAAGTAATCAAGGACATTTATGATGCCCAAGGTTCATTGCTCATTCCGGAGAATACGGTGTTGACGATAGACCAAATAGAGAAGGCTCAGCAATCAGGGCCGTCTGTACTTGTAGAATTATCTATGAATGTGCGATAAGGTGAGGATGTTATGCAACCTGTATCTGACAGAGCCATTCATCAATCCAAGCTGTTTGTGACTCTTGTGCTGGCGACTCTTTTTCTTTTTAGTTTTCAATCGATTGCTATGAAGGTGTACGATCATTTCTTAGGTGAACCCAAATTCGCTGCAGGTGCTGCTATTGGTCCGGTGCCTGTAGAAGGGTTAACCCGCGAAATGGCGGTTGAAAAGCTTGGTTTAGCCGTGGAAACTTGGAGAAGCCAGGACACGATTCGAGTGAGGCTGGAAAAGAAGGAGAAAGTCCTAAGTTCCACTGCTTTTAGCATTGATGTCCTTTCAAGTGTTCAGTCAGCCCAGCTGAATGGGGTTTCCCCTTTAATTGTGTCTTTAGAACAAGAAGATATTAATTTTATGCTAAGTAGTCTAGCAGATGCTTCTTTTATTCAAGAAGTAGACCGGAATGAACTTGATAACGTACTCTTAGGTTACGCTACGAAATTAGAAACACAAAATATTTTACTTGATCTCAAGGATTTTCATACAAGAAAGTCCGCTCCTGTCGTTGAGACTATTGCCGAACTTACAGTGCAAACGCAAAGGGAAGATTCCCAACTCATTCAATGGATTCCGAAACTGACTCAAATAACGATTCCAGCAGAAAGTACAGTTTCACTATTAACCATTTTGCAGGAACATCATATTGATCCGCTTCCTTCCGTTGCCCTTGATACCATTGCTAGCGCTATCTATCAAGCGATATTGCCTACTAATTTTGAGGTGCTGGAGCGAAACATCAGTAGGGAGCTGCCACCCTATATTAAACTAGGATACGAAGCGAAAGTGATACCAGGAAAGTATGATCTAGTATTTCATAACCCTAATCCTTCTGATTATAAGTTTGGATTAACCTATCGTTCTGGGGAGCTGCGCTTGGTTATTTCCGGATTGCCTCTTCCAAACGACTATACAATTTTGCTTGAAGAAGAACGATCGTTTCAACCAAAGACGGTCATACATTATAATAGCCAGCTTGGAGATACAGAGAAGAATGTAAAGGTTGAGGGTCAGGCTGGAAAATATGTGAAGGTTTACCGCAAACCAGCTTCCACGGATAAGATCTTAGTCGCTGAGGATTTTTACCCGCCTATTCACAGAGTAGAAGAGCGCAATGTATCGGAGCAGCTCTCAGTCCTCCAAGAGGATGGTTTAACCTCAATGGTGGAAAAAGAGAGATCTCTTGAACCGAGCATAGGGAACTCTGAAGAGCCAGACGAGGTAGAAGAGTATAACGATCATCACGTAATTAGATTAAACTCTTATGATAAGGAGTTTTAGCAATGAAGCAGACCCGTAAAAGGCTTGGCGATTTATTAATTGAAGCCGAACTCATAACGGAAGAACAACTTCAAAAAGCCTTGAAGGATAAGAGTCCCACGCAACGATTAGGTGATGCTTTACTACAGCAAGGATTAATTACCGAGCAACAGCTGATAGAGGTCTTAGAGTTTCAGCTTGGAATTCCTCATGTGACCCTTTTTCGATATCCTATCGATGCATCTCTTACACATTTAGTATCAAAGGATTTTGTTAAGAGAAATTTGTTAATGCCTCTTAAAAGAGAGGGCGATAAGTTGTTTGTAGCTATGGCCGATCCTATGGACTACTTTGCTATCGATGATTTAAGGTTAACTACTGGATTTCAGATTGAACCTGCCATTGCTGCTAAGGACGAGATCCTAAAGGCTATTAACAAATACTATCAAATGGATGCTACGATGGAAGAATTCATGGTAGATCTTCCTACAAAGATAGTAGGAGAAGAGCAACGTGTAACGGAAGAAGATTCTCCTATAGTCAAATTGGTCAACCAGATTCTGTTAAGTGCGGTGCAGCACAAAGCCAGTGACATTCATTTTGACCCACATGAAACGAAGCTCGTGATCCGGTTTCGAATGGATGGTGAACTACATACGGAGAGAACCTTGCCGAAGCATATGCAAAGTGTTCTTACTGCAAGAATTAAGATTATGGCTAATCTTAATATTACGGAACAACGGATACCGCAGGATGGTAGAATTAAAATTAACTTGGAATTTCATCCTATAGATCTTCGCGTCTCGACTCTCCCCACGGTTTATGGGGAGAAAATTGTTTTGCGAGTTCTTGACTTAGGAAGCTCTTTAAATGATCTTGATAAACTAGGGTTTAATAAGCTTCACCTGGAGCGTTACCAAGATTTAATCAAACGTCCGAATGGGATCATCCTCATAACAGGCCCTACAGGCTCGGGGAAGTCGGCAACGCTTTATGCCACTCTGAATCGGCTGAATACCGATAGCGTTAATATCATTACGATTGAGGATCCAGTGGAATACCAGTTGGAGGGAGTCAATCAGCTTCAAGTAAATGCAAATGTGGGTATGACCTTTGCTAAGGGGTTGCGGGCTATCCTTCGACAAGATCCAAACATTATTATGGTCGGGGAGATCAGGGATACAGAGACAGCTGAAATTGCTATTCGTGCTGCACTCACAGGGCATTTGGTTTTAAGCACCCTTCATACCAATGATGCGATTGGAACGATTACTCGTCTTGTCGATATGGGAATAGAGCCTTTTCTTGTAGCCTCTTCTGTTTCTGGTATTGTGTCTCAACGATTAATTCGTAAGGTTTGTCGAGATTGTCGGCAGGTTCGTCCTCCTTCAGAGCGTGAAAAAGACATCTTTGCCAAGCGAGGGTTGACGATAGATCGCATTGCCTATGGCAAAGGATGCGGAACATGTAACGATACCGGTTTTAAGGGACGTATTGCTATTCATGAGATCCTCATCTTAGATGATGAGGTTCGAAAGATGATTATGAATGAAAAGCCGATCACGACCATTCGAGATTATGCCATACGAAATGGGATGGTCTTTCTTTTGGATGACGGATTGCTGAAAGTCAAGCAAGGCCTTACCACAACCGAAGAGATTCTTCGTGTTGCAATCCAGGATTAGCAGGTGGTGTGATGAAGGAACAACTTGAGAAACTATTGCAGATGGTCATCCAGCATAAAGCTTCAGACTTGCATTTAACGGTCGGCATGCCACCCGTCCTTCGCCAGCATGGGATACTTAAAGCTTACGGAAAACACTCTTTAAGTCATGATGACACGGAGTCGATGGCTAAAGTAATGATTCCGGATGAACGCTGGGGATATTTTCTGGAAAAGGGTGAAATCGATTTATCCTACAATCTGTTGGATGGCAGCCGTTTTAGGGTCAATATATTTCGCCAGCGATCCGCAGTTAGCTTAGCTATTCGTGCGATTCCGTATTCCATTCCCACGCTAGAAGACTTATGTATGCCTGAAGTCTTGAAGGGGATCGCTGCGAAGCCGCAAGGGTTGGTCCTGGTGACAGGACCAACAGGAAGCGGAAAATCAACTACTCTTGCTTCTGTGTTAGATTTTATCAATCAGAATATGAGAAAGCACATTATTACCCTGGAAGATCCGATTGAATATCTACACCGTCATAAAAACTGCCTGATTGACCAAAGAGAAATTGGCACAGATACCCAGAGTTTTGCCAATGGACTTCGCGCAGCACTAAGACAGGATCCGGATGTCATTCTCGTAGGAGAGATGAGAGATCTTGAGACCATCTCTACTGCTATTACGGCAGCAGAAACAGGCCACTTGGTCTTGGCGACGCTTCATACAACAGATGCACCTTCTACTATTGACCGAATTATAGACGTGTTTCCCGCTGCCCAACAGCCACAAGTGCGCTTTCAGTTAGCTTCCGTGCTGGTATCAATCATATCTCAACGCCTTTTCCCTACTGTGGATCGGCAGGGACGTAGAGTAGCAACCGAAGTATTGATAAACAATTCAGCTGTCGCGAATTTAATTCGAAATGAAAAAATCCACCAGATTCCAAGCATTATGCAGACTAGTAGAGCTCTTGGAATGCATACGCTAGAAATGTCTATTGGGGAGCTATTACATCACCGGATTATATCAAGGGAAGCAGCTGAACCCTATCTTAAGGACGGGAGTCTATAGCTATGACTCAATTTGTCTATGAAGGACGAGACCGCACAGGGAAGCAAAGAAAAGGAAAAATTACCAGTAACAGCCGAAGAGAGGCCATGCTAAAATTAAGGGAGCAAGGGATTGCTGTTCTCAACATGAAGGAACAGGAAGTGAGTTTTCTTCAGCAGGATATTACCATAGGAAGCCCTGTTAAGTTTAAAGACTATGTCATCTTTCTTCGCCAGTACTCAACCCTCTTGCAATCCGGCGTTACCGTAGTGGATGCAACGAAAGTTCTAGCAGAGCAGTCAGAATCCAAAGCTTTAAGATCAGCTCTTCAAGGAATAGAAGAGGATCTGCGCTCGGGTAAACCTTTGTCTGAAGCTGCATCTAAGCATCCCAAAATTTTTCCTCCCATGTTTATTAACATGGTACAGGCTGGAGAGGTAGCGGGGAGTATTGACGAAACATTGGATCGCTTGGCTACATACTTCGAAAAACAACATCGAACGAAGCAAAAAGTGGTCTCGGCACTAACCTATCCCATTGTAGTAGGATTGATTGCTGGGGGAGTGGTCATGTTCCTTCTGACTTCTGTAGTACCAACCTTCGCCAACATGTTTTCTGGCTTCGGAGCAGAGCTTCCTGCTATTACCAAGCTCGTCTTACACCTAAGTGCTCGAATGAAGGAAATCTGGTGGATGGTTATTCTTGGTCTTATTCTTCTTTATGTGACGTTCATGATAATTAAAAGAATGGCTGGGATTAAGTTTTACGTTGATTACTTTTCTCTACGGCTGCCTTTGTTCGGCAAGCTGCTGCAGAAAGCCCTGATTGCCCGCATGGCTCGAACCTTAAGCAGTCTATTTGCAAGCTCAGTTCCTATCCTTCAAGCGATCACGATTGTGGAGAAGGTGTTGGACAATGAAGTCATGACGAAGGTACTAAGCTCTTCCCGCACATCATTGGAGACGGGTAGACCTTTAACAGAGCCGATGAAGCAGCATTGGGTATTTCCGCCATTAGTCACGCAGATGATTGCCATAGGCGAGCAGACGGGATCGTTAGATGTCATGCTGGGGAAAGTGGCAGATTTCTATGAAGCTGAAGTAGAAAGTGCAACAGATCAACTGAAGTCGTTGATTGAACCGCTTATGATCGTTTTACTGGCAGGAATCGTAGGGACTATCGTTTCGGCCATCTTGGTTCCCATGTTCCAGATCTTCAACGAGATTAAATTGTAGTTGACTTGAAGATTGGCAGGTTGAATTGTCACAAAACTTTAGAAAAACTTTACTTTTCTTCTAATGTAGAATATGTAATCATAGGTATTAAGTATTATAAAATAGTCCTTTGGGGGGAGAAACTAATGTTAAAAAAGTTTTTGCGTAATGAGAGGGGTCTAACTCTAATCGAGTTACTAGCGGTTGTAGTAATTCTGGGGATTATTGCTGCGATTGCGGTGCCGAGTATTGGAAGAATTATTGACAATACTAAGAAAGACGCACACATTGCAAATGCTCAACAAATGGTCTCTGCAGTAAAGTTATATATGGCTGCAAGCAATGACAAGGGGCCGGATATAACTTTAACCAAATTAAAAAGTCAGGGATATCTAACTGATATCAAAGATCCAAGTAATTCTGCAGGTTTATATGATGCCGATAGTACTAAGGTAAATGTAACTAAATCAGCCCAAGGAAATTATGATTATAAAGTAACTCTTATATCTAAAACTGGTACTGGTACTGAAGCTATTACTACTACTTATATAAATAACGTAAATATTTCCACTGTGCAACGCTCTGATGTATCACTACCAGGTGAGCCAGCAGCACCAGCAGCACCAGGTGGAAGTTAAACATGATGTAATAGTAATCAGTCTCTTTGCTCTCATTTTATGCGGGCAAAGAGATCTTTTTATAAAAGAAAAAAATTTTACTTAAACAAATTCCTAAAACATTAAGTAGAATGCGAGATTATAACTATCTATGACAAATCTGTGTCTTCGATAGCAATACTCTGTAAACCTCTCCTCTTGTTTTCTCCATATATAATACATTAAGCATTCAGGAACAGTGGGATTTACTGTGTCAAAGTCTAGAAGACACTGCTCTAATTATATAAAGGGATGGGTACATGATGTAATTACATTCGTTTCATTATTTGTGTTATATGTATTTTACCTAGTAGTTTAAGTGGTAATCGATATTTTTTCTTTTCTAAAATAAAGCAATTTTGTTGTGCTTTATTTTCATCCTTGCTTTTCCCTGATAGGAGTGTTCCACTATGCTACCAAAACTCAATCTTCAACTAGGTAACAAAAAAAGAATAAATCTAGTCATCAAAGATCACGTCATCCGATACCTAGACTCACGACACCCAGATCTTAAAGCCGTTCGTGCTTTTGGTGAGCATTACCTCCCAGACGGGTTAATTCGCGAGGGTAAGATAGTAGAAATGCCGGCATTAGTGGACAAGCTCCAAGGGTGTGTGGATGAATGGGGGATTAAGCGAAGAGATGTTCAATTCCTTGTACCTGATTCTTTCATTGTTGTAAGAAAGCTGCAAATTCCGTCGGATATCCAATCAGATGAAGTGAAGGGTTATTTTTTCATGGAGCTTGGCTCGAGTATCCATCTACCTTTTGATAATCCGATTTTTGATACGGTGATTCTTGGAGAGAAAAATGGTAAGAAGGACGTTCTTCTCTTTGCAACTCCTGAAAATATTGTGAAAGACTACTCAGATCTGTTAGAGCAGGTGAAGCTACATCCGGTTGTGGCAGACATTTCCCCTTTAGCTATATATCGTCTTTACTATCAATTGGGTTTGGTCCAACAAGAAGAACACGCATTATGTATCCAATTCGATGTCCAAACCGTTAACATCAGCATCTTTCACGATCACAAGATTTTGTTCATGAGGCATCTTCGCATGGATGTAGATTGGGCTGGCTGGAAGGTGGAGAAAGATGCTTTAGGCGTTGATAACCTGAAGTGGGCAGGTGATATCGATTATATCCATAATGAACTATTGGCGATGATTGCGGAGATCGAGCGTGTGATGAGTTTTTATCGCTTCTCTATGAATCAGGGAAAAAGTCAAATTACCAGGATTCTCTTAAATGGAGACCATCCTTTACTCGAATGGATAGAAGATCAGATACTAGCGCGCATGGATGTACCTACTAGTTCCTTAAAGGATGAGAAAATTACGACCTTAAAAGGTGAGCACATCCTGCCTCAACATCATCTGACTCTTGGGCTCTCCTTAAAAGAGGTGAAGTAATGCTTATCGATATTAATCTACTTCCTCAGAAAGAGAAGAAAAGCTTTTCCTATGTTCTTTCCCTATTAGTGGCTATCCTTATACTCTTGGCTGTGGGAGGTTGGGTCTACTTGCAGCATAGCCAATTGAAGCGGGAGTTGCAAGTGTCTCAACAACAACTGGAACTGGCGAGAAACTTAAGAGTGATTCAGGAGCAGAAGACGTCTCAGGAAGCGGTGCCCTCCTCATCTCTATTACTAGAGGAGAAGGTCAAGTGGTTGGGAGCTATACCGATTTCTACGGTAAATATCCTTAATCATCTCGTGCAGCTTCTTCCAGAGAGAGGATTTTTCTTGCAATATCAGTACTCAGCAGAGGGTGAACTATCCATCACTGTCCAATTTGATACATTACGTGAAGTATCAGGTTATGTTTCTGAGCTGCGCGCCTCTAAGAATTTAGAGAGTGTTGAGATCTCTAACATCGCGACTTCTCCTGTAACTTTACCGTCATACTTAGAAGGTGATCAAGAAGCAAGTAAACAATACATGCCTCGATATATAGCTCAGTTTAGGCTGAAGCTTAACCAAGAAGCTGACCTCACGGAGAAGGGGGAAGATGCTCCATGAGTTTTCGAGAGAGAATGAAACCTTTCTTAAGTATAGTAGGTATTCTTTTAGCTATTCTGTTGGTATTTAGTGGACTGAATATCTACCTGCTCAAACCATTGAAACAAGATGTTTTTAATGTGAAAAATGAATTGTCCAACGAAGAAAAGCTGATTGAAATCCTTTCTGCAAAACAGCAAAAGAGCCACACCCTGGATCAGAAGGATACAGTTGCTTTACAGAAGAAACTGCCTGTTCAACCTTTGGTTGATCAATTCCTGCTTGATCTGGAAAAAGCAGAAGTGTTCTCAGACAGTTTAATTATTAGCTACGGAATTAGTGAAGGTGAAGCGGAGTTTAAGGTTCCAACCTCACCGGAGCTTGAGAATCCCTTAGATCAACCTCAGACACAAGCTTCTCAGCCACAGGAAAACAAAGAATCCGCTTTATCGACGATTACGGGATCGACAGATGATTCCTTGCCGCAAGGCATAAAGAAATTGACTTTTACTCTTACGGTTAGTTCTCCTGACTACGAAAAAATGATCGAGTTTCTGGATAGGATTGAAAAGCAAAGCCGAATAACGGTAATCGACTCGTTAAGCTTCTCAGGGAAACCGGAAAGTCCTACTGTGATTCATGAGTCCAACCAGGAACTGCAGTATTCAGTTCAATTATCTACGTTTTATATCCCTGAATGGATGGAGCTTGCAAAGGACCTTCCTGAGGTTGATTACAAGGATCCACACGGAAAAATGAACCCATTGTATACAGAAGAGGTACCGGATGAATCGAATAGCACTGAGAAAGAATGAGCAAGGGGTTACACTGATTGAGCTTTTAGCAGTTATGGTGATTCTCGGTATTCTAGTTGCGATTGCAGTTCCAGTGATTAGTACAACGATTCAGGAGATGAGAACGAGAGCTTTTATCTCAAATGCGATCCAAATGCGAGAATCAGCGCTGATGGACTTGAAGGTGCGATTAATGGCTCTAAATGAAACGGGGGAGCACAAGGTTACTTATGAACAATTAATTGCAGATGGATATATCGCGGCCTTCCTCGATCCTGATACAGGTCAGTTGTTGCGTGAGGACGAGGTGTTAGAAAAGGACAGATCTTACGTTGTGTTTAAGCGAGAAGAAGGTGGGGATATTTCCGCCTATGTTTATCTTAAGGGATTTGAACGACAAATCGGAACCCCAACAGTTCCCATCGCTGTTAGTTCACTGACCAAAGATCATGTTTTGCCAATTTCTATGTCTACTAACAATTAAGCAGAGTTCTAAGCCCCACTGATATTTAGGTAAGTAACATTATTAATGACTTCTAATGTTGATCCACATATGGGATATTGCTTTTGAAATGTTTCGGACAACTGATGCCTTATTCTTGAATAACCGCTTCTTCTTAATGTCTATCGGACAATGGATCCCTTATTTGGGAGAAGTTGTCCTTTTCTAACTCATTTTTGGCTAAATAACGTACTCCATTTCCGTCAAGACCTCAAATACTAAGCTTTTTAAGGAAATAACGCACCCCACGTCCGTATCACCCCACAACCTCGCAACCTGTCACGACATTCCAATTTCCCCCAACCGCACAGACTCATCCTCACACCTTTATCTTCCTCATATACGCCCACGTAATCAACTGCGCCAAACTTACTGCCAATAACAAGCCGCTAAGCACCAGCGCATCTTCTCTCCATGTCACGAGAGCAATAAACAGCCCTAAGGATAAGAGCCTTCCTATATTAAGCCCGGTCTCGCGGATAATGATATATTCCACTTTCCATTGGGCGGTTTCTTTGCTTCTTCCAATGGAGTCAAATACGATGGATACAGCAGGGATGTAAAACAAAGGGCTAAACAAGCTGATTCCTATCCCCATGATTAGCAGGGTGGTATAGTTTACCTCATAAAATAGAGGGAGCACGGAAACGGACATTAATAAGGTTCCCCAGAACAAAGATGTACTCCGCCATTTAGGCTTAATAAACTTCCCTATTAAATAGAAGGAAAAGAAAGCTACCCCTGACGTGATAAAGGTATAGACGCCAACTTTCCATTCGTTGCTTGTAGCTATGAAGACGAGAATTCCAATGAGAAAGTTAAAGACGGATTCAGTGATTCCTTGTCCAATCATGGCATTTAGGATTCGTTTCCATGTTTTACTCTTCTTATATACTCTATAAGTGTTAGCTAAGGAAAATTCACCGCCAGATTTACGCCTCTTAAAGAAAAAGCTTAGAATAACTCCACATACGTAAATACCTAAAGACACAGCAAAAATCGTATAATAGCCCTTCATTCCGGTCATTTTGGCAATGAGATAGCCTGCTCCAAGAGGAGCGACCATACCAACGAAAGAGCCAAAAACACCTGCTAATCCGTTGAACTTATCCCGATTTACTTTGTTGGTAATCTCAAACAGTACAATATTAAAGGCAAACCAGAAGAAACCGTGCCCAATCCCTTGGACAAAACCAAGCGGAAAGATAAAGGATACGGCTTTTTTTCCAAGTAATAATACCCCGAGGTAAAAGGCAGAGGACACGGCAATCCCTGTCCGTAAACAAGACATTTTATTGTACACCTTAACCCACTTGCCAGACAGCATGAAGGTAATTTGCATTCCGATGAAGAAAGATATGTTATACCATCCAATCAAACTGTAATCGTTTTTTTCTTTCCATAGATACACATTCACAAAGGTGCCAGATAAGGCTTCTGCTAATAGAAAGAGGGTATAGACGAGGAGCAGCAATCTTCCTTGTGAGCCAATTTCACTATCGCCGAGCTTTTTTTCTTCTTCCGTCGCTTCCTTTATGTTCACTCCCCAGTGGTAGAACAACCCGTGCTTGGACTTACCGGTCATACTCATACTTTTCTCCCCTGTCCACCTTGTGTTTAAGTATGATGTCTATTGAGTGTAGGTTGTCCAGGCAAACGGAAAAATATGAGGGACTAAGGACAGGCGGCCCTCCTCTCTTCAAGCTGAAGTCAAGAGGGCCCTCCCGATTATTCCATTGCTTTCTTAGCGAACTCTGTATTTACAATATCATGGTAATCCACTCTTTGCTTGAGCTCACCTGCATTCTCCATAACCGCTTCAAGGTTATTGTATTCTTCTTCATCGAGAATCGGATCTGTGGCCCAAGAACCTTGAGATTTATAGCGTTCTAACACCTTAAGAAGAGTTTCGCGGTTCATCTCAGAGAAATGTGGGGAAATGGCATCAGCGATTTCTTCAATAGAGTGACTCGCTACCCATTGCTGTGCTTTATAAACGGCATTGGTGAATTTCTGAACGACTTCAGGGTTTTCGTCAATAAAGCTTTGTCTAGTGATATAGACCGTATAAGGGAGCTTCCCGCTATCTGCACCGAAGGAGGCAACAACATGGCCTTTTCCTTCTAATTCAAGTGTAGAGGCAATAGGTTCAAATAACTGAACGAAGTCCCCTGTTCCTGAAGCAAAAGCACTTCCGAGATTGGCGAAATCAATGTTTTGGATGATTTCTACATCCTTGAAGGGAGCGACGCCGTTCTGTACTTGCACAAACTCACTGACCATTTGTGGCATTCCGCCTTTACGCTGGCCGATGAGTGTCTTGCCTTTCAGCAAATCCCATGTGAAGTTATTGATGGGATCTCGGGAAACAAGGAAAGAGCCATCGGTTTGCGTCAGCTGAGCGAAGTTGATAGCGGGGTCGGTTGCTCCTTGATTCTTTACGTAAATCGTAGCTTCCGTCCCCATTAAGATGATTTCGGCATTGCCGCTTAACAGGGCTGTCATGGCTTTGTCTCCGCCATTGGCATTCGTTAATTCCACTTCAAGACCTTCCTCTTCAAAAAAACCTTGAGTAAGGGCAACGTATTGAGGTGTGTAAAAGATGGAGTGGGTGACTTCAAACAAGCGAATCTTTTGTGGCTGAGAAGAGCCACCACCGCATGCAGTGAGTGCAGCAAGAGAGAGAATAAGCGTTACAATCGCTAGATAGCGAAGCCAGTGTTTCATTTCTTTCTACCTCCTTGTTATATTGGGCTTCGGTCTATCTTATGAGGAAATTTGTAAAGTGTGAAAAAAATATTGGGCTTGGAATCTCTTAAGAGCTTGACTTTTAATGTTTTATCAACTAAGGTCACAAAGATATCACAAATTGTCAAACCATGTAGAGAGAATTCGTGTTATAATGGTCAGCGTAGAGTAAAAGGGACTTAAATTAGTCTTTCGTGATGAGCATTGTGATCTTTTTCACGTCTAGTTATCCTGATATAGGTTAAACTATAAAATATAATTTATAAAGAGATGGGGTGATTCAAGTGCACATCCTAGTAATCGGACTTAATTATAAGACGGCTCCTGTAGAGATTCGTGAACGCTTCGCATTCAAAGAAGATGAGAAAGATAGAGCGATCAGAATGCTACGGGGAACGAAGGATATTCAGGAATGCGTGATGGTAGGAACCTGTAACCGTACTGAGATTTATGCGGTTGTAGATCAGTTGCATACAGGACGTCACTATGTGAAGGGCTTCCTCTCTGAGTGGTTCGGAATTGCAAGGGAAGATTTCGCTGACTATTTATATATAAAAGAAGACGACGAAGCGGTTCGTCATCTATTCCGTGTGGTTTGCGGCTTGGATTCGATGGTGTTAGGAGAAACTCAAATCTTAGGGCAAGTTCGAACTGCTTTCCTGCAGAGTCAAGAGTGCAAAGCTACAGGTACGGTTTTTAATACTCTATTTAAACAGGCGGTTACGCTAGCGAAGCGCGCTCATTCAGAGACGGATATTGGGAAGAATGCAGTCTCTGTAAGTTATGCAGCGGTGGAGTTAGGCAAGAAGATCTTTGGCTATTTCGAAAAGAAGACGGTAGTTATACTTGGAGCAGGGAAGATGGGCGAATTGACCGGGAAGCATCTTCATGCCAATGGAGTTAATAAAGTAATTGTCGTTAACCGTACGATTGAGCGAGCTAAAGGCCTTGCAGATAAGTTTAACGGAGAGGCCTGTACGTTTAATGAGCTTTCATCCGCTCTTATTCAGGCAGATATTGTGATTAGCTCTACGGGAGCAGAAGGATACGTCGTAACTAAGCGTGATATCCAGGCTATTTCGCGCAAGCGAAATCACCGACCGCTCTTTATGATCGACATCGCAGTTCCAAGAGATTTAGATCCTGCGATTAATGATTTGGATGATGTGTATCTATATGATATCGATGATCTAGAAAGCATCGTCGAGGCTAATCGTCAAGAGCGAGCTCGTGAGGCTGAGAAGATTGGATATATGATTGGAGAAGAAATCGTAGCGTTTAAATCTTGGCTTAATACCCTTGGGACAGTTCCTGTAATTAGCGCACTTCGTGAGAAGTCTCTTAAGATTCAGGAAGAAGCTATGCGTCAAATTGAGAACAAACTGCCTGATCTGACAGAGAAGGAGCTTCGCATCATTCGAAAATATTCCAAGACCATTGTCAATCAGATGCTGCATGATCCTTTGGTAAGAATGAAAGAGATGGCTGCTCAATCTAAGGGCGATGAAGCCTTAGACTTATTTGTTAAGATTTTTGCTCTTGAAGAGGAATTAGAACAGCAGAGTCGAATCAAACAGTTAAGAGCAGAAAAAGAGACAGCAGATGTACGCTTACCGACTCTCCATGTCAGCGAGGCAGTAGTCCGCTCCTAAAGAAGGGAGTCATGATCCTTTGACAATCCAAAGCTGGATGTATGATGTAACCATTTATATCTATGCCCTCAGCGTTTTAATGTATTTTTCAGATTTCATTCAGAGCAACCGGAAGGTCAATCAGAGGGCCTTCTGGTTGCTTGCGATTGTATGGGTATTGCAATCCATCTTCTTTGTTTCACAGATGTTGACGAAGGACTACTTTCCAATCCTTACCCTTTTCGAGACTCTCTTTTTTTATTCCTGGATCATGGTAAGCCTTTCCTTAACGATCAATTATTTTTTCAAGATGGATTTTTTGGTATTCTTTACGAATATTATTGGATTTGCCGTAATGGCTGTAACCTTATTTGCCAACCCGGCGGCTACCCCTGCGCTGTCTAAACAGTTGATCTCTGAGCTCTTATTTATTCATATTAGTTTGGCTTTCTTTAGTTATGGAGCTTTTTCGGTTTCGTTTATCTTATCAATCATGTATCTCGTCCAGAATAAGATGCTAAAGCAGAAGAAATGGACACCCTTGTTTAGAAGGTTGCCAAGTCTGGGCCAATTAGATTTATATGCTTACCGATTAGCTATGGTCGGGGTTCCGACTCTTTTGTTAGCTGTCATACTTGGGGTAATCTGGGCACATGTAGTTGGACAACCGCTCTGGTTTGACCCGAAAGTGCTTATGTCCCTGCTTGTGATAGGGATATACAGCATATATTTGTATCGTAGAATTACATATGACTGGCAAGGCAGGAAACTGGCAATCCTCAATGTGGTAGCATTCTGCATGATTTTAATTAATTATTTTGTTTCTGGTTCCCTCTCTTCCTTTCATCAATGGTTGAGATAGTTCGAGTAGATGGAGGTCTTTAAATGAGAAAAATTATCGTTGGATCTAGACAAAGCGCTTTGGCACTTACCCAGACCAAATGGGTGATTCGACAATTAGAAGCCCTAGGTCTTCCTTTTGAATTTGAAATTAAGAAGATCGTGACCAAGGGAGATCAGATCGTAGACGTAACCCTTTCCAAAGTAGGTGGAAAAGGGTTGTTTGTTAAGGAGATTGAACAGGCGTTATTAGACGGCGATATTGATATGGCCGTACATAGTATGAAAGATATGCCTGCTCTATTACCAGAGGGGTTGACGATTGGAGCTGTTCCGGCGCGAGTCGATGTCCGCGATGTGCTTATCAGTAAAGACGGCAAAACATTGGATGAACTACCTCACGGAGCGACTGTTGGAACGAGTAGCTTGCGTAGAAGTGCTCAACTCTTAGCACACCGTGGGGATTTGAATATTAAATGGATACGCGGGAATATCGATACGAGAATTAGAAAGCTTAACGAAGAAGATTATGATGCCATTGTACTAGCTGCGGCTGGGTTGGAGAGAATGGAATGGAAAGGGAAAGTAACGCAGTTTCTACCCGTAGAGATTAGTCTGCCTGCTGTGGGTCAAGGAGCTTTAAGTATTGAGTGCCGAGAGTCAGATACAGAGTTACTCGAACTCCTTGCGAAGTTTAATCATCATGAGACTGAACAAGCTGTGAGAGCGGAACGAGCCTTCCTGAATACATTAGAAGGAGGCTGCCAGGTGCCTATTGGCGCCTACGCCCAAATAACAGAAGAAGGACAATGTGCTCTTACGGGACTTGTAGCCGATCCGGGTGGAAGAACGGTACTGAAGGACTCTATTAAAGGAGATAATCCGGAAGAAATCGGACGAGCCTTAGGGAAATACCTCATTGAAAAGGGAGCATCTGAGATCTTAGATAAGGTTCGTAAGGAAAATCATATATGATACACAGGGGTAAACCACTTCAAGGAAAAACGGTCCTGGTTACCCGATCAAGGGCACAGGCTAGTGAACTGTCTTTGAAGATTGAGCAGGTTGGAGGAAAGGTAATAGAACTTCCTGTCATTAAGTTTACTCCCCCGGAAGACCCTAGGCCCCTAGAACAGGCCATTAGGAATATGAATCAGTATGATTGGATCCTTCTTACTAGCACCAACGGAGTACAATTCTTCGGTGAAAAGTTAAAGGAATATCATTTACAATACAGCCATATTGAGGCGAAAATTGGCGTAGTGGGTCCCCGAACGGCTGAAGTGTTGAAGGAATGGGGACGCGATCCTGATGTGGTAGCAGAGGATTATAAAGCGGAAGGGCTTATTCTTGCTTTAGAAGAAATCCTTCAACCGGGCGACCATGTATTATTTCCGCGCGCCAATATCGCTCGGCCCCTTATTCCTCAAGAGCTTTCTCGAAGAGGGATAAACGTAACCGAAGTCGATGCTTACGAAACGGTCATGAGTGCGGAAGGGGCACAGGAAGTGATTCACCACTTGAAGGAAAAGCGGATTGACATCATTACCTTCACAAGTTCATCTACAGTCAGGAATTTTTGTGAGGTCCTCCGCCTAGAAGCCAGGGACCCATTGCTGGTAGGGGTGAAATTAGCCTGCATTGGTCCGATTACAGCTAGAACGGCTCAAGAATTAGGTTTAACGGTTGATATTATAGCGCAAGAGTATACCATAGATGGACTAGTTCAAGCACTAACCCACTTGGTTGAGTAGAGGAGGAGGAGTACCCATGTTGTTTGATCGTCACCGTCGTCTTCGCACGAGTGCAGCAATGCGCTCTATGATTCGGGAGACTCATTTGCAGGCCAGTGATTTCATTTATCCTCTTTTTATTGTAGAAGGGGAAGGCAAGAAGGTAGAGATTCCTTCTATGCCTGGAGTATATCATTTTAGTTTAGATTTATTGAAAGAAGAGATTGAGGAGATCGTTTCTCTTGGGATTCAATCGGTTATCCTTTTTGGTGTACCACAACATAAGGACGAAGTAGGAACGGAAGCTTATAATGAGTGCGGTATTGTGCAGCAAGCGATTCGTAAGGTAAAGGAATGGGCACCGGGATTAGTTGTTATTGCGGATACTTGCCTATGCCAATACACGGATCATGGGCATTGCGGTGTGATTCGAGATGGGGTAGTGGATAACGACCCAAGTTTAGAATTACTAGTCAAGACCGCGATCTCCCAAGCTAAGGCAGGAGCGGATATTATTGCCCCATCCAATATGATGGATGGTTTTGTAGCTGCGATACGTGCTGGTCTTGATGAGTCCGGCTTTGCTCACATTCCGATTATGTCATATGCGGTAAAATATTCCTCTTCTTTTTATGGACCATTCCGCGATGCTGCCCACTCTACACCGCAATTTGGGGATCGCAAAACCTATCAGATGGACCCTGCTAATATGCGGGAAGCTATAAGAGAGGCTGCCTCTGATGTACAAGAGGGTGCAGATTTCCTAATGGTTAAACCAGCGATGGCGTATATGGATATTATTCGTGTTGTTCGTGATCACTTTGATCTACCGGTTGTCGCTTATAATGTGAGTGGCGAATATTCCATGGTTAAGGCTGCAGCAGCTAATGGATGGATTGATGAGAAGGCTGTTACTTTAGAGTTATTAATAGGCTTTAAACGAGCAGGGGCAGATCTAATCCTAACCTATTCAGCCAAGGATGCCGTTCGTTGGCTTCGTGAGAACTAACATTATATTATGGAGGAGGGGACTCCCCCTTTCTAATCTGGAGGTGTTATCATGCAAAAGAAACATGATCGGTCTCAAACTCTATTTGAGGAAGCAAAAAAATACATACCAGGTGGTGTAAACAGCCCAGTTAGAGCTTTTCGTTCTGTGGGAATGTCGCCCCTATATATGGACTATGGAAAAGGGTCCAAGGTTTACGATGTAGATGGAAATGAGTACATAGATTATGTGGGTTCTTGGGGACCTCTGATTTTAGGCCATGCCCACCCTGAGGTAGTAGAAGCGATTAAGACCATTACAGAAAAGGGAACGAGTTTCGGAGCTCCTACCCAATTGGAAACCGAAATGGCTAAGCTCGTTTCGGAGATTGTTCCTTCGATTGAAGTCGTTAGAATGGTGAACTCTGGAACAGAAGCCACCATGAGTGCACTCCGCTTGGCTAGGGGATATACGAAGCGGAATAAAATTATGAAGTTTGAAGGCTGTTATCATGGACATGCAGATAGTCTATTAATAAAAGCGGGTTCTGGTGTTGCTACGCTTGCTTTACCTGATAGTCCGGGTGTGCCAAGTGAGGTGGCAGGGCATACCATTACCGTACCATACAATGACTTAGATAGTGTAAAGCTAGCTTTTGAGAAGCATGGAGAGGATCTGGCGGCCGTTATTGTAGAACCAGTTGCTGGAAATATGGGGGTTGTACCGCCGGTTCCAGGTTTCTTGGAAGGACTTCGCGAGATAACGGAGCAATACGGTACCCTCCTCATCTTTGATGAGGTGATGACGGGGTTCCGCGTGGATTACCATTGTGCTCAAGGAAAGTTTGGAATTAAGCCAGATCTTACGACACTTGGTAAGGTCATTGGAGGAGGGCTGCCTGTTGGTGCCTATGGCGGCCGAAGAGAAATCATGGAGCAAATTGCGCCAGCGGGTCCGATCTATCAAGCCGGTACTCTTTCAGGTAATCCATTAGCGATGACAGCCGGTTATACCACGTTGAAGGAGCTCGGTAAGCCAGGTGTGTTTGAGGAATTAGAACGCAAATCAGCTAGACTTGAGGCAGGGATTCGAGCGAATTGCGAGCAACTAGGTATTCCTCATTACATTACACGAGCAGGTTCAATGGTTTGCTTATTCTTTACGGATGAACAGGTTGTGAACTATGATGTGGCAAAGACAAGTGATTTAGAGCGATTTGCAAAATACTTCCGTAATATGGTGGAGGAAGGAGTCTCCATTCCACCTTCCCAATTTGAGGGTATGTTTGTTTCTGCCGCTCATTCGGATGATGATATTGAATTTACGATCGAGGCTAATCGCAAGTCTCTGGAAAGATTATAGTAGCTGCAGATAGTTTGAAAATCCTCTCGAAGGTTTGTTTAGAACCAACGAGGGGATTTTTTTATTTTCTACAAGATGGGAGAACTTTTTCTTCTAGTTCTATCTCTTGCAGAAGGACAATATATTTTAGGAGAGGGTGACATACGGGAAGGGGGAAATATGTGAACATGGAAAGGCATGGACTGGGTTCTTATCAAATTGATATTAAAGAAGTCGTTCAACTCTCACATGAGCAATTGCCAATAGAGGAAATTGAGGAATTGGAGATTGTTCCCCAAATTGTTATAGAAGAAAATGGGAATGAGATTGAAATTACAGGAGCATTAATTCTTTATGGGGACTATAAAGGAAATCAGGAAGCTGGAAAGTTAGACCCAGCGGATGAATTGCCGGAGTCCTATGAGGAATCTGTACAATTTGAACCCTTGTCTGCGGAAAGAGGGCCATTCTCTCCTCTAGCTAGACAAGATCGGTTTGAATATCGCATACCCGTCAAGATCTCTATGCCGCGTAATAAGGTGGATGATGTAGATGATGTATATGCCTACATTAACTCCTTTGATTATGATCTGAAAACTCCTTATCAGATTGAGGTCGCTGCTAGCTTAATGATTAGCGGCTTTTCGGAAAAGGAAGAATTGAACACACCTTTTGAATTCGTACATTCAGCAGGCGATCAATCCGGACAGGGGTTCGAATTTCCTGATTCCTTCGCAGATCGTCTCGAAGCCATTCAGCAGAATCTTCAATCCCTGGAAAATGATGATTATCAATTACCAACGTACTTTGAGGCGGGTCCAGATATGGTGCAGCAGACATCCGGACCTAGTGAAGAAGGGTCCCGAGCTGAGGCCGCGCCAGCCCCCCCACCACAGCCTGCACCACAACCGGCACCGCAGCCTACGCCAGCACCTGAAGCTGTTGCACCCGAGGTAGAGGTCGCACCGCCAGAAGTAGAGGCCGTAATGCCTGAGGTAGAAGCGGTTCCACCAGAAGTAGAGGCCGTTGTCCCTGATGTAGAGGAGGTTGTGCCAAAAGGGAAGAAAGAGGCTGCACCTGAAGTCATAGAACCGGCTCAGAAAGGAAAAGGAGATATCCTGCCAAGGGAAGAACAATCTACAGAGCAAGAATGGGATAATGTCGTTCCCATGCCTAATCTTGCCTCTATTGAACCTGAAATAGAGGAAAAAGAAGAAGATGTGAGGGTAGCCATTACGAATAAGGGAACAAAGAAAGATCAAGAACCGGTTTCTTCCCTGTCTTCTATCTTTGCTAAGATTCCGAGGCGAGAAGATAGAAAAGAAGAGGAGAAGGAAGTAAGACCTTCTGAAGAAGCGAAAGCTGCAGCGGATCAAGAAGGGGATAATGATGCTCTGTATCTAACCAATTTTATGGATAACCAGTCTGAACAGTTTACGAAGCTAAGAATATGCATCCTTCAAAAGAACGAGACAATAGAAGAGATTGCAGAGAGATACGATTTAACCGTTGACTCTATCTTACGTGCCAACTCAGCCTCACGAAACCAAGTGGCAGCTGGGCAATTGTTATACATTCCCGTAAAGGGGTGAATATACGTTGAAGGTCTCCTTGGAACAACTGAAAAGAATGCTTGCCACCTACAAACTGAAGGTACTTCGCGCCCAGCCGATCGATGATGGCTATGTGGTTGAGACGAATAAAGGTAAAAGGGTTGTTTCCGTGTGGCAGAATGCTGAACTTTTAAAATGGTCCAACGGATGGCGGGAACAGCTTTTCACCCAGGGGTATGGCGCAGTTGAGAGATTCTTGTCTAATGGAAACAACAAAAAATATATTCGTTTTCAAGGAAAGTATTTCGTCTTAACTGAAGCCCTAGATGGGCGTGTGCCTGATCCTTTAGAGGAACAAGACTGCCTGAAAACAGGTGAGATTTTTGCTGATTATCACCGAGCGATCGACCGAATTGACCACGGGGCATCGCAAGCTAAATCATCAGCTTTTGATGAAAATTTCTTTAGTGATGGGAGCACGACGATCAAGCAGGTCATGCAGAGGATAGAACAAAAGCATGAACCGTCGCTAGTCGATGAGGTGATCTATTCGAATCTTCCTTTACTGTATAAACGATTTCGTAGGGCATCCCAGCTTTGGGATGGAGTAAAGGAAGCTGTCGCGTATTTCCCCTTGTCACTTGAGAAATTTAAGCTTGATCAAATTATTCATACTGAGAATGGATGGCAAATCCGTGGCGGATATAATCAGGGATTAGCTCCTATTCATGAAGATACGGTGTGTTTAATTAGACATTTATATCAGCGAAGTGACTGGAATCTATCGATGGTTACAAGTTTTTTAGACGGTTATGAACGCAAGAGAGAACTATCGGATAATGAGCTTGTTTATATCTTGGTTCAATTGGCGTTGCCATCGGGTGTTTGGGAGCAATTTAATCATTATCTGACTACCAATGAATTAAATGAAGAGCAGATCCATCAACTAGCTGAAGCCATTCGTATACAAAGGTATTGGGATGAACTTGCACTGCAAGTGGGTCGATACATTGATCAACGACGAAAGGCAACTGCGTAATGAACAAAGAGGATTCTAATGTGAGGGAGATACCGACCTCGCGTAAAGAATCCTCTTTTTTTTCTTTTTCCTAAAACCAATCAAACTCAACGCCGACATACAGAAGGACAATTAAGATTAACAAGATGACATCAAAGGTTGTAGGTAAAAGAAGTGTCCGAACTAATTGGAAGATCCCTAGAGGCAAAGCGAGCTGCCCGATTCCTGCTCGGATCTTCAGATAAGTGGGATTGTATCTTAACCTATTCATGCTATCCATCCTTTCTAGCTCTGCTGTAATTATGTTATGTAGACGATAGTCTATGTGTTCGACAAGACCTCACTTCACAAATCGTTTTCATTGTCATCACAATTTCTCCACATTTCATGAATTGACTGCTCCTTATTTTGTAATAAGATAAGAGTAGATAAAGTTTGTGAAAAAATGCACATTCTAACATTAACACATTATCTATAGTGTTTATGCTTGGAGGGATGAACGAAAAAGAAGGGTTGCAGGGGACGAAAGGTTCAATTAGGGAAAGGTTTAATAGAAATAGGGGAGGTATTAGGATGTTTAGTAACACAGAACATAGTGCAGCTAAAAACTTTTGGTATACAGCGATCTTCTGGCTGCTGATCTCTATGCTGGCTGGTTTAGTCGTGGCCATTAAGCAAATGTCGCCTGACTTTCTAGGGGGTACCAGCTGGTTGACTTATGGTCGGGTTCGTCCTATTCATACAAACGGAGTATTACTAGCTTGGTTGTCGATGGTGAATGTAGGTTGTATGTTCTATATTGTACCGAAGCTTCTTCGCACGAAGCTGTGGAGTGAGAGACTAGGGAATATTACTTGTGT
The DNA here is from genome assembly GCF_004123195.1 of Ammoniphilus sp. CFH 90114. Taxonomy (NCBI): domain Bacteria; kingdom Bacillati; phylum Bacillota; class Bacilli; order Caryophanales; family Paenibacillaceae; genus Ammoniphilus; species Ammoniphilus sp. CFH 90114. Next base: position 81,697 of record NZ_SDLI01000001.1, read on the forward strand.
CTTGTGGAATATCGGTATTGTTGCTGCTGTTTTAGCCTTGGCGGCCGGTCACAGTTCAGGAGTGGAATACGCTGAACTTCCACTATGGTTGGATCTTACTGTAGCTTTTGTTGTTATCTTAGTGATGATTAACGTTTATATGACGATTAAAAACCGAAAAGAAAAGCAATTATTCGTTAGTATTTGGTATTTCGTAGGATCTCTCATTTGGCTTCCAGGTGTGTGGATTGTAGGTAATGTTCCTGCTCCATTGGTAGGAGGAGCCATCCAAGCCAATATGAACTGGTTCTATGGACATAACGTATTAGGATTATGGTTTACGACAGTTGGGATCGGTACGATGTATTATTTGTTGCCTAAACTAACTGGTAGACCCTTATATAGTCATAAACTCTCTTTAATTGGGTTTTGGACGATTGGAACTTTTTATGTTTGGAATGGACCACACCACTTAGTAAATAGTCCAATTCCTCTTTGGTTGATGAAAGCAGGGATCATCCCTTCCATTCTATTAATTATTCCAGTTTGGACCGTATTAGCGAATGTATTAGGGACGATGAAGGGACAATGGCACCAAGTACAGGATAATGTAAACTTGAAGTTTTTAATTACAGCCATGATCTTCTATCTAATGGCATGTCTGCAAGGGCCATTCCAGGCGTTGATGTCGGTTAGTGCGGTTGTCAAGTACACTCACTGGGTACCTGGGCATGCTCATATGGCACCATTTGGAGCCTTCTCCTTTATTGGTTTTATCATGATCTATTTTGCAATTCCTCGTATCACAGGTCGAGAAATTTACAGTAAGTCTCTGATGAGCTGGCATTATTATTTGTCGGTTTCCGGTTTCCTCATCTTTGCTTTTAGTATGTGGATTGCTGGAGTAATGCAAGGATTTGCTTGGATGGAAGCTACTCCGTTTATTGAGACTGTAAGAATGTCTGCACCGTTTGTTGCTGTTCGTGCTGTGGGCGGTACTTTGATGATTGTGGCTCAATTCTTCTTTGCTTATAACATTTACATGACGACAAAGGCAGGTAAAGCCTTTAAGACCGATAAATCTGAAGATGTAACCGTAACAGCCTAAAGCAAGCAAAAAGGAGGAAATTGCTGTGGATATGGAAAAAAGCGCCTTAGGGATATTTTTAGCTGCGGTTGTCTTGTTTATGATGGGAACCTTCGCAACGATCATACTTCCCTTCTATGATGACCAAATGATGGCAACATCGAAAAATGCTGAAGCAAGAGCTTATGCTGAAGGTTCACCGGAAGCAAGCGGTCGAGAAATTTATATACGTGAAGGATGTATGACTTGTCATACTCAAGTGGTGCGTCCAGTAAAAGCAGACTTGGCTATGAACATTGGTCCAGTTACCATCCCAGGTGATTATCAGAATGATAAACCACATCTATGGGGATCCAATCGTGTAGGACCGGATTTAATGTGGGTGGGAGCTCGCACAAGCGCAGAGTGGAATTTAGCTCACTTGAAGGATCCTCAAGAAATCGTGCCTGGCTCTATTATGCCGAAGTATGATTACCTAAGCGATCAAGAGTTGAACGACCTAGTTGCCTACTTAATGAGTTTGAAGCCTGCCCAATAAACAAAAGGGTGACCTAAAAAGGAGGAACAAAATGAGCTTAAGTTCAATGCTGTTAATTACGGTTATGGCGACCTTCTCACTATCTGCCATTCTCATGTACTTCGGGGCGAAGAGGATGGGGCAGTTCGAAGATATTGAAGGGATCAAGTATAGAATGCTGGATGACGAATAATAAGGGGAGATACGGGCATGGCTAAAAACCATCATAAAGATGAACACGTAGACGTCGTTAACGGGATGAAGCAAGGGCACGGAAAAATCCCTAAGGTACTCATATTTGTTTATACAGCCCTTGGGGTATGGGCAGTAGTTTATGCGCTATTGGCTGGTCCGCTAGATGAACGGGATACCATGGCGTCTGCTACGGGGGTAAGTGCAGAAGCAGGTAAGGCGCTAGCTGGACAGTGCTTGGCTTGTCACGGCGCGGATCTAACCGGCGGTATCGGTCCTGCATTAGTAGGGGTTATCGATACATTAGGTGAAGATGAGTTTATCCGAGTTATGAAAGAAGGGCGAGGTTCCATGCCAGCTCTTGGGGCTGCTTGGACAGAGGACCAGATGGGATCTATGATTGAATACTTGAAAACGACAAAATAGAAAGAAGGGGACATTAGGAGTCCCCTTTCCCATTTCCTCCTTAGTATTTACACAGGTATCGAAGGCTGTGGGTTTTCGGGATCTGTTTGAAGTACTAAATCAATAGAATGGTGGCGAGTTCATGCTTAGCAAGGTACAGATCATTTATCATATTGTATGGGCCATCGTAGTGATTTGGATTATTTCCATTACTATTTACACGATCAATAGAAAAGATTTGTAGTAGGCGTCTGTCTAGTTTCCTCTATATAAATCTTTATAATCATATCAAACATGCATAGGGGTGAATCCTTTGAATCGGATTTTTTTAATTGCCTGGAAAAACTTAAAGAGAAAAGTATCGAGAACTTTACTCTTAGCGGGAAGTGCAGGTTTAACGGCCTTTATCTTATTTGCTAGTTATTTTTTTGTTCATTCTATGGAACGAAGTATTGAAGCTAGTTCGAGCCGATTAGGAGCGGATTTATTGGTTGTTCCTAAGGGTTACGGCAGCCAAGCGGGAGATCTCATTATCTCAGGAACAGCTACGCCCTTTTATATGGACCAAGAGGTGTTGGGGAAAATTCGGTCCATACCGGAAGTAGAACTTGCCGCAGCCCAAGTGTACCTTCAGACGGTTTCAACGGTTTGTTGTCGAACGGAAGGCGACTTTCCTATTGTCGCGTTTGACCCTGCTAGTGATTTTACGCTGAAGCACTGGATGGCAGACAAAAAGGAATTAGGTCCATATGATATCTTAATTGGCTCTGCTGCAGGTGGAGATAACTTTTTATTTCACTACGATAATGAATATGTAGAAGAGTGGGTTACTCTATTTGGAAAAGATTTTTCAGTCAAAGGGGTCATGTTTCCTACAGGAATGGGTACGGACAACACCATTTTTATGCATATGGAGGCTGCGCGTGAGCTTAATGGAAAGGAAGGATCAGGTTTAGAGTATCCTAAAGATCAGATCTCTATCGTACTTGTGAAGGTGCGTCCCGGGATGGAAAGTCTCGTAAAGAGAGAGATGGAAAAGCTTCAATTAGATGTAGATATTGTGCAAGGAAAAGGGCTGCAAGATATGGTGAATACACAAATCTTCCCTGTGAAATTACTAAGCTATTTGATGATTGTGTTAGTACTAGTTATGAGTTCTTTGCAGGTAGCGACCATGTTTACGGCCTTAATCAGTGAAAGACGAAAGGAAATCGGAATGCTTCGAGCAATGGGAGCAACCCGAGGTGCAACCTATCGATTACTCCTTCTTGAAGCAGGCATGGCCTCTCTTATTGGGGCGAGTATAGGTTCCATCATGTCAGCAGCAGGGCTGTATGATAACCGGATATTAATCATGCAGGTTTTGCAGCTTCCATTGCTGTTCCCAGATTGGGTTTCCGGGTTGATGATTGGTTTAATTACGACGGCCGTGACCGTAGGGATTTCAGTATTAGCCGCTTTTTTCCCTATTCGAAGCACGATAAAAATGGAACCCTATGAAGCGATACGGGAAGGGGAGTAGGACATATGATCCGATTTCATGAGGTCAAAAAAAGCTATCGTCTAGGACGAGATCGATGGGTTCACGCCTTAGAAGACATGAGTATGGAGATTCATAAGGGAGAATTCATATCCATCGTGGGACCGTCTGGAAGCGGGAAATCGACATTCCTAGCCTTAGCAGGCATGATTGACCGTCCTACTGAAGGACAGGTATGGTTTGATCAAATGGAGGTTACTAGCTTGTCTGATGCGAAAAGAGCTTCCATTCGTTCCGGGAAATGTGGTTTTGTTTTTCAATTTCCTAGCTTAATTCCTACCCTGACGTCGTTGGAAAATGTGATGCTTCCAAAAACAATAGCTGGTCGCTACGAGACAACGGATGAGAACAGCGCTTTTTCGTTGCTAGAGAAAGTAGGGCTTACGGACAAAGCGCAACATCTTCCCTACCAATTGAGTGGAGGGGAACAGCGCAGGGTGGCCATGGCTAGAGCCTTAATGAATGAACCCGAGGTGGTCTTGGCTGATGAGCCGACTGGAGCTTTAGATCAAGAAAACGCCCTTATCATACTAGACGTATTCAAGCGCTTGAATGAAGAGGGCAAAACGATCCTTATGGTGACTCATGACCTAGAGCTAGCAGAGCACGGGCATCGCCTCCTTCGATTTGAGAAGGGGAAATTGGTTTAAATCATCTCACTCTTGTCTAAGATGATAGTAATTTGGTAAAATAGGTTCAGTTTTATAAATGAGATTACGTTGATTGGGAAGATTAGGCAGTGAAGCCATCAAGAGAGAGGAATCCTTAGGCTGGGAGATTCCTTTGGATTTGTAGCTGCTGAAGGTAGCCCAGGAGTTTTCCTTCTGAAAGTGGGTTTGCGATTAGGAAGGAACGGAGCCCAACCGTTAGCAGGGTTGAGGGAGCTTTAAGGTCGTCTTTAGAAACAGCCTGAAGCTAACAAAGGTGGTACCGCGAACTTCTTTCGTCCTTTGGATGGGAGAAGTTTTTTTGTTTTTCTTTTTTCTATACAGTTGTTCAGGAGGGATTGCTAGATGTCGGAGAATCAAACGAAGGAAATGCCAACGAAATATGACCCGAAGGAAACGGAGGGGAAATGGTACACGTACTGGCTTGAAGGAGAATATTTTAAAGCGGAGCGCAATGGGGATAAAACACCCTATACCATTGTGATCCCGCCGCCTAATGTTACCGGGAACTTACATATTGGTCACGCCTTAAACAATACCCTTCAAGATATACTCATTCGTACGAAGCGCATGCAGGGATTTGACGCCCTTTGGTTGCCTGGAATGGACCATGCGGGAATCGCTACGCAAGCTCGTGTAGAGGCCATGTTGAAGGAAGAAGGAACTTCTCGTTATGATCTTGGTCGGGAGAAGTTTGTAGAGAAGGTTTGGGAATGGAAAGAGAAGTATGCAGGCGTTATTCGCCAGCAGTGGTCGAAGATGGGACTTTCTCTCGATTATTCCCGTGAGCGTTTTACCTTGGATGCCGGCTTGTCCAATGCGGTTCGTGAGGTGTTCGTTCGGTTATATGAGAAGGGCTTGATCTATCGTGGAGCTTATATTATTAACTGGGACCCACAAACGAGAACGGCCTTATCAGATATTGAGGTAGAATACAAGGAAGTGAAGGGAGCGCTCTATCATCTTCGTTATCCGTTGAAGGATGGTACAGGATCTATTGAAGTCGCAACGACGCGTCCCGAAACGATGCTTGGCGATACAGCGGTAGCTGTTCATCCAGAGGACGAGCGTTATAAGGACTTGATTGGTAAGATCGTTATCTTGCCGATTGTTGGCCGTGAAATTCAAATCGTTGCAGACGAATATGTAGATAAGGAGTTTGGAAGTGGAGCAGTGAAAATTACCCCTGCCCATGATCCTAATGACTTTGAGTTAGGAAATCGCCACGGATTAGAACAAATATTAGTTATGGACGAAACCGGTAAGATGAATGATAATGCCGGTCCCTATGCTGGATTAGATCGATTTGCTTGCCGCAAGAAGATTGTGGCAGATCTTCAGGAGCAAGGGGTTTGCTTTAAGATTGAAGAACACATTCATCAAGTGGGACACAGTGAACGAAGCGGAGCTGTAGTTGAGCCTTATTTATCTACACAATGGTTTGTAAAGATGGGACCACTCGCGGAGGAAGCAATCAAGCGTCAGAAACAAGAGGATGCCGTTGCCTTCGTTCCAGATCGTTTTGAAAAGATTTACTTACACTGGATCGAGAATATTCGCGATTGGTGTATCTCTCGTCAGCTTTGGTGGGGACATCGCATACCCGCTTGGTATTGTGAGGATTGTGGAGAGATGACCGTATCTCGTACCGATATCCATACATGTCCAAAGTGTGAAAGCGAGAAGCTTACTCAAGACAATGATGTATTAGATACCTGGTTCAGCTCGGCGCTCTGGCCGTTCTCTACCCTCGGCTGGCCTGATCAAACAGAGGATATGAAGCACTTCTACCCAACGAACGTATTAGTAACAGGATATGACATTATCTTTTTCTGGGTAGCACGTATGATGTTTACCGCTCATGAATTTACGGATCAGAATCCGTTTAAGAACGTACTGATTACCGGATTAGTTCGGGATGCTGAGGGACGCAAGATGTCTAAGTCTCTAGGAAACGGCGTTGATCCGATGGAGGTTATTGAGCAGTATGGAGCGGATGCGATGCGTTTCATGTTGGCGACGGGGAATACACCTGGTAATGACCAACGCTTCCGTTGGGAACGTGTAGAAGCTGCTCGCAACTTCGCTAATAAGATTTGGAACGCTTCTCGCTTTGCTTTAATGAATTTAGAAGGTATTACAGTGCAAGACATCGATTTATCCGGCCCATTAGGTACGACAGACAAGTGGATTCTGACTCGCTTAAATGAAACCATTGAGGGAGTGACTAGGCTTCTAGAGCAATTTGAATTTGGAGAAGCGGGTCGTACGCTTTATAACTTTATCTGGGACGATTTATGCGACTGGTATATTGAGATGGCTAAACCTCATTTATACGGGGAAGATGCAGCAGCGAAAAGAACGACGCAATCTGTGCTTTCTCATGTGTTAGAGAATACTCTTCGTTTGTTGCACCCGTTCATGCCGTTTATCACAGAGGAGATCTGGCAGCATCTTCCGCATGTTGGAAAGAGTATTACGGTTGCGGAGTGGCCGAAGGTGAATGAGTCGCTTCATTTCCCAGACTCGGTTAAACAAATGGGCTTGTTGATGGATGTCATTCGCAATGTAAGAAATATACGTGCAGAAATGAATGTTCCATTAAGCAAGAAAATCGAATTAATGATCAAGCCTACCAATGAAGAAGCTGGGTCCTTGTTAGTGCAAGGGGAAGAATATATCCGCCGTTTCTGCAATCCTGAAAAGCTAGAAATTTCTTTAAGCCTGACTACACCGGATAAGGTGGTTTCCGCAGTCGTCACAGGTGCAGAAATCTATCTTCCATTAGCTGGTTTAATTGACTTAGATAAGGAAATTGCCCGTCTAGAGAAGGAAGCAGACAATCTGCAGAAAGAAGTAGAAAGAGTAGAAAAGAAACTGAGTAATCAAGGTTTCCTAGCGAAAGCTCCAGAGCAGGTTGTAGAAGAAGAGCGAGCTAAGGGTCGCGACTATCAAGAAAAACTAGAAACGGTGAAGGCTCGTATTGTTGAATTAAAGAGCTAAAGACAAGGACAAGGTGACAGAGAGAAAAGAGTGACTCTCTGTCATCGCTTTTAAATTAGGCACATATAATGAATAGGACTGGGTTTGGAAGTGAGGGAAAGATGATGGGGCAATTTGAAGAGGCGGTTGCCTGGGTCAAAGGTCTGCAAAAGTTCGGAATAAAACCGGGTCTAGAAAGAATGAAGTGGGCAATGGATAAATTGGATCATCCAGAGCAACGCTTGAAATTTGTGCATATTGCCGGAACCAATGGAAAAGGTTCAACGGTACAATATATTTCCCATGTTCTTCAGGAAGCAGGTTACCGTATTGGAACGTTCACGTCACCCGCGATGGGGGATATCAATACACATGTTCGTTCTAATGGGGAGCCCATGGGCATGGACGATTTCGTCATGTTAGTGGATCGATTAAAACCTTTGGTTGACGAAGCATCAAAGAGTGAATGGGGCACCTTGACTGAATTTGAGGTGTTAACCCTATTAGCTATATTATATTTTGCTGCGATGGACTATCCTGATTTCGTCATATGGGAAACTGGACTTGGAGGGCGCTTAGATTCAACGAACGTAGTCACTCCTTTAGTCTCGGTTATAACGAATATAGGGCATGATCATATTCATATTCTGGGCGATAGCCTTGAACAAATTGCCGCGGAGAAAGCGGGAATCATTAAGCATGGGTTCCCCGTTGTGACTACGGAAACGAGTGCAATTCCTTTGCATGTCATTGCCGAAACAGCAAAGGATCGACGATCTCGTTTATATCAATTTGAAAAAGACTTTTTCCTAACTCGCAAGCTTGAACTATCGGAAGGGGAAAAGGAAGTATTCGACTTCCATGGTCCTTTTCGTTCTTATGAAGGATTAACGATCTCCATTCTAGGTGAGCATCAGGTCAAAAATGCGGGCCTTTCTGTCATGGTTCTGGAGATTCTGCGACAATACTATGCGGTATATTTCGAGGAGCAAGACCTTGCTAAAGGTCTTGAAGCTGCGAAGTGGCCCGGAAGATTTGAAATTGTGCATAAAAACCCATATCTCATTCTAGATGGAGCACATAATATAGAGGGAATGAAGGCCCTTCTTGTCACATTAAGGGAGCGATTTCCTAACCAGATGTTTAAGGTGTTTTATGCAGCCCTTCATGATAAAGATATAATAGGAATGATCCGTGAACTCGCGCCCATTTGCAAAGAAGTGACTTTAACAGATATTGATCACCCTAGAGCTGCGACCTCGGCGAATTTAGAAATGTGGTTCCGGGATGCTAATCCAGAGCTTGTCGTAAGACGGATTCCCTCTTTCGAAGAAGCTTTTGATTCATGGTATCGTCTGGATGACACAAGCGAAATCCTGCTTGCAACAGGGTCATTATATTTTATTTCTGATATTCGTAACGCACTGGGCAAAGCGCAAGCTTCCCCCTCCGATCTATAACGAAAAGGCTGGTGAAGAAGATGTCAACAAAAACCGAGCACGTTCATTTCATTGGTATAGGCGGTTATGGAATGAGCGCTATTGCCAGAGTACTAGTTGATATGGGATATAAGGTCAGTGGCTCTGACATGGCAAGGAAAGAATTAACAGATAAACTAGTCTCTCGTGGCGCACAAGTTTTCATTGGACATGAGGCAAAAAATGTAAGTGGAGCACATGTTGTGGTTTATTCTACAGACATCCCGAAGGATAATGTAGAACTTATTGAAGCGGAAACACAAAAGATTCCACTCATTCATCGATCAGAAATGTTGGCTCGAATCCTGAATGAACGTTCCGGGATCGCGGTATCTGGAGCTCATGGCAAGACCACAACCTCCTCTATGATCTCTCTCGTCATGGAAAAAGCGGGGGTTGATCCTACCTATATTATCGGTGGAGAGATTGTCGACATCGGCAGCAATGCTAGAGCGGGGAAGGGGCCCTACGTCGTAGCCGAAGCAGATGAAAGCGACGGTTCGTTTCTTCAATACCACCCTGAGATTGCCGTTGTAACCAACATCGAACCTGACCACTTGGAGAATTATGAGGGTGATTTTGAAAATCTAAAGAAGGCTTACCGTAAATTCTTAGCGAATGTAAAAGAAGAAGGTACGGCTATCGTCTGCCTTGATGATGAATATATTCGTGAGATGCTGCCTGAAGTGTCGTGCCATTATATTACTTACGGATTGGAAAGTCAGGCAGACTATACGGCTACAGATATTATTTATGGCGACCGTACGGTTTCTTTTTCTGTAAACAAAAGGGAAGAGCTTTTAGGTCAGGTGAAACTATCGGTTCCAGGTCGACATAATGTATTAAATGCCCTAGCCACCATTATTGTATGCTTGCAAGCGGGAATTGCCTTCCCGACGATAGCGGAAGCGATCAAGGCTTTCCGTGGAGCGAAGCGTCGTTTCCAAGTGATTGGCGAGGCCAAGGACGTTCTCGTTGTGGATGATTATGCTCACCATCCAACGGAAATTGAAGCGACCATTCAAGCAGCTAAATCTACGAACCGTCGCATTCTGGCTGTATTCCAACCGCAGCGCTATACAAGAACCTTCTTTTTATTGGATGCCTTCAGTCGAGCGTTCGCCGAGGCAGATCAAGTCGTCATTGCTGATATCTATTCCCCAGCGAATGATACGAAGATGGAAGTGACCGCGCAAACGTTAGTTGATTTGATTAAGCAGAACTCGAATGAGCACGTTGTCTATATGCCAACCAAAGATGATGTCTTTGAATATCTCATGCAGGCAGTGAAGCCTGGAGATCTTGTGATTACCATGGGAGCGGGCGATATCTGGAAGGTAGCCGACCGATTGGCGGAGACGTTGGAGAGGGAGTAGGATACTACCGACTATCGATAAAAGAGTCTTCATGTAGGGTTTCCGTATATGAGGGCTCTTTTTCTTATACTCATTATCAGGTATAATGAACCTGAATTGAATACCTATATGTGAGGCTAAGTATCTATGGAAGTAACCTTATCTTTATTTATCATTTCTTTCTTTCTTATTCTCTCTTCCTTTCTTAATGTTGTAGCTATTAGAATACCAAAAGGGGAATCTATTTCCTTTCCGCCTTCACATTGTGTGAAATGTAGTCACAGGCTCAGACCGCTCGATCTTATTCCTATTGCAAGCTATGTTTTGTTGAAGGGTAAGTGTCGTTATTGTAAATCCCCTATTTCCATCATTTATCCTTTAGGTGAGATTTTAACTACATCGCTTTTGCTTTTTACTTATTTTCAAACGGGTCTAAGTAAGGAGTTATACGTCGCCTTACCTTTAGTTGCTTTGTTATGTACGATAACCATTAGTGATTTACTCTACCAAATCATTCCTAATAAAGTGAATCTCTTTTTCTTCCTCTACTTTAGTCTCCTACACTTCTACTATGCGCCTCTTCCCTATACAGACTACCTGCTAGGAATTCTTGCAGGGGGAGGGCTCCTTCTCTTGATTGCCTTAGTTAGCCGTGGCGGGATGGGGGGAGGAGATATTAAATTAATGGCTGTTGTAGGGATGGCGATTGGTTGGAAATTAACGTTGCTATCCTTCTTTATTGCTTCCCTTATTGGAGGAATAGTAGGATTTATTTTATTAGTTACAAAGAAAGTAAAACGTAAAGATCCTATTCCCTTCGGTCCATTCCTGGCATTGGGTACATTAATTGCTTATTTCTGGGGTGTTGAACTCATACAGGCTTACCTTTTCTTTATTCTAGGTTATTAGCACTTACTTTTTCTCCCTACTAGTTCTATTAATCTCTCATCGCCATATACATATAGTATATAAGCTATCCGAAGGAGAGATACGGGATGGAAAAGAACCGGGGAAGAATTACGATTAAGTTAAACCAGCCTAAGGAAGGACAAGCATCAAGAGAAGTGATGGATCCTATACTTCCGCTAAAGGAGGAACGAGAACCTCTGGAGCTTCATGAATCTCAAGAATCTAAACCACAACCTGCCTCGGAAACAGAAAGAGAAGAGGAGGCTTCGAAGGAACTCGAACCCATGCTATCCAGCTCAAGAGAATGGGGTGCCACCGAGGATTCATCCGATAATAAAGAGAAGAAGCCGTTTGGTTCTGATTGGTATCTGCCTGATGATATAGGGTCGAGCATTTCAACGAACAGAAGGAGTTATAAATCTCGCACAAGGAATTCCAGAGAGCATCAAACCAAGAATGTATTAGGAGTAGCCGCTTCTGTTATTGGTGCCGTTGTGCTTGGGCTCATTTTTGGTTTCGTTGTACTCGGATTTTTTAAGTCAGGACTTCTTGATAGCCCAACCGCTCCATCAGGGGCGATGCCGAAGATGCAAGAGGCACCCGTTATTCCAACTCCAGTTCCGACAGAAGAGGTTGATGATTCTGTTGCTGAGGGAGGTAGTGGAGAGGCCGAGGCTAGCACAACCGTATCTATTACATTGCCATCCAATACCTATTATGTTGTTCAAGGGGGAGTGTTCCAGGATCAAGGAAGTGCAGGCCCGATCCTCGATAATATCAAAGCAAAGGGCTGGCCGAGCAGTTTCATGGGAGAAAAGCCACTCTATCTTCTCCTAGGACTCGCAGCGGAGCGCGATGATGCCTTAGCTTTAGCAGCTCCATACAAGGAAATGGATGTGTATATAAAGGAGTGGGTTGAAGAGACGCAAACCGTTTCGGTGCCACTCAAAAAGAATGCAACAACGACTCAAGAAGAATGGGATCAATGGTTCGAGCGCGAGCAAGCGATGGTTCAAGCGCTTGGACAGGCTATTGCTGAAGGGATGACTTCCGGGAAGCTGGAAAGTGAGAGTATGAAGCAGGTCACGGATGCTCATCGGAATGTTCTAGCCGGAGGACGTGAATTGATTAGCAAGCTCCCCCAAGAAAATCAATCAATTGGGAATCGCATGCTAAACGACATCTCAAAAGGTGTATCGGCAATGGAGCGATATCAAAAGCAGCCCACAGAAGGATATCTATGGCAAGCAGAACAAGCCCTCTTAGATGCGTTTTCCAGCAAGCAAGCCTTTTTCTCTTCATTTAAATAAATAAGAAAAGGATTCTTTCAGGTGTAAGACCTGCCAAGGATCCTTTTTTTGTTAGACTACGAACATCAGGTTGGGACAACTATTTTTTTCCTCTTTTCAGCTTGAAGAACACCTTGTTCATCCTAGGGGGTTCTGCTAAACTGATGGTGACATTTGGACAGAGGAGAAGGAAATGAAAGATACCATTGCGTTTATCATTGTTCTGATGGCAGGGCTTATTTTTGGCAGTATCCTGGGCAAGATATTGGGACAATATATTCCTTTCTTGGGAATAGCCGAGGAAATTACTTGGCATCCGAAAGGGGATTTTGTCATCATTAGGTACGATTTTCTCGTTCAGGTTAAACTAAATCTAAGTGCAATTTTAGGTTTGATCGCCAGTTATTGGTTATATAAGAAAATCAAATAGACAAAAAGACGGGAGGGACAATTCGTGGAACAGGCAAATAAACCAGCGATCATTCTGGCATCATCATCTCCTCGCCGCCAAGAGATGCTGCGGAACTTAGGGCTGGAATTTACTATTCATCCAAGCGGTGCAGATGAATCTGTAGAAGACGGACTTAAACCGGCGAAGATTGTCGAATTGTTAGCAGAGCGGAAAGCGGCAGATGTAGCTTCTCTTTACGAATCTGGAATTGTCATAGGTTCGGATACTATTGTCGTGTTAGGAGACAAGGTGTTGGGAAAGCCTAACAATGAAGAGGATGCATTTTCCATGTTATCAGCACTTCAGGGGACGACTCATTCAGTATATAGTGGTTTGGCCCTTATTGATGCGAACAATGGGAATCGCAGGGTTGGGCATGTAGAAACGAAAGTAAGGATGAGACCGGTCTCCAAGGACGAGATTCTTCGTTATATTGCTACTAAGGAACCCATGGACAAGGCCGGCGCCTATGCTATTCAGGGTCTTGGATCTATTTTTGTCGAAGGTATCGTTGGGGACTATTTCTCTGTTGTTGGTCTTCCTGTACAGATGATGGCGAGTTACCTAGAGGAATTTGGCTTTTCCATACTTACTCCATAGAGACATACATATAATGAGAAACCTGTAATACATTGAAGGTGAGGGGAATGTTTCATGGGGGAAAAGTGGCTGTCAGGATTTCCGTTGGTCGAGCTTCCGAGGGAAAGGATGATGAGCAAAGGAATTGATGCCTTGTCCAATGCTGAACTCATTGCAATCTTGTTGAGAACAGGAACAGCAGGGGAATCCGTAATCAACCTAGCTCAGCGTGTATTAAGCCACGTTGGGGGCTTGCGTCAGTTTTTAGATACCTCTTTGGAAGAGCTCGTTGAAGTGAAAGGAATTGGAACGGCTAAAGCTGTCCAGTTACTGGCGGGTATCGAGTTAGGCAGGAGGGTAGCGAAGACCACGCCAGAAGAACGCTGGACTATTCGCTCACCGGAAGATGTGGCCAAGCTTATGATGGAGGAACTACGCTATTTAACTCAGGAACATTTTGTTTGCCTCTTTTTAAATACGAAGAATCAGGTTATTGCTCAGACGACTGTTTTTATCGGAAGTTTAAATTCATCGATTGTACACCCTCGTGAAGTTTTCAAGGAAGCTGTACGTAAGAGTAGTGCTTCCCTTATTTGTCTACATAATCATCCGAGTGGCGATCCTACTCCAAGCAGAGAAGATATTGAGGTTACTAAGCGTCTGATGGCAGCAGGTGAAATTATGGGCATTGATGTATTAGATCATGTTATCATTGGGGATGGTCGATATATTAGCTTGAAGGAGAAAGGCCTCATTTGAATTGTTTAAGCAAAAGATCTATAATAAAATGTCAGTATTCAAACAGGACTTACATAATTGTAATTTAATGTAACCCCTAATAGATGCAGGAGATATGGAAGGAGATAAGTAGCATGTTTGGTGGTTTTTCTCGGGATATGGGTATCGATCTTGGTACGGCCAATACGCTCGTTTATGTAAAAGGGAAAGGTATTATGGCGCGGGAACCCTCGGTGGTCGCTATCCGTACAGATACGGGAACGATTGAAGCGGTTGGAAACGCAGCAAAAAGTATGATTGGGCGTACCCCGGGTAACATCGTAGCTGTTCGGCCGATGAAGGATGGGGTTATTGCCGACTTTGAAACAACAGCAACCATGCTTCGTTATTTCATCCGACAAGCGCAGAAGAGTCGAGGAATTCTTTCCCGTCGGCCTAATGTTATGGTTTGTGTTCCTTCAGGTATAACGGCAGTTGAGAAGCGAGCAGTAGAGGATGCAACGAAGCAGGCTGGGGCTAGGGAAGCTTATACCATTGAAGAGCCGTTTGCTGCTGCAATTGGAGCTGATCTCCCAGTTTGGGAACCAACCGGGAGTATGGTAGTGGATATTGGTGGTGGAACTACGGAAGTCGCGATCATCTCTTTGGGGGGGATTGTAACAAGTCGCTCTATCCGTGTAGCTGGGGATGAAATGGACGAGGCCATCATTCAGTATATTAAGAAAAAGTACAACTTGATGATTGGGGAAAGAACTTCAGAAACGTTAAAAATGGAGATTGGATCCGCTATACCATCGGATGCTAATGAAAAGATGGACATACGTGGAAGAGATTTAATTACGGGATTACCGAAGACCATTGAAGTTTCTTCCCATGAGATCACGGATGCTCTACAAGAAACCGTAACGAGTATTATCGAAGCAGTAAAGGTCACTTTGGAAAAGAGTCCACCTGAATTAGCGGCTGATATTATGGATCGTGGAATTGTGCTTACGGGAGGCGGGGCACTTCTACGCAATCTTGACAAGTTGTTGAGTGATGAAACGGGAATGCCAGTCTTGGTAGCTGAGAATGCACTGGACTGTGTGGCCATCGGGACGGGTCGAGCATTAGAAAACCTTCATCTCTTCAAATCAAAGTCTGGCATTACCGCCCGATCCAAAAGGGGAAGATAGAAAAGCAGGTGTTAATACGTGTCTAACTTTTTTGTGAAGCGAAGACTACTGTTGTTATTGATTAGCCTAATTGTACTTGTAACGACAATGGGAATTACCTTAAAGGACAGACCGGTTCCGACCTGGCCAGAACGATTTGTCCGAGATTCCCTTGCGTTTGTTCAATCCATTGTCTATAAGCCCGCTTTTGCTGTAGCGGGCTTTTTTGAGAGTATTAAAGATGTTTATGTTGTTTATGAGGAAAACAAAGCTTTAAAACAAAACCTTAAGCAATTTGCCCAAATTACGGCAGATCTCAATGAGTTGAAGCTAGAGAACGAACAATTAAGAAAAATGTTGGAGGCTGAACAATCCAAATTATCAGATTATAAATTGAGGATAGCTGAAGTTGTGGCTCGAAGCCCAGATCGTTGGAATCATACTTTAATTATTGATAAGGGAACGAAGGACGGTATAAGTCCAAACATGGCTGTTATTACACCTGAAGGCTATATTGGAAGAATTCAAAGCGTCTCTCATTTCTCATCCCAAGTGGAATTGGTGACAGATATTGAGCGTGGAAATCATATTGGTGCCATTATACAAGGGGATGAGCGAATTTATGGTGTCGTGGAAGGTTATGACCCTAAGAATAATCTGTTGATTATGAGGAAGATCCCCATGCAATCTGTGATTGAGCCTAAACAGATGGTGATTACGTCGGGGCTTGGCGGAACAATACCGAAAGGGCTAGTCTTAGGGGAAATTGTATCCGTTCGTACAGATGAACAATTTCTTACTAAGGATGCTTATATTAGGCCCAGTGCAAACCTGAATCAATTAGAGAAAGTATTTGTTGTCGAACGCTCACTCATCGCACCGACTGAAATTCCTGTGCCGGCCTTGCCGGGGCTACCGGGTTCAAGCGCTCCTTCCACTCCAACCACCGATACGAATGGTTCTGAGGAAGGGAACCAAGGATGAGGTGGGGGATATTATTTGCGGGTCTACTTGGCTTATTTGTTTTAGAGGGAACGGTCTTTCAGGTGTTTCATTTGCAAGCTTATGGGCGAGAAGTGGCAGTTCTCCCCCGGTTTCTTCTCGTTGTACTAATCTTTGTTTCTCTGTATCTGGGAAGACGAAGGGCCTTTTTATTTGGTCTTTTATTCGGCTTGTTCTTTGATATTCAATATTGTGATGTTATTGGCGTTTACGCCTTTACAATGGCATTGATTCCTTATTTGTCTGCCCTGGCTTATCAGTATTTTCAGTTGAATGTTCTCTTGATCATGATTACGGTCTTACTTGGCGTGTTTATGCATGAAAGCGCGGTGTTCCTCTTGTTTGAGTTATTTGGACTTACGGGTTACCCGTACCATTGGCTTGACTATGTGCCCACGGCTTTATTGAATGCAGGCTTCGCCATCCTTGCTTATCGTCCACTGAACCATTGGTTAGAAAAGATGGTCGATAGCAGACAGGATGAAGTCGATCTTTAAGTAAGCTAAAAGAACAGGGGGAAGCAGGAAAAATGGCCTCGACCAGCGAATGCTATATGGTGGGGGGAATAAGAGCATGACACTGACAAAGAATATCGTAACCATAAAAGGAACAAAAGACGGATTAGTTTTTTTATTGGACGATACTTGTTCCTTGCAGGAACTATTCGCTCAATTAAAAGAAAAAGTGGAAAGCAACCATCAGCAAACCCTAGCTGGTCCCCCAATTGAAATCACAATCAAGCTTGGCAACCGGTATCTAACGGAAGAACAGACCCAGGAGTTGCGGGAAATCATTAAGGAGAAGAGCAACTTAAGGATTAGAAGCATCGACTCCTTATTAGTAACAAGGGAACAAGCACTCAAGGATAAACTCTCTTCCATGACCCGAGTGGAAACTCGAACAATACGCTCCGGTCAGGAGTTAAGACATACAGGTGACTTATTGCTGTTAGGAGACATTAATCCGGGCGGTGGAGTCTATTGTACAGGTAGCATATTCGTGATGGGTGCACTACGAGGCTTGGCTCATGCAGGTTGCAATGGTGATGAAACTGCGATTATCGCAGCATCGTTGCTGCGCCCTACACAACTAAGGATTGCCGATGTCATTAGCCGACCGCCAGATGAATGGATGGACGGGAGCAATGAAATGGAGTTTGCTTATCTCGAGGACGGTCAGATGTCCATTGATAAGTTAAACCAACTGCATAAAGTGAGATTGGATTATTGGAGTAATAGATAGAGCATCTTCAGGGGGGATTTGTATGGGAGAAGCGATTGTAGTCACATCGGGGAAGGGCGGCGTAGGGAAAACCACTACATCTGCTAATATCGGTACGGCCCTAGCAACCAACGGAAAAAAGGTGTGCTTGGTCGATGCGGATATCGGTCTTCGCAACCTTGATGTTATGATGGGATTAGAGAATCGAATCATTTACGATCTAGTTGATGTGCTAGATGGACAATGCAGATTACAGCAAGCCTTGATTAAAGATAAGAGATTCGATCATCTCTTTTTGTTGCCGGCTAAACAGACCAAGGACAAGTCAGCCGTTACACCAGAACAGATGGAGAACCTCATTAAAGAGCTGAAGATGGACTTCGATTATGTCATCATTGACTGTCCTGCTGGGATTGAACAAGGCTTTAAGAATGCAGTGGCTGGAGCTGACAAGGCCGTTGTGGTGACGATACCCGAGCCGACAGCTGTTCGTGATGCTGACCGAGTGATTGGCTTGCTTGAGAAAGAAAAGACAGGTTCTCCAAAGCTGATTATTAATCGTATTCGATATGGCATGATGAAGCAGGGAGATATGCTGGACGTTGATGATGTGATTCAACAGCTGGGAATTGAGATTCTAGGTATTGTTCCGGATGATGAGCGTGTGATTAAGGCCTCTAAAGAGGGGGAACCGATTGTCATGAATCATGAAGCGAAAGCAGGTTTAGCTTACCGGAATATTGCTCGCCGTATTCTTGGAGAACAAGTTCCACTCCTTAGTTTAGAGGAAGAACAAGGCGGTTTCATGAAAAAAGTTAGGAAATTATTTGGTATGAGGTAGCAGGAACTTACATATAGTTCCTGCTTTTATTTGGTCTATGCCTGAGGTTATAATAACCTAATGGAGGGCAAGAGGAATGGAATTTGAAGCAAAATACTTTAAGACAATCGATTGGGTCATTATCCTAATCCTTATTGGTTTTGGTATCTTTAGTTACTTGGGGATCTCAGGCGCTTCCCCTCATTTGAGTTTAGAAGGCAAGCAAGTGGTTTGGTATATGATTGGGTTTGTCTTTATGTCCGCCATTCTTTTGTTTGATTACAACATGATTGGCAACTTAAGCTATATTTTTTATTTTATTGGTCTCGTTTTGCTCGTAGGTGTGTTGTTCACGCCGCCAATTAACAATGCTACGAGTTGGTATAACCTAGGGCTGTTTTCTTTTCAACCAGCGGAGCTAATGAAGATTATCACGATCATGACTCTTGCTAAGTATTTAGCCAAACGAGCAGAACAAGAAGATCCCTTTAGTAAGGTCTATGAGTTGATTCCCATCTTTGCTATTATAGGCGTTCCCATGCTACTGATTCTTATTCAGCCAGATCTCGGGAATGCAGTCGTTTTTTCTGGTATTTTAATTAGCATGATGATCGTTGGAGGAGTAAAGGGAAGACACTTTTTCCTTTTTGGCGCCCTTGCAGGAAGCTTTTTTGGTTTCTTGACCTACCTTTATCAATTTAAGCAAGAGATTTTCTTTAAGTTGATAAAACCATATCAATGGAATCGGATCGTCTACTGGCTTAATCCGGAGTTAGATCCCGTTGGGCAAGGGTTTCAGCTTAAGCAATCTCTCATTGCTATAGGGTCTGGACAGCTTCTAGGAAAAGGTATTAATGCGGGAACTCAAGCTAAGTTTGGCTGGGTACCCGTAGGAGAGAGTGATTTTATCTTTACGGTTATCGCTGAAGAGCTAGGGTTCATAGGTGGAAGTCTGCTGATTTTCCTGTTCTTTTTACTGATTTACCGAATGGTACGTATTGCACTGGACGCTAAGGACCCTTTTGGATCCTACCTGGTATCAGGGGTAATTGGGATGTTTGTATTTCAAATTTTTGAAAACATAGGGATGACGATTCAATTAATGCCGATCACGGGGATTACACTACCCTTCATTAGTTACGGAGGAAGCTCCTTAGTGACCAACTTTATGATTATTGGTTTAGTGTTAAATGTAGGAATGCGTAGGAAGAAGCTGATGTTCGACTAATCCTGAAAGCGTCTTTGAGGGGTGCCCTTCGAGGACGCCTCTTTTTCGTGTTCTATCTTGTCTCTCTTTTTCATAAAGTGATTAAAGGACAAGTACTCGGAAGGGTGGTTTGGTTACATGAGTCTAGATTCCATTAAGCGGAGAAGAGAAGAAAGATTGCGGGAGCTAAGAGAACAAATGAGGAGGGGGAGTGAGGGGGGATTTCTAGACGAAGCTATAGAAGTGGAGTCCCCTAAACGATACTCTTCTTCAAGTTATATGGCTACTCGCAGAGAGTACTCCTGGGATCAAGAAGACGACTGGGGGACGAAAGAAGAGCCTGTAGAACCCATCAGCTCAAGGTTCATGATGAAGGCCATCCTGTCATTATTCCTCTTAAGCTTTACTTTTCTTATATATAAAATCGACTCTCCTTTTACAACACCTGCTAAAGGTTTTGTTGATCAAGTGATGACAAGGGAATACAATTTCCAAGGAACAATGGCTCTGTTGGAGAAATATGTGGGGACTCCGTCGATCTTACCCACTATAGATACACCCATGCAAGGAAGTCCACAGCCGGTGTGGAACCAAGTCAGGGCACCAAAGAAGTATGTCGTACCCGTTAGTGGCAAGGTCGCTGCTCCTTTCTATTTGGATGGTAAAGGCATTCAGATTGAAGCGCCAGGTGGAAGTGAGATTAAAGCTGTAGATCAAGGTTGGGTGATCTTTGTTGGAACAAAAGAAGGATTAGGACAAACCGTTATTGTTCGGCATGAGAACCAGCTTCTATCTTCGTACAGCAGTGTAGATGAGATCCAAGTCAAAGAGCAGGACTGGGTACAGCCCGGTCAAGTGATAGGAAAGACGAAAGAGGGGCAAACTGTCTATTTCTCCATGCAGATGAACGAACAGTTTATGGACCCCGTGAGTGTGATTACATTTGACTAGTTGGACAGTTGGCGGGATTCGAATAGCCATCCATCCTTTATTCTGGCTCGTTGCCATAGCCGCTGCTTTAACTGGGCAATTCTTTGAATTAATTACCCTCTTCACTTTGGTTATGATGCATGAATTAGGTCATGTTTTCGCAGCCTTAGCGGTGGGCTGGAGAGTACAGAGCATGGAACTGCTTCCTTTTGGTGGAGTAGCGAAAGTGGATGAATGGGGAACAACCAGAGTCAGGGATGAAGTGCTTGTGGCGCTAGCGGGGCCTTTTGTCAATTTGGTCATGATTCCTGTAGGCTATGTTTTCTATCTTTATGGAATCTGGGGAGAAGAGTGGACTGAGTTTTTTGTCTTTGGGAATGTCTGGATCGCGGGGTTTAATCTGCTGCCCATATGGCCGTTGGACGGGGGGAAGATTTTACAGGCACTTTTAAGTAAGGTATTCCCTTTCTATAAAACGATGTATGTTAGTATTATATGGTCCAGTTTTGCGGCTTGCTGCCTCATCGTTGCTTCCTTCTTTTTACCGTTTCAATGGAATCTAGTCTTGATTAGTTTCTATTTAATATTAGAGAATCGCTTAGCCTACAAACAAGCCCAGTACCAATTTATTCGTTTCCTTCTCAAGAAGGAACAGGAAAATAGGAAGTTACCAAGTCATTCGAAAATGGATACGTACTGTTTGAAGGCAAATGAAAGAATCGGTGAAGTGGTAAAAAGGATTAAAAAAGGCTCCTACCACTGCTTCCAAGTACTGGATACTAGGCAGAATATCGTCGCTTCTATTTCAGAAGATGCCATTATTCGCGCCTTTTTTGAAAAAAAACCAGGCCGAACCATTTCTGAATTGATCTCAATTGGCTAAAATAGAATTAAATACCATTTGTTTTTTTTGAAGAGGAGATCATAAGTTGAAACAGATTATCGTGAATTGTGCCTATTGGGAAACGAGAGTGGCGGTTATGGAAAATCGCAAGCTTATCGAATTGTTTGTCGAGAGACCGGAGGAACAAAGAATTGTAGGTCATATTTATAAGGGGAAAGTAGCCAATGTATTGCCTGGCATGCAGGCTGCTTTTATTGATATCGGATTAGAAAAAAACGCATTCATTTATGTAGACGACTGCTTGCCTTCGGAATGGAAGGACAAGGATGATCGTCCGAAGCCAAGTATTCGAGAAGTGCTGACACAAGGGCAAGAGATTTTAGTGCAAGTAGTGAAAGAACCTCTAGGTACAAAAGGAGCTAGAGTGACAACACAGCTTAGTTTTCCTGGGCGATACTTGGTGTTTATGCCATCAGATCCTTATATCGGCCTTTCTCGGAAAATCTCTCAAGATGGAGAACGGGAAAGGCTTCGTCTCCTGTTAAAGGAGCAATGCAAGGAACAAGAAGGCGTAATTGTAAGAACCGTTGCAGAAGGAGCCAGCGAAGAAGAGCTTATAGCTGATCTTGAGTTTCTGCGTGGGCTATGGCGAAAGACCATAGCTTCGGCAAAAGAGAGTAAGCCTATGCGGGTCGTACATAAGGATCTTGATTTAGTTTCACGCATCACAAGGGATGTCTTTTCGGAAGATGTGGACGAGCTTATTATTGACAGTCAACCTGAGTACCATAAGCTGCTTGAGGACTTGGGGTATTTTATACCAACACTTAAACCAAAGCTTAAACTGTATACAGATAGGACAGGCATCTTTGATTCATTTGAAGTAGAAGCAGAAATTGAGAAAGCTCTAAAAAGAAAGGTTTGGTTAAAAAGTGGCGGATATATAATTATCGATCAAACCGAGGCCTTTACCTCTATTGATGTCAATACAGGTAAATTTACAGGAACCCATCAATTAGAGGAAACCGTATATAAGACCAATTTGGAAGCGACGAAGGAAATCGCTAGACAGTTGAGACTTAGAGATATTGGAGGCATCATCCTTATCGATTTCATCGATATGCGTAAATCCGAACATCGTGATCATGTATGGCATGCTCTCCAAGAACATCTGAAGCGTGACCGGACAAAATCTCACTTGCTTGGGTTTACTCAACTTGGTCTACTTGAGATGACGCGCAAGAAAGTGCGGCAAAACTTGTCTGATGTTATGACAAGACCCTGTCCGTATTGTGAAGGGAAAGGAAAGATCCTCTCTCTAGATACGGTGAGCTCTCGCATCGAAAGAGAAATAAAAGAGTATGCTAGATCCACTCACGTAGAGTCCATACTCATAGAAGTGCATCCCTGTCTAGCCGATAAGTTTGAAGGCGAACGAGGGGAAGAACGAGATCGGATCCAAAGAGAAACAGGGCTAGAAATTCATGTGCACCGAAATGAGAACATGCATGAGCAACATCATCACTTGTTTGTGGGTAGTCAGCAAGAAGTAAGGAGAAAAGTTGCGATGCTTGATGGAAAGGATTTACCTTGACACTGATTCTTGAATTATGTTAATCTGTTTTTTGTTGATATCATGTTTGACACTAGTCATCATGCTGCAACCGCTCAGAACAGGTTTTTTATAAGCCGTTTGGCACCTGGGATGGCGAGTCTTAATAATTATAGGGAGGTGCAGCAAATGTACGCAATTATCGAAACTGGTGGTAAGCAATATAAAGTTGAGCAAGGAGCTGAGCTTTATATCGAGAAGCTTCCTCAAACTGAAGGTGAAACTGTAACTTTTGATCGCGTATTGTTGGTTAGCAAGGATGGAAGTGTTGTTGCTGGAAGTCCAACAGTAGCTGGTGCAACTGTAACTGGTAAAGTTGACAGACACGGACGCGGACAGAAGATTATCGTCTTCAAATACAAAGCGAAGAAAAACTACCACAAGAAGCAAGGTCATCGTCAGCCATACACTAAAGTTGTAATCGAAAGCATCAACGCTTAAGTTTATGATTAAAGTGCATGTCAAACGACGAACATCAGGGGACATTGAGCTGATTACCATTGATGGACATGCCGGTTATGCAGATCCCGGACAAGATATTGTTTGTGCTGCAGTATCAGGGATATCCTTTGGTGCAATTAATGCTGTTGATATGCTCCTTGGGGTGAAGCTTCCTGTCGAGCAAGGAGAGAATGGGTTTCTCCGCTGTACTTTGCCGGTTCAACAACCTGGGGTACAAGAGAAAGTACAATTACTCCTCGACGGCATGGTAGCCTCGCTTCAGTCGGTTGCCATAGAGTACGGAAAGTTTGTTAAAGTATATGATCAATTACCAACCAGGAGGTGGATGTAATGTTAAAGATGAATCTTCAATTTTTCGCTTCTAAGAAAGGGGTAGGTTCTACTAAGAACGGTCGCGACAGTATCGCGAAGCGCCTTGGTGTGAAACGTGGAGACGGTCAATTCGTTAAGGCTGGTAACATTCTTGTTCGTCAGCGTGGAACGAAGATCTACCCTGGACTAAACGTTGGAATCGGCGGAGATGATACTTTGTTTGCTTTGTCTGACGGAGTAGTTCGTTTCAAGCGTTTAGGACGTGACCGCAAGCAAGTGGTTATTGAGCCAGTAGCTCAAGAAGCATAATAACCCTTTATAGAAAAACCCGACACCTAGTCGGGTTTTTCTATTGTACTATGAAGCGGCTCATTGGCGTCAGCCAAGTTTTCTAGTATACTTAAATCATTACGAGTTGGAAGCATGTGGTAGTTAACTACATTGTTTCATACGTTTGATTTGGGATGGGGGTGTTTTGAGTTGGCTCAAGAGTATAAAGGGAGAAGTGGAGAAGCAGATCTTCGAGATGTGGAGTCCGAAATTTTGCAAGTGCAACAGCGGTTCTTAGATAGTCTTCGCTTACAGAGACATGATTGGCTAAATCATTTTCAAGTCATTCTAGGATATATGAAGTTGCAACGATATGACGTATGTGAGGAATACATAAAAAAAGTAACAGACCAAACCAACAACGAAAGCCGCATTGCAGCGCTTGAGCACCAGGCACTAGTTGCTTATTTACTTACCTATAATGCAATATATAAAGAAATGAAGCTCGAAGTATTGGTGCCAGAGCTCATTAATTTAGGCCAGCTTGGGCAAGATGAGAATAAGAGATTTTTTGATCTAGTCAAGGGAATTATTGATACCTATCGAGAGCACTCTATAACCAACAATGGTCTTCCCAATACATTAGTTATTGAGCTTCAGGAGTTAGAAGAATCCATATTTCTTGCAGTGGAATATGAGGGTAACTTAAGAGAACAAGAATGTATCGAGGCTCTCCGTTCCCTTGCTAGTCGTTTAGGGGATGGCGAGGGCTTCTTTGTGGAAGGCTTACATAATGATCAAGAATCCATCATGGAATTTTACTTTCCTGTAAACCAAGAGGTGAAGGAATAGCATGTTTGTAGATGCAGCGAAGATATATGTGAAGGGCGGAGACGGCGGTAATGGCATGGTCGCTTTCCGTCGAGAGAAGTATGTAGATATGGGTGGTCCTGCTGGTGGTGACGGAGGAAGAGGGGCCAATGTGGTCTTCGTCGTAGATGAAGGGTTAAGAACATTGGTTGACTTCAAGTATCAGCGTCACTTTAAGGCACCTAAAGGAGAAAACGGGCGAACTAAGGCTCAGCACGGAGCTGGGGCGGAGGATATGATTGTCAAGGTTCCGCCCGGAACCTCGGTGTATGACGATGATACGGGAGAGCTGATCGTAGATCTTGTCTATCATGGGCAGTCCACCGTGATTGCAAAAGGAGGACGTGGAGGAAAAGGGAATATGCGTTTTGCCACCCCTGTGAATCCAGCTCCTTCCATCGCAGAGAACGGAGAACCAGGCCAAGAGCGTTATGTTCGTTTAGAGCTGAAGGTTCTAGCGGATGTGGGGCTAGTGGGTTATCCAAGCGTAGGAAAATCAACCCTCATCTCCATGGTGTCAGCGGCTAAACCGAAGATCGCCGAGTATCATTTTACAACCTTAACACCGAACTTGGGGGTTGTAGATGCAGGAGAAGGAAGAAGCTTTGTCATGGCCGATTTACCGGGCTTAATTCAGGGCGCTCATTCTGGGGTTGGTCTTGGGCACCAATTCCTGCGACATGTAGAAAGAACTCGAGTCATTTTACATGTAGTGGATATGGCAGGAATTGAAGGACGGGATCCGTATGAGGATTATCTTCAGATTAATGAAGAGCTGAAGCTCTATAATCAAAAGCTTGAATTACGACCACAAATCATAGCTGCGAATAAAATGGACTTGCCGGAAGCGGAAGAGAATTTGAAGCTATTCCGCGAGAAGGTCGGTGATGAGGTTAAGATTTATCCGATCTCTGCTGCCACGAAGCAAGGAATTAAAGAACTGATCTACGCGATAGCGGACTTGCTAGACACAATTCCGGTTACTCCGATCGTAGAAGAACTCGAAGAAACGGCCGAAGAACGTGTGGTCTATAAAGCAGAGAAGGACCCTGAAAAGTTCTTCGTGCGAAGAGAAAATGAAATCTATGTAGTTGAAGGCGAATATATTGAACGACTCATGAAGATGACGAACCTCAATTCTCATGATTCGATTCAACGTTTCGCTCGTACGATGCGTCTCATGGGTGTGGATAAGGCTTTGCGTGATAAGGGAGCTGAAAACGGAGACACGGTAAAAATTGGGGATTTTGAGTTTGAATTTGTGGAATAATACGGTTATGAGGTCTTGCTGTTCACAGCAAGACTTTTATTTTTTTCTTGTCAAAGGATGGTTGTTCCTCTATAATGTCCACTATACGAAAACAAATGTTTTTTATCGGAGGACGAGAATGACAAAGCGCGAGGAGAAGTATTATTTAGTCCGTGAAGAGATCCTTCCTGAAGCCATTCTTAAGACGGTAGAAGCCAAGCAATTACTAGAGTCAGGAGTTGCGGAAACGGTGCATGAGGCCGTGGAGAAGGTTGGACTAAGCCGAAGTGCTTACTATAAATATAAGGACGGTATTTTTCCTTTTAATGCCATGATGCGGGAAATGATCATTACGATCTCTCTACAGCTAGAGCACCGCTCCGGTGTGTTGTCTCGCGTATTATCTTTTGTTGCGGGAAAGGGAGGAAACGTGCTAACCATTAATCAAACGATCCCTTTGCAAGGGATTGCCAATCTAGCGATGTCGATTGATACATCAGTATTGAATCTTTCCACAACTGACTTCGTTGAAGAACTCCAGCAATTAGATGGAGTAAGGAAGGCGACCATAGTAGGACGAGGGTAAAAGATAAAAAATTTAGGAGGTACCTCAATGAAAAATCAAGTAGTTAAAGTGGGGCTAATGGGACTTGGAACGGTAGGAACTGGGGTCGTAAGAATTCTTGAAGGACATAAATTCGACCTTCTAAAACAAACCGGAGTTGAAATTCAAGTTGGAAAAATCCTAGTCAAAAACCCTGCGAAAGAACGCAGTATTTCAATTCATGCGGACCAAATGACAGTTGATCCCTATGAGGTTCTTCGTAACCCAGACATTGATATTGTGATTGAAGTGATGGGGGGCATTCACCCAACTAAGGATTATATCTTAGAAGCATTGGAGCATGGCAAGCATGTTGTAACAGCGAATAAGGATCTTATGGCACTCCATGGAGCGGAAATTCTTGATAAGGCTGCGGAGAAGGGCTGTGATGTTTTTTATGAAGCGAGCGTGGCAGGAGGGATTCCAATCTTGCGTGCGTTGGTTGAAGGTTTCTCATCTGATCGAATATTAAAGATGATGGGTATCGTCAATGGTACAACTAACTATATTCTGACGAAGATGAGTCAAGATGGGGCGGCCTATGAAGACGTGTTAAAAGAAGCCCAAGAATTAGGCTATGCTGAAACCGATCCAACTTCAGATGTTGAAGGACTAGATGCCGCTAGGAAGATGGCTATTTTAAGTACGTTAGGCTTCAGAACAGAATATAGCTTAGAGGATGTCGATGTAAGAGGAATTTCAAATGTGACAGCAGAAGACATCGCCTATGGTAAAAAGCTTGGTTATCAGATTAAACTCTTAGGAATTGCGAAGCGAGATGAGGAATGCATTGAAGTCAGTGTTCAGCCGACCATGATTCATCAGTCCCATCCTTTAGCCTCTGTTAATGGAGTGTTTAATGCTGTATACGTATATGGGGAAGCGGTGGGAGAAACCATGTTTTATGGACCTGGTGCTGGAGAACTCCCAACAGCAACAGCTGTCACCTCGGACTTAGTTACGGTGGTAAAGAATATGAAGCTTGGTGTGAATGGCCGTGGTATGGTTGCGCCTTATAAAGAAAAGATCTTAAAGACGCCGGAGCAAATTGAATCGAAGTTTTTCATTCGTCTAATCGTATCGGATAAACGAGGAGTGTTATCGGAAATTACCACCTTGTTAGCCAACCATGATATCAGTATCGAACAAGTCATTCAGCAGCCTCGCCCAGGGAAGGCAGAAGCTGAAATTATTATGATTACTCACTTAGCATCTAAGAAGAATATGGACCTTTTACTAGAAGGCTTCCGTACGGTAGAATCTGTATTAGAAGTAAAAAGCTATTATCGCGTAGAGGGAAGGGAAGAGAACTAATGCCAGGAATTATAGAGAAATATGCAAAATACCTGCCAGTTACAGATAAGACTCCAAGATTAACGTTACATGAAGGCGAAACGCCGTTAATCTATGCTCCTAAATTGTCTGAAGAATTAGGGGTAGAAATTCACTTTAAATTTGAAGGTGTAAATCCTACAGGCTCTTTTAAAGATCGTGGAATGGTAATGGCAGTGGCCAAAGCTGTGGAAGAAGGAAGTACAACGATCATGTGTGCTTCTACGGGAAATACTTCTGCTGCGGCGGCGGCTTACGCTGCACGCGCGAACCTGAAGTGTATCGTGCTTATACCGAATAACAATATCGCCCTAGGAAAGCTGGCCCAAGCCGCTGCCTATGGAGCTCAAATTATTGCGATTGAAGGAAACTTTGATCAGGCATTACAGATTGTAAGAGATATTACCGAAACACAGCCTATTACCCTTGTAAACTCTGTAAATCCATATCGCTTGGAGGGACAGAAGACAGCCGCATTCGAGATATGTGATGTACTCGGCAAGGCTCCTGATATTCTCGCTATTCCTGTTGGAAATGCTGGAAATATCTCTGCTTATTGGAAAGGGTTTAATGAGTATGCAAAAGAAGGTGTCATTGACCAGCTTCCACGCATGTTTGGCTTCCAGGCAGAAGGGGCTGCTTCCTTAGTCAAGGGAATGGCCATTGAAAACCCTGAGACGGTGGCTACAGCCATTCGTATTGGTAACCCAGCCAGTCGTGACTTAGCCGTGAAGGCTTTAAGTGAATCGGACGGTCATGTAGATTCCGTAACAGATGATGAAATTCTAGCTGCTTATCGCAAATTGGCTCAAACAGAAGGAATCTTCGCAGAACCAGCATCTTGTGCGTCCCTTGCAGGAATTATCAAGATGAAGCAAATCGGTAAATTAGAGAAAGGGAAACAGGTGGTTTGCGTTTTAACTGGGAATGGTTTGAAGGATCCTAACATTGCGCTGAAAACAGTAGGTGTAGAACCTAAGGTGGTAGAAAGTTCCATTGAGTCCGTAATGGAAGTGATACAGGCATGAGATGGAAAGTGCAAGTAAAGGTACCTGCAAGTACGGCAAATCTAGGTCCAGGGTTTGATACCATTGGGATGGCCTTCCAACTCTACACCACCATTAGGATGAGTGTAGTAGATGAGCCACAAGTCATTCTGCATGGAGTGGAGCTAGAAGGCCTCCCGACGGATACGTCAAATCTAGTTTATAAAATGGCCGAATTAATATTTCAAAAAGCTCAAATGGAAATGCCGCCTCTGAAAATTGAGATGAAGAGCGACATTCCATTGACTCGAGGATTAGGAAGCAGTGCGGCAGCTATCATAGGAGGATTGGTTGCGGCTAATTATTTAGCTGGTAACCCTTTTACAGAAGAGGACATCTTCCTTATCGCAACGGAATTGGAAGGCCACCCCGATAATGTAGGGGCCTCCTTGTTTGGAGGAATTGTCATCGCGGTCATGGAAGAAGGAAGAGTTCCTTATATTAAAGTGGACCCACAACCTGATCTGAGAGCGTTGGCCGTGATTCCCGATTTTATGCTGTCAACAGAGAAAGCACGAGGGGTTCTTCCAGACACATACAGCCGCAAGGATGCCGTTCATAGTTTAAGTCACGCTAGTCTGCTAGCTGCAGCTCTCGCCACTGGCAAGTATGAGATGCTTGTTTATGCTATGAAAGACCGTCTGCATCAACCATATCGCATGGGTCTGGTGCCTGGGATGAACACCATGCTTGAACAAGCGGAGAACTATGGAGCACTAGGTACTGCATTAAGCGGCGCGGGACCTACTGTGATCTCTTTGGTACAAGGAGAGACAGCAGAACTTGAAAATTTCTTTCGAGATACCTTATCTCAGCACGGAATAACCTCAAGAACATTGAGTTTGATACCTGATGCTGCTGGAGTACAAATTTCTGAAGATATTGACACTCCCTTTTAAAGCAGGTAGATTTATTCTTAAAACAATCGAGGTGCTTTAAAAAGATGGAGAGAAAGATTGCTTTTTTAGGCCCATACGGCACATTTACAGAAGAAGCCGCACGCTTCTTTTTTGAAGGACAGGATGTATCCTTTGTTCCATTCGCGACGATACCTGATGTATTGGATGCACTTGATCAAGGAAAAACCCAGTTTGCCGTCGTTCCTATCGAGAACTCTATCGAGGGGACGGTCAATCTTACCATGGACTGGTTGATTCATCATATGGATGTCCCCATCCGTGGAGAATTAGCTTATCCGATTTCCCAGCATTTAATGGCAGCACCCGGTACGGAGCTTAAAAATGTAAAAAAGGTATTTTCGCACCCTCAGGCTGTAGCTCAATCTCGGTTATTTTTACGTAAGCATCTTCCTGATGTGGAAGTTGAATATATGAAGAGTACTGCAGACGCCGTGAAATGGGTGGCAGAACATCCGAGTGAACCCTGGGCGGCTATCGGAAATAGACTTTCAAAGGAAATTTATCCTGTCGTGTTTCTGCATGAATCAATACAAGACCACGACAATAACTATACTCGGTTCTTGGTCGTGAGCTCCTCTGCTGTTCAGTTTAAAGAAAGTGAAAAGGAGAAGACCACGATTTTGGTCACCCTGCCATCAGACTTTCCTGGTGCCCTATATCAGGTGTTAGCTGCTTTTGCATGGCGGAAAATTAATTTATCAAGAATTGAATCTCGTCCGACGAAGACTGGTCTAGGAAATTATCATTTTATTATTGATATTGAGCAGAAAATGGACGAAATCTTGCTTCCTGGTGCGTTTGCAGAGCTTGAAGCTTTAGGTTGTCAAATCCGAAAGATGGGGTCTTATCCATGCTTTATGAAGCAAATAAAGGTTAATTCATAAAGTTGTTGACTTTCTTATGAGGTAATTCTACAATTATCATAAATTCAGAAAATTAAAGGTTATTCTCGTTGGTGCGGGGAAGCCTCTAATTTGAGAATTCCTCTTCAAGAGGGTTTTCTTCTGACTATTTATACATGCTTTTCATTTGTTGCAAAATTTTTTGACCCAAATGTGGAGGTGCTCGATTTGGAGCGTTGGATCTATTTAAATGGCGAATATGTAAGAAAAGAGGATGCTGTGATCTCTGTGTTTGATCATGGTTTCTTATACGGAGATGGAATATTTGAAGGGATTCGTGTATATAACGGAAATATCTTCAAGTGCGAAGAGCACATTGATCGTTTGTACGAGTCTGCTAAGTCCATTATGCTAGAGATCGGAATGACCAAAGAAGAAATGACAGAGGCTATGGCCGAAACCATCCGCAGAAATGGAATGAAGGATGCGTATATTCGCCTGGTTGTTTCTCGTGGATATGGCGACTTGGGACTAGACCCTCGTAAATGTCCAAAACCAAGCATTATTATTATTGTG
Organism: Ammoniphilus sp. CFH 90114; assembly: GCF_004123195.1. Classification (NCBI taxonomy): domain Bacteria; kingdom Bacillati; phylum Bacillota; class Bacilli; order Caryophanales; family Paenibacillaceae; genus Ammoniphilus; species Ammoniphilus sp. CFH 90114. The sequence goes on from NZ_SDLI01000001.1 coordinate 113,139, forward strand.
GAGAAGCTAGCCTTATTCCCTAAGGAACACTATGAGACTGGAATTCGTATTATTACCGTTGCGACCCGTCGTAACGTTCCTGATGCGCTAAATCCTAAGATTAAGTCCTTAAACTATTTAAATAACGTTCTAGTGAAGATCGAAGCCAACCAAGCAGGTGTAAGTGAAGCCCTTATGCTTAATGCTCAGGGTTACGTATGTGAAGGTTCAGGCGATAACATTTTTATCATTCGAAAGAATGTAATCTATACGCCACCTAGCTATCTTGGTGCATTAGAAGGTATTACACGTAATGCCATTATTGACCTAGCACTTGAAGCTGGCTATACCGTAAAAGAAGAACCGTTTACTAGACATGATGTCTACATTGCTGACGAAGTCTTCTTAACCGGAACAGCTGCTGAAGTTATTGCTGTTTATGAAGTTGACGGGCGTACGATTGGGGATGGACGTCCAGGTCCAGTAACTAATACCTTATTAGAGAAATTCCGCCGTGTAGTTGAAGTGGACGGTTATCAGGTTTTTAACGAAGAAGCTACACAAAAAGCATAGGATACACATGATGAGAAGAGACCATTTGGGTCTCTTTTTCTTTTTTTCTGGATTTTTATGAGCAATCTGCCTATCTTACGCATATGATGTATTGACTTTTGGAAAGAGGAGGGTCTTAGCGTTGAAAATTCACATCGTTAAAAGAGGAGAAACATTAGAGAAAATCGCTAAGAAATATAACGTCAGTACAGACCAGTTGAAAGAGGCCAATGGCCACATTAAGGATGTAGAAAAAATTGTCGCAGGTAACAAGGTGAAAATTCCTACAGCTAGTGTTCCGCTTAAATCCAAGGAGGCACTTCCAGTTTCTGACCGGATGGAGCTTCAACCGCCAACACCGCCAGTACTTAGTGAGCAAGTTCAGCCGATGCCTGATATGACACCTATGCCTCAGGCACCTGTTATGCCTGCTTATGATCTGCCGCCACAGCAACCACTACCATCCCCAGAGATGGCGCCAACTCCGTATCCAACAGCTATGCCTTATGCCATGCAACCGAGTATGATGCCCATGCCAAATATGATGCCACAGCCAACTATGCCTATGATGCATTCTCCTTGTCCTCCATGTCATGAGAATGCTATGGTTTCACCATACGGAGTAAGTCCTATGATGGCTCCTACTATGCCGTATGGCCATGGAATGCCATATGCAGAACCGAATGCACCCATCGCACCTTATCATCAACCCAATGCGCCGTTAAGTCCAGTGGCAGAAGGGGCGAAAGGTTTACCTGTAGGTGAATCTAGCTCGTTATCTTCAGCTATGGCACCTTGGGCGCAACCGAATATGATGCCGCAGGCTGTATCGCCATATGCCGCACCGAATATGATGCCGCAGGCTGTATTGCCATACGCGCAACCAAATATGATGCCGCAGGCTGTATCGCCATATGCCACACCGAATATGATGCCAGAGGCTGTATCGCCATATGCGACACCGAATATGATGCCGCAGGCTGTATCGCCATATGCGACACCGAATATGATGCCGCAGGCAGTATTGCCATATGCGACACCGAATATGATGCCAGAGGCTGTATCGCCATATGCGACACCGAATATGATGCCGCAGGCAGTATCGCCATATGCTGCACCAAATATGATGCCAGAAGCTGTATCGCCATATGCCGCACCGAATATGATGCCAGAAGCCGTATCGCCATATGCCGCACCAAATATGATGCCAGAAGCTGTGTCTCCTTTTGGGCAGCCACACATGATGCCTCCAACCTATCCGCCGCACATGCAAATGCCTAATATGTATATGCAAGCTCCTGCAGCCCCAGGGATGAGAGGACCATGGGAAGAGGAAGATCAAAATAATCTGCCTAAAGAAGACTAATAAATCATAGGGGCTACCACGAAGGTGGCCCCTTCTTTTCTTTTTATACTTGTGAGCGTATCCTACCAGTACCTAAGGAGCTGGGAATATGGAGTTTGAATGGATTCAATTAGTACAGCAGGAGTGGAGCTGTCAGGTAAGGTCTGTTAAGGGAAAGAGGAAAGCTTATTTACTAGAGACAAACAGGGGGCCAATGTTCGTAAAAAGCTATTCTTCCGTTCAAAAAGCAGAGTGGGTCGTTTCATTGTCCGAGCAATTAATAAGAAAAGGCTTTTCACAAACGCTCGAATACATCTATACTTCAGGTGGATTTCCTTATCTTCCGTATAAAGGAAGGTATTATGTAGCCATTAAACCGATAAAGGGTAGGGATGCACGATACAGCAACCAAAGTGATGTACTAGAAACCGTTCGCTGCCTTGGAGAATTTCATCGTCACGCTAGAAACATCAAGGGTGGCCCCATGGTTCGGAGCACATCTGCGCCTCTCATTGATAAATGGGAGGATCGATACAACCGGTTTGAAAAGATTATTGCTCGCTTGAAAAAAGGACAATATATGGGTGGTTTAGAAAAAAAGATCATCCGATTTTCCCCTTTTATTCTGAGTGAAGCGAAGACCGTTATAGACATTGCCCGCCGCTCCCCTATAGACAAGGAATACCAATTAGCTCTACAAGAACAACGCGTATCTCATCGAGACTTGGCAAGCCATAACTTCATCCTTGGTCAACAGGCTTACTTGATTGACTATGACACCGCTATGTATGATACCCAACTGGTAGATGTAATTCAGATGGTTAATCGAACTTTAGATGAACAGGCATGGGATTTTGATCTGTTTGCAGGGATGATGGATGAGTACCAGAAGGCCGCTCCTATGACTGAGGCTCAAGCTGCTTTAACCTATCTCCTTGTTCGCTATCCTGACAACTTCATGAGGGAAGTTCTTGGGCTCTATGAGGGAAAACTACACCCTGTTCCCAAAAAGATTGAGAGCTATTTAACGATGATTATTCGAAATTGGCAAGAGAGAGCTAGGTTCTTCCAAGGCTTTCGCCATTTTTTCTATGAGGAAGCTTATAGAGATTCAACGATTGTGGTATGATGAGAAAAATATGGGATAGTGGAGGGAAATCATGAGAACGATCGCAGAAAAAATCGAACTAACGGTTCAATGGCTGCGGGAACAAGTAGGAAACGCAAAGGTATCTGGTTTGGTTGTAGGTGTGAGTGGAGGAATTGATAGTGCTGTCGTAGCCGGACTAATCAAGAGAGCCTTTCCTAATCAATCCCTTGGAGTTATCATGCCATGCTCTTCCAATCCTCGGGACCGGGAGGATGCTCTACGGGTAGTTCATGCCTTTGGACTTGAACATATTGAGATCGAATTAACGGAACCTCACGGAATCCTTCTTCATGCTGTGAACGAAGAACTCAAAGCAAGGAACGCCTTCCGAGAAGAAGCCAGCAAGTTAAATGACGGAAACCTTCGAGCTAGGCTAAGAATGAGCACGTTGTATGCTATCGCAGGTCATTACCGTTATTTAGTTGTGGGAACAGACAATGCTGCCGAGGTGTATACGGGATACTTCACGAAGTATGGGGATGGAGGAGTAGACCTGTTACCTATTACCCATCTGAAGAAATCGGAAGTGTATGAATGGGCAAAGGTTTTAGGCGTACCCCAAGAGGTACTAGATCGTCCACCGAGTGCTGGTCTCTGGGAGAATCAGACGGATGAAGAAGAGATGGGGACAACCTACGATATGATTGATGCCCACTTAGACGGTCGCGAAATTCCAGATAAGGACAAGGAAATTATCGAACGGCTCCATCGTATCTCAGAACATAAAAGAAACATGCCACCAACACCACCGAAATTTTGAACGTATAATTTATAGGAAATAAGGTATAGCCCCTTCTTTTGTTGGAAAGGATGGAATAGTAAGAAAAAGCTTTGAAACTAAAGCTGCTTTCCAGTAAAACAAAAGAAGGGGTCTTTATGTGGAATAAAAGGACAAACAGGTCCCAATGGTTCTTTTATGGATTTTTTTGTGCCGCTCTTCTTGCTTTCATCACCGGAGGAGTATGGGTATCAATTAACACGATAGAGCAACAGAAACGTGTATTAAATACAGAGCCGAGCCAAGATATTGAAGCCGTACAGGCTCTTGCGCGACAAGAGGTTGAATTAGTGTTAAAGAAGACTTACCTCTGTGGAACAGAAACGGAAGAAAAGCTTACGAAGTTTGTACCATCCGTCGATCAAGTTCTTTCCGACTATCAAGACTGGGAGCTCGTCTCCAACCAAGGAAATCAATTTGTGTTTAAGAAATTAGTTCAAGACATTGGTCCATCTTGTCAGGAGAATGGTTATTTTGGTCTATCAGAAGAAGGGATCCTAACCTTGTTTGAGGGTCCTCCGCAGGAACAAAAAGTAATTCAAACGTTCTTTCATATTGATACGGAAAAACTAGAATCAAGTCTACCTAGCGATTTGGTTCTCCTAAAGGAAGGTATTCGGATTCATGACCTAGCAGAATACAATAGTATCCTATCCACCTATGGAGAGTACTCAGATCGGTCGAATTATTCTCGTTTAACTGAAATGGAAGAGGAATAAAAAGAGTGTCTATTTTAGGCACTCTTTTTATGTTGAGGAAAGGGTAGAAGTTTTTCTTATATTCCACGAGCGAGGAATATAGTACAATAAAGGGATGAACTTTATGGCTCGGGGGGTAGACGAACATGAGAATTATCGGCATAGATCCCGGCATCGCTATTGTGGGATATGGAATTATTGAGAAACAGGGCAACCGTTTGATTCCGATTCAGTATGGCTGTATCAAAACAGAAGCCCATACAAGAGATGCGCTTCGCCTCAAGCAGATTTATGATGCCATGACGATTTTATTAAAAAAATATCAGCCAGAGGTGCTTGCGGTAGAGAAGCTTTTCTTTAATCGAAACGTGACGACAGCTTTCTCGGTTGGGCAAGCTAGAGGAGTAATTGTTCTTGCGGGAGAAGAGGCAGGGATTCCTCTATATGAATATACTCCCTTGCAAGTGAAGCAATCTGTAGTAGGCTACGGGCAAGCAGAGAAAAAGCAAATCCAAGAGATGGTGAGAATTCTGCTCTCTCTTCAGACAGCGCCAAAACCAGACGATGTAGCAGATGCGTTGGGAGTAGCTATTACACATGCTCATTCCTCACATATCCATAATTTGATTAATGGTGGGAAATAATGATAGATTACATTGAAGGACGCATTGAATATATTGAATCAGATTCCGTTACCATTGGGACAAATCAAGGAGTAGGCTATCGACTTTTTTGTCCTAATCCCTATGAACACAAGGTAAAGCAAGAAAAGCGGATATTCACTCATCATTATGTACGAGAAGATGCGGCACATTTATACGGATTTTCAACACGAGAACAGCGTGACTTATTTCGAAAGCTCCTAGATGTATCAGGAATTGGTCCGAAGGGGGCTTTAGCCATTATCGCTTCCGCTGCACCAGCACAAATCGCGTCTGCTGTCCAGCGAGAGGATGTGAACTTCTTAACGAAGTTCCCTGGCATCGGTAAAAAAACAGCAGGCAGAATGGTACTTGATTTGAAAGATAAGCTTAAGGAGTTTGCGGCGAATGCGAGTTTTGAGGAACTTGCTGGTGGGATGACAGAAGTAGACTTGTTCTCTGCTGGAGTTGAACTTGGGGCAGAAGCGCATGAAGAAGCCGCTGAAGCCTTGAAGGCTCTTGGATATAGTGAGTCTGAAGTACAGAAAGTCATGTCTAAGTTGAAGAAGGAGATCATGACGACAGAAGAATTGATTAAAAAAGCACTTCAGCTATTTATCTCGAAATAGAAGGGGGAGAGGCTTAAATGGAAGACCGTATCATATCTTCACAGATGAAGGAAGAAGATATGGGGATGGACTATAGCCTTCGGCCGCGCTATCTTGATGAATATATCGGACAGTCGCAGGTAAAAGAAAACCTGAAGATTTACATAGAGGCTGCGAAGCTGCGTAAGGAACCACTTGATCATGTGCTTCTTTATGGTCCTCCCGGTTTAGGTAAGACAACCCTCTCAACCATTATTGCAAATGAGTTGGGGGTTAATCTTAGAACTACATCAGGCCCTGCTATTGAGCGTCCTGGAGACCTTGCCGCGATCCTGACGAACTTGCAGCATGGGGATGTCCTGTTTATCGATGAGATTCATCGGCTCAATCGAAGTGTAGAAGAGGTGCTCTATCCTGCTATGGAGGATTTCGCCTTAGACATTATTATTGGAAAGGGACCAAGTGCACGCTCCGTAAGACTCGATCTCCCTCCATTTACCCTGATCGGCGCAACAACAAGGGCAGGTTTATTGTCAGCTCCTCTTCGAGATCGTTTCGGTGTAGTAAGTCGTTTGGAATTTTATAATGTAGCTGAACTAACGTATATTGTTAGGCGGGCAGCGGAAATCCTGAATGCAGGGATTGAGAAAAGTGCTGCTGAAGAAATTGCTCTTCGTTCTCGTGGAACCCCTCGAATTGCCAATAGACTCTTAAAAAGGGTAAGGGATTTTGCTCAAGTAAAGGGAGATGGACAAATCACCCAGGAGTTGGCCAGTGAAGCGTTAACTAGAATCCAGGTTGATCGATTGGGATTAGATCATGTTGACCACAAGCTTATTCTTGGCATTATCGATAAATTCAGGGGAGGACCGGTGGGAGTAGATACGATAGCTGCTACGATCGGTGAAGAATCCCATACGATTGAAGATGTTTATGAACCTTATTTACTCCAGATTGGTTTTTTGCAGCGTACCCCGCGTGGGCGAATTGTTACCCCATTAGCCTATCAGCACTTTAACCGGGAGGTGCCAAAGTAGAACTTATGAATCCAATCGCAAAACTGCTCGTCATGGCCGGTGTGATTCTAATTATTGTCGGCTTGGTATGGCAAGTAGGAGGACGGTTCTTAAACCTAGGCCGATTGCCAGGAGATATCGTGGTAGAGAAAGAAAACTTTCGATTTTACTTTCCTTTAATGACAAGTATTATCGTTAGTGTGGTTTTATCTCTTTTGTTTTATCTGTTTCGATTCTTTAAATCCTAATCTCTCTAGGAGAAAAGGTATGTCTGCAGCCAGATTTTGTAACACTATTTAAAAAAGTGGATTTGAGGATGATAGAAAAGTGGACGTTAATGAATTTGATTTTGAATTGCCGGAAGAGCTTATTGCCCAGAGCCCTCTTAAGGAGCGCAGTGCTTCGAGACTACTTGTTTTAAACAAGGAAACAGGTGAAGTCAAGCATCAGAGCTTTAAAGACCTTATCGATTATCTGTCGCCGGGGGATGTGATCGTTCTTAATGATACCCGAGTGATTCCTGCTCGATTATTCGGGGCCAAAGCGGACACGGGGGCAAAAATCGAGGTATTGCTTCTTAAACAGTTGGATGGAGATCGATGGGAAACCTTAGTAAAGCCTGGTAAGAAAATGAAACCTGGATCCGTCGTCACGTTTGGCGATGGACGGCTTACGGGAATATGTGAAGAAAGCACCGAAGTGGGGGGGCGAATTATTCGTTTCCAATATACTGGTATCTTCAACGAGATTCTAGATGAACTTGGACAGATGCCACTTCCTCCTTATATTAAGGAGCAATTAGAGGACTCCGAAAGATATCAAACCGTCTTCGCGAAAAATCCGGGTTCAGCAGCTGCACCTACGGCAGGTCTTCATTTTACAGAAGAATATCTTCAACAGATACGTGATAAAGGTATACATATTGCTTATATCACTCTCCACGTCGGGTTAGGTACCTTTAGACCTGTACAAGTTGAGAATGTGTTAGAACATAAAATGCATACGGAGTACTTCGAAATTTCTCAGGAAAACGCCGACCGTATCAATGCCGCGAAAGCTAGCGGAAATCGCGTCGTAGCAGTAGGGACCACGGCTACTAGAACATTGGAAACCGTAGGAGGAAAAAACGAAGGGAAAGTGGTAGCAGACTCGGGATGGACAGATATTTTTATTTATCCTGGTTATCATTTTACCGTTGTAGATGGATTGTTGACCAACTTTCATCTTCCTAAATCTACTCTAGTTATGCTGGTTAGCTCTCTAGCAGGGAAGGAACCCATTCTAAATGCTTATCGAGAAGCTGTAGAGCAAAGGTATCGTTTTTTTAGTTTCGGCGATGCGATGTTAATTATTTAAAATTCCACTAAACAACTTGTTTTCCTATGAAAAGGTTTAGTGTATAATGTTTGAGAGTGGAGGAGTTTTACTTTGGCGGTAAAATATGAGTTATTGAAAGTATGTAAACAAACAGGTGCTCGTAGAGGACGCTTACATACCCCTCATGGAACTATTGAGACCCCCATCTTCATGCCAGTGGGAACACTTGCAACTGTGAAGGCGATGAGTCCAGAAGAACTTAAGGACATGAATGCTCAGATTATCCTGAGCAATACATATCATCTGTTTTTGCGTCCAGGTCACGATATCGTAAAGAAAGCAGGCGGCTTGCACCAATTTATGAATTGGGACAGGCCGATTTTAACGGATAGCGGTGGCTTTCAGGTGTTTAGCCTTAGCAACCTGCGCAAGATTGAAGAAGAAGGTGTTCATTTCCGTTCTCACCTAAGCGGAGCTAAGCTGTTTATAGGACCAGAAGTCGCTATGGAGATTCAGAATGCACTGGGAGCGGATATCATTATGGCTTTTGATGAATGCGCACCCTATCCTGCAGATCATGCCTATGTGAAGAGCTCGCTAGAACGCACGACACGCTGGTTGGAGCGCTGTATCAAGGCTCATGAGCGCCCGCAGGATCAAGCTTTATTTGGAATCGTTCAAGGTGGAATGTACCGTGATTTACGGGAGCAGAGCGCGCGCGAGATCGTGCCTTTCGACCTGCCCGGCTATGCCATTGGGGGACTCAGTGTAGGAGAACCGAAAGCACTTATGGATGAAGTACTGGAATATACGGTTCCTCTTCTTCCGGAGAATAAGCCTCGTTATTTAATGGGGGTAGGTTCACCTGACGCTTTAATTGATGGAGCGATTAGGGGAATTGACATGTTCGATTGTGTTCTTCCTACAAGAATTGCCCGTAATGGGACATGCATGACAAGCCAAGGTCGACTCGTCATCCGAAATGCAAAATTTAAAGAAGACTTCACACCATTAGATCCGAATTGTGATTGCTATACATGCCGCAATTATACGAGGGCTTATATTCGCCACCTATTTAATGCAGATGAGATCTTTGGTCTTCGCCTCACATCTTACCATAATCTTCACTTCCTTCTGAGCTTGATGGAGAAGGTAAGAGAAGCCATTATGGAAGATCGTCTTATGGATTTCCGTAATGAATTCTTCGCCCAATACGGGCTTAATGAAGAAAGATCATTTTAATATCAGGAGGGATACACATGCAATGGATTGAACTAGCAGATGCAGGTGCTGCGGGAGGAGGCTTTTTGGGTTCCATATTGCCTTTGGTGCTCATGTTTGCCATTTTTTACTTCTTATTAATTCGTCCCCAACAGAAGAAGCAGAAGCAGCGCAACGCGATGCTTAATGCCTTGAAAAAGGGAGATAAGGTTGTTACGATTGGCGGAGTTCATGGAACCATATCTGAAATGAGAGAAGATACCATTATTGTTAAGATTGCTGAGAATACCAGAGTAACAATGGAAAAAGGTGCAGTCAACCAAGTTGTTTCAAGTGATGCAGAATAACGAAGAAAAAAAGTCTTACTACTACGCGTAGCAAGACTTTTTTTTTACTTGTTGGCTAAATTCACCCCAAAGATACCCCCGACTGCTCCTACTAAGAATGCGATGGCTAGGTACAATAATGCGCTAAGGTGAGGAGTCATATCAAAGGCTAAAAATCCAATTAACACGAGTAAGACAAAATAAACCATTCCTGTAAGTCCTCCAAAATACCAACCTTTGTGTCCCCCTTGTTTACCCGCGATTAAACCACCAATGAGCAAACTAATCCCATTAACCGTGTAAGTGAAATAGGAGAGACTGAATTCACTTAAACTGCTGAAGTGAAGCAAGAGAGATGTGATTAACGATCCAACCAAAACCAAGCCCAGTGTGGTTAAAGTACCAGTAAGAATGGGGGATGAAGACGCTGCAATTGTTTTCATAACCATTACCTCCCGCTGTATCCTTAGTCTTGTACAATGTATGAAGACAGGCGGTAGAATATGACAAGTTATGGAAGTGCCGGAATAAGGTGGTGTACATAGGTTAGCTTGTACAAGTTCAGACTAGGAAGTAACTTCAGAGGTAATTAATAAGGGGGATTCCAATGGACCTGGCAATCCTACTGATACGTACCATCGTGCTTTATTTTTTTCTTATGTTGGCTATCCAATTACTGTTTCGGAGGAAGAAGACCTCTCTTGCGGATTTATTGGTTGCGTTTATGGTGGCCCAGTTTATTGTACTGGCTGTGGATAAACCCGGAAAACCGTTGCTTGCTCTCCTGCTACCCACCTTATTCTTACTTGTACTGCATATGTTGTTCAAGCCCATGTTTACGCGTTACCATAGAAACGAGGATAAGAATCGGATTTCTTCTATTCCATTTAAGCCCCAGACTGCTGATGTGGAAATGGGGGTATTAGATGAAGTCCCAGTATCAAAGCCCATGGGTCCGTTACCACTACCCCTTATCTTAGATGGAAAGGTTCTTGATCATAATTTAGAACAGTTAGGTAAAACCCGATTCTGGTTAAAAAATGAAGTGCAGAGATATGGCGTCCAACGGTTTAAAGAAGTAGCTTATTGCAGTATGGATCGTTATGGTCATATGTTTTTGGATAAAAAGAGAACTTAAATTTAGCGTAAAGGAAATAAAGGAGAAATGAACTTTCCTAAAAAAGGAATGCGTTGTATATCCTGTTTTCCTAGAACCTTCAAGAAGAGTAGGAATATCAAGTAAATGAAAATTGCACCAAGGGAAGCTGAGAAAAGAGCTGCAGATTGAGGCATCCAAACTTGTAGCTTCTCAAAGGATAGGATTCCAAACCAGCCCATTCCAATCATGGAGAGGGCTACTTTTATGAAGTCTCTAAGTTGAATAGAAAGTCCTGTGAGTTTTACTACACTAAAAAAGTGCAGGAGTGTGACAATAACAATCCCAATGCTAATCGCTATCGTAATGCCGTTGGTACCAATATTGGGGTTGGTAGCCAAAATGTAAATGGCAAACGTCTTAAGTATCGCTCCGTATATCGAATTCTTCATGGCTACTTGAGCATAATCCAATCCTTGCAAAGTGGCGGCTAAAGGCCCTTGAAAATAAAGAAAGAGGCAAAATGGGACCATGAGCTTCATGATACTTCCTACTTCTGCAGACCCATAGATCACTTCAGATAGCGGCTCGGCAAAAATATAAAGAATGACAGTGAAGGGGGCCCCAATAACAAGAGCAAGGCGCAGGGACTGATGGATTCGTCGATGGACCATCGCCCAATTTTTTTGAGCATGAGCTTCAGCCACAGCAGGAACAAGGGATACCGCAAGAGAATAAGTAAAGAAAGTAGGGAAGGTAAGCAGAGGAATGGCCATTCCTTGCAGTTGCCCATAGTAGGTGGTTGCTGCAGCGGTTGCCAGACCCGCAATGGCAAGGCTTTGTGCTACAATGATCGGTTCGATCCAGAAGGTTAAGGAACCGATTAACCGTCCAGAAGTCACCGGTAGAGCAATCCGAAGAAGTCCCTTCCAGGTTTCTGCATGACGTTTAATTGCTTGGTTGAGCCTAGAACCGGCCCAGATCTGTCTCATCTTAGTCCCCCTGAAGTGCATGACGAGGGCGATCATTCCTGCAAACTCGCCAATAACGACTCCTACCATAGCCGCAGCGGCCGCATACTCCACACCCATCGGTAGGAAGTAGGACGCAAGTAGGAGAACGGTAAATATTCTTATTACTTGCTCAATAATTTGAGAACTTGCCGTAGGAGTCATGTTTTGTTTTCCTTGGAAGTATCCTCGAATAACAGAGGAGATAGCGACTATTGGTACAATGGGGGCAATCCCAATGAGGGAGTAATAGGCCCTAGTATCAGTTAATAAGTATCGAGAAATCATAGGTGCCCCGAGAATCATGGCTGTTGTAAAGATAACGCTAAGAATCGTTACGAGAAATAGAGAAATCTTAAGAATAGCCTTAACCTTTTTGTGATCATTCTGAGCGGTGGCTTCGGCGACCAATTTAGAGATAGCAATAGGTAAACCGAACTGGGTTAAGGTAATGACAAGATATAAAGTGGGTACAGCCATTTGATATAATCCCATACCCTCTGCTCCGATGATCCGTGACAGGAAGATGCGATTAATGAATCCAAGTAATTTAGTCAATAATCCGGCTGCAACAAGTATGAGAGTCCCTTGTAAAAAGGTTTGCTTTTTCGTGGGCATTACCCTGATTTCCTTTCTGTGGCTTAAATAGCACCAATTTTTTCTGCTTACATAAAATAGATATGCATGTACAAATAGGACATGACTTGAATGTTGAATAAATATATAACTTGTTCTTCTTGTCATAAAAAAAGATCCTTTTAGGGAGAGGTCACGAAAAATGGAGAATTCGTTAACATTAGAAGACTTAAAAAAACAAATGTCGCAAGTATGCAGGAGTAAGGCTGAAGAATTTCAAATGTTAGGTTATGAAAACGTGACACCAGAAGAGATATGGGAGTGCGTATCGAGTGCGTATAAGAAAGAAATTCCTCTCATCCATCGCATTGTTAACGATATCTTGTCCCTGAAAGTGACAAAATTTATGAATTGGATGACGATGAAAGTTTACCGGGGAGAATTTGAGTAAAGGAGGAGCAGCCCTAGGGTTGCTCTTCTTTTTTCTGCCTAATTTGAGATTTAATGACCTGAATTGACATGCATTTGAAGCGATGCGTATAATAGCACTATTGGAGAGAAATAGCTTCAGACAGGACAAGCCTGTGTATTACGCTAACACAGGCAACAAGTTAAAGGAGGAAAACAACGCTCATGATAAAATGGAGCCGGATTATAGCCTTTCTTCTAGTAGTAGGGTTGACCTTCGGCATCATCGGTGCAACCGCAACAGGAGTAGTCAAAGGGGTTACCCTCGGACTTGATCTTCGTGGAGGGTTTGAGATTCTGTATGAGGTAAAGCCGATACAGGAAGGACAAGAATTAAACAAGGATACATTGACGGATACAGTATCCGCTATTATGAAAAGAATTAATATTATTGGAGTATCGGAACCCGAAGTTTCTATTGAAGGGAATGACCGAATCCGTGTTAAGCTTGCAGGAGTGACGAACCAGGAGGACGCTCGTAGACTTCTAGGGACCCCTGCCAAACTTTCTTTTGTAAGTATGACTGGGGAAGAATTAATGACAGGTAATGATCTGGCGGAAGGCGGTGCCTCTGTTCAGTATGATGAAGTGAAACGCCCTTATATTGCCCTTAAATTAAAAGATGCAGAGCAATTTAGACAAATTACAGAAGAACACTTAGGTAAGCCAATCAGTATTGTGTTGGATGAAGATGTTCTTACTAGCCCTGTCGTTCAAAGTGTTATTTCTGGAGGAGTAGCTTCTATCACTGGAAACTATACGGTACAGGAAGCCACTGAACTTTCAGCTATTTTAAACGCTGGAGCCCTTCCTGTTGAGATGAAGGAGCTATATTCCAATAGCGTTGGAGCCAAACTGGGTCAAGAATCTCTGGAAAAAGGAATTTATGCCAGCGGAATTGGTGTGGCGTTAATTTTTGCCTTTATGTTTTTCTACTATCGTTGGCCAGGCGTTATCGCTATTATAACTCTAATCGCATATATGTATCTGTTGCTTCTCGTACAGAACCTATTGAATGCAACATTAACTTTACCAGGTATTGCTGCTTTTATTTTGACAGTAGGTATGGCAGTAGATGCCAATATTATTACCTATGAACGTATTAAAGAAGAACTTCGATCAGGCAAGACGCTTCTTTCTGCCGTTCGTGCGGGTCAGAGACGTTCTCTGTCTACGATCTTAGATGCCAATATTACGACTATGATAGCAGGGGCAGTCATGTTCTATTTCGGGACAAGCGCTGTTCAAGGATTTGCTGTTACTCTTATGATCGGTATCGTTCTTACGATAATTACAGCAGTGTTCGGAACTCGCTTATTGTTGGCCATCTGGGTACGCTCCAATGCCTTACGTAAGCCTTGGTATTATGGGGTTAAGGAGAGTGAAATCGGTGAGCTATAACATAAAGACCTTCGACTATGTGAATAAAAGAAAGACCTTTTTCAGACTTTCCATATTTATAGTAGTCATAGGGATCATCTCTTTATTAGTTCAAGGACTTAATCTTGGAGTAGACTTTAAGAGTGGAACCCGAATGGACATCATGATTGCCAAGCCTTTCACCGAACAGGAAGTTCGTGAAGAGCTAAAAGCACTCGGGCTAGAGCCAGGTAGTGTAGAAACAGCCGGCGATAATCGCGAAAGAGCTGCTGTGCAGTTTGGTGAGCCATTAAGCAAAGAACAGATAGCCAGCGTGAAGGATGCCTTTACAGCAAAATATGGGGAGCAAGTAGATATTCAGGAGAGTACAGTAGATCCTATCGTTAGCCGTGAGTTAGCGAAGAATGCCATGTATGCGGTGGCTATTGCATCAATTGGGATTATTATTTATGTCACGATCCGATTTGAATATCGTTTTGCGATTGCCGGTATAATTGCGTTACTTCATGACGCTTTTGCGGTCATTACTTTCTTCTCCATTTTCCGTTTAGAGGTTGATTTACCCTTTATTGCAGCGATTCTAACCATTGTTGGTTACTCCATTAATGATACAATCGTTACTTTTGATCGTATACGTGAGAACCTACGATTGTATAAAGTTAAAAAGATGGAAGACTTGGAAAAGGTGGTTAATGTCTCTATCCAAGAAACCATCGTACGTTCGATTAATACGGTAATCACTGTGGTATTTGCCGCGGCTGCTTTATTTATCTTTGGTGGTCCTGCTATCCAAAACTTCGCCTTAGCACTTCTAGTGGGGCTACTTTTTGGTATGTATTCCTCCATCTTTATTGCCAGCCAGATCTGGTTAGAGTGGAAAGGTAGAGATTTAGCGAAAAATCGCTTCTCTTCAGCAAATAATGAAGCCTCTTAGAGCGTAAAATAAAATAACAGCTGAAAACCGCGGGGCTTCCCCGCGGTTTTCATATGAGGAGCAAGAGGTGAATTTATGAAGGAAGAAAGATTTAAGAAGGCAGAGTTTGCTGCTTGGATCGGGATCGTCGGCAATATTGTACTGGCGATTGTAAAAGGTTTTATCGGTTATATTGCGAATAGTAAAGCGTTAATAGCTGATGCGGTACACTCAGCTTCCGATGTGGTAGGTTCCTTAGCAGTCTTGATTGGCTTGAGGGCTGCGAGAAAACCGCCGGATGAAGATCACCCCTATGGACACGGTAAAGCCGAGTCCATTGCAGCCATTGTTGTCAGCATTATTATGTTTGTGGTTGGCTTGGAAGTGGCTTCAGCCTCTTTTGAAACGATGAGGGAGCCCCTTGCTGCACCTGGAGTGATAGCGATCTATGCTGCTATTATTTCCATGGTAGTGAAGGAAGCGATGTTTCGATACAAGTACAAACTAGGGAAAAGATTAAACAGCCAAGCGCTTATTGCCAATGCTTGGGACCATCGATCAGATGTTTATTCTTCTTTAGCTGCACTGGTTGGTATTGGAGGAGCGGTATTAGGCGGAAAACTTGGTATTCCCCTTTTACTCTACCTAGATCCATTAGCTGGGATTGTCGTGTCTGTTCTTGTGCTCAAGATGGCTTACAATATTCTAAAGGAATCCGTCCACAATACTTTGGATCATGTTATACATGAAGAAGATGCCAAAGAACTAGTGGACGCGGTGGAGAAAGTCGATGGTGTAATTAGTGTAGACCAACTGTTTGCTCGTGAGCACGGACACTATGTTATTGTTGATGTAAAGGTTGGTGTAAACCCGAATATCTCTGTAGAAAAGGGTCACGCCATTGGTAAAGAAGTTAAGCATACGTTAATGAACCAATTTGAGCATGTTCAGGATGTTATGGTTCACATTAATCCTTACAGTGGTGAATTTGGTAATGACAATCAACCGGAGGTATTTCATTAACAAAAAAGTGTAAGTAGGATTGTCCACACCTTGCAGGTTCAGTATAATGTTCTTTTGGAGGGGTGGAGTCTATATGCTGCCATCGCGAACTCAGTGGGTTACACCAGAAATTGACGAACAAGCGGTTGCCACGCTACAACGTGAAATTGGAATATCGTCCGTATTGGCCAGGTTATTAGTCCATAGACAGCTACATAATCCAGAACAAGCTAGAACATTTCTGCATCCATCGCTTGATCATCTTCACAGCCCCAACGTTATTCCTGGGATAGAGATGAACGTAGCGAGGATACAAAAAAGGATGGAAGAGAAAAAACCTATCGTTGTTGAGTGTGCTCTTTATTTAGACTCAGTTATAGCAGCAAGCTTATTAATAAATTTAATTATCGCTGCAGGCGGGCCTAAAGAACTTGTGCAAGTCTATGCTGCTAAGCAAGAGAGAATTCCTGCAACTGAAGAATTTGTCGTTACTGTAGGGATATTTGAGGAAACGGTCCATAAGGAAAAGATTATTATACATCCGGATATTCTAAAAGGAGAATCCCCTTTTCCTCGACTGTCTTGTTCAGGCATAGCTTATAAATTTGCTCAAGCCCTTCTAGGAGAATCCTCTCAACAGTTTCTTGACCTCGCCGCATTAGGGACACTTGCTGCTCAGTCATCTTTAATTGGGGAGAACCGGATTATGGTTAAATTCGGATTAGATTCTCTGAAGAGGAGTAAGAATATAGGGATTAAGGCATTAGTTAAAGCAATCCGCTTAAACAAACAAGTAGCTCCGCAACTTATGGCTGTTACAATACTGAATAATATATCGGCCCAAATGGAGTTGGTACACTTATTAACGGCTGATCCAGGAGATGATCTGGCATCTATTGTCGAAGCTTTATTTCAAAACAGTAAAGAGAGTGTTCAACATGTGCAAGAAGAGACCGACAGTTTGGCTACACGTGTAGACATTGATGCCGAGAGCCGAGTATCTGATTGGAATTTGGCTACGATTGAAGGACTTGAGTTATTGGCACCATTTGGAAGTGGGAATCTCCCTCCAATGTTTATTATCCGTCAAGCGGAACTAAGGGATATTCGTCAAGTGGGGTTAGGCCAACAGGATTTGAAGTGTACGTTAATTCAAGAAGATGTGGGGATAGAAGCTGTGGGAAGTGACGGTCTAGGTCAGATCGTTCCCCAAGTCTCGAAGAACGCGGTCGCTGATATTGTAGGTGAACCGGCTATCCATGAATGGAACGGCGTAAGAAGACCTCAATTTTTAATACGAGATTTAGCCATTCATCATAGTCAAATTTTCGATTACCGAGGGACTAACCATAAGTTAGATAAGATCAAGAAGTTTGCCGAACCAAACTCCGTCTTTTTATGTTTCCGTAAGGAGAGTCTTGCTGAGCTTAGTGCTCTTGTCGAGGGAAAGAAGAATTATCAGGTTTGTCTGGTACCAGATGAGCAACACTTATATCTCCACGAGTTTATTCCAACTCTTTTTTGGTATGATATGCCTCATTCAATGGATGAACTAAGGAAAGTCTTGAGGGAGTTGCCACAGTATGGAAGGCTTTATTGCCTATTTGGATCAGACCATCGTAACCAACTGGCTAGTATTCCATCTCGAGACCAATTCAAATGGCTGTATGGTTTGCTTAGAACTAGGCAGTCACTAAGAGTGGAATCGATCCCAGCAGTTGCCAAAGCTAGAGGAGTAAGTGAAAATGCCATTGATTTCATGATTCAAGTGTTCCTAGAATTAGGTTTTTTAAAGTACGAAAGATCGCTGATTGAAGTGGTACCAACACCTGAAAAGAAAGATCTAGCGGAATCCCATTCGTATAAGATGAAGCAGCACGAATTAGTAATGGAAACAGAAATCCTTTATTCCAATTTCGAAGTTTTATGTCAAATCATTAATCAGGATAAAATAATACATAACCATACTTAGGAGGAAGCATTGATATGGATTTTAAAGATTATATTCGAGTTATCCCCGATTTCCCGAAAGAAGGAATCCGCTTCAAGGACATCACCACTTTACTGAAAGATGGTGTGGCTTATAAGAAAGCGATCGATGAAATTGCACAATACGCAAAGGACCTCAAGGTTGATATTATTGCCGGTCCAGAGGCTCGTGGATTTGTCGTAGGTGCTCCTCTGGCATACGCTCTAGATGCAGGTTTTGCCCCTGTAAGAAAATCTGGAAAGCTTCCAGGAGAAGTAATCTCGGCGGACTATGATCTTGAGTATGGCAAGGATCAATTAGCTATGCATAAAGATGCGATTCAACCCGGACAACGCGTGTTAATTGCAGATGACTTATTGGCGACGGGTGGAACCATTTCAACGACTGTAAATTTAGTCAGACAACTTGGCGGGGAAATTGTTGGTGCAGCCTTCCTCATTGAGTTAACCTACTTGAATGGAAAAGATAAAATTAAGGATATCGATGTATTCTCTCTTGTAAAATATTAAAATAAAAAGGACAAAGCAATAATCTCCTCTTGAACGATGTCGTTATCGAAAACGGCAGACTCTGGGGCGAATATTGCTTTTTTCAATCAACAAACCTTTACATTTGTATAAATTTCAAAGATAATGGAGAGAAAAATATCCGAACGACTGCGGTGTATCTTAAAATGACGAACACAAGATACACCAAACAGATGAAAGGTGAAAAGAATGAGCGTCGATACTGCCATTGAACATGCCGCTGACAATGCCATAGCCAAGGCTCGTATGTATTTGCCTGACCATGATGTCAAGATGCTGATTCGTGCATGCGAGTTTGCTCGAAGTGCTCATGATGGACAAATTCGAAAATCAGGAGCACCCTATATTATCCATCCTATAGCGGTGGCTGAGATCTTGCTCACGATGCAGATGGACGCTGTCACCGTAGCTGCTGGTTTTTTGCATGATGTTGTTGAAGATACTCCCGTTAGCCTTGACGAGATAAAGAAAGAATTTGGTGAAGACACGGCTAATTTAGTCGATGGTGTTACTAAATTAGGCCGCATTAAGTATAAATCAAAAGAAGAGCAACAGGCGGAGAATCATCGGAAGATGTTTCTGGCTATGGCTCAGGATGTCCGGGTTATTTTAATCAAGCTTGCTGACAGGCTTCACAATATGCGGACATTAAAGCACCTTCCAGAAGAGAAGCAGCGAAGAATCGCTAACGAGACATTAGAAATATTCGCTCCTTTAGCTCACCGATTGGGAATCGCTTCTATCAAGTGGGAGCTGGAGGACGTTGCGCTTCGCTACATTAATCCGCAGCAGTATTACCGTATTGTTAATTTAATGCAGAAAAAACGAACCGAGCGTGAAAAGTATATTGAACAAGTCATTGATGAGATACGCGGGAAACTTAGAGAGTTGCAAATCTCAGCAGATATTTCAGGGAGACCGAAGCACCTGTATAGTATCTACAACAAGATGATAAGACAGAATAAGGAGTTTAATGAAATTTATGATCTTCTTGCCGTTCGTGTCATTGTAGAAGATATCCGCGACTGCTATGCATCACTAGGGATTATTCATACGCTCTGGAAGCCAATGCCAGGAAGGTTTAAGGATTATATCGCCATGCCTAAGGCGAATATGTATCAATCCTTGCATACGACGGTTATTGGACCCAATGGAGAACCGCTTGAGGTCCAGATACGTACTGGTGAGATGCACCGGACAGCTGAATACGGTATCGCAGCTCACTGGGCTTACAAGGAAGGAAAGACACCTACAGAGGATGAGAATCTGGAGAATAAGCTCACCTGGTTCCGCGAAATTCTGGAATGGCAGGATAATGCTAAAGATGCTCAGGAATTTATGGAATCACTTAAGATGGACCTTTTCTCCGATGTCGTTTTTGTATTTACGCCTAAGGGAGATGTTATGGAGCTTCCGAATGGCTCAGTTCCTCTTGATTTTGCCTATCGTATCCACAGCGAGGTTGGAAATCGATGTATTGGAGCAAAGGTAAATAATAAGATTGTTCCATTAGATCATTCTTTGAAGACAGGAGACATTGTAGAAGTATTAACTTCAAAGCATAGTTATGGCCCTAGCCGTGATTGGCTCAAGATAGCGAAGTCCTCCCAAGCCCGTAATAAGATTAAAGCCTGGTTTAAGAAAGAGAAGCGCGAAGAGAATGTCCTCAAAGGAAAAGAAGCTGTTGAGTCAGAGTTGAAGAAACAAGGGTTTGAGCTCAAGGAAGCCCTTACCTCGGAGAACATTGCTGAGGCGACGAACAAGTTCAACTTCAACAATGAAGAGGATATGTATGCAGCCATCGGATATGGGGGATTGACTCCTGCTCAATTGGTTACAAGACTAACGGAAAAGATTAGAAAAGTACGAGAGGAAAAGTCTATCCCTGAATTTAAACAAGACTTTGCTAAGCGTAAGACTCCTGATCAGGGGATCTCCGTTAAAGGGATTGACAATCTCCTTGTACGCTTCTCTAGATGTTGTACTCCAATTCCAGGCGATGAGATTGTTGGTTTCATCACACGAGGAAGAGGAATCTCAGTACACAGAACAAGCTGCCCTAACATCAAGAATGAAGAGGAAAAGGACCGTGTAATTCATATTGATTGGGAAGGCGATCGCATACAGGAATATAATGTCGATATAGAAGTGACAGGACATGATCGCAGCGGACTACTGAACGAAGTACTGAATGCCGTTGCCGACAGCAAAACAAACATTATCGCGGTTACAGGAAAAGCTGATAAGAATAAAGTAGCAAAGATCAGCATGACTATTGCGATTAATAATGTCAGTCATTTACAGAGGGTGGTAGAGCGTCTGAAAAGAATCAAAGACGTCTATACCGTAAGAAGAGTGTTAAACACGTAAAAGGGGTACCGAAATGAGAGTAGTGGTACAGCGATCCAAACAAGCACAAGTTACCGTAGAAGATCGCGTAACAGGCAGCATTGATAAAGGTCTTGTTTTATTGGTAGGAATTACTCATGAGGATACGGAAGATGATGTTCGTTTTGTAGCGGAGAAGGTCGCGAACCTACGGATATTCGAGGATGAGCAAGGCAAGATGAATCATTCTCTTCTTGATGTCAACGGCAAGCTTCTTTCCATTTCTCAGTTTACCCTTTATGGTGATTGCAGAAAGGGCCGAAGACCCAACTTTATGGCAGCTGCCCGTCCCGATTATGCGGAGAAACTGTATGATCTTTTTAACGACAAGCTAAGACAGATGGGTATTCAAGTAGAAACGGGAATATTCGGTGCTATGATGCAAGTGAGTCTGACTAATGATGGGCCCGTAACCCTGATAGTAGAAAGTTAAATGTATAGGGCTATAGCCAAGAGCGAATCCAAGTGCTCTTTGGCTTTAGCCCTATTTTATTGGCCAGTCGGTTATTTTTTATCACTAAAGTACTTCAAGATCCCCTGGAAAACGCCCTCAGCAGCTTGATCATGAAAGTCCTTCGTATTAATAATGACTTCCTCTTGGTAGTTTGTTAGAAATCCAAGCTCACATAAGACGGCGAGTTGTGGGTTCTCCCTCAACACAAAATAATTTCCATAACGGGCCTTGAGGTCAGCTAATCCTGTTCGTTTCACCACTTCTTTTTGAATCGTGTTGGCAAGATCTCGGTCTTCTCCATTGCTGTAAAAGTAGGTGATGACACCATTAATTCGGTAGTTTTCGCTCGTGTTATGATGGACGCTAATAAACGCATCTACTTGCCTCTGAATAGACATGTCCACCCTTTCCTGAAGAGACACTCTGCGATCCTCATCTCGTGACATAATGACGGTAGCCCCTGCTGCTCGAAGCTTACTGCTTAAGAGCTGACTAACCTTAAGATTTACTAGCTTCTCCAATGTTCCTAAATGGGGGCCTATGGCACCACTGTCATTGCCTCCGTGTCCTGGATCGATGAGGATGGTTTTCCCCTTAAGGACAGACTCAATCCCTTTACGTTCAACACCCGCGATGCCATGTGCTGACACAATCCATCCAGCTACATAGCCGACTTCATTACTAGTGATCTGGACTCGGTACCAATCTCCTTCGACCCCAAGTACTTGGTAGGTTTCCCCTACGTCCGCTACCTTTACGACTCCGGAAGAGGTAGAAGGACCAGAACGAAGATTCGTGCCAGGATTTAAGATTTTAATAGTTGGTTCTTCTGATGGATGCTGTGGCTTAGGTTGATTCTGAGGCAAAGAAGATTCGACTTTTACTAACCAATTCGCTACCCATCCCTCTAATTGATCTTTCTTGACACGAAGCCAGTCTCCTTTTTGCTCTAATATCACCAAGGTATCTCCTGCACGTACTTGTCCAGCTACAGAGTAGCTTGTATCAGGGCCGCTTCGAACATTGAGAATGGAGCCATTAACTGTGGCTTTCGAAGAGGGAGGAGAACTTAAGGTTGGCCCCGCTGATGGACTGGAGGAAGAGGCAGAATTGTTATCCTTCATCAGCCAACCAGCCGTCCATCCCTCGGCCCCGTTTTTTAGCCTTATTTTAATCCAGTCCCCTTGGCTTTCTAATCTAACATAACTTTCAGTATTCGTAATCTGTTCAATGACTTGGAAGGATGTACTAGGCCCAGAGCGTACATTAAGCACTTCAAGCATTGGAGTTACATAAGTGGACGATGTGGTTCCAGACTGTTTAACCTCCACATGCCAGGAAGCAATCCATCCTTTTAGATTATCATCTAGGAGGATCTGAATCCAATTGTCTTTGGTTTGAAGCACGGGAAAGGTTTGATTTTCCTTAACTTGAGCGATCACGTTGTGCTTCAAACTCGCTCCATCCCTGACATTAAGACTGCTTACCGTGATGGTCACGGTACCAGATGGTTCGGTATTGGATTGAACGGTCAAAGCTGGTATACAAAAAATCAAAATCACAAGTAAAGCTATAAGTTGAATGCGGATTCGGTCCATCGCGACAATGTGATAATCCTTTCTTGGCTGGTTGTTTTTCGCATGACTTTTATTTTCGCTTTTAAACAGGGGATATCCTCTTTCGAATGAGAAAAATTCATCATTAGTGGTAACAATAGTAATAAAGATATAGCTGAAGGAGGCGCATTATGAGACAAGGACTAAAGGAATTACAGTTGATTCAAACCACTCTAACAGGCGGTAGTGCTGATTTGAAGGATACGAGTGAGCAAAATGATATGTGGGAAAAGGTACAATCAGGATTGATGAACTTCGGAGAGGGGCGGGATCTTGCCAGAAGAATAGGCAGATGATACAGTAGACGGGAAGTTAAGTGGTCTAAAGGAGATAAGAATGAAGATTCGAGTTGTAGGTCTAGAAGAATCTTGGGAATTGTCCATTACCCATATCATAGAGCTGTTTTATGAGGAAGTGCATGTTGTATTTAAGGAAGAGGAATCTGAATGTGATGTTGTTATCGAACTGATATTAGAAGACTCCAATCAGATTCGAGCCGAGGCTACACTACAAGATAGGTTGAGCGGGCAAACCATTGAGAAGTGCTATCATGTTGACAAGGATGAGCATCTTTCTCCATCTGAATGGCGTAAGAAGGCCAAGCGTGCCATTAGCCATGCTCTCCTTTCTGCACTAGAGGAGTATACAGGCATCGTACAACCTTGGGGAATTCTAACTGGTATTCGACCAACGAAGCTGATGCATCAAAAGTTGCAAAAAGGTCAATCTGTTGAGCGAATACATAGTGAACTACAGGAAGAATACCGAGTACATCCTCAAAAAACTCAGCTCATGGAGCAAATTGTTGAACGTCAGTTAATGGCTGTACCAGATCTTCATCAGTTAAAGAGAGAAGTAAGCATCTATATTGGTATTCCTTTCTGCCCGACGAAATGTGCATACTGTACATTCCCAGCTTATGCCATTGGTGGTAGACAAGGATCCGTTGAGTCCTTTTTGGGCGGGCTCCATTACGAGATGAGACAAATTGGAGCTTGGTTAAAGGAGCATGATGTACCCATTACGACGATTTACTTCGGAGGCGGTACCCCAACAAGCATTACGGCGGAAGAGATGGACATGCTTTATGAGGAGATGTATGAATCTTTTCCGTCCATGGAACGTGTAAGAGAGGTTACCGTTGAGGCGGGGCGGCCTGATACCATTACACCTGAGAAGCTTGATGTATTGAAAAAGTGGGGAATCGATCGAATTAGTATTAATCCACAATCGTATATTCAAGAAACATTAAAGGCGATTGGTCGTCATCATACAGTAGAAGAAACAATAGAGAAATTTAAGCTTGCCCGTGAGATGGGAATGAATAATATTAATATGGACCTCATTATTGGTCTGCCGGGGGAAGGCCTCCATGAATTTGAATTTACACTCAGTGAAACACAGAAGTTAAACCCTGAATCCTTAACTGTTCACACCCTCTCCTTTAAACGGGCTTCAGAAATGACCCAAAATCGCGAAAAGTATAAAGTAGCCACTCGCGAGGAGATCACACAAATGATGCAGAGAGCAACGGATTGGACTAAGAAGTTCGGTTATGTCCCATACTATCTGTATCGTCAAAAGAATATTTTGGGTAATCTTGAGAACATTGGCTACGCACACCCGGGAAAAGAAAGTATATATAATATCATGATCATGGAAGAGGTCCAATCGATCATTGGGTTAGGCTGTGGGGCCTCTAGCAAGTGGGTGCATCCGGAAACAGGTAAAATCTCTCGTTTTGCCAACCCAAAGGAACCTAAGGCCTATAATGAAGGGTTTGAGAAGTATACAGAAGCAAAAATTGAAGCACTGAATCAATTATTCTTGACATGAATACTTCTTCTCAGTAATATATTAAACAGTTGAATATATGATCCCTTGAAGGGAAGAGTAACCAGGCTAGTGTTATAGTTCAGAGAGGAAGTGACTCGGCTGCAATCACTTCTCTATATCGGTATGGTGAAGGACGTCCCAGAGGACCACAAGCGAACGGTCTACTTAGTAGCTTGTCGGCGTGAGCAACGTTATGCATAGAGTGAGAATGAATAGGTTCTCAAATAGGGTGGTACCACGGGTGATTAACAAACTCTCGTCCCTGACACAAGTCGGGGGTGGGAGTTTTTTTGTTTTATCTAGGTTTATAAGATTTGGTTGCGAGGAGGAAAAGATCATGGCGATTCACATTCCAAGGGGTACCGCTGATGTGCTCCCTGGTGAAGTGGAGTTATGGCAATTTATTGAGCAGAAAGCAAGAGACATCTGCAAGCGATACAACTATAGAGAGGTTAGGACCCCTATTTTCGAACATACAGAGTTGTTCCACCGCGGAGTTGGAGAAACAACGGATATTGTGGAGAAGGAGATGTACACCTTTACCGATAAGGGAGGAAGAAGCATCACCTTGCGTCCTGAGGGAACAGCGGCTGTTGTTCGCTCTTATGTAGAGAACAAATTGTATGGAGACCCTAATCAACCAAGTAAGCTGTACTATATTGGTCAGATGTTTCGCTACGAGCGCCCGCAAGCAGGGAGAATGCGACAGTTCACACAGTTTGGTATTGAAGCGATTGGTTCCCATGACCCTTCTATTGATGCCGAAACGATTGCATTAGCGATGAGACTCTATGAAGAACTAGGGTTGAAAGGACTAAAGCTGGAATTAAATAGTGTTGGCTGCACGACCTGCCGCCCTGTACATAGGGAACACCTTGTGGCTCACTTGGCCGAGAGACGCGAGGAATTATGTTCAGACTGTCAGTCTCGAATGGAGCGCAATCCGCTCAGAATTCTTGATTGTAAGAATGAAAAGTGTAAGGAGCTTACGAAGCAAGCCCCTAATATCACAGAGCACTTGTGCGATGATTGCTCTCCCCATTTTGAGCAAGTAAAACAGCACCTAGACCGCCTAGGAATAGAGTACACCGTTAATCCGAGGATGGTTCGTGGCTTGGACTATTATACACAAACAGCGTTTGAGATTATGGCTGAAGGGTTCGGAGCGATCACAACCATTTGTGGTGGGGGACGATATAACGGCTTGGTGGAACAGATCGGCGGCAATGACATGCCTGGAATCGGTTTTGCAATGAGTATTGAACGCGTACTCTTGACGCTAAAAGCTCAAAATATTGAACTTCCCATTCAAACCAACTTAGATTGCTTCCTTGTTGCATTAGGAGAACCTGCAGAAAAAGAGGCTGTGAGGCTATTAGATGAGCTGAGAAGTCATGGCTTTGCTGCAGATAAGGATTATCAAGGGCGCAAGATGAAAGCACAGTTAAAAGCTGCTGACCGATATCAAGCTCGTTTCGTATTAATTCTTGGAGAAGATGAATTGAACAAGCAAGTCATCGTGATTAAAAACATGCAGACGGGTGAACAGAATGAAGTCGCATGGAAAGACATGGTGTCCTTTCTTCGTACTTAACTCAAATATAAAAGGAGGAAACGAAAGTGGTAGAAACATTTCGCACGCATCATTGCGGACAAATAGGTAAGGAGCAAGTAGGACAAGTGGTTACAATCAGCGGTTGGGTTCAAAAAAGAAGGGACTTAGGCGGCGTTATCTTCATTGACTTACGTGACCGCAGCGGCTTAGTCCAGATTGTACTAAACCCAGAATTCAATGCCGAGGCTCATGAAAGAGGAGACCGTATTCGTAGTGAATACGTACTAACTGTTCGAGGTAAAGTCGTAGAGAGAAGTCCAGAAACGATTAATCCCAAAATGAAGACAGGTGAAATTGAGGTTTATGTTTCTGAAGTTGAAATTTTAAATGAAGCAAAAACCCCTCCATTCATGATCGAAGATCAAGTAGACGTGGATGAAAACCTTCGTTTGAAATACCGTTATCTTGATTTACGTAGACCTGTCATGCAGCAATCTCTTATGCTGCGCCATCGAGTAGCTAAGTCTTTCAGAGATTTCTTAGATAACGAAGGATTCTTAGAAATTGAAACACCGATGCTTACAAAGAGTACACCCGAAGGAGCTCGCGACTACTTAGTTCCAAGCCGTGTTCATCCAGGAGAATTCTTTGCTTTGCCACAATCACCTCAATTATTTAAGCAGTTGCTGATGGTTTCAGGTTACGAAAAGTATTTCCAAATTGTTCGATGCTTCCGTGATGAGGACTTAAGAGCGGATCGTCAGCCTGAATTCACTCAAGTGGATATTGAGACCTCCTTCTTGTCTATGGAGCAATTGTTGAACATGATGGAACAATTGATGGCGGAAGTTTGTGAAAAAGCAATCGGACTTAAAGTAGAGACGCCTTTCCAACGCTTGACTTATCAAGAAGCAATGGGACGCTATGGTTCAGACAAGCCTGACTTGCGTTTTGGAATGGAATTAGTAGATATATCAGATTTGGTAGCTGAATGCGGATTTAAAGTGTTCAGTGGAGCGATTGAGCGCGGTGGTCAAGTTAAAGGAATCAATGTGAAGGGCTGCGGTCATTTCTCTCGTAAAGACATCGATGATCTAGCTAAGTTTGCTGGACAGTACAAAGCAAAGGGTCTTGCTTGGATCGCCTTCAAGGATGGCGAAATCAAAGGTCCGATTGCAAAATTCTTTAATGAAGAGGAAATTGCCCAGTTTAAAGCACGCTTTGAAGTAGAAGAGGGAGACTTGCTGTTGTTTGTTGCGGATTCTCCTAAAGTAGTGGCAGATTCCCTTGGGGCTCTTCGTTCGAAATTTGGTAAAGACCTAGGATTAATTGATGCTAGTGTGTTTAAGTTCGCGTGGGTAGTTGACTTCCCGTTGGTAGAATACGATGAGGATGCTAAGCGCTATGTAGCTCTGCACCATCCGTTTACGATGCCGCGTGTAGAGGACCTTCATCTGTTTGATTCTGATCCATCTGGGATCCGGGCGCAAGCTTATGACCTTGTGCTTAACGGATTTGAAATTGGTGGAGGAAGTATGCGTATTTATAAGCGTGAGATTCAGGAGAAGATGTTCCAAGCTCTTGGATTCAGTAAGGAAGAAGCCTATGAGAAGTTTGGATTCCTCTTGGATGCGTTTGAATACGGGACTCCACCTCATGGAGGGGTAGCCTTCGGTCTAGATCGATTAGTAATGCTTCTTGCTGGACGTACCAATTTAAGAGAAGTCATTGCGTTCCCGAAGACCGCAAGTGCAAGTGATCCTATGACAGATGCTCCTGGTACGGTTGAATTAAAACAGTTGAATGAATTGCATATCCAATTGAAATTGCCGGAAGAAGTAAAAATATAGGCTTGTAAGGGTATTGCAATCGTTTTCAATTTGAGTTAAAATAAGGTCAACAGAGTCCTAGGATGTACGTAAGACCCATACGTTTTGAGCCCAACAGATATTGATACGGGATTCCGGAGTTTCCTTGGGGAATGGAGCCGGGCACGCGTGCTCGGATGTGAAGCAAGGAATAGGATGCACCCTTCTTAGATTGGGAATAGTTTTGAGCAGGTTCAAAACTTAGGTTAGTTACGGCATGGATGGGACTCTATCCATTAACAAGAATAGAGGATTTCTCAGTGATGAGAAGTCCTCTTTTTGTTTTGTCTAAGGAAGAGTAGGGTAAAACTGAGGTTTAAGGTTGGCCATGTTTCTAGTTTCTATTTGTGTAAGATTGTGCTATATTTACATTTTGAACGATTGAATTGTTAAGTTCACCTATTTGTCAACTGGACTTACTTTCTTATCCGGACAATAAATGTCGACCCACAGGAAGTTTTTTCATAATAAGTGGAAACCATATACTAAAACTTGTTTAATTTTTGAAAGGGGTAAACGGATATATGCTTCATCAGTTCTCAAGGACAGAGTTAGCCATCGGAAAGGAAGGATTAGAGGCGTTAAAAGGAAGTACCGTAGCCGTACTAGGAATTGGAGGAGTGGGTTCCTTTACCGTGGAGGCGTTAGCTCGTACAGGGGTTGGGCGTTTAATTTTACTCGATAAAGATGTTGTGGATATTACGAATGTTAACCGTCAGATTCATGCTCTACTTGATACGGTTGGTCAAGAGAAGACCGAGCTTATGAAGGAGAGAGTCGCTAGAATTAATCCGGAATGTGATGTGCGTGTATTAAATATGTTCTATAATGCTGAAACGTATGATAGCTTCTTCTCAGAAGTTGAAAAGTACGATTACGTGGTAGACGCGATGGATACAGTGTCAAGTAAAATTCATCTCGTCAAGGAATGTCGGATGAGAGAAGTTCCTATCATCTGCAGCATGGGTGCTGCCAATAAGACTGACCCCACTCGTTTTAAGGTAGCGGATTTATTCCAGACTTCTTACGATCCCATTGCCAAGGTTATGCGCCGTGAGCTAAGAAAGGATGGAATAAAGAAGGGCGTGAAAGTGGTTTATTCTACGGAGATTCCTGTTAAACAGAGAGAAGAAGTTCTTGAGGAAGTTGTTCAGAACCCTAATTCTCCAATAAGAAAGGCCAAGCAGCCACCATCTAGCAATGCGTTCGTTCCGTCTGTTGCAGGTTTAATCATGGCTAGTGTCGTTATCAATGACTTATTGGCTAAAGCCCAAGTGAAAATTCAACGCGTCAGTGAATAAAGTTCTCTAGCTTTACAGTTAAGAGAAACTTTCATATAATGACAGGAAAAAATGCAATATCTGTGAAGAGGGAGAATATGGATCTTTTTTCGTTTGGTTTTGAAGAGGCAGGCACTCAGAGCAACCAAGATCATCGTCAACCGTTAGCAGCCAGAATGAGGCCAAGGAATCTTAATGAATTTATTGGGCAGGAACACATCCTCGGTGTAGGAAAGTTATTGCGCCGTGCGATCGAAGCAGATCAGATCTCCTCCCTTATTTTTTATGGTCCTCCAGGAACAGGGAAAACAACCTTAGCTAAAGTGATCTCAGGGGTAACGTTGGCGGCCTTTACCGAACTTAATGCGGTAACAGCAGGTGTCGCTGATATTCGTAAAGTGGTTGAAGAGGCAAAAGAGAGGTCCCATGTTTACCGAAAAAGAACGACCCTATTTGTGGATGAGATTCACCGGTTTAACAAGGCTCAACAAGATGCCCTCCTACCGTATGTGGAGGAAGGAACGATCATTCTGATTGGAGCAACAACCGAGAATCCCTTTTTTGAAGTGAATTCCGCTCTTTTGTCTCGTTCTCAAGTCTTCCAGTTGTACCCACTCGAGCCTCTACATATGGAGAGAATTCTCCATCGTGCATTAACCGATATCACCGTTGGTTATGGGGAGCTGAATATACAGTTAACGGAAGAGGCGAAAGAGCATTTCATTCAATACGCTGAAGGAGATGCTCGGAGGCTATTAAATGCACTAGAGCTGGCTGTTATAACGACCGTACCCAATGAGCAAAACATCATCGTCATTGATTTAGAAGCTGCTGTTGATTCTATCCAACGCCGTGCAGTACGTTATGACAAGTCAGGAGATCGTCACTATGATACCATTTCAGCGTTTATTAAGTCTATACGAGGCTCAGATCCGGACGCGGCCCTTTACTGGCTTGCTCAGATGCTAGATGCAGGGGAGGAGCCCTTGTTTATTGCGAGACGGGTGGTTATTGCTGCATCAGAGGATGTTGGGAATGCGAATCCAGAGGCTCTACAGATCGCTGTTTCCGCGTTTCAAGCCGTTCAGTTCTTAGGGATGCCAGAAGCAAGAATACCTCTAGCTCAAGCCGTTACGTATTGCGCCATTTCACCTAAGAGTAATGCAGCTTATAACGGAATTAATCGAGCATTGGAGTGGGTAAGAACGAAAGGTCATGGCCAAGTTCCTAACCATCTTAAGGATGCATCGTATAAAGGAGCTTCGAAGTTAGGGCATGGTGAAGGTTATTTGTATCCGCACTCTTATCCAGGAAGCTATGTTGAACAGCGATATCTTCCAGACGATATTGATGAGAGATTCTATGTACCAACCGAGAATGGAGAGGAAAAGCGCTTAAATGATTATCTTAAATCCAAGCGTGGAGAAAAGAAGCAGTAGTTCTAGTTTTAGGATGGGTACTCGGGGGTCCCGTGTTCATTGGTACTCTCATCTTTTGTCTGACCATCGGCCCCATCTGTCAATATTTTATCGAACTATGGAAGAGAATATTAGACAAGGCGATAGGGAGAGATGTAGAAAATGAAAATTTCAACCAAAGGTCGTTACGGTTTAACGATCATGATGGAACTAGCTACGCGGTTCGGTGAGGGTCCTATTTCATTGAAAAGTATAGCTCAGAGACACGACTTATCGGAGCATTATCTTGAGCAGTTGGTCGCTCCTTTACGAAACGCTGAACTTGTAAAGAGTGTTCGTGGGGCGTATGGCGGCTATATCTTAACGAAGAAGCCAGAGGAAATAACAGCTGGAGATATTATCCGGGTATTGGAAGGACCCATTAGTCCTGTTGAGTTTGAAGAGGAAGAAGACCCAGCTAAGAGAAACCTTTGGCTTAAGATCCGTGATGCCATATCTGAGGTCCTAGATTCGACTACACTAGAGGATCTTATTAAGTATCAGGATGATGGGCATAAGAGTTCGTATATGTTTTATATTTAGGGGTTGAACAAGATGGAATACATTTACCTGGATCACGCGGCTTCTACCCCTGTGCATCCAGATGTCGTAGAGGCCATGCTGCCATACTTTAGCCAAGCATATGGAAATCCTTCAAGCATTCATCAGTTCGGCAGAATGGTGAAAACCGCATTAGACCGTGCAAGATCTACTATTGCCGCAAGCCTTCATGCTGAACCTGGACAACTTGTCTTTACAAGCGGGGGAACAGAAGCGGATAATATGGCTTTGTTCGGAGTAGCGATGGCTAATCGGGAAAAGGGAAACCATATTATCACTTCGAGCATTGAGCATCATGCCGTGCTTCATACATGTGAACAGCTGGAGAAGCTCGGTTTTGAGATTACTTATCTTCCGGTGGATGAACAAGGTCAAATTCGAATACAAGATCTCCAGCGTGCGATGAAGGAAACAACGATTTTAGTGAGTATCATGTACGGGAATAATGAAGTTGGCTCCCTTCAGCCTATTCACGAGATTGGACAGATTACTCGGGAGGCAGGCGTTTACTTTCATACGGATGCGGTTCAAGCTTTTGGAATTATTCCATTAGATATGCGAGTTCTTCCGGTGGACTTGCTATCTATTTCTGCTCATAAGATTAATGGGCCGAAGGGGATCGGGGCACTCTATTTGGCTCCCAACGTGAAGATTTCTCCTCAGATCTTCGGAGGTGCTCAGGAGAAGAAGAGACGAGCTGGTACAGAAAATGTACCTGCTATAGTAGGGTTCGCGAAGGCAGCAGAAATAGCTGTTGATGCGATGGACGTAAGGCGGGAGAAATATCTGGCATTGCGGGAGTCCATGATTTCTGTTTGGACTCGTGAGGGAGTTCCGTTTGAAGTGAATGGTCATCCAACAGAATTCCTTCCTCATATATTGAATGTGAGCTTCCCAGGAGTCGATACGGAAGTCATGCTGATGAATTTAGATATGGCTGGGGTATCCTGCTCAAGTGGATCCGCTTGTGCTTCTGGATCATTGGAGGTCTCCCATGTATTAAAGGCGATGGCTCTTCAAGATCACTGTCTAGGGTCCGCTATTCGTTTTAGTTTTGGTTTGGACAATACGCAAGAGCAATGTCGACTTGCAGCAGAAAAAGTGTGTGAGATTATTAAGCGATTAACGAACAGATAAGGGTAGTGATGGATATCATGACGAAGGCTAACCATGAGACACGCGTGGTCATAGGGATGTCCGGTGGAGTTGATTCTTCCGTAGCGGCGCTGGAACTAAAACGGCAAGGATATGATGTGATCGGCATCTTCATGAAGAATTGGGACGATACCGATGAATTCGGTCACTGTACAGCTGAAGAAGATTATGAAGACGTTCGACGCGTATGTGATCAGATCGGTATTCCATACTACACCGTCAATTTTGAAAAAGAATATTGGGACAAGGTGTTCACCTACTTCTTAGATGAGTATAAAAAGGGGCGCACACCGAATCCAGATGTAATGTGCAACAAAGAAATTAAGTTTAAAGCTTTCCTTCATCGTGCCCTTCAGCTTGGAGCAGATTACTTGGCAACAGGTCATTATGCTCAGGTAAAGTTTCAAGATGGAGAGTATAAATTATTAAGGGGAGCAGATTCGAACAAGGATCAGACCTACTTCCTGAATACACTCGGACAAGAGCAGCTTTCTAAAGCGATGTTCCCGATCGGACATCTTCCAAAATCAAGGGTTAGGGAGTTGGCTCAAGAAGCAGGCTTGGCAACAGCGAATAAGAAGGATAGTACAGGAATCTGCTTCATTGGAGAGCGTAACTTCAAGGAATTCCTTAGTTCTTTTCTTCCTGCACAGCCTGGAGAGATTCGAACGATGGAGGGCGTTGTGAAGGGGCGCCATGACGGTCTAATGTATTATACTTTGGGTCAGCGTCAAGGACTTGGCATCGGAGGAGCTGGAACAGGTGAGCCTTGGTTTGTTGTATCAAAGGACCTGGAAAATAATATCCTGTATGTTGGCCAAGGTTCCAACCATCCCGCGCTGTATTCCGCGAGTTTACTCGCAACCGATCTACATTGGGTAAGCGATACGGCTCCAGAGACGACACTAACTTGTACGGCTAAATTTCGCTACCGTCAACCGGACCAGGGAGTGACGGTTCACTTGCTCGCTGACAACTGTTGCCATGTTGTGTTTGATCAGCCACAGAAGGCCATCACTCCTGGACAGGCTGTCGTCTTTTATCAAGGAGAAGAATGTCTGGGCGGGGGAATTATTGATAAAGCACTAAAAGGGACGGAGAGACCATGAGTAATCAAACGGCAGAAGAGTTTAATCAGCTAGGGTTAGAAGAACTTACTAAGGGTGAATTAAATCAGGCAATCGTTCACTTTCAAAAAGCTATAGAGCTTGCCCCGAACTTGCCTGATCCCTATGCTAATATTGGCAACATCCTGGCCAGTACCGGTAAAAATGAAGAAGCACTTCCTTGGTTTCAAAAAGCAATCGAGTTGGAACCGCTAGGAGAGTTGTTCCAGTATGGGTTAGGGAATGTATTCTTCAATTTAGGGGACTTCGAGAAAGCGATCGAATATTATCAGAAAGCACAAGGACTAGGTATGGATCACCATGATCTTCATTTTATGCTGGGCATGGCTGCCTTTCATACGGAGCAGTTAGAAGAGGCTGTTGAACGTTTTGACCAATGCTTGGTTCTCGATCCTGAAGACATAGACGCTCTCTTCACTAAAGGATTGGCCTTTGCTCGAATGGGAAATATTGAAGAGGCGAAGACGATTTTTGAACAAGTCATCACAATTCAACCAGAGCACGCTGATGCGTTTTTTAATTTAGGTGTAGCTATGGCATATTTAAATGATCTAGAGGGCTCTAAGGCTTATCTCCAGAAAGCCATTGACTTGAACCCTGAGCATCTTCTAGCCAAGAATGCTTTACAACAATTGCAGAATTTGTAGAACATAGACCCTCCCTCCCTTTCACACACTAAGAAAGCGGAAGGAGGGTCTTGTCCGTGTACAAAGCGAATGATGTGATTGGCTTGCCAGTCCTTGATCTGCAGGCCGGTCAGGAGCTGGGGGTTGTCCGCGACGTTTTGTTCGACGAGGATTGGACATTCCAAGGCCTATTAATAGAAATTAAAGCAATGTTTCGCAGAGGTCGCTTTATCCCCACCGATTCCATTCATGCCATTGGGGACGATTATGTAACGATTTCACATGTTGGAGCCATGCTTCCGCTAGAAGGAACAGAACAATTCAATGGAGTGAAAGCAGGACCCATTCGAATGATTGGAAAGCCTGTGATTACTTCCAATGGTCATCGTTTAGGTGAAGTCGAAGATGTTTATTTTCAAACAGAGATCGGATCAATCATCGGTTATGAGTTATCTGATGGACTGCTGACTGATTTGTTGGAAGGGCGTAAAGCCATTAAACACTTAGAACGAACGAGAGTAGGAGAAGATGCTGTTGTTCTTCCGGTAACAGGCTTGACCGATCAAGAAGGCATCCATTTAACCGAAAGGGAGGAAACAACAAATGAGAAATAATCAATTAATGTCCTGGTTAGTTGGTGCAGGAGCCGTTGTTTTAGCCGTTGCAGGGTGGGTCATTCCAAGAAGAAGAAAAACACCTGCGCAGAGAATGATGAACTGGAGCAGAGGTTCAATGGAATGGCTGGGCAGCATGGCAGTTCCAGCTTCAAGGATGCTTATGAGACGAATGAAGGGTATGGTAAGATAAGGGGATTAGGTGTTAGGGAGATCCGTTAAGGCGGACTCCCTTTTTCCTTTAGCTTAGGCGCATAGGATAAGCAGGCAAACCGAACAATATGAAAAAGGAGGCTTTGCGGCTAGTATGGAACAAAGATTAAGACTCCTCATGTTTGCAGGTGTTTTTGCCTTGTTATCCGGAACGGCAGTGTTACTCGTTCATTTATGGCCTCACGTGGCGTGGGTTTGGTTACTGGTAAAAGCAGTGATTACGCCTTTCATTATCTCTTTGATCATTGCCTACTTATTGAATCCTATCGTTAACCTATTACATGAGCGTAACGTCCCCAGAGGCATGGCGGTTATTATTATCTATTTTACGTTTATCCTCATGCTTGTCGTGTTTCTGATGAACCTGATTCCTGCCTTTATTCAACAATCGCGTGAATTGACGGAGCATATACCTGAACTCATTCAAACTTATCAGCTTTGGCTTACTGAATTTCATAGCCATAAATATCAGTTGCCGGAAGGTGTTCGCATAGGGATTGAACAATCCCTTCAAAATTCAGAGAAAAGAACCGCTGATTTTTTTGCAGGAATACTAGATGGGGCTGGCGGACTAATTCAAAAGACCATTCACTTATTTGTCATTCCGTTCCTCGTGTTCTATATGCTTAAGGATATGTTAATGTTGCAAAGAGGGATTCTTCTTTTAGTTCCAAGGGCTCGGAGAAAGGTATTTTCTAAGTTGTTTCATGAAATTGACGTAGCTTTGGGGAATTATATCTCAGGTCAGCTTATTATCTGCTCTATTGTTGGTTTGCTTGCTTATATTGGTTATTGGCTAATTAAGATGCCGTATGCTTTGATACTGGCCCTCATTATTACCATCACCAATATTATTCCGTACATAGGTCCAATCATAGGGGCAGCCCCTTCGATTCTTGTGGCTTTGACGATCTCCTGGGAGATGACGGTGTTAGTTGTCATTGTGAATCTGGCCGTCCAGATCCTAGAAGGAAACCTCATTTCGCCACTCATTATGGGCAAGCGATTGCACCTACACCCTTTGCTTATTATCTTTGCCTTGTTGTTAGGGGGAGAGGTAGGAGGGCTAATCGGATTGATTTTTGCTGTGCCTATTGTAGCTATTCTACGTGTCATCATCCACCACGTCATTATACATTTAGTCAAACATTGACATTAATATTTTGAAAAATTATAATGGCAAAAGAATATATTGATTGATGAAGGATCAAGTAAACCATGATATTTCTTCTTGCAGAGAGGATGCCCCTTGGGTGTAAGGGCGTCTAGAAGATGCTGGTTGAAAGCTAGTCCGGAGAGCAGGTAAAACTTGCCGTTAGCTTGCGTTAAGGCTCTGAAGGAGGCTTGTGGTCCCATATGGGCAACAAGCAACCAGGGTGGTACCGCGTGAGAACAACTCTCGTCCCTGATTTGGGATGGGAGTTTTTTTGTTTTAAATAAATTATATATACTTCTGACTTGGAGGTTTGTAGTAATGAAGAAACTTAGCTCAAGTGAAATCAGACAGCTGTACCTAGATTTTTTTGCTTCTAAAGGTCATCGAATTGAACCTAGTGCTCCGCTAGTGCCACACGACGATCCATCCTTACTTTGGATTAACTGTGGAATGGCTCCTTTGAAGAAGTACTTTGATGGAACAGTTATACCTGAGAATCCCAAGATTGCAAACTCCCAAAAATCCCTTCGAACAAACGATATCGAAAACGTTGGGAAAACTGCAAGGCATCACACTTTCTTCGAGATGTTGGGCAACTTCTCCATAGGTGACTATTTCAAAGAGCAGTCCATTCTGTGGGCTTGGGAATTCTTAACAGGTCCAGAATGGATGGCTTTTGACCCGGAGAAATTATCTGTTACAATCCATCCAGAAGATGATGAAGCGTTTGAGATGTGGAGTAAACAAGTAGGGGTTCCTGAAGAGCGTATTGTTCGTCTAGAAGGAAACTTCTGGGATATCGGAGAAGGACCTTGCGGTCCTAACAGTGAGATCTTCTATGATCGCGGAGAGAAGTTTGGGAATGACCCGAATGATCCAGAGCTCTTTCCTGGTGGAGAGAATGAACGCTACTTAGAGATTTGGAACTTGGTATTCTCCCAATACAATCATAATGCAGATGGATCTTATACTCCATTACCTAAGAAGAATATTGATACGGGTATGGGACTCGAAAGGATGGCATCTGTTGTTCAAGATGTAGACAATAATTTTGAGACGGACATACTCTTCCCTATTATAGACGCTACAAGCGAGATAAGTGGAGTGAAGTACAAGGCGTCCACAGAAACGGATGTAGCCTTAAAAGTAATTGCGGATCATGCTAGAACAATGGCCTTTGCGATTGGGGATGGAGCCCTGCCTTCCAACGAGGGGCGTGGATATGTTATTCGCCGTTTGCTTCGTCGTGCTGTTCGATACGGGAAGGTTCTAGGAGTAGAGC
Source organism: Ammoniphilus sp. CFH 90114 (assembly GCF_004123195.1). NCBI lineage: Bacteria > Bacillati > Bacillota > Bacilli > Caryophanales > Paenibacillaceae > Ammoniphilus > Ammoniphilus sp. CFH 90114. The sequence continues at coordinate 150,920 of NZ_SDLI01000001.1, forward strand.
GTCCTTTCCTTTACCAATTAGTAGCTGTAGTCGGTAATGTAATGGGTGACTACTATCCAGAAGTTGTGGAGAAGCGAGAGTTTATCGAAAAGGTCGTTCGTGGCGAAGAAGAAAGATTCCATGAAACATTGAATGATGGATTGGCTATACTTGCCCAGATGATTGAACAAGCGAAGGCACAAGGACGTCTTGCTTTAACTGGAGAAGAAGCTTTCAGGCTCTATGATACGTATGGGTTCCCTATTGATTTAACAGAGGACTTTGCGACGGAGAATGGATTCTCGATAGACCGTGAGGGCTTTGAACAAGCCATGGATGAGCAACGCGCCCGTGCTCGTGCTGCTCGTCAAGAAGTGGATAGTATGAAGGTTCAAGGAGGAATCCTTGGGGATATAACGGTTAAGAGCGAATTTGTTGGTTATAATGAATTGGTAACAAGTGCTAAAGTTGTAGCTTTGGTCACTGAAAATCAATCTGTAGATTTTGTAACAGAAGGTTCCTCTTGTCAAGTTATACTAGATCGAACTCCATTCTACGCAGAGAGTGGCGGACAAATTGCGGACAAGGGACTTATCGTATGCGGCCCTACTCAGTTAACCGTGGAATATGTAGTGAAGGGGCCAAACGGGCAAAATGTACACCAAGTGATGGTACAACAAGGTACCTTGAAAATAGGGGATACTGTGGAGGCCATTGTGGATCGCTCCTCACGTGTAAGCATTATTAAGAACCATACGGCTACTCACCTGCTTCACCGTGCGCTTAAAGATGTATTAGGGGAGCATGTTAATCAAGCGGGCTCATTGGTAGCTGTAGACCGTCTGCGATTTGACTTCACCCATATCAGCTCCATTAGTCAATCCGAATTAGAAACGATCGAAGGGATTGTAAACCAAAAGATTTGGGAACAAATGGAAGTTTGCACGATGAACAAGGGTATTCAAGAAGCTAAAGCCATGGGCGCAATGGCCTTGTTCGGAGAGAAGTATGGAGACGAAGTACGCGTTGTACAAGTAGGGGATTACAGTCTAGAGCTGTGCGGTGGATGTCATGTAACGAATACAGCAGAAATTGGACTTTTCAAGATTATTAGTGAAGGTGGAATTGGGGCGGGTACTCGACGGATTGAAGCCGTAACAGGTCGTACCGCTTATGAGTACTTAAACGAACAATATCATACTTTACGACGCATGGCGGGAGATCTAAAAGCTACATTAACTGATGTTCCTAAGAGAGTAGAGGGATTGAAGCAGAACATCCGTGAACTGGAGAGAGAGAATGAATCCTTAAAGGCGAAGTTAAGCCATGTAGAAGCCTCATCCCTTACTGACAGGGTAAAAGAAGTGAATGGTGTCCAAGTACTTGCAGCTCAAGTAGATGGAATGGATATGGAAAACCTACGCAACATGGTTGATGATCTAAAGAATAAGTTAGGCAGTGCTATTGTGGTGGTTGGATCCATTCAAGGAGATAAGGTAAACTTAACGGCAGGGATAACAAAGGACTTGCTCGATAAGGGATTCCATGCTGGTAAGTTGATTAAGGAAGTGGCTACTCGTTGTGGCGGCGGCGGCGGTGGCCGTCCGGATATGGCGCAGGCTGGAGGAAAGAACCCAGCGCAGCTTGGAGATGCTCTTAATTTCGTATACTCTTGGGTAGAACAACAATAAATTCTTAAATTTCTGTAAAATAAAGAAGGAAATGCCTCATTGTTAGCGAAACATGTAGAAAGAACTTCTCAAAGGTAAAGAGGTGTTGAAAGATGAGTTCATTGGACAGAACCATGAAGTTCAATCTAAAGCTGGATGACACAGATGTTCAGGTGAAAGATGCTTTTCTCACCGTATACAGTGCTTTGGAGGAGAAGGGCTACAATCCGATTAATCAGATTGTTGGTTACCTCCTCTCTGGTGACCCGGCCTATATTCCAAGACATAACAATGCCAGAAGCATTATTCGCAAATTGGAAAGAGATGAATTGATTGAGGAATTGGTAAGGTCGTATCTATCTCAACACCGAACATAAGATGAAGTCAGGTGAAACGAATGAGAATAATGGGATTAGACCTTGGAGATAAGACTATAGGGGTGGCCATTAGCGATGAGATGGGCTGGACGGCCCAGGGTATTGAGACGATTAAGCGGAGCAATCTAGACGCTGATCTTCGCCGCCTCTCTGAATTAGTCTTAGAGTATACGGTACAGGAAGTCGTAGTTGGTCTTCCGAAAAACATGAACGGAACCATTGGACCGCGTGGAGAAATGTGCCAGAAGTTTTCTAAGGTAGTAGAAGATCGTCTTAAGTTGCCTGTAAGGATGTGGGATGAACGATTGACGACCATGGCCGCAGAAAAGATGTTGGTGGCTGCTGATGTCAGCCGCAAAAAGAGGAAACAGGTCATTGATAAGATGGCTGCAGTTATGATCCTTCAGGGATACCTTGATTTTAGAAAATAGTGTTGTTCAAGGGGGCTTAAAAATTGGAAGAATTAGAAGTAGGCGAAATCGTCACCTTGTCTGATGATGAGACAGGGGAAGAGAAGGATTTTCAGATTATGTATATTTTTGACATTGAAGATCGAACCTACTTATGCCTTGTTCCTGAAGAACAGGAGAATGAGGCAGAGGTAGAAGTGCATTTCCTTCGCTACGATGAAACGGACGGAATGCTTTATCCGATCGAGACAGAAGAAGAGCAGGAAAATGTGATTGCTACCTTCGAAACCTTAGAAGCGGAATTTAACGAATAATAAAAAGTAGAAGGCTATGTCGCTTATGGCATAGCTTTTTCCTTTCCCAAGGATGCTTACCCAAAAACATTGGAAATGGAGTATAATGTAGGATGTTGTCGTTTTATTGACGACCATGCTTACTGGGTATCCTAAGAGGGGGAGGAACATTCATGAGTAAAATACTAAAGGCTTTTATGCTTTTTCTTATAGTGGCAGCAGCTGGCTTCGCTGGCGCTTACTACTATTATCAAGATACATTAAAACCGCCGGAAGCGGGTGCACCGGTTTTGGTGGAGATTCCACAAGGCAGTTCAACACAAAGGATTGCAAGCATCCTCGAAGGCAATAAGCTTATTAGAAATGCGAAATCTTTTGTGTTTTATGTTAGACAAAGTGGAAAAGGGAACCAGTTAAAGGCTGGGAAATATGAATTCACTCCAGGGGAATCGGTTGACGACATTTTAAATAGAATGGTACAAGGCGATGTATACGTCAGCACGTTTCAATTCACAATCCCCGAGGGTTGGTCTGTAGATCAAATTGCAACCTTCTTATCTGAAAAAGGCAGGGTGGATAAAGGAAAATTTCTCCAAGAAGTCAACGAGGGAGAGTTTACTTACGACTTTCTTAGTGGTATACCAGACGACAAGAGGATGGCATATCGACTTGAGGGTTACTTATTTCCGAAGACATACGAAATTAAAGAAGGAGCAACAGAACATGAGATTATTGATCGCATGTTAGCCCAATTCCAGACAGAATGGGACAGCTCCTGGAATGAAGAGCTTGAGAAACGAGGACTGAGCTTGCATGAGGCAGTAACTCTTGCCTCGATTGTGGAGCGAGAGGTTCTTGTGGATAGCGAACGTTCTAAAGTAGCAGGTGTATACTTCAACCGATTAGCCCAGGACATCATGCTGCAGGCTGATGCTACGGTTCAATATGCATTAGGGAAGCAGAAAGATATCGTAACCTATAAGGACCTTCAATTAGATCATCCTTATAACACGTATAAGGTAAAAGGATTGCCGCCTGGACCTATTGCCGTCCCTGGTCGGTTATCTTTAGCATCCGTGATAGAGCCTGAAACCCACTCCTATCTTTTTTATGTTACGAAAAAGGATGGATCAGGGGAACATTACTTTTCAGAGACCTATCAGCAACATTTAAAAAACATTGCACTTAGCAAAAGAGCACAAAAATAGCAAACAAAGAACGACTGTGTTAATATAAATCAAGTCATAAGTCCAAGTAAGACATAGGAGAGAAAGTTATGATTACGGACGATCGTATTAATGAATATATAGAGGCCTTAATACCTGAACGGGACGAGCTGTTAACGGACTTGGAACGCGAGGCAAAGGAAGAGCGTATTCCCATTATTCAGCTTCCAAGTATTCAATTCATTAGAACCGCTTTGTTAGCCTACCAGCCTAAAAAGATCCTGGAGATTGGTACAGCTATTGGATATTCGACGATTTGGCTTTCAAGGGCAGCCCCGCTTGCAAGGATTACGACTTTAGAAATTGACAAGGAGCGCATAACGCGTGCGATCCAGAATTTTGATAAGGCAGGCGTGCGTAATAAGGTTGAGATTATTGAAGGGGATGCAGGTGATGGCCTACCTGAGCATTATAGATTTGACTGTCTGTTTCTTGATGCCGCAAAGGGTCAATATAAGCATTATTTAGATTTATATCTCCCAACACTTGAGCCAGGTGGAATTGTGATTTGCGACAATGTATTGTTCAGAGGCCTTGTAGCGGAGGAGACGATTGACAACAAGCGTCTTGCCCCCATGGTTCAGAAAATACGTGAGTTTAATGCTTATATCATGCAACATCCGGAGTTGGATACGTCTTTAATTCCGATTGGAGATGGATTAACGTTTTCTGTAAAGAAAGGTGAATAAAAAAATGAAGAAACCTGAGCTTCTCATTACAGCGGGGAACTTAAATGAAGTTAAACAGTATCTCGATGCCGGGGCTGATGCTGTAACAATTGGAATCGAAGAGTATGGTTTGCGTCTTCCGGGATCTTTAACATCAGAAGAGATGAAGGAAGCTGTTGCTTATGCTCACGCAAGGAATCGGAAGGTTTACGCAGCAGTGAATGCCCTCCTGCATAACGACAAGCTAGAAGGATTAGCCAAGTATTTAGAAGAGCTTCGGGCTTTAGGTGTAGACGCGATAGAGTATGCGGACCCAGCCGTTCTCATGACGGCGAGGAAGGTCACCCCTGATATGCCTTTGCACTGGAACGCAGAGATCATTGCAACCAGTATAAATACGATTAGCTATTGGGCATCGAAAGGGATTAAGAGGGCTGTAATATCCCGTGAGCTAAATATGGAGGAGATCTTGCAGATTAAGGAAGAATCTGAGGTCGAAATCGAAACTCAGGTGCATGGTATGTCATGCATTTTCCATTCCAAGCGTCCACTAGTCAGTTCTTATTTTCAACATTTAGGTAAGGATGCCGTGATTGAGGGGAAGGGGAGAGAGAGAGGTCTCTACCTTCGTGAAGAAAAACGAGAAGATATTTTCTACCCAATCTATGAAGATCAGAGCGGAACGCATATCATGAGTGCTGAGGATATCTGTATTTTAGAAAATCTTGACGAAATCATGGACCAAGGGTTGGATTCCTTGAGGATTGAGGCGTTGCTTAAGTCTGCTGATTACAATGTGATTGTAATTAAGGCTTATCGTGAAGCTATTGACTTATACAGTGAGGATCCTGATGCCTTTTTTGAGCGACTGGATGATTGGAAAGAACAAATCGAAGCTGTCCAAGACGCCAAGAGACCCCTTAGTACAGGCTTTTACTTTAAAGAGTTGGTATTCTAAAGCGAGGTGAAATAAGATGCAAAATATAATGGAAAAAGCTCCTTCAAAACGAGGGCCTATATTGAAGAAACCAGAAGTTCTCGCACCTGCAGGAAGCTTAGAGAAGCTAAAAATTGCTGTTCACTATGGCGCAGACGCCATTTATATTGGAGGTCAGCAGTTTAGTCTTAGAGCAAATGCGGATAATTATACCTATGAAGAAATGAAAGAAGGCGCCGAATTTGCCCATGCCCATGGAGCAAAGATTTATGTAGCAGCCAACATCATCGCTCATAATGAAGATATGGACGGCTTAGAGGAATTTTTCGCTAAGTTATATGAAGTTGGAATAGATGCGGTCATCGTAGCGGACCCTGCTTTAATTGAAGCTTGCAAAAAAGGAGCGCCTAATCTAGAAATCCACCTAAGTACACAGGCTTCTACTACGAATTGGCAATCCGTTCAGTTTTGGAAAGATGAAGGAATTGCCCGGGTTGTTCTTGCCCGTGAGGTTTCTTTTGAAGAAATTAGAGAGATTAAAAAGCATGTAGATGTGGAGATTGAACAGTTCATCCATGGAGCCATGTGTCCCGCTTATTCAGGGCGATGTGTCCTGTCAAACCATATGACGGCTCGCGACTCTAATCGTGGAGGATGTTGCCATTCCTGTCGATGGAGCTATGATATGTTTGAGAATCCAGAGGAGGCGGATCATGACCAGGCAATCTCTGGTGAGGAAGATCATCCGTTTAGCTTCAGTTCGAAGGATTTAAGTATGATTGAACATATACCAGAGATTGTTGAATCTGGTATCGATTCGTTAAAGATTGAGGGCCGTATGAAAAGTGTTCATTACGTGGCAACTGTAGTTAATGCTTACCGTCAGGCCATTGATGCCTATTGTGCGGATCCAGATAATTATGTGTTAAATCCTCAATGGGTAGAGGACATTTACAAGGCGGCTCACCGATCTACAACAACAGGGTTCTTTTACGATACACCTGGAGTTGAAGATCATCTTTATGGCGAAGCAGAATCACTTGCTGAATATGACTTTGCTGGACTTGTCCTTGATTACGACGCGGATAACGGAATTGCAACGATCCAACAGAGAACTCATTTTAAATTAGGTCAGCAAGTGGAATTCTTCGGCCCCGGCGGACGTTTCTTCCGTCAGACGGTTAAAGAGATGTGGGATGAAGATGGAAAAGAAATTGAGAAAGCTCCCCATCCGCTTATGACTGTAAAAGTAAGAGTTGACCAAGCCGTAAGTGCTTGGGATATCATGAGAAAACAAAAGTAATAATCGAATGAAACACCCCCTATTCAGGCAAGAATGGTGATGAATGGGGGTGTTTTTTGTATTGAAGAAGGATGCAAATGGAAGCAAGAGAAGAATATTTTTCGTTTTATCCTTACTCGTGATCACCTGGTTTGCCTTGCTTGGGCGGTTGATCTGGATTCAGGTCATTGGCGTTCACCAATTCTCCAAGCACCAAGTAAACCTGGTAGCAGAAGCCGTATCCCAGCGCAAGCAGGGCGTTACGTTACATACTGGGCGAGGTGATATCCAAGACCGAGAGGGTCGATCCTTGACCGGAAGCGAGGTTTCTGGACTGGCGATCTTTCCTTTAGCTAGAGGTCGTTTAGATGAGCAGAAGGTAACAGAGCTGGCATCCATCCTCCGTATGCGCGAAGAAAACCTTTATAACTGGATTTCTGAGGTAAAGTCTCCAACTTTTGCACGTAATAGCCAAGGAAAGATTATATCTTTATCTGAAGAACAGTCGCTGGCCATTGACCAGCTTGCCCTCCCAGGAGTCATTTCTCTTCCAGTTACAGAACGGTATCAAGCAGATGCGGTAGCTACCCAACTGATTGGCTATATCAGTCAGAATCCTGACTTGGTGCAAAGAGAGTATGCTGAGGAACTAAAGAAGGGTGAGATTACGAGAAATACCCTAATTGGCGCTTCTGGGCTTGAAAGGAGTTTTGAGAGACTCTTGCAAGGTGTGGGTCCGACGACAGTCTCCTATTTTGTAGATGGAAAGGGAAATCCCCTTAACGGACTAAAAGCACGTTTAGTTGAGCAGGAGAACCAGTTTTATCCTCTCTCTTTAAGAACAACGATTGATAAATCTCTTCAGCAGAAAGTGGAACGCTGGATGAAGGAAGAGGGAATGAATTTAGGCTCCGTTGTCGTGTTAGATGCTAAATCTAGAGAAGTTCTTGCGATGGCGAGCTTGCCAGAATTTCATCCAAGTCGAATCGATATGGAACGTGGGAACTGGGTTAATCGCGCTATAAAACAGACCGTTCCTGGATCAGTGTTTAAAACGGTTGTCGCGGCTGCAGTATTAGAGGAGGAAGTGGTAGACCCAGACGAAACCTTCGTATGTGATGGGCATTACGGAAAATATGGATTTTCTTGCTGGCTAGAGGAAGGGCATGGAGAAGTAACTTTTGCTGAAGCCTTCGCTCATTCTTGTAATATAACGTTTGCAAGAGCAGCTCTGCGATTGCAGCCGGGAGACTTGGAAAAGTACGCTGAAAAATTAGGGTTAACCGGGCAAGTAGGCTGGCAGCAAGCCCCTTTTTTTAAGATGGACAGCTTTCGTCAATTTGATGGCGAAGATCGCGGACAAATCTTTTCTTCTTATACTTCAAGAAACGACGAAGGTGTATTGATCCAGACAGCCATTGGTCAACGAGATGTGCAGATGACTCCATTACAAGCTGCTAACATGGTAGCTACAATTCTTGATGGAGGGAAGAAGGAAGAAGTCCGCGTAGTAAAGGAAATTCGATATAAGACTGGATCACTCTTTCATTCCTTTGACTCGCATGAAATAGAAGGAGAAAGCATAGACCGCTATACTGCCTATCAACTACGCCAGATGATGGAATCCGTTGTCGATGAGGGCACGGGGAAAAGCCTCCAAGACGCAACATGGAATTTAGCAGGGAAGACAGGGACAGCTCAGACGAACAACGGAAAAAACAATCAGTGGTTTGTTGGATATGGTCCTGCAGAAGCTCCTCAATATGTAATTGTAGTCGTCGCCGAACAAGAGCCTAATTCAGGAAGAAATAAGGTCATGCCTATTGTTAAAAAGGTGATGAATGATTTAGCTATGCCGTGATGGTTATTGTAGGCGCTCATGGGTATCTTGGATTACACCTATAGTGGAAATTAATGAAGATAACCGGATTTTCTCCGGTTATTTTTTAGTTTCTTCAATTTTTAGCTTCTTTTTCTCTGCTTACGGGCTGAGTAGATGGTTGGTTTGGATAGGCGTAGGGGAAGGCCAGAACGGGATAGCGATATAAGCATTCAACGTAAATCCTCCTCTTATACCCTTTGTAACCATCTCACTCCAACAGATTATGTCCTGTTACGGCGAAATGTAACCGGAAGATCTGCTCTTTTCTTTGTTCTAGTAAGCAAGGTATAAGCTCGCCCATACAGGTAGACTACACCTAGGCAAAGAAATAAACCGACTATACCAGATAATGCGGTTCCTATCCATTCGTTCTCAACATAGGGAACTTGATAGTCCGGAAATAATTCAAATAGGGGCTTCGCCTCGTTTGCGATAAAACCTAGATCATGGGCTACTCGTTCTAGTCCGTCTGGTAAAGAAGAGGCGATAGGAGCAAGGAATAAAGTGATAGCGACAGTAAAGATAAGGAAATAAGGGGTTTTTTTATTCATCTTTCCACCACTTCTGCCCCTGGTGCAAAGAACGTTTCTTGATTCGACTGTCGCTCCATTACATATCGTAAAACCACGACAGTAATAATCCCCTCAGCGACCCCGATGATGGAGTGCCAAGTCAGCATAGCTTTCAACGCTAGACCGAGCGGAACTATTCCTGAGAAGAACAATTCTATGGCTACTAATGCCGCAGATGCTGTCACAGATAACCAGGCAGCAATAAAAATGGAGATGGGACGTAAGGATTTCCAACGTTCAAAGAGCTTAAAGATGCCGTAACCAATCCAAGGGGCAACTAATGCTATATTAAACAGGTTAGCCCCCAAAGCAGCAATTCCCCCATCCTGGAAGAAAAGGGCTTGAATGATGATAACAGAGGTCATGGCAAGCATGGCCATCCAAGGACCAAGTAGAATAGCAGCTAAAGTTCCCCCCGGCGAGATGACCAGAAGTTACGCCGCCCACAGGGAAGTTTATCATCTGAGCAGCAAAGATAAAGGCGGTTGTCACTCCAATTAGGGGAATTTGAGATTGCTCTTCGTCAAACTTCGTTTTCTTCATAGCGACATAGATACCCGCAGCAGAAATAACAGCCAGAGAGCTACATACGGGTGCGCTCAAAAATCCATCGGGGATATGCATGGCGGTACACCTCACTTCCTTTATTTAAAATTCACACTGTACAATCTAATATGGATTTTACTGAGCAGGGGCCAGTCCTATTCCAAATTTCTAGGATTTTCGCCTGGTTCTTTAAGTTGGGCGTGTGGAACATAGGCAACCAGGGCTCGAGATGAATAGGATAATCGTGTACTTAACCGAAAGGAGAATGAAGGGTCTTGGATATTCAACAAGCTCAGTCCATCTGTAAGAAACATATAAATCGTTATGTTGAGATTCGTATGAAAGACGGGAAAACATACGATGGAATCGTGGAAAGTGTGGATAATGAAAATGTCTACTTGGCCGTACCTAAAGGCGGCGGATCGAGAAGTTCTAACGCTGAACGTCAATTTGGATTTGCATATCCCGGCTTTGGCTACCCCGGTTTCTATGGTTATCCAGGCTATGGCTTTGGCTACCCAGGGTACGGTTTTGGTTACGGAAGATTTGCAAGATTAGCACTCCCCTTAGCCCTCCTCGCTGGTTTAACCCTTCTTCCATACTATTAAGACCCAGTTGATTTTCCTTATAAAGAAAAATCCGTGGTACAGGCACGGACAAATAGGCTTTCACATAAGCTTATAACAGTCCTCAAAATCCATCTGGAGGTGACAGCCTGTGCCAGGTTTGTTTACTGCCATCTCTTTGCTCATAAAAGAGATGGTCCTTTTTATCTCCTATATTAAAAATAACGCTTTCCCTCAACCCCTTTCTGAAGCGGATGAATTAAAATATCTGAAGATGATGGAAAAGGGGAGCGAGCATGCACGGAACATGCTAATTGAACATAATCTTCGATTAGTTGCCCATATCGTGAAGAAATTCGAAAATACGGGAGAAGACAGTGAAGATTTAATTTCAATTGGTACTATTGGGCTGATTAAAGCAATTGAAAGCTACCAGACGAATAAAGGGACGAAGCTTGCAACGTATGCTGCCCGTTGTATAGAGAACGAGATTTTGATGCATTTGAGATCTCTTAAGAAAACGAGAAAAGATGTTTCCTTACATGATCCTATAGGTACCGATAAAGAGGGAAATGAAATCTCGCTTATTGATGTGCTAGGAACGGATATGAATGAAGTAGTGGATAAGGTGCAATTGCAGATCGAGAAGAGCAAGATCTACAAGCATATCCATGTCCTTGATGATCGAGAAAAAGAGGTTATTATCGGGCGCTTCGGTTTAGAAACCCAAGAAGAAAAGACGCAGCGGGAGATAGCAAAGGAATTAGGAATATCAAGGTCTTACGTATCTCGTATTGAGAAGAGAGCCTTGATGAAGCTGTTTAATGAATTTTATCGGAAGCAGTCCACGACCAAAACGAGATGAGATAACCCTGTTGAAAATCTTCAGTGAAAAAGATCACACCATCATTCCTGCAATTAAAGTAAAATAACGTTATCAAATGCAGAGAGGTGAGAACATGCCAACTTGTGAATACTGTAACCGTAATATTAAGGATGGAAGGCAAGTGGAACACTGGATCTGTGAGGATTGCAAAGTTTCGGAACCTGAAGCAGAATAACATATTGACGCCTATAGGGCCCCAAGAGCTCAACCTCCTTGGGGTCTTTTTGTATGAATTGACCTGATCAACTGGGCTTTGTTAAAATGAAAGTTAAGCAATCGGAAGGGGTTATGGGAATGAATGTGGACCAGGCATTGGAAATCCTTAAAAAAGAAGGGTATAAATATACAGGTAAACGAGAAGAAATGATCCGCATCTTTGCGAATCAAAAGAGATATATGTCAGCTAAAGAGCTGTTAGATCTTATGAAGGATGAGTATCCTAATCTAAGCTTTGATACGATCTATCGCAACTTATCTCTTTTCTCAGATCTTAATATTTTAGAAGAAACCGAATTGAGCGGAGAGCGTAAATATAGATTTCAGTGCAGTGACGATCATCATCACCATCATCTTATCTGCTTAGGATGCGGGAAAACAAAACACCTCAGAGCTTGTCCGTTGGATGGGATGCTCGGAGCTCCCGAAGACTTTACCATTACTGGCCATAAGTTCGAAATCTACGGATATTGCAGCAGTTGTGAGGCACAATAGAACTACCTATCATCTGTCCAGGCTTCGCCTGGATTTTTTCTGCAAATGAATTATATACCATTTAATTGTTTAAAAGGTTATAATGAAATTTAGTATTTCTTCATGATAGAAAAGGGATAAATACATTTCCATGAAGATGATGTTCTTGGAAGGAGAAGGAGCATGTCGGAGCAGCATATATTGGAGGCTTCTAGAAAATTATTTGCCATGTATGGATATGATTACGTATCGGTCAGAAAAATTGCTTCAGAAGCAGATGTTAATATTGGATCAATCTCCTATTATTTCCATAATAAAATTGGAATCCTACAGAAAATTGTAGAAGATTTTTACTTGGGACTAGGAGAGATGATTCACCCTATTTTAGATGGACCGATTACAGACAGAAGTGGCGCTATCAAGGCTCTGACCGGGAGAGCCTTGGAATATATGTACAATCATTTTGATTCCTCTAGAGTGGTGTTGAGGGAGATTACCTTAGAAACGGAACGGTTTGAAGAAGTCATAAAGCCTAATTATATGGCTCTTAACAATAAGCTCATCACCTTTTTTGAACGAGTTGGAACGGAGGAACCTCGCAGAGCCCTTATTAAGTTTATGGCTTTGACTCGCTATCCATTCTCTAACGCCAATAGTGTGGAGCTTTATTATCAGCGGCCGTTTGGTCCTGACTTGTTTGATGAATACATTGAAACCGTCCTGTCATCTTTATCAAGCGAACTGTCGGCTTAAAGCCAACAGTTTTTTTGTCCTAAGTATGTGAACTTTAAACGGTTTTCTCAATCTTTGCTGCGGTTGTTTGAATATGGTATAGTAAACTCCGAAAAAATAAGAAAATAAGAACTTGATGGCGAGGTGTCTGCCATGTTACTGAAGAAGCTGCTTCCTGATTTACATGTCTACTCCATATACGATATAGATCTTCAAGCGTTAAAGAAGCGTGGGATTAAAGGGATTGTCACGGATCTTGACAATACACTTATTGAGTGGGATCGACCGAATGCAACTCCGAAGTTGATGGAATGGTTAAACCATTTGAAGGAGGAGGGCTTTCAGGTCATTGTTGTATCCAACAATAATCGCATTCGAGTATCCGCTTTTGCGGATCCTCTGGGAATTCCGTATATTCATGCTGCAAAAAAACCAACTCGAACTCCATTTCAGGATGCCATGAGAAGGTTAGATCTTTCGCCTGAAGAGATTGTCGTGATTGGCGATCAGATGTTTACCGATGTATTGGGAGGTAATCGGTTAGGACTGTATACCATCTTAGTGGTACCAGTCGCCCAAACGGATGGCTTTTTTACCCGATTTAACCGACAATTGGAACGAATTGCTCTTTCTTGGATGAGGAAAAAAGGGCTGATAACTTGGGAGGATTAACAAAATGGAATCGATTGTTGATACAAGACATTGTGCTGGCTGCGGAGTAGTCATCCAAGTGGATGATCCTAAGAGACCGGGATATGTTCCAACAGGCGCATTAGCGAAAGAAAAAATTATATGTCAGCGCTGTTTTCGAATCAAGCACTATAATGAAGTAGCTCAAGTCTCGATGGATGATGATGACTTTGTGCGCATCTTAAACCAAATCGGGAATACCAAGGCACTCGTCGTTAAAGTGGTTGATATTTTTGATTTTAATGGAAGCTGGCTAAAAGGGCTTCATCGGTTTGTGGGAAAAAACCCGATACTATTAGTAGGGAATAAACTTGACTTATTGCCTAAAGCAATTAATGCAAATCGTCTGGTCAATTGGATGAAATATGAGGCTAAACAATTAGGGTTAAAACCTGTGGATGTGGTCCTTTGCAGTGCCCAAAAAGGAACGGGGATCGACCGATTAGTGGAAGCGATGTCTACATACCGAAAACGTCAAGATGTGTTCGTTGTAGGAGCTACCAATGTGGGAAAGTCTAGCTTAATCAACCGTCTTCTTAAGGAGTATGGTGGGGGTGAAGATGAACTGACCACCTCAAGGTTCCCTGGTACTACTCTTGATATGATTGAAATTCCCATCGATGATCAAACCTCCTTATTTGATACTCCGGGAATAATCAATCGTGATCAGATTGTACATATGGTAGATCCAGAGGACTTAAAGCTGATCTCACCTGATAAGGCGATAAATCCTAAGGTGTATCAATTAAACGATAAGCAAACTTTGTTTTTCGGAGGAATGGCGCGTATCGACTTTGTACGGGGAGAAAAGCAATCATTCGTTGTCTATGCCTCCAATAGAATCTCGATTCATCGTACCAAATTAGAAAAGGCTGATGAGCTCTACCAGACGCATTTAGGGACTGACATTCTTTCACCTCCAACAGGTGAAAAAGCCAAAAACTTGCCTCCCTTGCGGAGGGTATCCTTTAAGATTCCTCCAGGGGAAAAGAAAGATATCGTGATCTCTGGACTCGGTTGGATCACTCCTGGACAAACAGGTGCCTGGGTTGATGTGCACGTACCTGTTGGGGTCTCTGTTGTGTTGCGAAATTCTCTCATATAGGATCAAGGGGAGAGGGGGATAACCATGAATAATCAAACCGTTATGACAGGGCTGTTTGGTAATCCAGTTAGCCAATCTATGTCACCGGATATGCATAATGCAGCCTTTAAATACTTAGAGCTTAATTATGCTTATGCTGCTTTTGCTATTTCCAAGGAGAACTTGCCCGAAGCTGTTAGAGGAATAAGGGCGTTAGGGTTTAGAGGAATCAATGTCACCATTCCGCATAAGGTTGAGGTAATGAAATACTTGGATGAAATTGACGATGAGGCAAGGGAAATCGGCGCTGTAAATACCATTGTGAATCAAGACGGAAGGTTGATTGGGTATAATACAGATGGACAAGGTTTTGTGTTGTCCTTACTTGAGGAAACCGGTGTTCAATTGAAAGGGAAACGCGTTCTTATGATTGGGGCTGGTGGTGCTGCCCGAGCTGTTGCTGTCTCTTTGGCTAGGCATGGGGTCCAGCAAATCGTCGTAGCTAATCGCAGTCAAGAAAAGGCCGAAGAGCTGGCTGCTCATCTGAAAAAACATACCGATGCTTCAGCCATCCAGTTGAATGATTTAAATGCCCAACAATTTGCTGAAACAGATCTGTTAATTAACACGACTTCTATCGGAATGTATCCAGAAGTGGATGTCCTACCAATTCCTGGAGAGTATCTCCATAAAGGTTTGTTAGTAAGTGATCTGATCTATAATCCTTTAGAAACCAAGCTGCTTAAGGAAGCCAAAATGATAGGTGCAAAGACTCATAATGGAATGGGAATGTTCATCCAACAGGGGGCATTGGCTTTTGCGTTATGGACCCAATGCGATGCTCCAATAGATGTGATGAAAGAAACCGTCCTGAAAAAGCTTAAGAGCAAGTAAAAGAATATAAGGTAAAAGGAGTGAAAGGGATGCTAACCGGAAAGCAGAAGCGTTTTTTGCGTGCAGAAGCTCACCACTTAACCCCAATTTTTCAAGTGGGAAAAGGTGGAGTAAATGAGAACTTAATTAAACAAATTGAAGAAGCCTTAGAGGTGCGTGAATTAATTAAGGTATCTATTTTAGATACTTGCGGTGAAGATAAGAACGAAGTGGCCGAAAGGTTATCTGAGGGAGCAAATGCTGAACTTGTGCAATTGATTGGCCGAACTGTCGTATTGTACAAAGAATCTCGTGAACATAAATCGATCGTGCTTCCCACTTAAGAGCTTATGAAGATTGGAATCATGGGGGGAACGTTTGACCCTATTCATGTCGTCCATATGATGGTGGCAGATCAAGTTTGTCAACAGCTTAAACTTGACCAGGTTTGGTTTATGCCGGCTCATATTCCTCCTCATAAGGAAGGAAGTACCGTCTCAGATTCACTCCATCGAGTAAAGATGGTCGAATTGGCTATAGAGAAAATTCCTTATTTTGAGCTGAGCTCATTTGAATTGGAACGTCCAGGTCCCTCTTACACGATAGATACGGTACTTCTCCTTAGGAAGGAGTTTCCAGAGTGTGAGTTCTTCTTTATTATTGGAGGAGATATGATCGATTACTTGCCGAACTGGCATCGAATTGATGAATTGGTGCATCTTGTTCAGTTTGTAGGAGTTCATCGCCCTGGGTACCTGCCTAATAATGAGTTCTCTGAACACCACGTTATCATCGTCAGTATGCCGCAGATGGAGTTATCATCAACGTATATCCGCAATCATAGACGAATCGGAGGCTCGATTCGCTTTATGGTGACAGAAGAGGTTGAAAGATATATTGAGGAGAATCGGTTGTATGAATCCTGAATTATTACTTGAACAAGTAAAGACCCAGATGACAGAGCATCGGTTTAATCATACGATAGGGGTTGCCGATACGGCAGTCCTGCTTGCTCAACGGTATGGAGCGGATAAGGAACAAGCCTACTTGGCAGGGATTTTACATGATTATTGCAAATACTGGGACAAAGAAAGAATGAAGGAAATCATGGTTGAGCAGAATGACACGATTCCTGCTGATCTTCTAGAGTTCGATAAAGAATTGTGGCATGCACCAGTAGGGGCGTATGTTGTGCAAAGAGACCTTAAAATCCAGGATCCTATGGTCTTAGATGCCATACGATACCATACTTCAGGCCGCCCTGGGATGAGTTTGTTAGAAAAGATATTATGGCTAGCGGATTATATCGAGCCGGGAAGGCATTTTCCAGGAGTAGACGAAGTACGGGAGTTGGCTGTTCAGGATTTGAATAAAGCCATAGCGAAGGCTATGGGGAATACGATTATCTTTTTGGTTAAACAGCGTAAACGTATCTACCCCTTAACACTTGAAACATATAATGATATTGTCTATCAACTGAACCAGGAAGGAAAGGAGTCGTGAGACATGACGGTACTTGAAATTGCGAAGAAATCTGCCGAGATTGTAGAAGATAAAAAGGCAGGTAATGTACTGATCTTAGATATTCAAGGACTTTCTGTAATTGCGGATTATTTTGTTATCTGTCACGGGAATTCTTCCACCCAAGTCCAAGCTCTTACTTCTGAATTGAAAAAGAGAATGAATGAGCTAGGTATCGAAATTAAAGGAGTGGAGGGGTACGATGATGCCAGATGGGTCCTCGTGGACTTAGGGGATGTAGTCGTCCACATTTTCCATAAAGATGAGCGTGAATATTATAATATAGAACGAATTTGGGGAGATGCAGGTATTGTCGGTGTTCACTAGCTATCAACATTTAGCTCAAGTCTATGATCAATTAATGACAGAAGTTCCGTATGAGTTATGGATTCAGTACGCGGAAAAGATGTGGAAGGAAACATCGCCGAAGAAGATCATCGATTTAGCTTGTGGTACAGGCTCAATTTCTATTCCCTTTGCTGAATTGGGATATGAGGTTACCGGGGTAGACTTATCTGAAGAAATGCTGGCTGTGACCTATAATAAAGCGAAGGAAAAAGGCGTACCGATTCAACTGCTCCACCAGGATATGAGTGAACTAGAGATTCCTATGACAGTGGATGCTGTAGTATGCTTTTGTGATTCCCTAAACTATCTGACGGAGCCGGGTGCTGTTCTAGAAACCTTCCAGAGAGTGCATCATGCCCTTAAGCCGGGCGGTCTATTTTTGTTCGATGTTCATTCTCTCTATAAAATTAATCATGTGTTTGGTGATCATACCTTCACGCTAACGGAAGAGGATATTGCTTACATATGGCAGTGCTATTTAGAAGAGGGATCTTTGGTTACACATGAGTTAACGATTTTTGTGCGAGAGGGCCCATTGTATAAGCGGTTTGAGGAAGTCCATGTTCAAAAGGGATATAGTCATGAGGAAATTGTAAAGTGTCTTAAGACAGCTGGATTTGACTTGCTAAGTTGTACAGCTGACTTTACAGATGAAGCACCGGAAGAACAAAGTGAAAGAATCTTTTATGCTGCAGTAAAAACAAAATAAGAGGGCTGACCTTAAGGTCCAGCCTCTTTTAGTTTTTTAAGGCATATAGAATGGAATCAGATATTACTTGGGCCATCTGCATGACAGTATGAAGACGTGTGTTTTGCAGGACGATAGAATCGAGGAAACCACTGGCATTAACAATTCCCTTGATGTGAAAATCACCGACAGAAGGCAGGACCTTCTTTACACCAAGCCCAGGTCGCAAGGGTCCATCAACCACTTGAACATCACCCACATGCTGGGATAAACCGAGACAAGCATCAACAGCAATAACGAGCGGATTAGGTTGCAGGGCAAGCTTATGAACGGCCTCCTTTAGATTAAGGGCATGTACGGGTTTTTCAAGGGTTCCCCATACTTCAGGATAGATGAGATTTTGTTTTTCTAATAGCATGCCAACTAAAGGTCCAAGGCAATCTCCGGTGCAACGGTCTGTGCCGATACAAAGGATAATCAAATTCTCATATTCCGGACTTTTTTCAAGTCGCTCTTTAATCTTTGATCCTAATAAGGGAACTGCTCGTTGATTCTTATGGGAGAGCTGATATAGCAGGGACATTCGGCAATCACCTGCTATATCCTATTCAAATTAAAATTCTTAAGCGTCCGGGGAGAAGCGGATTTTTCTTTTTGTTAGTCAGCTTCGAATTCTCCGTATACAGCTCCATCCTCATACCCCTTTAAGGTGTTATGATAGGTGATAAGGTTATTTGCTTTTAGAAAAGCATCAAACTCTTGGTCAGAAATCGTAGCATGCATACCTTCCGATTGGGGAGAAAAAGAAGATTTGCCACCCCGAATATCATCAAAGAACATGGATAGCATAGCGTCATTTTTTAACTGTAAACGTATCAAGTCCAGTTCAACTCCTTTTTGATATTAGTATTCCAAAAAAGAGGGAATTAAAAAAGGCTAATCCCAGAAAGTCTTCTTTGACTCTCTGGGATTAGCCTTTATTTGTTTTCGTGATAGAACATATGGGCGACTTCCTCTAGGTCTGTGTGGTACTTGCGATGAGTATTTATAAATACTTGATTAAATACATCCCCTATATTCTCTAAGGCCTGTAAGCCGGCTCCTGTAACCCCTCCAGGAACAACCACTCTTTGTTGGAGGGTCTCTAAATCAAAGGGTCCTTTAGAAATTAAGTCAGCTAATCCCACAATCATGTGACTTGCTAAGAATGTTGCCTGCTCACGGCTGATTCCAGTTTCCTCTACTGCAGCGGAAATAAAGCGCTGTAGCAGATAACTCATAAAGGCAGGGCCACAACTCACAATATCAGAAGAAACTCGTGTGTTGGATTCATCAATCTCCAGGGGAGTACTAATCTTAGAGAAGAGTTCCCGAAGTAATTGTCGTTCTTCCTCACTGCAGCGGCTTCCAAACATCATGAGTGAAGCTCCTGCTTGAACGGAATTGGTGATGCTAGGGATAATTTTCGCTACACTGCAGGGTAACTGCTTTTCTAGGTCCGCGAGCAGAATAGGACTCGTAATGGATATAATCAAGTGATTAGGTTTGACATATGGACCCACTTCATCGAATACCTTTTTAAATTCCAGAGGCTTAACGCATAAGAAAATGACTTCAGCTTCCCTTACAACCTGGATGTTATTGCTAGCTACGCAGAGCCCAGGGTAATTCTCTGCAATTCTTAGAGCTTTTTCCCTTGTGCGATTGCTGCAGATGACTTGATCAGGATGAAGAGCGCCTGTTGACATAAACGATTCAAGCAGGATACTTCCCATACTCCCTGTTCCGATAAAGCCGACACGCATGATAAATTCCTCCCGTATGTCAATATATACCCTATATCTATGACGAACAGGGTTATTCCATACGTTAATTTGCAGAGAGCTTTATGTATAGAGTATTGAATCGTAGGAAGACCTTGCGTTATACTAGTTTTGGCTAACTAGATCTAGGACCATTTGCTTCGTGACCCTTTTACGAGTTGGGAGATGATGCTTAAGAGCAAATTGATTAATTTCCTCTGTTACCTTATTAATAGCCTCTACTGAGTATTCTTCCCCGTTTTTTGCCTTTTCGAGAACCTTGCTGATTTCTTGTTCTCTCTTTCTATCTAAGTTCTTATAAGATTCTACAAGGCTTACGGTTTGATTAACCTTCTTCGAAATTTCATGATGGACACTCATGAATGTCTACCCCCATTCCTCTTTATGCTATTCGATTATAATGAAACCCACCCCATAATACAAGCTAATCCACTTGATTTTACTAGTAAGGAGTCTGATATGTTAAGTTGGACCACCCGTGAAAAGAAGCTTGCTGCTCTAGCTGCCATAGCCGTATTATTACTAGTTAGTTTACTATTTTACGTCTGGCGTATAGGACAAGATGATGAACCTGTTCCTTTTTCTCCCTATTCTGTAGAAGATGAGTCGAAGCAGGCAGGGCAGGAAGAATTAGAACCCATCCCTGATGAAACGATGATCTGGGTGGATGTGAAGGGAGCCGTTGTCCATCCTGGAGTTTATGAACTAACAGAGGATGCGCGAGTTTATTTAGCTATCGAACGAAGCGGGGGATTCAAGCCAGACGCAGAGACCCGTGGCGTAAATCTGGCAAAGCGACTTCAAGATGGAGAACTCGTGTATGTGCCCATGAAGGGAGAACATCCTCCAGTAGAAATAACAGAAGAAAGGATGAGTGGGGCTAAACCCAAAATAAATATTAATGCAGCCACGGTTGAGGAATTAACCACCCTGCCAGGTATCGGAGGCGTAAAGGCTGCGGCGATTGTAGATTACCGGGACAAGCATGGAAAGTTTCAAAAAGAAAGTGATCTTACAAAGGTGACCGGAATTGGAGAAAAGTCATTGGAAAGGGTAAAAGATCTTATTAGCGTAAGGTGATGATGATGAATTCTGATTAGTTGAAAAACATAGTTGACAGATCGGATTTCAAAACGTATGATCAACTTAATTACAGAGATTTTGTCCGAGGAGGAATGGGAGATGACACAAGAGCGTAAATTGGGATTTGAGACAATTGCTTTACATGGGGGACAGAAGCCTGATCCTGCCACGAATTCTAGGGCTGTTCCTATCTATCAAACTTCTTCCTATGTTTTTAACGATACGGATCATGCCGCCAATTTATTCGCGTTGAAGGAATTCGGCAATATCTATACTCGCATTATGAACCCAACACAAGATGTATTCGAACAACGTATCGCCCAGTTAGAAGGTGGAGTGGGTGCATTAGCCACATCTTCAGGACAGGCTGCTATCACGTACTCTATTCTTAACATTGCTCAGGCGGGTGATGAGATTATAGCTTCTAGCAGCTTATACGGTGGTACATATGCTTTATTTGCTCATACTCTTCCTAAGCTAGGGATTAAGGTTCAATTTGCTGACATCGATCAGCCGGAAGATTTTATTGCTAAATTCAATGACAAGACGAAGGCCGTCTTTATTGAAACGATTGGAAACCCACGTATTAATGTTGCTGATATTGAGAAGGTAGCTGCTATTGCACATGATCATGGTGTTCCATTAATTGTGGATAATACGTTTGCATCACCTTACTTGTGCCGACCTATTGAACATGGAGCGGATATTGTAGTTCACTCCGCAACTAAATTTATCGGCGGACATGGTACGTCTATAGGCGGTGTTATTATAGACGCTGGAAAATTTGATTGGACGAATGGCAAGTTTCCACTGCTCACTGAACCGGATGCTAGTTATCATGGGTTAGTCTATACTCAAGCTCTTGGACCTTTAGCTTACATTATTAAGGCAAGAGTAACCCTATTGCGCGATATCGGAGCAGCTGTGGCGCCATTCAATTCTTTCCTCTTCCTTCAAGGTCTAGAGACCCTTCATTTACGTATGGAGAGACATGTAGAGAACGCGAAGAGGGTAGCGGAATTCCTAGAACAACACGAATTGGTTTCATGGGTCAACTATCCAGGACTAGAAACCAACCCGTATTATGCCTTAGCGAAGAAGTATCTGCCAAAAGGAGCAGGTTCGATCTTTACCTTTGGTCTTAAGGGTGGTTTAGAAGAAGGGAAGAAGTTTATCAACAGCTTGCAGCTCTTCTCCCACTTAGCTAACGTAGGAGACGCGAAGTCATTGGTTATTCATCCAGCCAGTACAACACATCAGCAGTTAGACGAAGAGAGCCAGCGTAGAGCTGGGGTTACTCCAGATATGGTTCGCTTGTCTATCGGCTTAGAAACCGTAGATGATCTTTTATTCGACTTAGACCAGGCTCTAAAGCTAAGTCAAAAGTAAGAACATAGGAACAGACTCAGGCCGTGTGCTTGGGTCTTTCTTTTTTCTCGTTAACATGTCAAGCCATGGTGACCTATTTCTCTAGGTGCCAGCATATTTTAGAGTAGGGGGATTTTTAGGTGCTTAAAAGAGGTAAGGGAGGAGATGACTACGAGAAGAATATCTATTGGGCGAAATAGGTGGTTATTCAGACAGCGAATTTAAAACTTGATTTTACAATTCCTAAGGAGGACGACCTGTTGAGAGTGGTAGTACTCGGTGTCGGTGGCGTGGGGCAAGTCTGTGCGGCAGAATTATCAAAGAAACCAAACGTAAAGACACTCATTCTTGGTGATATATCTGTGGATTGCGCTGAGAGGTTTGCAAAGAAACTAAGGTCAGTGACAGGAACAACAATTAAGGTTCATCGGGTAGATGCGAGTAAGATCGAAAGTGTAATGGAGGTAACCAGAGAAGCCGATGTCCTTATTCATGCCGGATTGCCTGATTACAATATTCAAGTTATGAAGGCTTGTCTTGAAACCCGAACCCATTATATCGATATGGCCTCAAATGGCCCCAAGTGGTTGTTGGAGCAGTTGGATTGGGATCCGTTATTTAAAAAGAAAGGCATATTGGGAATCATGGGTATTGGGTGTGATCCTGGATTTTCCAATATTGCCGCAAGGTATGCCGTAGATCAATTAGATACTGTCGAATCCATAATGATACGAGATGGAGATAATTCTGTTGTAGATTATGATGGATTCTGTGCTTACTTCAGTCCGCAAACCGCAATCAAAGAGTGCTTAGCAAAACCTAACTATTGGACCGCAGAGCTTGGGGAACAATTTTTTCCTGATCCGTTTTTTAATAAAGAAGAATTTGAATTTCCAGAACCGATCGGTTGGTTGGATTGCTACAATGTAGAACATGAAGAAGTAACGACATTAGGTGAGACAATAGGAAAATGGAAGGGATGCAAGTATGTTGATTTTAAGTATGCCCTTCACCCTGACTTTGTGAATACTCTCAAGGTTCTGGCTTATCTTGGATTAGACAGTGACGAAGTTATTGAAGTGAACGGAGCGGAAGTGATTCCTCGCGATGTGGTGGTTACGACGATGCCAAAGCCCACAGATTTGGCAGGAAAGATTCATGGATACTCCTGTGTCGGAGCACTGGTTAGAGGAACAAAAGGAGATCGGAGTAAAGAACTTTACGTTTATACCATGGCCAATCATGATGAAGTATTTAAAAAGACCGGATTCCAGGCTACGGTTTGGCAGACAGGGGTCCCTCCTGTGGCAGCCGTAGAGCTTATCGCAAATGAATCGTTAAAGGGGCGATTTGGGTGTATTCCACCTGAACTCATTGATCCACTACCTTTCTTAAATATTGTAAAATCCATGGGAATGGACTGGCAGATTATCGAGAAAACGGGCCCGATTGTCCGTAAAAGCTCGGCTTGAACAGAGGAAATTTCTCAAATTACATTGTGATTTGATTATAATAGATAAGGACAAAAAGGGTGTACCAACAGCTGATGATAGCTTTGGTACACCCTTTTTAAAATTTAACCTACATGATAGGATTCGAGTCGTTTGCGGCGCGTTTCAATATAAGGACTGACATACGGGCCAAACGAATACTTGTCTTCCATATAGATTTGATGCCAGAGCATAAATACAAGCACCGTCCAGATCTTTCGACCATAATCGGCCTTTCCTTCCTTATGCTCATCAAGCATATAGAGGACAAAAGCTTTATTAATAAACTCATCAACATTAGAGTCATAGATTAGTTCTTTAGCCCAATCATAGAAATCATGACGCAACCAGTGTCTTGTCGGTACAGGGAAGCCTAGCTTCTTCCGCGTCTTGATTTGTGGAGGGAGGATGTCCTTCATGGCTTCACGAAGAACATGTTTCGTTGTCCCATTGGCAATCTTATATTGAGTAGGGATGGTTGCCGCAAATTCAAATACCTTCGGATCTACAAAAGGAACACGCAACTCAAGTGAATTGGCCATCGTCATTTTGTCGGCCTTCATCAAGATGTTGCCTCTAAGCCAAGTATGAATATCAAGATATTGCATCTTCGTTACGTCATCGTAAGACTTTGCATTCTTATAGATAGCGGCTGTAATTTCTTGAGCTGAAATATACATCGGATCTGTGGACAAGCTACTCATCGTTACTTTTTCTTTAAGTTCTTCTGAAAAGATCAAAGCATTCCCGAAGAAGCGTTCTTCAACGGACTTAGAGCCACGCATGATGAAACTCTTTCCTTTTGTCCCTTCTGGAAGAAACTCGGCAGCGTGGCGAAGGGTTGATTTCAAGAAACCAGGCATTCTAGAAAAATGACGTAGGGAATGAGGCTCTCGGTAGATATTATACCCACCAAAAAATTCATCTGCGCCTTCACCTGAGAGAACGACGGTGACGTGCTTACTCGCTAGTTCAGCTACAAAGTATAAAGCGATGGCCGAAGGGTCCGCTACGGGTTCATCTTGGTGCCAGATGAGGCGAGGCAGTTCCTCTAAGTAGCGATCAGCACTAATCTTAACTTCATGGTGATTCGTTTTTAAGAATCCGGCTGTTTCCCTGGCGATATCTAATTCGCTATACCCTGGGATGTCAAAACCAACGGTGAAGGTTTTGACTTCTTCGTGCTGTCTGAGCAAGGCCACAATACTGCTTGAGTCAATTCCACTGGATAAGAAGGCTCCGCGTGGGACATCACTGACTCGATGCTTAGCTACCGAATCTTTAAGAATTTCTCTGGTTCCTTCAACAAAGTAAGAGAAAGGCTTCTCTTCCGGACGGAATTCTACTGTCCAATAAGGTTCTATTTTCATCTCGCCATCTTTAATAAGGACGAAATGCCCAGGTGGAAGTTTATGAATCCCGTCAAACATCGTTTCAGGGTCTGGAACATACTGAAAGGTTAAATAGTGATAGAACGAAGTAGGGTTTACTTTTTTCTCTACTCCAGCTACTTGTAATAGACTCTTGATCTCTGAGCCGAATGCGTACGAGTCGTTGGTTTCGGTCCAATAGAATGGCTTAATGCCAAAGTGGTCGCGAGCACCGAAAAGAATATTCTTCTTTCTGTCCCAAATCACAAATCCGAACATGCCTCTTAGATGCTTAGGACAATCAAAACCTACTTCTTCGTAGAGATGGACAATCGTTTCTGTATCTGATTCGGTCTTGAAGTGATGGCCCTTATCTTTCAGCCATTTCTGCAGTTCTTGGTAGTTATAAATTTCACCATTAAAAGCGATCCATATATCTCCATCTTCATTGCAGAGAGGCTGTTTGCCTCCCTCGAGGTCAATAATGCTTAACCGACGAAAGCCAAGGCCAACATGGTTATCAATATGGAAACCTTGGTCGTCTGGACCTCTATGTATGATAAGGTCGGTCATGGACTGAAGATGTTGCGGAGATAAGGGATGATTCTTTTTATTATAAAGAGCGACAAATCCGCACATAACAAAGCTCCTTCTGATCGAGATAGTTCAGAGTAAACTTTAACATGCTTTTACACCATAATCAACGTTTGCCCATGTGGCAAGGAAAATAGAGAATAGACGCAAGTCTGTGATACAATGGCGTTAGCGTGTTTTTAGGGATGTATAAACATAGAATTACAATTGGGAGGAGTATTCCGTTGCGGAAATCTTGGGATGAGTATTTTATGGATATTGCTGATGTGGTGGCCACGCGTTCTACATGCAATAAACTAGCTGTCGGTTGTGTCATTGTATTAGATAAGATGATTGTGTCAACGGGCTATAATGGCTCCATCCATGGACATGAACATTGTAAAGATGTAGGATGCCTTATTAACGATGAAGGAAGATGCATTCGTACGATCCACGCTGAACAGAATGCCATTATCCATGCTAAACGAGATGAGATCATGGGGGCAACCGCCTATGTGACCCATGAGCCTTGTGAGACTTGCTCGAAGCTTTTGAACCAAGCAGGGATTAAACGAATCGTTTTTCGTCATCGATATAAAAATGACAGAAACAAGGTGTTTCTTGAAGGTGTTGAAGTTGTCCAAATTGGCTCTAGTTAAGTAGCTTTCTACACTGAAAAAAAGTATAATAGTTAGGATAATAAAAAATAATGGAGGAACATAACATTGACGGATTCGTTGATTGGAACCATTATGGAAGGTGCAGCTTTACTAATCCGATTGTATTATTTTGCGCTAATCGGGCGCATCTTGCTATCTTGGCTGCCACAATTGCAAGAGAACCGATTTGCCGAATTCTTATATAATATTACGGAACCTTACTTGGCAGTATTTCGCAGGTTTATTCCTCCATTAGGAATGATCGATCTTTCTCCGATTGTAGCCTTCTTTGTTTACAGCTGGATCTCAGACTTCCTGCTTAGAGGTTTACATACTGTCTTAGTGTTCTTGATTGGTTAGCTATATACCATCTATTTTTAACTTGAGAGCCCCACTTTTGCTGTGGGGCTTTTTTCTTTTCTACCTCTAAGGATAAGATGGAGGAAAAAGAGCTTGGAGGGCAACGTCTTTGTATTCTAGACCTATGTATGTAGCATCCTTACTCCTATTAATGGGAATGGTTATGTCTCACTACCTATTGCATGAACAGTATATTTCTCTTACCATATTGTCTGTATTGATTTTAATTTTTGGCCACATGTTTAAATGGGCTCTCTCACGTTCGTACTCCATTCTTTTATTCCTTCTAGTCCTTACAGGAGTGAGTTATTATTACTGGTATGATGCTACGAACCAGACCCTTCTTAAGGAATCGGAATCCGATGAGTTAATTAGAGGAAGAATTGTTTCACAGGTACAGGTAGATGGAGACTTGGCCAAATTTCGCTTGAAAGTGATGGAGGTGCAGGCACTTCTCGTGGATGAAGCGGTGGAGTGCAGGATCTACCTTAAATCGAAAGAAGAGCAAGAGCAGGCGACTAAATTAATCTTTGGCACTTACGTGGAATTCAAAGGACAATTGAAAGCACCCGAGGGTAGTCGGAACCCTGGCTCTTTTGACTATCGGCAGTATCTCTACTATAAGAGAATTCATTGGCTTGTTATTTCCACTTCTCTGGCTGATTTAAAGGCATATCGATCCGCTAATATAAGACCAGATGTTGTGATGAATCGGGTAAGAGACTATCTCGAACGCTCGCTCGAGCGTACCTTCCCAGCAGGCTCATCAGAGATTATGAAGGCCCTGTTGCTTGGAATTAAAGTGGACCTTCCGCAAGACGTAACGGATATCTATGGAAAGCTTGGATTAATTCATGTACTAGCCATTTCAGGGCTTCATATGAGTATTATTGCAGGAGGCATCTTCATCTTAGGAATCCTTCGTTTCATTGGGTTTACAAGAGAAACATCTATTATTTTAACCGTCCTAACGATCCCTATTTATATTGTTTTAGCTGGAGCCGCTCCCTCCATCGTACGTTCTGGAATTATGGCTGTGATTAGTCTGGTTGGCGTCTACCTTCACAGAGGGAGGGATGGTTTGAATTTATGGGGAACAGCGCTATTCCTTATGTTAATATATAACCCATACTATCTATGGGATATTGGTTTTCAGTTATCCTTTCTAGTGACTTGGGGTCTTATTTTATTTGTTCCTTATATGCGCAGCTTCTTTCATTTCCTTCCGGATTCGTTGTCCTCTCTACTAGCTGTAGCGGTAACCGCGCAATGGGTCTCATTTCCCCTTATTGTCTATTATTTTCACCATTATCATCTCCTCTCCCTATTAGCCAATATCCTTTTTGTTCCTTTGTATTCTATCGTTTTTATACCTATGGGTTTTGCTTTGTTTATTCTAGGATTCGTTCATCCTGGGCTTGTACAGCTGTGGGCAGAGGGGTTAGCTTATGGATTTCAGTGGATGAATCGGATGATTGAATGGATAGCAGGTTGGCATGGATTCCAGCGTCATGTGGCGCCTCCTGAAGTTTGGTGGATGGTAATATATTACATTGTTCTTTGCGGTAGTCTATGGATAATGAAAGGAAGAAGGTTATTATGGCTTTTCTTGTTAATGAGTGTGATATTATCCTTAAGCTTTATCCCCTGGCAAGGAGAACAAGTAAAGATTACTTTCGTGGATGTAGGCCAAGGCGATGCCATCGTTATCCAATTGCCTAACAAAAGAGTATATCTCATTGATGGCGGTGGAGTATTAACTTATGATAAAGGAGAATCTTGGCGAAAAAGGAAGAGTTACTTCGATCCCGGGAAGGACATTGTCGTCCCCTTTCTTAAATCCCAGGGGATTAATGAAGTACATACTCTAGTCATTACGCATGGGGATATAGATCATATTGGGGGTCTTTATACTGTTGTTGAGGACATCCCGATCAGACGAGTATTAATCAACGGGACACAACCAAAATCTAAACAAGAAACAGAGCTGTATCAGTTACTGAATCAGAAACAGATCCCGATTTACCAAGGTAGAGCAGGTGACTGGTGGAAAGATGCTGAAGAAATTGAATGGAAAATTCTCCATCCGTCAGCGGTGGAGAACGAATCGGATAACAATTCTTCCCTGGTTCTTTTGCTTAACGCCTATGGATATAAGATCCTGTTTACAGGCGACTTAGAGAGGGAAGGGGAAAATCGATTAATTGAAAGCGGAGACCTAGATAAAATCCATCTGCTGAAGGTGGCACATCATGGAAGTAAAAGCTCAACAACAGAAGCATGGTTAGACCGGTTACAACCTGATTACTCTATTATTTCTGCTGGTAGGCTGAACCGCTATGGGCACCCCCATGAGGAAGTGCTTACTAGGTTACATCAGGTGAACAGCCGTATATTTAGAACAGATAAACAAGGGGCCGTTATGGTTGAATTAAGACCAACAGAGATGAAAGTTTGGACTTACCTGCAACCTTCACAATGACTAAACCGTCAGAAAGTATGACAGAGGGGGGAACTTAAGTGACTGAAGCAGATCTGGTCAGAGCTGCACAAGCGGGCGATCGCGACGCCCTCATTCAACTGTTAAGAATGATAGAAAAATCTGTTTATAAAACAGCTTACTATATATTGAAAAATGAGCAGGAGGCTATGGATGCAGCACAAGAGGCGCTCATTAAGGTGTATAACAAGATTGATACGTACCAGGAGAAAGCGAAATTCTCTACATGGGTACAGAGGATTGTTACGAATATTTGTATAGATCTTTGTCGAAAAAGGAAAGAAACGACGTCCATTGATGAGCATCCACTCCCTCTTCAGGATAAGGCAAATGTAGAAGAAGAAGTTCAGCTAACGTATATGGCTAAGGATATTAGGGAAGCAATTAATCTTTTACCTGAACAGCATAGAACCGTCATCGTGATGCGCTACATCCAGGATTTTTCCTATACGGAGATTGCCGAAGCACTAGAGCTTCCCTTAAACACGGTTAAATCACACTTGTTCAGAGCGAGACAGCAACTGCAAAAGCAACTCCTGGAATATCAGAAAGGTGGTGTTCGGGTATGAGGTGTGAAGAGGTGACCGAATATATGCAGCGGAGTCTAGATAATGATCTGACACCTACTGAAACAGCCGAGATGGAAGAGCACCTTCATTCATGTGAGGAATGCTCTGTTATGTACCAAACTTTAAAGCAATTACACGAGGAACTAGAGAATCTTCCAGATGTAGAACCGCCTATGAGCATTGTCGACTCCATCCTTCCTCAGTTGAGCTTGGCAGGACAGTCACAATTAGTAAATATGCCAACTTCCCTTCCTAAAGTGAAGAAAAATTGGGCTCGGAAGCCGTGGTCCTTCGTGGCTGGCGGGGTGGCAGCGGCCATCTTGTTGGCTTTACTTGCACCACAATTCTTTGGAGAATCGGAAATGAAAATGACGGAGATGTCAGATGGTCCAGCGGAAATGCAACCAACGCAATCTCTGGCGGTGCCGTTAGAAGAAAGCAAAGAAGAACTTTCAACAATGGATGCAGCAAAGGTTGAGGTTCCTTCCGTTGCAAATGACGTAGAAACCTTAACCCAAAAACAGGTGGAAACACCCATGGCTATGGAACCTACAGAACCCGCAGAACCTCAAGGGCAGGATCAAGTTATGTCCCAGCAGGTAGCTAACTCTACGGCTGTGCAGCCTCCTAAAGAGGAACCAACGAGGAACAATGAACCACAGCCAAAACCAGAAGAACCTGTTGCTCCAGCCGAGAGTGAAGTCGCTATGGCACCACCGGTTAATCCACCAGAAGAAGTACATTCGCTTGCAGCCAAAGAACCTGTGGTAGAAGAAAATTTAATGATGTCTATGACTAGTGAACCAGTTCAACCGGATTCTTTCGGTTCACCGGATGGTATGTGGAATGCTCGGGTAGATGGGCAACGAATCGTCATTCTTGATCAAGACGGAGTAGAAGTGTTCCGAAGTCATGAGTGGACGGGAGCTGCTTATGTTTCTGTAGAATGGGTCGATGCTGCGAAGGTTATGTATACCCTTTATCCAGTAAATGCGGGCACGGAAGAGGCAGCGGCTAAGCCCTTGGAAAAATGGTTAATAAACGTAAAACAAGGACAGGAACAAAAACAATAATGCTCGCGTATAGTATAGCAGGTGTTTAAATCCTGCTTTCCGTCTGGTGCCCAACCTTAAATAGATTGGCGCCGGCGTTTACATATACGCGCTTGAAGACAAAAGGGTATCCACAGCTTAAAGGATACCCTTTTTGCGATATACATTTATGAATCTGATATAATAAGGTTGATGCTTGGCGGTGAGGTGGAGTAAATGGAATATCGAAGTATTTTTAAGGAAATACAGCAAGGAATAATAAAGCCTATTTATCTGTTATATGGAACAGAAGCATTTTTAATTGAAGAATGCATCAACTTTATAAAAACTAAAGCGATTGATGAGCAATTTTTAGATTTTAATTTTAGCGTTTTTGACCTGAATGAAATACCGATCCAGCAAGCCGTTATGGATGCAGAGACCCTTCCGTTTATGGGGGATAAGCGAGTGGTGGTGGCTAAGAATGCCCACTTTCTAACCGGGGCGAAAGCAAGTGGGGGGGTCGATCACTCCGTTGATTCTCTTCAGGCTTACCTAGACAATCCTACAGATACCAGCATTTTGATTTTGACTGTCTTCCAAGATAAATTAGATGAACGGAAAAAAGTAGTGAAAGGGTTAAAGTCTGTTGGGGCAGTAGTGCCATTTATGCCATTGAAGGACCAAGAACTATGGGGATGGATTAAAAGGCAAGCGCAAAAGAGAGGTGTCCAAATGGACGATCACTCAGCTCAGACCCTTGATCGAATTGTAGGTAACGATCTCAGGCGTCTACAGCAAGAAATGGACAAGATGGCTTCCTACGTAGGTCAAGGTGGCTTAATAACAGAGGAAGTTGTCTATTCCTTGGGTTCTAGAACATTAGAGCAGGATATCTTTGGTTTAATTGATAAAGCGTCTCGCTTAGATATTGATCAGGCTATGCGTATTTATTATGATCTTTTGAAGAATAAAGAGGAACCGCTAACCATTCTCAGTTTGTTAGCTCGTCAGTTTAGACTTATTCTTCAAGTGAAGATTTTATCTGCCAGAGGGTATTCTGGACAACAGATGGCCTCTATATTAGGTGTCCACCCATATCCCATAAAGCTTGCAGCGGAGAAAGCACAGCGGTTTAAAGAGAAGGCATTGAGACGAATTATTGCTTATTTAGCAGAAGAGGATTATCGAATTAAGACGGGACAGATTGACAAATCTCTTTCCATGGAATTATTTTTTATGAGACTAAGAGATATGCTCGAGTCCTAAATACGAGAAAAGAGGAGTGTTCTTGCTACAAGGCAAGGACACTCCTCTTTAATTCGAAGCTTGTAAGTCTCTTAAGGGATTAAGCAGTTACGCCGTTCACTTTTTGAGCCAAGCGAGACTTTCTGCGGGAAGCCTCATTTTTATGAATAAGACCTTTAGTTACAGCCTTGTCTAGCTTCTTAGCAGCAAGCTTGTAAGCTTCTTGAGCTGCAGCTACATCGTTTGTAGCTACCGCAGCTTCAACACCCTTAAGGGCTGTGCGAAGAGCGGATTTCTGTGAAACACGCTGAAGACGTCTTTTTTCATTCGTCTTTGTACGCTTAATTTGGGACTTAATATTTGGCATCAGATTCACCTCCTTGGTGCATCCATAAGTAACATTCGCTGAAGTTAGCAACAGAAGATATTCTATCATGTCGAAAATAGAAATGCAATAACGGAGTTGTATAAAAGTAAAGCTGTTATAGCATTATAAATATAGAATTTTTGTGAAAAAATGGAATGCAAGGAGTTGGTGACTCATGTCCATGAATGAAGAGCATCATGATCTTGATTTAAGCCGCTTTTCCGTACGGACAGATCTTGCTTTAGAAGCCCATCAGATCGCTGCGGAAAAGACGGGCGTCCCCCACATACAAGGCGTTGAGATGGGCACGCATGAAGAAGACGGAATCCGAATTACTAGAGTTCAAGTGAGAAACGAACACGGTGCCAAAGCCATTGGAAAGATGCCAGGAAACTATCTAACGCTTGAAGCTCCTGGATTACGCAGGAAGGATACGGAACTGCAAAATTTAGTGGCAACTCAATTTGCTCATGCCTTCAGTCAATTTCTCTCTGATTTAGGAATCAGCAAGGAGGCTAAAGCTTTAGTGGTTGGACTAGGGAATTGGAATGTTACCCCCGATGCTCTTGGCCCCATTGTTGTAGAAAATTTGTTAGTGACCCGACATCTGTTTGAATTAATGCCTGAGCATGTAGAAGAGGGCTACCGTGCGGTAAGTGCTCTATCGCCTGGGGTGTTAGGGATAACAGGGATTGAAACCAGTGAGATTGTCTATGGTGTTGTAGAGAGGACCAAACCCGACTTTGTCATCGCTGTAGATGCCTTGGCTTCTCGTTCCATTGAACGTGTAAACAGCACGATTCAAATTTCGGATACAGGAATTAATCCTGGCTCAGGAGTTGGGAATAAGCGTAAGCCGCTTAACAAAGAGACTCTAGGTATTCCAGTTGTTGCGATCGGGGTACCGACCGTTGTAGATGCCGTTTCCATTGCTAGTGACACTATTGACTATGTCTTGTCTCACATGGGGCGGCAGATGAGAGAGGCTGCCAATCCAACACCGGCTAGTCGACTTACTCCGTCGGGCTTCGCGTTACCCGGAACGCCTAAGCCATTGGATAAGGATGAACAACCCTCAGAAGAAGGGAAAAAGGTGATTATGGGGTTAGTTGGTTCTCTCCCGGAGATGGAGAAAAGAGAGCTCATTCGTGAAGTCCTTCAACCGCTTGGTCATAATCTTATCGTTACACCCAAAGAAGTGGATGAGTTTGTTGAAGATATTGCCAATATCATTGCCAACGGGCTTAATGCAGCGTTGCACGACATCATTGATATGGATAACGTTTCAGCTTATACGCATTAATGTGAAGGGATAAGGGAGCGATGATCAGATGAAGTGGAGAATCCAGTTTATACTGCTTGTGATGGTGATGTCTTGTTTGGTTATAGGAGGGATCCACTTGGCGGAAAAAGGGATTCAGCGAGTGGAAGGCACGGAGGATGGTCCTGTCCAATCGTTCAATATTGCCAGAGTGGATCAGGGCAAAATGGAGATGACCGTCCTTGGCAGACAATATTCCATAACGAATCAGCAAGACCTTCCACATGAGGAAATGACTCAGGATTCCTCTGTATCGTCGCCTCCTAGTCAACAACAACATATGGAAAATTGGGCCAGCACCATCGGGAATCGCGTAGGCAGATGGATGACGACTTCTACGCAAAAACTAATGAATTGGCTTTTAGGCTAGTGTGGAAATCAATGATTTAGCATTGCTTCCGTCTACCTCCCCTGATATAATCAAACTTAGTGCATTTTTTCGCCTCAGGGAGGTATTTTCATAATGGACAGACGTGAAAGACAAAAGAAGATTCGTAACTTTTCTATAATCGCTCATATTGATCATGGGAAATCTACATTAGCTGACCGTTTACTCGAATTTACGGGAACGCTAAGCGACCGGGAAAAAGAAGACCAGTTCCTTGATTCGATGGACTTAGAGAGGGAACGTGGAATTACAATCAAGTTAAATGCTGTTCGCTTAAAGTATAAAGCAAAAGACGGCGAGGAATATATTCTTCACCTCATTGATACGCCGGGTCATGTTGATTTTACCTATGAAGTATCACGAAGCTTAGCGGCGTGTGAAGGGGCTTTGCTTGTCGTCGATGCAGCGCAGGGAATTGAAGCCCAGACATTAGCGAATGTCTACTTAGCATTAGACAATAACCTTGAGATTCTTCCGGTGATTAACAAGATCGACTTGCCAAGTGCTGAACCAGAACGTGTTAAGAATGAAGTGGAAGAAGTCATCGGTTTAGATGCTAGTGATGCCGTTTTAGCATCAGCGAAGGCTGGAATTGGGATTGAAGATATCCTTGAACAAGTTGTACAGAAGGTGCCTGCTCCACAGGGAGATCCAGACGCTTCTGTACAGGCCTTGATTTTTGACTCTTATTATGATGCGTACCGTGGAGTTATTGCGAATATACGCGTAGTGAATGGTACTATCCGCAAGGGTATGAAAATCAAGATGATGGCAACAAACAAGGTTTTTGAAGTAACGGAAGTAGGAACTTCTGCCCCTTTCCCCATTGCCGTTGAGGAATTAACGGTTGGCGATGTAGGGTTTGTGGCCGCAAGTATTAAATCGGTTGGCGATACCCGAGTAGGGGATACGATTACGAGTGCAGATAACCCTGCGAAGGAACCATTGCCAGGATACCGTAAGATTAATCCTATGGTGTTCTGTGGTCTATATCCTGTCGACACGGCAGAATATAATGACTTGCGAGAAGCGTTAGAGAAACTGCAATTGAATGATGCCTCTTTACAGTTTGAGCCTGAGACTTCACAAGCTCTTGGCTTCGGCTTCCGATGTGGTTTCCTTGGTCTTCTGCACATGGAAATTATTCAGGAGCGGATTGAAAGAGAGTTCAATATCACATTAATTACGACCGCACCAAGCGTTATCTATAAAGTCACCAAGACGGATGGAGAGCATTTTGATATCGATAATCCGTCCAAGATGCCTGATGCTCAAGTAATCGACTTCGTAGAAGAGCCTTTTGTGAAGGCCTCCATCATGGTTCCTAAGGATTTCGTTGGGGCAATTATGGAATTATGCCAAGGCAAGCGCGGAGAATTCATGGATATGCAGTATATCGATGAGAACCGCGTGCAAATCATTTATGAGATGCCTCTAGCTGAGATTGTTTATGATTTCTTTGATCAGCTGAAGTCAAGCACGAAAGGATATGCGTCTTTCGATTATGAGGTCATAGGCTATCGACAATCGAAGCTGGTGAAGATGGATATCATGCTGAACGCTGAGGTGGTCGATGCTCTGTCGATTATCGTCCACAAAGATTCAGCTTATGCCCGTGGCAAGCTTCTCTGTGAAAAGCTAAAAGAACTTATTCCAAGACAGATGTTTGAAGTACCTATCCAGGCTGCTATCGGTAAGAAAATTGTTGCCCGAGAAACGATTAAAGCGATGCGTAAGAACGTTCTAGCGAAATGTTATGGTGGTGACATTTCTCGTAAGCGTAAGTTGCTTGAGAAGCAGAAGGAAGGGAAAAAGCGTATGAAGCAAGTCGGAAACGTGGAAGTCCCTCAGGAAGCGTTTATGGCTGTTCTGCAAATGGATAAGAAATAATGCAATAGGCTTTGGCGTTAGCCAAGGCCTTTTATCTATTATGTAAGAAGGAGGGGTAAAATGCCCCAATCAGTATATATTCATATTCCGTTCTGCACAAACAAGTGTTATTATTGTGATTTTAATTCTTATGTGACAGAGAATCAGCAACTAATCTGGGACTATTTGTACGCATTAGAGCGGGAGATGGAGGCAACGATTCGTATCAACCCTCCTGACCAGATTAAGACTATTTTTGTTGGTGGCGGAACTCCCACATTCTTATCTTACGAGCAGATGCAGTACTTCTTAACAAGTGTTCAAAAGAAAATCCCAAACCAAGCTCCTGATATAGAATTTACAATGGAAGCGAATCCGGGAACGACTGATTTGGATAAACTATCCATTATGAGGCAGGGCGGTGTTAACCGCCTTAGTTACGGTGTGCAAGCCTTTGATGATGAGTTGCTGAAGAGGATTGGCCGGATCCACGATTCAGCACAGGTCATGACGAGCATTGAGAATGCAAAGTTGGCGGGATTTAATAATATATCGATTGATCTCATTTTCGGACTTCCGGGTCAAACCCCAGAACTCTTTCAGCGTACCTTAGATCAAGCTTTTTCCTTAGATCTACAGCACTTTTCTGCTTACAGTTTGAAGGTAGAGGAGAATACTCGCTTTCACGTTTTATATGAGCGCAATCAGCTCATCCTTCCTTCAGAAGAAGAAGAGGTGTTGATGTATGAACTCGTTCGAAAGGAAATGGCACGTCATAGCTATCTGCAGTACGAAATAAGCAACTTCTCGAAGCCGGGATTCGAGAGTCGTCACAATCAAACGTATTGGAAAAATGAGGAGTATTACGGAATGGGTGCGGGGGCACATGGCTATGTAAAGGGGAGAAGGCATGTCAATGCAGGCCCTGTTCAGCAATATATCCAGCTTGTACAGGAAAAAGAGCTTCCTCGGGTAGAAGAGTTTGCTGTGGCTCCGCAAGAGGCAATGGAAGAGTATATGATTATGGGGTTGCGCTTAATGGCGGGGGTATCAGAAAGTGAGTTTCAAGCGCGGTATGGAACTTCACTAGATTCTGTATTTGGAGAAGAGGTTAAGGAACTAATAAATATTGGTTTATTGGAGAAAACAGAAGGGCGAATATGTTTAACGGAAAAGGGAATTCCCTTAGGAAATGAAGTGTTTATGCGTTTCTTGACCTAGTTGACAAGGGTCTCTTTAATTTGGTATTTTTATCTGAGAAGCTTTTAGCACTCGATGCACTTGAGTGCTAACAATAAGGGAGGGATCAGATTGTTATCCACTAGACAAATCCAAATCCTTCATGCCATCGTAGATAATTATATTCGTCATGCTGAACCTGTCGGGTCCAGGACGATTTCGAAGCGAGAGGATGTAGGCTATAGCTCTGCTACCATTCGTAACGAAATGGCCGATCTAGAGGAGCTGGGTTTTTTAGAGCAGCCCCACACTTCAGCAGGCCGGATCCCTTCGCAGAAAGGATACCGTTTCTACGTCGATCATCTGGTTCAACCTTCCCAGCTTACGCAAGGCGATGTTTTTAACATTCGGCAATTGTTTGCTGAGAAATATTATGCTTTTGAGCAGATTACACAACAGACGGCAGCGATTCTCTCAGGTTTGACTAATTATACATCGATTGTTTTAGGTCATGAGGTAGTCGATGCCCGGTTGAAACATATACAGATTATCCCTTTGAACTCCGATACAGCGGTTGCGATTATTGTAACCAATTCAGGTAAAGTTCAAAATAAAACCATCAATGTTCCGGACGGTGTTCCTATCGGGGAAATTGAAAAGCTCGTCAACTTCCTGAATAGTAAGCTTGTAGGTATTCCACTGCATGACTTGCGAATGCAGATTCAAAGAGAGCTGTCTACCGAACTGCAAAAGTTAATGGATAATTATCAGACTGCCATTAAAATTCTGGAAGACACCTTTATGAATGAGGAGTTAGAGGAGAAGGTTGTACTTAAGGGTACGACCAACATCATGATGCAGCCCGAGTTCCGAGACGTAGAAAAGGTGAAGGAAATCCTGGATTTCCTAGAGCAAAATGAACAACTTCTCAAGCACTTTAGTCCATCAACACCAGGAATCCAAGTGAGAATCGGCACCGAGAACCGAGAGGACGCCATAAGTAATTGTAGTATCATTAGTGCTACCTATCATGTGGATGGGCAGCCCGTCGGTACAATAGGGATATTAGGACCAACAAGGATGGAGTATGGAAAAGTAATTAGTATTGTAGATTTCCTTGCGAAGGACCTCTCGCTAGCGCTCGAAAGATTTTATAAGGGCAAGAAGACATAAGGAGTAGAAGTCAATGAACCGTTCTCTAGAGAGTGGGCAGAAAACGGGAGATGAACGGCTGACGACGTTAATGAATAATGTTAATGCGATTCGCGCTGTTTCATCCGCTGTTGAAGGGACGCTCGGACCGAAGGGCTTAGATACGATGCTGGTGGATGAGCAAGGTGAGGTCATTGTTACCAATGATGGTGTGACCATTCTAGAGCTGATGGAAGTCAAGCATCCTGCTGCACGAATGTTGATTAAGATTGCCACGGCTCAACAAGAAAAAGTGGGGGATGGCACAACGACAGCTACGATTCTAGCTAGCGCCCTGGTTCAGGAAGGGGCAACTCAAGTACATCGAGGGGTTCCGGTGTCACAAGTGATCACTGGGATCAGGAAGGCCGTGCGCTACGCTCTAGCTCGCTTGACCGATCTTTCTAAGCCTATCTCAGAGCTGGGTGATCCTCATCTAGCAAGAGTAGCCTACGTTGCTTCGAGAGAAAATCAGGATATTTCTGACCTTGTGATGGAAGCCTGTCACTTGGTTGGGTATGAACAACTGATTTGCGAAGACTGGAGGCTTTCTGATTTGGTGTTTCCCTGTATAGGGGAAGAGAATGAAGTGTTTGAGGGGGTTCTCTTAAGACGAACGCCTGTCTCTAAACAAATGCCTACTTCTCTATCCGCTCCTGAGATTCTCGTATTGGAGGACGCCTTGGCCCCGGAAGAAATTGATGAGGAAGCATTAGGGACAGAGACAGGTTTTCAGCGTTACCTTGATAATAAAGAAGCGTTTAAATATAATCTTGAAAAGATAGCGGATTTGGGAGTATCTCTTATTGTCTGTCAGCGTTCATGTGATCCTTATGCAGAAGAGTTTTGTATTGATCGCGGTATTACCGTATTGCACAGAGTTGCAAAAGAGGAAATAAGTCGATTAGCAGACCACACAGGCGCTAAACCCATGAAGAGAATGGGTCTTAGTAAGTCTTCAACGGAATTAGCCGAGTTGCTGGGAAAAGCCGACGAATTTAGAGTAGACGACCGTTCAGGCAGAGTCCGAATTGAACGAGGCCGCGGGAAGGCAACCGCAACCATGGTTGTTGGGGCAGCTACGGCAGAGGTCGTAGGAGAACGTGGGCGAATTGCTAGGGATGCGGCGGCCTCTGTTCAAGCAGCCGTGAAGGGCGGAGTGGTAGCTGGGGGTGGATGTGCCGAGATTGCCCTGTACCGTGAGATTGAGAGTTGGCGTACAACTCATATCGAGGGACTTGAAGGTTATGGGGTGGATGCCGTTCTTGCAGCCCTTCAGAAACCGATGTCTCAAATGATGGTAAACGCCGGTTTTAATCCGCTAGAGAAGCTAGAAGAAGTTCGCGCCTCTCAACGGTCTTTCGGATCCTCCTCCATAGGTTTAGATTACACTACGGGTAAGGTGCAAGATTTATTGGAGTCTGGAATCATTGACCCTGCTTTAGTTAAGCATTATGCCTTGAAGGCTGCCGGTGAGGTAGCGGAAAGCATTCTTAGAATACACACGGTGATTCGCATGAAATCCCATGCTGATGAACCTGAATAGGAGTTGAAATCATGGAAGAAAAAAATCAGGCTGAGCAGGAGTTTTTGGAGTCGGAAGTTAAGGGAGAAGTACAAGAGGAGACGGTTGATTCTGCTGAATTGGAACAGAATGATCCGTTAGCGGCTCTAAAGCAAGAGGCGGAAGAAAACTACAATCGCTATCTTCGGGTTCAAGCCGACTTCGATAACTTCCGCAAGAGAACTCGTAAAGAAAAGGAAGAGCTGCAGAAATACGCTTCACTTCCTTTGATTGAAGGTCTTCTGCCCGCTCTTGATAATCTTGAGAGAGCACTTGCTGCAGGACAAAATACGGGGGAACATTCCGATTCCTTGATCAAAGGTGTAGAAATGGTGTTTCGTCAGATTCAGTCCGTGTTAGAGCAAGAAGGTTTGAAGCAGATCGAAGCCCAAGGGAACCCTTTTGATCCCCAGTTTCACCAGGCTGTCATGCAAGAGGAAAGTGCTGAGTATGAAGCAGGTATAGTCATTCAGGAACTACAGAAGGGTTATGTACTAAAAGATCGTGTGATTCGTCCTTCCATGGTGAAGGTTAGTTCTTAATACATTTCTTTAACTTGAATTCAATCCACATAACTACTTTTGTTTTAAAATTAGGAGGGAGTTAAACCATGAGTAAAGTAATCGGTATTGACCTAGGAACCACAAACTCTTGTGTAGCTGTAATGGAGGGCGGAGAACCTGTTGTTATCCCAAATGCAGAAGGAAACCGTACCACGCCATCCGTAGTATCCTTTAAGAGCGGAGAGCGTATTGTAGGAGAAACAGCGAAGCGCCAAGCGATTACGAATCCGAATACGATTATGTCCATTAAAAGATATATGGGGACGAACCACAAAGTAGAAGCAGAAGGAAAAGATTATACTCCACAAGAAATCTCGGCTATTATCCTTCAAAAGCTTAGAGCTGATGCGGAAGCTTATCTTGGCGAAAAAGTTGAAAAAGCGGTTATCACGGTTCCTGCTTACTTCAACGATAGTCAGCGACAAGCTACAAAAGACGCTGGGAAAATTGCGGGTCTAGAAGTATTGCGTATTGTTAACGAACCAACGGCTGCTGCTCTTGCCTATGGATTAGAAAAGTCTGATGACCAAACGATCCTTGTATATGACCTCGGTGGTGGTACGTTTGACGTATCCATTCTTGAGTTGTCTGAAGGCTTTTTTGAAGTAAAAGCAACTTCTGGTGACAATAAGCTAGGTGGAGATGACTTTGACGAAGTCATTATTAATTTCTTAGTAGCTGAGTTTAAGAAGGAAAACGGTATTGACCTATCTCAAGACAAGATGGCTGTACAACGTCTGAAGGATGCAGCAGAAAAAGCAAAGAAGGATCTTTCCGGCGTTTTGACAACCACGATTTCTCTTCCGTTCATTACAGCTGATGCCACTGGACCTAAGCACTTAGAAGTGACTCTATCTCGTGCTAAGTTTGAAGAGTTATCTGCTAGCCTTGTGGAAAGAACGATGGGACCTACTCGCCAAGCTCTTCAAGATGCTGGCTTGCAACCAAGCCAAATTGATAAGGTGCTCTTGGTTGGGGGATCTACTCGTATCCCAGCAGTACAGGAAGCCATTCGCAAGTATACAGGAAAAGAACCGCATAAGGGTGTAAATCCAGACGAGGTTGTAGCCTTGGGTGCAGCCGTTCAAGCAGGCGTATTGACTGGTGATGTCAAAGATGTAGTTCTACTAGACGTCACTCCGTTATCTTTAGGGATCGAGACACTTGGTGGAGTGATGACGAAGTTGATCGATCGTAATACCACCATTCCTACAAGCAAGTCCCAAGTCTTCTCTACTGCTGCAGACAGCCAAACCTCTGTAGAAATTCACGTTCTTCAAGGGGAGCGTTCAATGGCAGCAGACAATAAGACGCTTGGACGTTTCCAACTAACTGATATTCCTCCAGCACCTCGTGGCATCCCACAAATCGAAGTATCCTTTGATCTCGATGCCAATGGTATTGTGAATGTAAAGGCGAAAGACCTTGGAACTGGAAAAGAACAAAAGATTACCATTACATCTTCTTCTGGATTAAGTGACGAAGAAATCGACCGCATGGTAAAAGAGGCAGAAGCCAATGCGGATGCCGATAAACAGCGTAAAGAAGAAGTAGAGGTTCGCAACGAAGCTGACCAACTTGTCTTCAGCACAGAGAAAACACTCAAAGAGCTTGAGGATAAAGTGGATTCAGCAGAAGTAGCTAAAGCAAACGATGCCAAAGAAAAGGTGAAAACAGCTCTTCAAGGTACAGACATTGAAGCGATTAAGGCGGCGAAAGAAGAGCTTTCAGAGATCGTTCAACAGTTGTCCGTAAAGTTATATGAGCAAGCTGCTCAGGCACAAGCTGCGGGTGCGCAAACAGAAGCAGACCCTGGCACTGCTAACAATAAGGAAAATGTAGTAGACGCTGATTATACAGTTGTAGAAGAAGATAAAAAGTAAGGGTTGCAATGAGTCAAAGTCAAGGCTATACTTGGCTTTGACTTTTTCCCTTATCAGAGTGTATTGCGTAACCAGAAGATACGCACGATTTAATAGATGTGCTGTAAGGCAAACCCAAGCGGGAATGAGGAGTGAACGATGAGTAAACGTGATTATTACGAAGTCCTCGGCTTAAGCAAGGGAGCTTCCGAAGACGAGATAAAAAAGGCCTATCGCAAGTTGGCACGTCAGTATCACCCTGACGTAAATAAGGCGCCCGACGCAGAAGAAAAGTTTAAAGAAGTGAAAGAGGCTTATGACATCCTAAGTGATTCTCAAAAGAGAGCGATGTATGACCAGTACGGACATGCGGGTACGGACCCTAATGCTGGCTTTGGCGGCGCTCAGGATTTTGGTGGCGGTTTTGGAGATATTTTTGACATGTTTTTTGGCGGCGGTGGCGGCAGGAGGAACCCGAATGCGCCAAGGCAAGGGGCCGATCTTCAATATACGTTATCCATGCAATTTAAAGAAGCGGTTTTTGGGAAAGAATTGGATATAGAGATTCCTAAAGATATGGAATGCGATACGTGTCATGGTTCGGGTGCAGAGCCTGGAAGTAAAGTGGAGACCTGTACCACTTGCCGAGGAACCGGTCAGCAAGAGCAGGTGGCCAATACCCCATTTGGACGTGTAGTTAACCGGAGAACGTGTACAGCTTGTGGTGGAAGAGGCAAGATGATACAAGTTAAGTGTTCAGATTGTCGTGGAGCAGGTACGGTCAAGAAGCGCAGAAAAATACACTTAAACATTCCTGCAGGTGTCGACGAAGGGGCACAACTTCGTGTACCAGGAGAAGGCGAACCTGGTCTAAACGGAGGACCTCCTGGAGATTTGTACGTCGTCATCCGTGTAAAACAGCATGAATTTTTTGAGCGAGATGGATATGATATCTACTGTAAGGTGCCGATTACCTTTACGCAGGCTGCTTTAGGGGACGAAATT
Organism: Ammoniphilus sp. CFH 90114; assembly: GCF_004123195.1. Classification (NCBI taxonomy): domain Bacteria; kingdom Bacillati; phylum Bacillota; class Bacilli; order Caryophanales; family Paenibacillaceae; genus Ammoniphilus; species Ammoniphilus sp. CFH 90114. The sequence goes on from NZ_SDLI01000001.1 coordinate 194,223, forward strand.
GAAGTGCCGACCCTTGACGGGAAAGTGAAATTGAAGGTTCCTGCTGGAACTCAAACGGATACGTATTTCCGTTTACGTGGAAAGGGAGTTCCACATTTGCGACGTAATGCACAAGGGGATCAGCATGTCCGAGTCGTTGTCGTCACACCTACGAACTTAACGGAAAAACAAAAGGATCTTCTTCGTGAGTTTGGAGAAATTAGCGGAGTGAAGCCATCGGAAGAGGAAGCTTCTTTTTTTGATAAGATGAAACGCGCTTTTCGCGGGGAGTAGCATTGGGTCTCAAGGGATAACAGGAGGGAGCAAAAAATGAGCAATATGAAATGGTCGGAAATCAGTATTCATACAACGCAAGAGGCTGTAGAAGCCGTGTCTAACATCCTTCACGAGGCAGGAGCAAGCGGGGTCGTCATCGAAGATCCAGAAATGTTGCATAGGGAATGGGATGTATCTTATGGTGAAATTTATCAGCTCTCTCCGAATGATTATCCTGAAGAAGGAGTTATTGTCAAAGCATATCTCCCAATCAATGGACACATCGCGGAAACCGTCGAGGAAATTAAGCAGAGAGTACAAAGCCTAGAGGCTTATGATATTCCGATTGGGCGAGCGGAAATAACTTTAGCTGAAGTCCATGAAGAAGAATGGGCTATAGCATGGAAAAAGTATTACAAGCCAGTAAGAATTTCTGAACGAATTACCATAACCCCTACTTGGGAAGATTATACTCCGGCATCGGAGGAAGAACTGATTATTGAGTTGGATCCGGGAATGGCCTTTGGAACAGGTACGCATCCGACAACTGTCTTATGTATCAGAGCTCTAGAGAAATATCTTCAATCAGGGGATGAAGTCATTGATGTCGGATGTGGTTCAGGTATTCTAAGTATTGCCGCAGCCAAACTTGGGGCAAAATCCGTTTTAGCTATGGATTTGGATGAAGTTGCAGTAAAATCCACCTTTCTCAACTCGGAATTAAATCAAGTTGAGGGCAAAATAAACATCAAGCAAAATAATCTTCTTGAAGGCATCTCCACTCCAGTGGACTTGATTGTATCCAATATTTTAGCTGAGATTATTGTGCGCTTTGTGGATGATGCCTACTCCCTGCTCCCATTAGAAGGGATGTTTATCACTTCGGGAATTATAGGTCAGAAGGAACAAGAGGTAAGGGAAGCATTGATTCAAGCGGGCTTTGATGTTATTGAAGTTCAAGAGCTTGAGGATTGGGTTTCCATTGTTGCGAAAAAAAAGTAGATTGAGGGATTAAGCCATGCAGAGGTATTTCGTCGACCAGAAAAATGTAGCCCCAGATAGACAAGAAATCATCATTGTGGGTGATGATGTTGCCCATATTACAAAAGTAATGAGGTCGACTGTCGGAACTAGGTTCATTTGTTGCGATGAACAAGGCTCCTGCTATGTCTGTAAGGTCGAGGGCATGGAGAAAGACAAAGTAATCTGCCGTATGGAAGAACAACTCCTAGAGAGCAGAGAACTTCCTATCAAGATTACGATCGCACAGGGATTGCCCAAAGGAGATAAAATGGAGATGGTGATCCAGAAAGGGACGGAATTAGGAGCCCATGTTTTCGTTCCCTTCACCTCTTCACGAACTGTGGTTCAATTAGATGCTAAGAAAGAACAGAAAAGAGTAGAGCGCTGGTCTAAAATTGCTAAGGAAGCCGCTGAGCAATCCCATCGGCAATTTGTTCCAAGCATACAGCCGCTTCATTCCTGGAAACAGTTGCTGAACCTAGCGAAGGAGTATGACGTTGCCCTTTTGGCCTATGAGAATGAACAAGCAGGGACGCTTCACGAAGCTTTTGGCAGGCTTCAAGCTGGATCGAGAGTTCTACTGGCCATCGGACCAGAAGGTGGCTTCTCCGAGTTAGAGGTAAGGGAAGCTATGGAATATGGTTTTCTGTCGGTATCACTCGGAAAGAGAATATTACGTACAGAAACCGCTGCTCTTTATGGGCTTTCCTGTATCTCGTATTACTATGAACAGTTGGGAGGTAGGTAAATTCATGCCTACTGTTGCCTTTCAAACACTTGGCTGTAAGGTGAATCATTATGAAACAGAAGCCATTTGGCAAATTTTTAAGCAAGGTGGATATGACCAGGTTCCTTATGAAGAGGACTCTGATGTCTATGTCATTAATACTTGTACGGTTACGAATACAGGAGATAAGAAAAGCCGGCAGGTGATTCGTCGTGCAGTTCGGCGAAATCCGGAAGCTATTGTCGTGGTAACGGGATGTTATGCCCAAACCTCTCCTGCTGAAGTGGCTAATATCCCTGGTGTCGACATTGTCCTCGGGACGCAGGGGAGAGAGCAGCTCTTAAGCTTGATTGAGGAATATCGAAGTCACCGAGAGCCAATTAATGCGGTTAAAAATATCATGAAAACTCGCCAATTTGAAGAATTGGAGGTTCCTGATTTTACAGACCGCACTCGGGCGTCTCTTAAAATACAAGAAGGTTGTAACAACTTTTGTACCTTTTGCATCATTCCTTGGGCACGAGGGCTCATGCGAAGCCGTGATCCGGAAAATGTTCTTGAACAAGCCCGGAAACTTGTGGCTGGAGGATATAAAGAAATCGTCCTTACAGGCATTCATACCGGCGGGTATGGGGAAGACCTGGAACACTACAACCTGGCTAAGCTTCTTCGTGATCTGGATCAGGTTGAGGGACTTCAACGAATCCGCATAAGCTCCATTGAAGCAAGTCAAATTACGGACGAAGTTATAGATGTGCTAAGGTCCTCCGATAAGATGTGTCGACATCTTCATATTCCTTTGCAGGCTGGGGATGACCAAGTCTTAAAGCGCATGCGCCGAAAATATACGGTAGAAGAGTACCGGAAAAAGATCGAGCAAATCCGTGAAGCTATGCCGGGAGTAGCGATTACGACGGATGTAATCGTAGGGTTTCCAGGTGAGACGAGAGAGTTGTTCGAGAACGGATATCAATTTATTCAGGACATTCAATTTGCAGAGATGCACGTCTTTCCTTACTCCAAGAGGACGGGAACCCCTGCTGCGAAGTTTGAGCATCAGATCCCTGAGGAAATAAAAAATGAGCGTGTACAAAGACTTATACAGCTGTCTAACCATTTCTCTTTAGAATATTCCAAGCAATTTATTGGTGATGTATTGGATATTATTCCCGAAAGTGCTTATTCAGATGATTCCGGAGAGCAAAATTTATTTTATGGCTACTCTGATAACTACCTGAAGGTTATATTTAAAGGTACCCCAGATTTAATTGGGAAGATGGTAAGGATTCGATTAGATGAACCTGGTGTTGAGTTCTGTAAAGGAACTTTTCTGCGTGAGCTAGACCTTGCCGCGTTAACATCATAATGAAGTAAATGAGGATATCTGGTGAATGAAGCCAGATATCCTTTTTTGATCTTCTAGAAGAAACTTTTTTTCTTTAGGAATAAAGGTTAAAATAAAAGAAATCTTGTAGGATGAACCATCTAACAGATCGGTTTAGAAAAGGGTGATGGATGTTGAAGGAGATATCTGCCGGCGGGGTCGTGTTTCGCAGACGAGGTGAGCAATTAGATTTACTCATTATAGAAGACAGGTATATGAAGATTTCTCTTCCTAAGGGAAAGCAAGAACCTGGGGAGACTATGGAACAAACTGCATTAAGGGAAGTAAAGGAAGAAACAGGAATAGATGGTCGGGTAGTGGAGCCTCTAGAAGTGATCTATTATCAGTATTATCATCCACAGATCGGTCCGATTAATAAAGAAGTTCACTACTATTTGGTTGAAGCGTTGGGTGGTGAATTAACCCCACAAATCGAGGAGATCAACAAGGTTACGTGGATGGAACCAGATAGGGCTTGGGCTGTCCAGATGTCCTCAGGTTATGAAAACAATCATTCCGTTATGGACAAGGCGTTCACCTTATTAAATCTAAAAAAGGGGAATTTATCATGAAACCATTGAATGAGTATATAGATCACACGTTGCTAAAACCTGAAGTAACAAGAGAGCAAATTATCCAGCTCTGCCAAGAAGCGAAGGAGCATAAGTTTGCAGCGGTTTGTGTGAACCCTGTATGGGTGGGTCTGTGCGGGGAACAATTAGCTGGTACAAAAGTTCAAGTGGCAACAGTTGTTGGTTTTCCATTAGGGGCTAATACTTCGGAAGTAAAGGCTTATGAAACAAAGCAAGCAGTAGAACAAGGGGCGACTGAGATCGATATGGTTTTGAATGTAGGTGCCCTTAAATCTCAGGATCTTGAATGGGTGAAGAATGACGTTGCGGCTGTTGTAGATGCGGCAAAGGGTAAAGCGATTGTTAAAGTTATCCTAGAGACCGGCTTACTTACAGAAGAAGAGATTGCTCAAGCCTCGCGTCTATCTGTAGAAGCGGGTGCTCACTTTGTGAAGACGTCGACAGGGTTTGGGCCAGGTGGCGCTACAGTTCCTCATATTAAGCTGATGCGGAGTATTGTGGGGCCTGAAATTGGAGTAAAGGCATCTGGGGGTGTTAGGGATTATGAGACGGCGAAGGCGATGATTGAAGCGGGAGCCACTCGTATTGGTGCTAGTGCCGGGATTGCTATTGTTACAGGGGAAAAAGGGTCAACTGAGGGTTATTAAATACCTATCTAGCAGGCTTAAAAAGGCTTTTGCGCAGTGGAGTCACGTGGCAAAAGCCTTTCTTTTTATGCTTACTTCTTCTCGGGAATAAGGTACTCAATAAATTTTGCAAATAATGAAGCAAATGGTAATACAACAAAGGAACAAACGACATTAAAAATGGTCTGAGCATGGGCAACTTGAGCAGGAGGGTGGGCTGTCAGGGTGGTGCTGATGAGAGCAAGAAACCCAATTAGTGGGATAAATGCAATCACTCCAGCCACATTTAAAATAATATGACTCCATGCTACTCGGATTGAAGCCGTATTCCCGCCTATGGAGGCAATGAGTGCCGTCATACAGGTACCGATATTGCTGCCAAGCACAATGGCAATAGCCATGGTTAAAGGGATGAGATGATCTCCCATGAAGTTCATCGTAATAGCTGTTGTAGCCGAACTGCTCTGGATGGCAGCGGTTATAACAGTTCCAATAAGGATACCAATAACACTGCTTTCTGATCCCCACATGACCATATCGCGAAATATTCCCGTTTCTCGAATGGGGTGAACAATATCCTGCATCGCATCCATCCCTAAAAAAATGCATCCAAATCCTGCTAATGCAAGCCCTGTGCATCGAAGAATGTGATGAGGCAGAAACCAGAAAAAGGCACCTATTAAAAAAATGGGGACAGCATACTCATAGATGTCTAAGGCAATAATTTGGGTTGTAACCGTTGTACCGATATTACTACCCAAGATAATTCCAATGGTCTGTGAAAACGTTAGTAAACGGGCATTGGTGAGTCCGATGGTGATGACGGTTACGGCACTGCTGCTTTGAAGGAGCATTGTAATGATGGTTCCGGTAATAAAGCTATGTACAGGGGTCTTGGTAAAACGGGTTAGAACATCTTTTAATTTGTGGGCTGCAAGGTTATTAAGTCCGAGTTTCATAATCTGCATGCCAAACATAAAGAGGGAGATTCCAACAGCAAATGGGATGATAATCTCTTTCATGGTTCAGCTCCTATTTGGGATAATTCTATAGGGAAATAGTTCATGATAATTATAGGTATGTTGGGATGTAGACAGGCATGACAAGCTTTTCTTGTCTGATCAGGCAAATGAGGATGGAAAGGAACATTACTAATGGCTAAAGTTTATTTGGCAAGCAATAGAAAGAAACGTTTAGAGAAGGGGCATCCTTGGATTTTTCAGTCCGAGGTGGCAACCATTGAAGGGGATTTTAATCCGGGAGATGTCGTGGAGGTCTGCAATCAAAAAGGTCATTTCCTAGCTAAAGGATATATCAATCCACAGTCTCAGATCGTTGTCAGGGTTCTTACATATGACCCAAATGAAGAGATAGACTTATTGTTTTTTCAAGATCGGATCAAATCCGCCGTATCTTATCGACGTCGTTTCCTAGGAGATATTGAGTCCTATCGCGCGATTTATGGTGAGGCGGATTTCCTTCCTGGTTTAGTAGTAGATAAATTTAAAGATATCTTAGTTGTTCAGATTCTGTCTTTAGGAATGGAGCTTAGAAAAGATTGGATAAAACAAGCTCTTCTAGATGTTTTCAAGCCTAAGGGAATTTATCTTCGGAATGACGTGCCTGTCCGAGAGTTAGAAGGGCTCAATCAGGAAAAAGGGTTTTGGCACGGAGAGTTTGAAACGGATGTAGAAATAATTGAAAATGATTTAAAGTATATCATTGATGTGAAGGAAGGGCAGAAAACGGGCTTCTTCTTTGATCAAAGAGAGAATCGGGCAGCGATTGCTCCCCTGATGAAAGGATGGGGAGCACGAAGTGGAATTCATTTAACTCCAGTGGATCAAATCGAAGCTTATGATCCAGATAATCCAAAATTTACGCAATCCATTTCGCAACAAATGGACAACCATGGACAGCCGAAGTGGTTGCCTGTTAATAAAAACGGTAAGGTGGTGGAATACCCTTACTGGGATGGGGCAACAGTACTAGAATGTTTTGCCCATACAGGATCCTTTACTCTTAATGCTTGTAAACATGGAGCTAAGAAGGTGACATGTTTAGATATTTCGGATCATGCTATTCAGACAGCAAGAAAGAATATAGAATTAAATGGCTTTGAGGATCGTGTGGAGTTTGTCGTTGCCAATGCATTTGATTATTTACGGGAGCAAGTCTCTGAAGGTCGAACATGGGATGTTGTGATCTTAGATCCTCCTGCTTTTGCTAAATCTCGTGGAGCTGTTAAATCGGCCTGCAGAGGATATAAAGATATTAATTTACATGGATTAAAGCTCGTCAATGATGGGGGGTTCTTAGTCACAGCATCTTGCTCCTATCACATGTCTCCAGAGTTATTTCGTGAGACCATTGAAGAGGCTGCCTTTGATGCTAAGAAATTTCTTCGGCTTGTTCATTGGTCAGGTGCAGGAAAGGATCATCCAGAAATTTTGGGAGTTAATGAGGGTCATTACTTAAAATTTGCTATCTTTGAAGTTCACTCCAAATAAAGGACGTGTAGACTTTGTATAAGAGCCTCTTCTGGATTCTCGTATTGGTTCTAGCCATGCGGGAAGGATAATAAGGGAGGTGACAACGATGAGTCGAGCGATCACCACAGCGGTCTCGAGTATCATGTTAGCACAGGGTCTTAAGATTCCATTTGAGTACCTTCAAACGGGCAAGTGGAACGTGAAGACGGCCGTAACTCCAGGGGGAATGCCAAGCTCCCATTCTGCAGGAGTCTCGTCGCTGGCTACTTATATTGGGCTAAAAAAAGGTTTTACATCCATTGACTTTTCAATAGCAACACTTTTAGGATTGATTGTGATGTATGATGCCGCTGGCGTGAGGTATCACGCTGGACAAACTGCCATTGCTGTTAATGGATTAAAAGAGTCCGTTGAGAAGCTATCTGAAAGCCATCCCGAAATAGCTCCTTATCACAACAGGGAAAAAGAATTAAAGGAAAGATTAGGTCATTTACCCTCGGAAGTGGCAGCAGGTGCCTTATTTGGTATAGCGATGGGTGCGCTTAGCTTTTTGTTTTCAAAAAGGTAGAATCTTACATGACAAAAAAAGCGCTATTCTGACAACGGCTTATGACACCTTTCTATAGCAGTCCTGTGTTAAGTTTAAGATAGGACAAGCTGGTAGAGAGGTGAAAAGTGATCATGCCTGAACAAGAAACTGCAAAGATTAGCGAAGTGAAGATTGGAAACTATAAGAAAACGTTAATTGATGTTCATCAATGGCAGATTGCTGCAAGATCAAAAAAATCACCTGCGATTCGATTCTTGAGTTGGCTGTTTGGTAATTAGGAAACTTTAAAAATAAAGAAAGGACTTCCGAGGAAGTCCTTTCTTTATTTTTACTTTTAGGTTGTTACCTTTGAACAGCTCGTTCACGGAAGAGTAGGGACAGACAATAGATCCCTGCTAAACCTACAAGAGTGTACACGGTACGGCTAATCCAGCTAGACTCCCCACCAAATAGGGCAGCAACAAGATCCCATTGAAATAAACCAACGAGGAGCCAATTGAGCGCTCCGACAATTACTAATATAAGAGCTAAACGGTCCATTATATCCCTCCATTCATATTTTACGTTTTTAGGTTACCCTACGTATCCCAGGTTTATCCGCAATAACATAGTATAGAAATAAATGGAAGAGGGGGGGAACAGATGCGAATAGGAGTTGATATAGATAACGTTATTCTTAATATAAGTCCTCTTCTTGAGAAGAGGGTACAAGAACAGTTTGGACCAGAATGGAACTTTTGGAACATATACCGAAAATACCGATTAGCGGATTCCATGTGTTTATCTTTTTGGGATGAAGTGAGATTTTGGAAAAAATATGGCTTAGAAATTGCTGTTGATTCTAGTCCCCTTCCGTTTTGCAGGAAATCGTTGAAATGGCTGAAACAGCAAGGGATAAAAATCTATTTAATAACGGCTCGACCTAACATCATGAAGCCGGCAACAATTGCATGGCTAAGGAAACATCGAATTCCCTATGACGATATCTTTTTTGGATCAACCAATAAAGGAAAGTTATGTAAAGAATTAGGTGTTCATGTTATGGTGGAAGATTCAGATAAGAATATTAAGAACCTAGTGAAACATGGGATTTTAACTGTGGCTATGCCTTACCCTTACAATGCAAATCTTAGACATAGGAATTTAGTTCATCTTGGTGACTGGAGATATATCGCTCAGTTCATTTGGCAGTTAAAACAAATTAGGGCAGCTTCAGCATTTGCCCTGGCTTAATAGCATCTTTAACCATCTGATTTATTCTTTTTATTTCGTTAATCTTCGCGACAGGATTTTCATTTGGAAAGTGGGTAACTGCAATTTTCCACAAGGTATCACCATCTTTTACTGTATATAGTCGCATGAATGAAGGGCTATCTGTTTTGGTGGCGGTGGTTTGCCCTGCTCCATTCCCCAATTGAGCAGGGAGATGCTGGACTCTCTTTTTAACAATCCAATGGAAGCAACTAAATATAAGAAAGAGAATAAGTAATAGCTTCAGTAAAGTAAGTAAGTGTTCCCACTCTGGTCCTTGATCTTCTTTATGAACGCTCTTGCCTTTTAGTTTTTTTAAAATAACAGCCATAGTACATCCCTCCTCTAATAAATTCTATGCAGAGAGGAGGGAGAACTTGTCCATAACATAAAGGGGAATTGCCGCTTATGGTAAATCAGAAAGAGATCAGGTATAGTACATATAGTTAACTACATATTAGTAACCAATTGCCTATAGAATTGGTATCATAACATGAGAATAATGATTTATCTAGGGAGGCTTCCTGATGGAACAAAAGATGAAAATTGGTATCATATATGGTGGTAAATCCAGTGAACATGAGGTATCGCTTAGTACGGCGAAAGCGATTATGAATGCTATAGATCGAGCTCAATTCAACATTATTCCATATTATATTCAGCTTAATGGGACCTGGGTTAAGGGACAAGAACCCGAGGGTGAGATTGAGTCTGTGGAACAATTGCGATTAAGTGGAACTCCAGAGCAACAGCCTAACGTCCTTCGTCTAAAGGAAGAGATTGATATCGCCTTCCCTGTCATTCATGGTCCTTACGGAGAAGACGGAACGCTTCAGGGGCTATTGGAGATGGCCGACGTGCCTTACGTGGGGACGGGTGTTCTTGGATCTTCCCTTGGGATGGATAAAGTAGCCATGAAAAATGTATTTGGAGAAATCGGGATTCCTCAGTGTAAGTATTTATCCTTTCTTCGTGCCCAACTAGAACAGGGGATGTTTGAAGTGGTTTCTCAAATTGAAGAGTCCCTTGGTTATCCTTGCTTTGTTAAGCCAGCTAACATGGGTTCAAGTGTCGGGATATCAAAAGCTAAGAACCGTGAATCGTTATTAGAAGCCCTTCAATTGGCAGCACGCTTCGACCGCAAGATTATTGTGGAGGAGTTCGTTTCAGGGAGAGAGTTGGAGATCGGAGTACTAGGAAATGACGAGTTAAAAACATCTGTCATAGGAGAAATTGTTTCTGTGAATGAGTTCTATGACTATGAAGCCAAATATAAAAATACAGGAACCAAGCTTCATATTCCTGCTCATATCCCTGATTATGTGAAGACTCAAATCGAGGAAATGGGAAAGAAGGCGTTTCATGGAGTCGATGCAACAGGTTTGAGTAGAATCGACTTTTTCTGGGATGAGAAAAATGACAAAGTACTTATCAATGAGATCAATACTATGCCCGGTTTTACACCTTTTAGTATGTACCCAATGCTCTTTCAAGCGGCAGGGATATCTTATGGCGAGTTGATTCATACCTTGGTTCAACTAGGCTTCGAACGATATGATGACCGCCATGGGAATGCGGTAGCAGCGGAAAAGCTAAATTAGAAATCAATCCCCTTATTTAATTAATGTGATGCTCCCATAAATAAAGGGTGATCCCAAGACGCGGTGTAATTGACCTGCCTATAGGGACACCCTTCATTTTATTTAAAAGCCATCAAGTCCTGAATGACTTCCTCTAACATCATACCTCTAGATGCTTTAAATAGTAACGCATGTTGTCGGTCCATAAAGGTCATTAAGAATGGAGCTACTTCATCCTTGTTGCTAAAGTGTCTGGTTGGCACTTGGGCACTCTCCCCTATATGGCGAGCCTGATCGCCAACCGTAACCACGTAATCAACTGACTCACGAAGACCTTTTATGAAACTTCCTACTTCCTTATGATAATCCGTGCTTCCTTCCCCTAACTCATACATGTCGCCTAGTACAAGCACTTTTTTATATTGAGGGAGGATCCCACTAAAGGTCTGAATAGAGCTCATCATGGAGGTAGGACTGGCATTATAAGCATCGTTGATAACAAGGGCGTTCTCTACTTCCTGTACAAGCTCAAATCGCATAGGAGAAATGGCTAGAGTGGATAAGGAATCCCGGATCTCCTCAAGTGAGTAGCCGTAACGATAGGCAATGAAAATAGCGGGTAAGGTATTAGCTACGTTATAAGTACCGAACATGGGAATCTCCATCTGTTGGCTTTTACCATCTACATGAACCGTATAGGAAGTTCCTCGATCTGTAGTAATGATTGAAGTAGCATAGATGTCTGACTCTTGTTCAATGCTGTAGAAGTAATTTTTACCTGGATTCAGATAGCTAATGTCCCTAACGTAAGAGTTATCGCCATTCAAGATGGCAAAACCGTGGGGAGAGGTATGCGGGAGAAGTTCCCCTTTTGCTTTCGCAATATTTTCCCTCGAACCTAGGTGCTCTATATGGGCGTCAGTAACATTCACAATAACACTTACTTCTGGCTTGCTGATAGAGGCTAAGTAATCAATCTCCCCTGCGTGATTCATCCCCATTTCTAATACGGCCATCTGGTGGTCAGGTTGAATTTGAAGAAGGGAGAGGGGAACGCCAAGATGATTGTTAAAATTTTTATAGGTTTTATAGATGTTTTTCTTGTAACTCAGGATATGGGCAATCATATCTTTTGTGGTGGTTTTTCCGTTGCTGCCCGTTACCGCGATGATGGGGAGGTTTAAACGCTGACGATAGAACTTTGCAATCTTTCCGAACGCTAATTGAGTATCCTCCACTAGAACATAAACTAACCCGCTATCCATATCCATGTAGGTTTCATCAGATATAAGTGCTGCGACTGCTCCCTTAGATTTAGCTTCGGCCAGGAATAGGTGTCCATCTCTATTTCCGCCTGTGAGGGCAATATACATGCCTCCAGGTCCGACCTGACGAGTATCAAAGTGAAAGGAGTGGACAGGCAACGAGGGTAATCCGATCCATTTGCCTTCTGCGGCCTGACCTATTTCTTGTAGAGTAAGCATAAAACTCCTCCTTCTTAATTGTCCGTTAGATAAGCATACTGATGTAATGCTATCACTAAGACAGGGATCACAGCAACTATTGGATAGGGATCCTTGACTTAAATCTCTAAAAAACGGTACATTGAAAGGAACGAAAATCATGAGGAGGCATCTGAAAAATGGACATGAACTGTTTGTTCTGTAAGATCTTAGACAAGCAAATTCCAGCAAAAATTGAATATGAAGACGATAACGTGATGGTGTTCCACGATATTAACCCTAAAGCACCTGTTCATCTATTGATTATCCCTAAGAAACATATTGCTACTATGATGGATGTTACGGAAGAAGATTTATCTATAATCTCATACATACATAAGATAGCCCAAGAGCAGTATCACAAGTTAGGGTTAAAGGGAATGCGCCTAATCAATAACTGTGGAGAAAAGGGCGGACAAGAAGTTTTCCACCTCCATTACCACCTTTTAGGATGGACAGAATAAGTTAAAATAAAATGTTCATGTTGACCAGGGTGGTACATCTATAATATAATATGCTTTGACAGTCTGAATAAGATTGTTTTTAATGGTTAATGCGGAGGGAGGGAAAAGCAATGTCTGAAGTTCGCGTACGTAAAAACGAATCTCTTGATGCCGCTCTTCGTCGTTTTAAACGTGAAACAGGTAAGGCGGGTATTCTAGCTGAAGTGAAGAAGCGCAGACACTACGAAAAGCCTAGCATTAAGCGTAAGAAGAAGTCTGAAGCTGCTCGTAAGCGCAAGTTCTAAATTTTTGAAATTTAAGTTTAAAGTAGGATAGGGTGACGAAATGAGTCTACTTGATAAACTTAACGATGAACTAAAGCAAGCCATGAAAGATAAGGATAAGCTCAAACTCTCCGTCATCCGCATGGTGAAGTCTTCAATTAAAAATGAAGAAATTAACCAACAAGGTAAAGAGCTTACCGAAGATCAGGTGCTTACTCTAGTGAATCGTGAGTTGAAGCAGAGACGCGATTCCCTCCAAGAATTTGAAAATGCAGGCCGAGAAGATCTGGCTGAGCAAACTCGCGCTGAAATCGAAGTACTACTTACTTATTTGCCGACTCAATTAACGGAAGAAGAGATCCGTCAAATTGTACAAGAGTCTGTAGAGCAAGTTGGAGCTACATCGAAGAAGGACCTTGGAAAGGTTATGGGAGCCATCATGCCTAAGGTTAAAGGCAAAGCTGATGGGAACCTCGTGAACAAAATTGTTCAGGAACTGCTTCCTTAGAACATACAAACACCTTATGCGTTGAGCATAAGGTGTTTTTGTGTTTTTCACTAAAATTTATAGATTTCTTACCCGTTGAAACTTTTTCCAGTTAAGTACCGTATTACTACTAAGTCCAGAGGAACAGGAAGCTTTGGTTCTCTCGCTTGCAATAAAATCATTTGGGTGAGAATCCTTGGTCTCATGGTAGGAGAAAATGAATACAGGAACACATATTATTAAAGGAAGGAGGGAGGTAACAGAAATGGTTTTGTTTAAGAATTTTAGACTGGTAATGTGTGCTTTGACACTTATCCTTGGTATACTTGGAGCATTTTCATCCCTAACAAGTTCTGAGTCTGGCAAGTTAGTCTATGTCATTCCTGTTAAGCAAGGCGTAGAACAAGGGCTTCATAAGTTTCTTGTGAGGGCCTTTGAGGAAGCGAAAACCAATGAGGCAGATGCTATTTTTTTAGAGATTGATACACCAGGTGGTGAAGTTCAAGCTGCAGGAGAAATTGGGAAGCTTATTCGTAATCAAGAAGTGCCAATCTACGCCTTTATAGTCGATGAAGCTTTTTCTGCAGGTACATACATAGCCTTGAATGCCGATAAGATTATTATGACCCCAGGAAGTGCTATGGGTTCTGCAGCTCCTATTGATTTGGCAGGAAATATGGCTGAAGAGAAATTTGTCTCAGCATGGACGAAGAAGATGAGAAGCGCTGCCGAAATGAATGGCAGGGATCCGTTGATCGCAGAAGCAATGGTTAATCCGGAACTTGAGATCGAGGGTGTGACAGAAGCGGGAAAGATCCTATCTCTAGCACCTGCCTTGGCTAAGGAAGTAGGATATGCTGATTACCTAGCGCAGAATCTAGAGGATGCCTTTGTACAGACCGAATTCGAGGGACCAGCCGTTATTCGTCTTGAACCTAATATGGGGGAAAGAGTCGCTAGATGGGTTACAAGCCCCTATATTATCCCTATTTTACTCACTGTCGGGTTAGCAGGAATCGTAATAGAGTTGTTGGTCCCAGGCTTCGGACTCCCAGGGATTCTCGGTCTATCAGCTTTCTCGCTATACTTCTTTGGTCACTATATAGCGGGATTTGCTGACTGGCTCCATATTGTCTTGTTTATTGTAGGAATTATTTTGTTGCTCATTGAAGTGGTTGTTCCGGGCTTTGGTATTTTTGGAGGGCTAGGAATTTTGTCCATTCTTGGGGGGATTGTAATGGCCGCTTATGACCCTATGTTTGGATCCTTCTCTCTCGGGATTGCTTTTATTGTGACCATTGTTATCTCGTTTATTGTCATTAAGTATTTCGGTCATCGTGGAGTTTGGAATAAGTTCATTTTGCGAGAGCAGCAAAAGAATGAGCAAGGCTATATAGCCCCGAAGGATTGGAAACAATTTTTAAACAAAGAAGGAGTCGCTGTAACCACCTTAAGACCGTCTGGAACAGCTGAGATTAATGGGGAAATAATCGATGTCGTTTCTGAAGGCGGCTTTATTGAAAAAGGAAAAACCATCAAGGTAATCCGGGTGGAAGGCACGCGTGTCGTCGTTCGTGAAAACAAAACAAATATGTCCTAAGGAGATGGTCAAATGGATGCTTCAATTTTATCCCTTTTTCTAACGATTGCGTTGGCTGTAATCGTATTATCAGTCTTTTTTACCTTTGTTCCGGTCATGCTCTGGATTTCTGCCTTGGCCTCGGGAGTACCGATCGGAATCATTACTTTAGTGGGAATGAGATTACGTCGAGTCATTCCTTCGCGTATTGTGAATCCCTTAATTAAGGCCAGAAAAGCGGGGTTGGATGTAACCTCTAACCAGCTGGAAAGTCACTTCTTGGCTGGAGGAAATGTTGATAGGGTGATAGATGCTCTTATTGCAGCCGAGAGAGCAAACATTGACCTTATGTTTGAGAGAGCAGCGGCCATTGATCTGGCCGGGCGTGACGTATTAGAAGCCGTTCAGATGAGTGTTAACCCGAAGGTCATTGAAACTCCATTCGTATCTGCTGTGGCAAGGGATGGGATTGAGCTAAAAGTTAAGGCAAGAGTTACGGTTCGTGCTAATATTGATCGTTTAGTCGGTGGTGCTGGAGAAGAGACAATTATCGCACGTGTTGGGGAAGGGATTGTTACTTCCGTCGGTTCGTCCAACAGCCATAAAGAAGTGTTAGAAAACCCTGACCGCATCTCCCGTACTGTCTTAGAGAAGGGTCTTGACGCTGGAACCGCTTTTGAGATCCTTTCCATTGATATTGCGGATGTTGATGTCGGTAGAAACATTGGAGCCAACCTGCAAATTGAACAGGCTGAGGCAGATAAGCAAATCTCTCAAGCGAAAGCGGAAGAGCGTAGAGCGATGGCTGTTGCGCATGAGCAAGAGATGAAGGCCAAAGTACAAGAGATGCAGGCCAAGGTAGTAGAGGCTGAAGCACAGGTTCCTCAAGCTATGGCCGAAGCACTTAAGCATGGAAAACTAGGTGTAATGGATTATCTTAATATGCAGAACATTGATGCGGATACGGAAATGAGACAATCCTTTGGTCAGCAAACAGGAAAAATCAATTCTAAAGATCCTGATTCGAAATAGGTGAAGTCATGATTGGCTGGCTGATTGATCTTATTTTTTCTAACCTTTGGCTCGTCTTTATCCTCTTTTGGGTCTTCCGATCTTTTTCTAGAGGTGTAAAACAGGGAATGGAGGATGAGCCTTCTAAAAGGCAGCCTGCCCCTGTGGATTTCCCTTGGGAGAACGAGCGGGGTCCCATCGTCGTAAAACGCTATCCGCCAGTAGAGCGCCCTATAGAGGTGCGAGAAGAGCGGCAGGCAACGGAAGAAAGGATAGAACCTCCTACTCCGCACAAGGAACGAGTCACAAGAACTGAGCCTAAGAGAGTTCAACAGCAGGAAATGCCGACTCAGTTACCTCCTGCCGTTCAAGGAATGCTCTGGAGTCAGATTTTTGGACCGCCTAGAGCCAAGGCTCCGCATTCTATTAGGAAAAGAATTTAAATTACTTTTATTTGAGGGTACTTAAGAAGCCGCTACTAAGCGACTTATTGAGTATCCTCTTTTTTGTCATGAAAGGAAAGGCAGAATGCGCTTCTTTTGCCCTCATAAATGCTGCATTGTGAGCATACATCTACAGTAGTAGAGTTTGCCTAATCATTTCCCAAATAGAAAAATACATAATTTATGATCCACTTGAGAAAGGGGGAACGGAGGCCGGATGAAAAATCTTTGGGGTAGACAACTTCGAAAATTTGCAGCAAGAATGCTCGACCTGCCTGCCGATGTAACCATGGAGATGCCAAGGATAACCATGATAGGGCAAATCCATATGTACATAGAGAATCATCGCGGAGTTCTTCTTTTTAATGATAAGGAGCTCCGCTTACTTTTAACAAAAGGGCAGTTGCTTGTAAAAGGGGAGAAATTGGTCATTCGTGCGATCCTTTCGGAAGAAGTCCTCATAGAGGGAAAGGTAGATGGAGTTCAATTTATTGAGTAGGGGGATAGGAGATGCAGCATCAATGGTTAAAATGGTTTAATGGATACTTAGTCATTATCCTCAATGGCAGAAGAATCGAACGGCTGATTAATTTAGCCGTCCAAAAAGGCATGCAGGTCTGGAACATAACCCGCTATGATGATCAGCGGGGTAAAATAGCGATACGCTTGGAAGATTTTTTTCGGTTAAAACCATTGCTAAAAGAGACGGGATGCCGCATGAGAATTATGAGTAGGCATGGGTTTCCTTTCTTTTTGACGAGAGTGAAAGACAGATATGCTTTCTTTGGTGGATTCGTTCTCTTTATTACTATGCTGTTTCTTCTATCTCGCATCATCTGGTCCGTTGAGGTCATCGGGAATGAAAAAATTTCAGATTATGAAGTGTTGCAGATTGCGCAAAAAGTGGGGATTGAAGAAGGAAAGTTTAGTTTCATGTTGGACGACCCTGACAAGATTCAGGTTAGACTCATGGAGCAGCTTCCTGAAGCATCCTGGGTCGGGTTTCAAGTTAAGGGAACAAAAGCCCAAATTCGAATCGTTGAAAAGGTCATACCTGACAGCAAGGAAGTCTTAACCCCTAGGCACTTAGTGGCTACGAAATCGGCAGTCATTCATAAGGTTTTTGCTGAACAGGGAAAGCCTCTTGTGCGTCCTGATGATTTTGTCCGAAAAGGAGATATTCTTGTTTCAGGTTTAATAGGTAAAGAGGATAGCCCAACCGCTGTTGCTGCGAAAGGCATAGTAGAGGGAGAGGTATGGTATGAAACAGAGGTCGTTATCCCGCTAAACCAAAAGCAGTCTGTTTATGTAGGTGATAAACACCGAAATATATATTTAGTTTGGGGAGAAAAACAATTGAAGATTTGGGGCTTTAAAGAACTACCTTTTACTGAGTATGAGGTAAAAGAAGAAAAACGAGTCCTCCGACTACGTGAAAAAACATATCCTTTTGGTTGGAAAGTGGAGGATCTCTTTTCTGTAGAAGTCCTGGAGAGTAAATTAAATGAGGCACAAGTACTTGAGATTGCGAAGAAAACAGCAAAGGACGATATTCTTACTAAGATGGGAAATGGTGGGTATATTAAAGAGGAAAAAGTTTTGCACCAGAAGCAAGAGAATGATAAAGTTTATATAAAGATGCACATAGTAGCAATAGAGGACATTGCGATAGAACAACCGATCACATTAGAAGGTGAAGGAGATTGAGATTTTGCCAGTAAAAGAAGAAACCATTAAAGTTCAGTTGAAAGATACAACAACAGCGATTGCTTTATTTGGACCGCAGGATGCCTTTCTCAAGAAAATCGAACAATCATTTCAAACCAAGATCACGGCAAGGAGTGATGAAGTAACGATTGTTGGTCAAGAACAGGAAGTTCAAGTGGTCCAACAGCTGATGCAGGTGTTAGCTCTTTTAATAGATAAAGGGATGCAGCTCTCGGAACGAGATGTTGCCTATGCCATTGATTTGGCCAAGCGTGGCTCGGTTGATGAGCTGCTTGAGCTCTTTGACGAACAGATTGCTCAATCAGCGAAAGGCAAGCCGATCAGAGTTAAGACATTAGGACAGCGACATTATATCGCCTCGATTAGGAAGCATGATATTGTATTTGGAATTGGACCGGCTGGTACAGGTAAGACCTATCTTGCGGTTGTGATGGCTGTCGTTGCTCTTAAGGGAGGATTAGTTAAGAAGATTGTATTAACTCGTCCTGCTGTTGAGGCGGGAGAGAATCTTGGTTTCCTGCCGGGAGATCTACAGGAAAAGGTCGACCCTTATCTCAGACCTCTGTATGATGCCCTTAATGATGTTTTAGGTATGGAAGCTGTTAATCGTTTAATGGAACGTGGGACTATTGAGGTTGCTCCACTGGCTTATATGCGCGGGCGGACTTTAGATGATTCTTTCGTTATTCTAGACGAAGCACAAAATACAACACCCGAGCAAATGAAAATGTTCTTAACCAGATTAGGCTTCGGTTCGAAGATGGTGATTACGGGAGATGTAACCCAAATTGATTTGCCTAGAGGGAAGAAGTCAGGGTTAAGAGAAGCCGAGCGAATACTCTCTAAAGTGCCTGGCATCTCCTTTGTTTATATGAGTGAAGCTGATGTGGTTCGTCACCCCCTTGTTCATAAGATCATTGTTGCCTATGCTGGGACTGAAGGAGACAACCAACCCTCAACATAACCTTTCCCTAAGATGCAGGGAAGAGGACAAAAGGAGCTGCTAAACATGAAAAAAGGGTTACTCCAGGGAACATGGCGTATCCCGGAGACATGGAGAACAAGCCTGATTGTCCGGATGATTCTTTTTTTCTTACTGGCTCTAGGGATTTATTTTTTACTGTTGGAGCACGTCATTCCTAAGACCTATGATTTGAAAGAGAATACCATCAGTAATGTCAAAATTACAGCCCCGATGGAAGTGGAAGACATAGAATCCACCCAAAAGCTGCGCGAAGAGGCCATAATATCGATAAAGCCGATATACGTCCTTGATGAAAGGATCCTTAAGAACCAACTTAAAGTTCTAGATCAAATTTTTCGCAGCGTAGCAGAGGTAAGATTACAGCAAGACAAGATCGAACAGTCCATCAAGAACAGGATGGAAGCAACCGAAGGCCAGAATATAGAACCAAGTCCTTCCCTGGAGTGGGAAGGCGAAGTGCCCACTCTAGAAGATTGGATTGCCCAATTAAAGGACAATATCCCCTATCAGTTATCGGATGAGACCTACCGTATTCTCTTAAGACAATCACCAGAATCCTTGGCTATTATTAAGACGATTTCACGCAATATCGTATCCTCGATCATGCTTGAAGGTGTAAGAATGGCTGGGGAATCCCAGATCCTCGAGAGAGTGGATCAACATCTGGCTACAACGGAATTAGAAAGCAGAGCCTTGCAAGCCGTTAGGGAATTGGTTCTAGCAAGCCTTGTGCCTAATGTTGTATTTGATGAGCAGGCTACAGAGCAAGCCAAGGATAAAGCAGTCAAAGCGGTTAAGCCTATTCTGATTCATAAAGGGGATATATTAGTTGGAGAAGGCGAATACATTACAGAGGAAATATACAGAAAGTTAGGCGTAGCGGGTCTGCTCACGCATAACCCTAATTATTTCCCTTATTTCGGTCTATTGCTTCTCGTTATCCTATGCATGATCTTCTTCTATTTATATATTAGAGAGAGTAAGCTAGATTTAAAAATGGACAATCAACATCTCACGATGTTTGTAACAATTGTCTTGCTTAATCTCATGACGATGAAGATTGTTAGCTTAGGACAAGCTTTAGAGTATACATTTATTGGATTTTTGGCTCCGGTTTCCTTCGGCAGTATGCTGATTACATTGTTTCTTGATCAACGGTTGGCCATGTTTGCAGGGGTCTTGTTCTCGGTTTGTGCAAGTATTATTTTTAACTTTGACAGTACGTATTTGTTTGACTATCGCTACGGTTTTGTTGCTCTAGCTGGATGTCTTGCGGCAGTGTATGCTCTAGGGAAGCCGACAATGAGAAGAAATATCCTTCTAGCAGGTACGGTTGTGATTATTACCAATATTGTATCAATTACATCTGTTTACATGTTGTTTTATTCCGTGAAGTGGTCCGATTTACTGCAGCTTTATGGATTTGCTGTCATTAGCGGGTTACTAGCATCCGTATTAACGATGGGACTGATTCCATTCTTTGAGTCTGCCTTTGGGATTTTGTCTACGATGAAGTTAATCGAACTTTCTAACCCCAACCATCCCTTGCTGCGTAAGCTGCTTATGGAAACTCCAGGTACTTATCATCATAGTATTATGGTGGCGAACCTTTCTGAGGCGGCTTCAGAAGCTATAGGAGCGAATGGACTTCTTGCTAGAGTAGGGGCTTATTATCATGATGTAGGGAAGATGAAGAGACCGCAATTTTTTATCGAGAACCAGATGGGAAGAGAGAACCCCCATGAGAAAATTGCTCCGAGCTTGAGTAGAACTATCATTATTGCTCATCCTTATGACGGAGTGAAGATGCTTCAGGAATACAAGTTGCCTAAGCTTATTCAAGACATTGCAGAACAGCATCATGGAACGACCTTACTAAAGTATTTTTATCATAAGGCTATGCAGGAATCTGAGAATTCTATTCTAGAATCGGAGTACCGTTATCCGGGTCCGAAAGCACAATTTAAGGAATCGGCGATTGTGGGTATTTGTGATAGTGTAGAAGCGGCTGTTCGCTCCTTATCCAAACCTACTCCTGAACGTGTTGAGACCCTAGTGCGAAAGATTGTAAAGGATCGATTAGATGATGGTCAATTTAATGAGTGTGATCTTACCTTTCAAGAGTTGGAGCTCATTACACGCAGTATCTGTGAAACCTTGCAAGGGATTTTCCACAATCGAATTGAATACCCTGATGAATCGGATGTGAAGCGCGCTTGAGACTTAATGTTGAATTCATAAATGAGCAGAATGAGCCCCTTGCTCAAGAGCTGCTGGATATGCTTGTAAGCCTGTTAGAGAAAGCAGCCGAGGTGGAAGCTATTCAAGATAAGGAGCTGGCTATTACATTCGTTGATAATGCTCAGATCCAGGAGTTGAATAAACAGTTTCGTGAAAAGGACAAGCCAACCGATGTACTCTCCTTTCCACTAGAAGAGGAAGATGCACTCGGAGATATCATTATTTCCATTCCAAAAGTTAGAGAGCAGGCTGAAGATTACAATCACTCCTTCGAACGAGAATTAGGATTTCTTACAGTACATGGTTTCCTGCATCTTAATGGCTATGATCACGAAACTGAGGAAGAAGAAAAGGAAATGTTTGAACGCCAGGAGCGCATCTTGAAAGAATTCGGATTAACCCGCTGAGGTAAGGTGAAGAGAGAGATGGGCGAAATGGGACGCTTGGTTCGTAGCTTCGGCTATGCCATAGAAGGTATTATTTATACAATTAAGACACAGCGAAACATGCAGATCCATGTAGGAGTCGCCATTATGGTGCTGTTAGCCAGCTGGCTGCTGAACATCTCATGGGACCATGTTTTGCTGGTCTTTTTTTCTATTTTTTTAGTCCTCATCTTAGAAATGGTAAATACAGCAGTGGAGGCAACAGTCGATCTAGTAACCCCAGAGTACCATCCTCTGGCGAAAGTGGCTAAAGACGTGGCAGCTGGGGCTGTGTTACTCGCGGCCATATTGTCTCTCATTGTCGGATGTTATGTATTTGGGGGTCCGCTGTTACAAGTATTACATATTTAAAGGTAAAGAAAATGGATAATAGATCAAAGAGGAGGAAAAAAATGACAAATGATCAATTATTAATGCAAAAAGCTCGGGAAGCGATGGATTTAGCCTATGTTCCTTATTCTAAGTTTCAAGTTGGGGCTGCCTTGTTATCGGAGGATGGAGAATTGTTCCTTGGAGGAAATATAGAGAATGCTGCCTACAGCCTATGCAATTGTGCAGAAAGAACGGCTTTATTTAAGGCGTTTTCAGAAGGGAAGAGAAAATATAAAAAGATGGCTGTTATAGCCGATACTCCAGGCCCTTGTTCTCCTTGTGGAGCATGTCGCCAGGTCTTAGCAGAATTATGCCCCCCTCATATGGAGGTTATTATGGGCAATCTAAAAGGAGATATTCTAATAAAAACTGTCGCTGAGCTTCTCCCCGGCGCATTTAGTCAGGAGGATTTACATGAATAAAACGGGTTTTAAGTCAGGCTTTGTAGCGATTATTGGAAGGCCAAATGTCGGTAAGTCAACATTGATGAATCAAGTGGTGGGACAAAAGATTGCGATTATGTCTGATAAACCACAGACAACGAGAAATAAAATACGAGCCGTTTATACGGGAGACAAAGGACAAATTATCTTTATGGATACCCCAGGAATTCATAAACCTAAGTCCAAGCTTGGTGAATATATGAATACTTCTGTAGAAGCAGCACTCAAGGAAGTTGATCTTATTCTTTTCCTTGTAGACGCGTCGGAGAAGTTAGGACCAGGCGATCGGTTTATTATCGAAAAACTAAATGAAGTAAAGACACCTGTCTTTCTTATCATTAATAAGATCGATAAGGTCCATCCTGAGACCCTTCTTCCCTTTATTGAAGAGTATCGAAGTCTTTATCCATTTAAAGAGATCATTCCGGTTTCTGCACTCCAGGGGAATAATGTAAACACGTTAATGGAGCAGATGATTGAATTGCTCCCGCAGGGCCCCCAATACTACCCAACGGATCAGGTGACAGATCATCCTGAGCGATTCATCATTGAGGAGCTGATTCGAGAGAAGGTGCTTCATTTAACGCGGGAAGAAGTCCCACATTCTGTTGCTGTCGCTATTGAGCATATGGAGCGTAAGGAAGACAGTAACGCAGTATACATTTATGCTGGAATCTATGCTGAAAAGGAATCGCAAAAAGGGATTCTAGTCGGTAAACAAGGTTCTATGCTTAAAGAGATCGGAAAACGTGCAAGGCATGATATTGAGAGGCTTCTAGGTACCAGAATTTATCTTGAGCTTCGGGTAAAGGTAAAGAAGGATTGGCGCAATCAGGACCGTCTGCTTCGAGACTTTGGCTTTCAAATGGAATAATGGCAAAATTTCCTAGGCATATGATTTGGGAATAGGGTCAATCTAATCTTATAGAGAAAACTAGGTAAACTTATCTTTTCCTAGATGTCTTGTGCCCTGTGATTAAGATTCTTATCAGGACCTGAATCTAAGTCAACTTCTCCCGAAAGGATGATACGGAGCATGCAAAATATTTCTTGGAACTTATTTAGTGCAACAGGAAACATTGATGCTTATCTTCTCTACAAAGATTATCAGCGCGTTCAATTTGATGGAGAGGATGAGACGGAATTATCCATAGCTTCGGAGGAATTAGAAGGGTAGAGGTTAGTTTTGACCCCGAAATGGGGGCATTACGTTGTTAGGGAAGACCGAGGGAATTATACTGCGAACCCATGATTATGGGGAAGGAAATAAAATTTTATCTGTTTTCACACAAGACATGGGCAAGGTGGGAATGATGGCACAAGGCGCGCGAAAAACCAAAAGCAGATTTGCTGCGGTTTCACAGCCATTCACCCATGCCCTTTTCTTATTTCACGTTGGTTCAGGTTTAGCTTCCTTGAACCAAGCTGACTTAATTCAATCTTTTCCCAAGATCAGAGGAGATTTATATCGGACGGCATATACAAGTTATATTCTTGAGTTAACGGACAAACTAACAGAGGAGCGCCAAAAGTATTCGGGCTTGTATAATCTGTTATTAGAATCCCTGAAGCAAATGGAAAGTGGAAAGGATAGCGAGATTATTGCAAGGATTTTTGAGAGCAAGATCCTTACCGTACATGGTTATAAACCTGTATTTGAGAACTGTGCTTCATGTCGTCAAGGGGAGTCTCCCTGGTTCTTCAGTATTACGGAGGGGGGACTGCTGTGCGATATGTGCAGAAGAAAAGATCCCTATTCGTTTCTTTTGATGGAAGGGATTCCACGGTTGCTTTCCTTATTTCAGAGGATCGATATGAGTCAGTTAGGGAAAATTAGCTTAAAAGCAGAAACGAGACAACAACTTAAAAAGGTCATGTATTTATTTATTGATGAATATCTCGGTATTCGTTTGAAGTCAAGGCAATTCTTAGAGCAACTTGATAAGATGGAGCAGGTACTGCCTAGAAAGGAGAACATAGATGGAGAAAACCCTTAGGTCCGACAGACAACAAGAATGGTTAGATGAACTGCTTCCAGATGAAGAGGACGTCTTTAAGGAGAAATCCCATCTTTATGAAGCTAGAGGAAGAGATGTTTGGGAAGTTGTGAAAGAAATTTTAAGAATGGCTAACGTGGTTAGAGTATCCATATGGCATAAAGAAAAGAACCTTGCTTCTATTCCCATCGTTTATGGTGGATTAATGACGGTAATTTTCCCCTATCTATCCGTTTTCTCTATGATATCCTTGCTTGCTCTGGACTGTAAAATTATTGTAGAAAAGAAATAAATAAAAAAATCTCCTCCTTATTCATTATGGCAGGAGATTTTTTTATTTTGCTTAGCGACTCATTTTGAAGTCAAGTATCAGAAAAGCTAAAATTCAACAAAAAATGCCTATTGTAAGCTAGCCAATTGTTCTTTATAGTAGAGATTATACAAGACATCTATGTGTAAAAAGCACCTATATAATTTCGTCATCTAAATGAAAAATTTATTTAATGGAAAACTCAATCAGATTTGCAGATGGTCAAGAAACGTTTTATCTCACCTTAGCCCATAATGTTTTCTATATTATGTAAGGAGAATAGGGATGAAAAAAGAAGTGAAAATTACACTTGCTTCCCATTGCAGTTCAGAATGTTTAGTTCGTTTTGTCCATGAAGCCAATCGATTCAAAAGCTATATTCTTCTTCATCAGGACGAGTTAGAGATCAACGCAAAAGGGTTATTAGGAATTTTGCACCTACTTAACACCTCTGAAGGTGAGGAATTGATCTTGAGTGCAGAGGGAATGGATGCTGAACAGGCAGTGGCCCATCTAAGTAAAATCTTAAGACAGCCACCTGAGTCCATGAAGGAAGGCGGCTAATTAGCCGCCTAAATTTTCTTATCTTCAATGTTGATGTGAGAGAATGAGGAAAAATCGAATAATCCTAAATCCGTAAGTTTAAGATGTGGTATGACAGGAAGAGCTAGGAAGGACAAAGTCAAGAAGGGATTAAAGGCTTGACTTGCCCCGATCGTTCGCAAGGCTTCGTTTATCAAATGGAGACGATCATAGACTTCTGTATAAGGCCGATCTGTCATTAGCCCTGCAATGGGGAGTGGGAGTGAAGCTATGACTTGGCCATCGCTAACAACAGCTAATCCTCCATGTACCTTTTCAAGATATCGTATAGCGGAAAGCATATCTTCATCATTGACACCTGCACATATCAGGTTATGTGAATCATGAGCGACAGTAGATGCGATGGCGCCTTTCTTCAAGCCTAATCCTTTCACAATGCCTAGACCAATGTTACCTGTTCGGTGGTGCCTCTCAAGTACAGCTAGTTTAAGAAGATCTTTTGTAGTAGAAGATTTAAATAGACCGTGATCTACATCCACTTCTTCAATAAGGTGGTTAGTGATTAAACTATTAGGGATAATTTCAATAACATGGCATTGGTTTGAAGTGAGAGGAATGGCTAAGCATTCATCCGTTATGGTATTCAACTTTACACTTCCGGGCAATTTCGTAGTTGCAGGTGGGTCAGGGAAAGCTGAAGAAACGATATGGTTCGTTTGATACACAAGTTGACCACGTTTATATACATGAGAAATGGATAGTGTTTCAAGGTCATCGAGTAGTACCATATCCGCCTGATATCCTGGTGCAATAGCGCCTAATTGAGACAAACCAAAGCATTCAGCGGCATGGAGGGTTGCCATTTGTATAGCGGTTATGGCAGGGATTCCTTGTTTTATAGCAAGGCGGACATTAAAGTCTATACTGCCTTCATACAGGATGTCATCTAAGTGTTTGTCATCAGTGACAAATAAGCATCTCCTAGCATTGGAGGCGGTTACTGCTGGCAACAACGCTTCGAGATCTCTAGCTACAGATCCTTGTCGTATCATAAGATACATCCCAGCGTCCAGCCGTGCCTTGGCCTCGGAGGCGGTGACACACTCATGGTCCGTCTTTATTCCAGCTGCCATATAAATATTTAACGAGTCACTTGGAATACCTGCAGCATGTCCGTCTATCTTTGCTTGATAACGGTTTGCATCAGCTAATTTATTGAGCATTTCTGGAGAGGTCGACGCAACAGACGGGAAATCCATGACTTCTGCTAAACCTAAGACTCTGGGATGATGATAAAGAGGAGCAAGGTCTTCGGCAGATAGAATTGCACCAGCATTCTCGAATGGAGTGGCAGGGACACAGGAAGGAAGCATATAGAATACATCCAATGGAATACCAACACTGGCATTAAGCATAAAATGAATACCATCTAGACCATGGACATTGGCGATCTCATGAGGATCAGCTATAACCGTCGTTACACCATGAGGAATAACCACTTTTGCAAATTCTTTTGGAGTAACCATAGCTGATTCGATATGAACATGTCCATCAATTAAACCTGGTATCAGATGACGACCTTGGGCATCGATCTCAGTTTTTCCTTCATAATTACCGATTCCAGCGATTACACCATTGGCTATAGCGACATCACCTGTCATCTCCTCGCCGGTAAAGACGTTGATAATGTTTGCGTTTTTAATGACTAGATCAGCTGGAATTTGGTGCCCGGCAACTAGGATTCTGTTTGTTAGTTCTTCTTTCCTTTTATCCAATGGTGATGTACTCCCCTTTCAAAATATAATTTTCACATCTTATGACCCCTATGGTAAAATAATACCTTATTGTTAGCTCTAGGATTCACTTTCTCTTGAGGTCTATATAGGTTATAAAAATAAATTTTGCTGAAACTAGGTGAAGAAAGTCTGTCATCAATATGTTTCATACTATATAATGAAAATAGATAATTAGTATGACATAATTGGTGCAAGGATGGTGAGCAACATCGAGCTGACAAAACGCCAGGAGCTAATTTTGGAAATTGTAAGAAATGAAGGACCTATTACAGGTGAGCAAATTGCCGAGAAATTAAGCTTGACGAGAGCTACCTTACGTCCTGATCTTGCCATCCTTACAATGGCAGGATATCTAGATGCAAGACCTAGGGTCGGATATTTTTACTCAGGTAAGAGTGCCCCTCAGTTGCTTGGTGATCTTGCACGGAAGAAGATCGTTAGAGACTATAAAGCCTTACCTGTTGTAATCAAGGAATCTATATCTGTATATGATGCAGTATGTACTTTATTCTTAGAGGATGTTGGGACATTATATGTAGTAAATGATAAAGGATATTTAGCAGGGTTGGTATCCCGTAAGGACTTATTGAGAGCCATGCTTGGTAAACAAAAGATAGAGGA
This sequence comes from Ammoniphilus sp. CFH 90114, assembly GCF_004123195.1. Classification (NCBI taxonomy): domain Bacteria; kingdom Bacillati; phylum Bacillota; class Bacilli; order Caryophanales; family Paenibacillaceae; genus Ammoniphilus; species Ammoniphilus sp. CFH 90114. Next base: position 221,935 of record NZ_SDLI01000001.1, read on the forward strand.
TATCCCCGTTAACATCATTATGACCCGTATGCCAAACATCATTACTTGTTTTCCGGAAGATAGCATCTTTGATGTAGCCAAGAAATTGATCAACTATCAGATTGATTCCATTCCTGTGGTTAAGGAAGAACGTGAAGGCGGTAAGCCTGTCTTAGAAGTCATTGGAAGAGTAACGAAAACAACAGTTACTAAGGCTTATGTAGAGCTTGCAAGCGATCAATCCATTTAAGTTGCGAGTGCGAAAGGAGGTATGACTTATTTTTGGTGACGACATAATTACAGACCCTACGGTATTTATTGTATCCGATTCTGTAGGGGAAACGGCTGAAGTGGTCGTTAAGGCTACAGCTAGTCAATTTGATGGTCATGCTATTGATATACGGAAATTTCCCTATGTAGAAGACGAGGGAACGATTAATGAGCTGGTTCTAGCAGCGAAGGAATTAAAAGCGATTATAGCCTTTACCCTTGTCATTCCAGAGCTAAGAACACACCTTAAAAACACGGCAAAAGAACAGGGTGTTACAGCCGTTGATATTATGAGCCCCATGATTGAAGCCATGGAAGGCGTTGTTCGAAAGAAGTCAAAAAATCAACCTGGACTAGTACGGCAGCTAGATGAAGAATATTTCAGGAAAGTGGAAGCCATCGAATTTGCTGTTAAGTACGATGATGGAAGGGATCCTAGAGGACTGTTGAGAGCAGATGTTGTACTGATTGGTGTGTCCCGTACATCCAAGACGCCTCTCTCCATGTACTTAGCTAATAAGAGATATAAAGTCGCTAACGTGCCCCTTGTCCCAGAAGTAGAGCCTCCTGAGGAATTATTTATGATTCCTGTAAAGAAATGTATAGGGCTGACCATAAGTCCAGATCAGTTAAACATGATTCGCAGGGAGCGGCTAAAAGCATTGGGTCTAGCTTCCCAAGCTAACTATGCAAGCTTGGAGAGAATTATGCAGGAATTGGAGTATGCCGAAAAAGTAATGAAGAGAATCGGTTGCCCGGTTATTAACGTTTCAAACAAAGCAGTGGAAGAAACATCGAATCTAATTTTGGAGATTATTAGAAAAAGAAGTCAGGGATGAACAAAAAAGTTCTCGAATGTCGAGAACTTTTTATTTTTTAGGCAGGAAAAAGTAAAAAAATATCGTATATATTATGTAAGAAAGTTAATAAATCTTATTATAACATATTTTTTTAACAGATAGGTAAGCCCTTCCGGAAAAAGATAAAAAATCATTTCGACAAATTTTGCAATTGGTTTTTCCAATTATGAAATTGAGGGAATACACCTGAGTAAAGTCGTGGGGAGAGTCGGTCGGGTTGATCATTTATGTTGATGCAGATGCTTGCCCCACCAAGTCCATCATTGCCGAGGAAGCAAGTGTTTTTAGGTTGAGGGCCATCTTTGTATGTTCGTTTGCCAATCATTTTCTACTACGGGATGAGTGGACGGAAACGGTTGTGGTAGATAAGAGCTATCAATCTGTTGATATGTTTATCACCAATCGTGTTAAACCGGGTGACTTGGTCATCACAGATGATTATGGTTTAGCGTGTATGGTTCTAGGTCGTAAGTGTTTAGCTATTAGCTCAAGAGGTAAAGAATATACTAATGACAATATAGACTACCTTCTTTCTACAAGACATCGCCAACAGAAGGAGCGTAGTGCAGGTAAGAGATCTAAAGGACCAAAACCATTTACTCCGCTCGAGAAAGAAGCTTTTCGCCAAACTCTAAAAAAATGTTTGCAACTCAAAGAAGGAGATTGTTGAATTTTGACGAATATTTTCTTTCAACATTCATTTTCATCGGATGAGGAAGAATAAGTTCTATAATTAAACTTTTCCAAGAAGGTATTAAAGCTTCCTCATAAAGGCGGTCTTGCTCCTTAAGCTACTTGGAAGAAGCTTTTTATAACTCAATAGATCTTCATTTTGGAGCATTCAATCTCTGGAGTCTTTAGTACAACTTGAAAGGATGAAAGGAAACTATACCTAAGTCCATTCTAGCTATTCAATCAGAATCAGAGAATGAGGGTAGGGGAAGATCAATGAGTCCGAGGATACCTGAAGAATTAATCGACCAAATACGGACTTCAATAAATATTGTTGATTTTATCGGACAATATGTACATCTAAGAAAGAGCGGTCGAAGCTATATGGGTTTATGCCCCTTCCACGGGGAGAAGACCCCTTCTTTTTCAGTCCTAGAAGACAAACAAATATTTCATTGCTTTGGCTGTGGGGCTGGAGGTAACGTATTCTCATTCGTTATGAAAATCGAGAATATATTATTTCCCGAGGCTATCCAGCTTCTAGCAGACAGGGCTGGAATTTCGCTGCCCCACGATCATGCTGATGATGCAGATGAAAGTGAGGAACAAAGAGAAAGACGTAAGATGTATGACGCCTATGAACTGGTTTCTAGGTTATACAATCATCTTTTGTTCCAGACACCCCATGGTAATCAAGCCAAGGAGTACTTTGAGAAGCGCAACATTGATCATGCTACAGCAGTCGAATTTCAATTAGGGTTTGCACCAGAAAGTTGGGACTTTGTTACCCAGTTCCTAGTAAAGCGCGGTTACGATTTAGCCCTTATGCAGAAGGCGGGATTATTATCTAGAAGAGAGTATGATAAGAAGCCGTTTGACTTGTTTCGTAATCGATTGATGTTTCCTATAGCTGATTCTCAAGGAAGGATTATCGCATTTGGGGGAAGAATGATAGGTGAAGGGCAGCCTAAGTATCTGAATAGCCCGGAACATCCTTTGTTCAATAAGAGTAACATTTTATTCAATCTACACCGAGCAAGAAATGAAATTCGGAAGAAGCGACAAGCCATTCTGTTTGAAGGATATATGGATGTTATAGCAGCATGGCAGGCAGGAATTAAGAACGGAGTTGCTTCTCTTGGAACATCCTTCACGGAGAGCCAAGCTAAAATAATCAAGCGCAATGCTGATCACGTACTCCTTTGTTATGACTCTGATCACGCTGGTATTGAAGCTGCAATGAAGGCTTCTGAAGTATTACTCCATGCAGAATGCCAAGTACGTATCGTAACATTAGAAGACGGCTTAGACCCAGATGATTATATAAAAAAGTATGGTGCAGAAGCATTTCAGCGACAAGTAATAAATGCAATATCCGTGACAGCATTCAAGATGCAAAACCTGCGCAGACATTATGACCTGTCCGATGAGGTTCAGCGACTACAGTATATTAACACTGTATTAGAGCAAATATCCTCGCTAACCAATGCTGTGGAACGTGATCATTATTTAAGGACTTTAGCCGAAGAATTTGATTACTCGCTTGATGCCCTAAAACAAGAACAGCGTAAGGTCTACTTTCAGCAAAAAAGGGCTGGAGGCAGGGATAAACTCGCAAAGAAATGGAATAATAGTATAAATAATGGAGTTCATTTGCCTGTAAAAAATTTGTTGCCAGCTCATTATAATGCTGAAAAAAAACTTATTGTGCTTATGCTTCATAATGAAACGTGGGCAGAAGAAATCTTAGCTAAGGTTGGCGGGAATTTTAATGTTGAGGAATTTGCCGCTCTTGCAGCCCATTTATACAACTATTATATGATGGGGAATGCTGCGGATCCAAGTAAATTCATTTCGGGACTCGAAGACGAGCGGCTCATCGAAGCAGCATCTAAACTAGCTGTTGAGGAAATTCCCGAGGAGCTAATGTCAAGGGAATTATCTGATTACATACAACAAGTACTCAATTACCCAATCTTATTGCAAATGGAAGAACTCAAGAACGAACAGAGAAGATTGGAGAGAGAAGGAGACAGTTTGAAGGCAGCTCAAATTGGCATCCAAATACTGCAGTTGCGCAAGTCTATCAAGCCGGTTTCCACATGAACCTAAGGAAGGAGGGAATGCCATGGCCAAAAAAACAGAAAACAAGCCAGGTGTTGTCACAGAAGTTGCTCAAGAAACAACGGAACAGAATCTTGAGCAAGTAAAAGATCAATTGGTCGAAATAGGAAAGAAGCGTGGGGTTCTCACCTATAAGGAAGTAATGGAGCGTCTATCCCCTTTTGAACAAGATTCCGATCAGATGGATGAGTTTTATGAATATCTATCTGACCAAGGGGTAGAAATGATAAACGAAGCCGAAGAGGAAGAGGATATCGTTCCCGAGGACGAGATGGATGACGAAGAGGAATTCGATCTGAATGATCTATCGGTTCCACCAGGGATCAAGATTAACGACCCTGTTCGTATGTACCTAAAAGAGATCGGTCGTGTGCCATTGCTTTCTGCAGATGAAGAAATTAATCTGGCACAACGCATTGAAAAAGGGGATGAGGAAGCGAAGCGTAGGTTAGCCGAAGCTAACTTGAGGCTAGTGGTTAGTATTGCTAAGCGCTATGTAGGGCGTGGTATGCTTTTCCTTGACCTAATTCAAGAAGGAAATATGGGACTCATAAAAGCTGTTGAAAAGTTTGATTACAAAAAAGGGTATAAGTTTAGTACTTATGCAACTTGGTGGATTCGCCAGGCAATTACGCGTGCTATCGCGGATCAGGCCAGAACCATTCGAATTCCAGTTCATATGGTTGAAACCATTAATAAGTTAATTCGTGTTTCAAGACAATTACTTCAAGAGTTAGGTCGAGAGCCAACTCCCGAGGAAATTGCAGAAAAGATGGATCTTACACCTGAGAAGGTTAGAGAAATTCTAAAGATTGCTCAAGAGCCGGTTTCACTCGAGACACCAATTGGTGAAGAGGATGACTCCCATTTAGGAGACTTTATTGAGGATCAGGAAGCTCTAGCGCCATCCGATGCAGCTGCTTACGAATTATTGAAGGAGCAGTTAGAAGATGTACTTGATACGTTAACGGACCGGGAAGAAAATGTACTACGTTTGCGTTTTGGCTTGGATGATGGAAGAACGCGCACACTCGAAGAGGTAGGGAAAGTATTCGGTGTTACACGCGAGAGAATTCGTCAGATCGAAGCGAAGGCTTTAAGAAAACTGCGCCATCCTAGTAGAAGCAAGCGACTAAAGGACTTTCTTGAATAAATAAGCTTTTTACTTGATAAAACCTGCATGAGGTTATCCCTTCGTGTAGGTTTTTCTTTTGTCTAACGTTGCAAAGTTTATAAAACTTTCCTGGAGGCTTGACATCCTTTATCTGTGCTAACTGATTGGCTTTCGTCACGATTTAAGTCTTCGAAGGAGTTTTTCTTATTTTAGCGGTTTTGTAGGGACAATGCAAATTTGACATTTGGAAAATAACTACCAATGTAATCGTTGTCAAAATAGGGCTTTGTTTTATATAATTGTGTTAGATCTAAAAAATTTAGAAAAGTACACCGTTTCTGAGTGATCGCTCAATCACGTATAAGAGAGGTGCTATATGCATTTTGATCTGACTCAAGAGCAATTAATGATAAGAAGGGTACTCCGAGATTTCTCTGAAGGAGAAGTAGCCCCAGGGGCAAGTGAAAGGGATAAAACAGGAAAATTTCCTAGTGATATTATGAAGAAGCTAGCAGAGCTTGAACTCATGGGACTTCCATTTCCAGAACAGTATGGAGGGGGTGGAGCCGATTCGATTAGTTTTGCCATTGCTGTAGAGGAGCTAAGTAGAGTATGTGGTTCGACGGGTATAACCTATTCTGCTCATATTTCACTAGGAGGTGCTCCCATTCATTTATTTGGTACAGAAGAGCAGAAGCAAAAGTACTTAGTCCCTCTCTGTCGCGGAGAGTATCTAGGTTCATTTGGCTTAACTGAGCCCAATGCTGGTTCTGACGCTGGCGGAACACAAACAACAGCCGTGTTAGAAGGAGAAGAGTGGATCATTAATGGATCGAAATGTTTTATTACGAACGCTAGCTATGCCAAAAATTTGGCCCTTACAGCTGTAACGGATAAATCGAAGGGAACAAATGGAATTACAGCGTTCATTGTTCCTACTCATGCTCCTGGATTTACTGTAATTAATAATTACGAAAAAATGGGTCTTCATTCTTCGAATACAACAGAATTAGTGATGGAAAATGTACGTATACCTAAGGAGAATCAACTTGGGAAGGCAGGCTATGGATTTAAGCAATTCTTAATTACTCTTGACGGTGGTCGTATTGGGATTGGAGCGATGGCTGTAGGGATTGCTCAAGGGGCTTTTGAACTAGCGTTGGAATATGCAAAAGTGAGGCGTCAATTCGGTCAGAGCTTATCTAAATTTCAAGCCATTCAGTTTAAGTTAGCGGATATGGCTATGCAGATCGAGCTTGCTAGAACGATGGTGTATAAGGCAGCTTGGCTTAAGGATCAAGGGAGAAAGTTTACGAAGGAAGCGGCTATGGCCAAGCTTTTTGCGTCAGAGATGTGCATGAAGGTCTGTGATCAAGCGATCCAGATTCATGGTGGTTACGGTTATATGAAGGAATTTCAGGTAGAGAGATTCTATCGAGATGCAAAACTGCTTGAAATTGGAGAAGGAACATCTGAAGTACAGCGGATGGTCATTTCCAGAGAGATTGGAGCACAGTAGGATTGATTTGATTAAAGGTGTAGAGGTTAGTACTCTACACCTTTTGTTTGTTTTGTCCATTTGAGGTAAAATAGGGAGAGTTGAAAATTAGGTACAGTGAAGGTGAAAAAAATGCTTACCGTTTCCAAACGTTTACATACCATTGCAAGCTATGTTCAACCAAATAGTAAGGTTGCTGACATCGGTTCTGATCATGCCATTCTTCCCGTGTACCTTGTTCAGACGGGTAAGGCCCAATCAGCTATTGCTGGAGAGGTCAATAAGGGCCCTTGGGAGTCAGCTAAGCGTCAAGTTGAAGCAGCCGGCTTAGCAGATCGAATCGCTGTCAGACTAGGGGACGGGCTCTCTGTTCTTAAGGACGGTGAGGTAAATACCGTTTGTATAGCAGGAATGGGTGGAACTTTAATTCGTCATATCCTAGAAGAAGGAATTAAAAATCTTTCCTCTGTTCAGCACCTTGTTTTACAACCTAATGTTGCGGAGTATCAGGTTCGAGAGTGGCTTTATAGAAATGGATGGCAATTAACAGGTGAAAGTATCCTAGAGGAAGATGGCGTCATTTATGAAATTATTTCCGCGATAAAAGGGGACCCTGACGCACCATACCAATCGAATCGCTGGTTAAGGGAAGAGTGGTTCGAATTAGGTCCAATTCTATGGGAAGAACGTTCTCCTATCCTTCTAGATAAGTGGGAAGCCGAAAAGAAAAAAAGCGAAAGAGTACTTCAAGGATTAGACAAGGCGCGTTCGGAAGAAGCTGAGTCAAAGAGGATTGAAATAGAAAAACGCTTAACGTGGATTGAGGAGGTGCTAGAATGTTTGCGAACGGACAAACCATAATTCAGATGTTTGAACAATTTGCTCCCAAACATTTAGCAATGGAAGGAGATAAGATTGGTCTACAAGTTGGTACGGCAAATAAAGAAGTGAAGAAAGTTCTAGTCACTCTAGATGTTTTAGAAGAGGTGGTAGACGAAGCGATTGAGAAGGGCGTGGATCTAATTATAGCCCATCATGCTGTTATCTTTCGTCCACTCAAAAATTTGCGTACCGATCTACCGGCAGGCCGTCTATATGAAAAGTTAATTAAGCATGACATTGCCGTTTATATCGCACATACCAACCTTGACGTTGCGGAAGGCGGAATTAATGATCTGATGGCTAATGCTCTTGGACTAACGCAGACAGAGCCATTAGATATCCTACATACGGAGCAATTGAAGAAGATTGTTGTGTTTGTGCCACAAACTCATCATGAGAAGGTTTTACAAGCAATGGCAGAGGCTGGGGCTGGATGGATTGGGAATTACAGTCACTGCACGTTTAATGTAGAAGGCACAGGCACATTCTTGCCGCGTGAAGGAGCAAATCCTCATATCGGTACACCAGGGAGCCTGGAAAGGGTCCAAGAGGTCAGGGTGGAAACCATTGTGCCTGCGCAGCTACAGAATCGGGTTGTAAAAGCTATGGTCAAGGCTCATCCTTATGAGGAGGTGGCCTTTGATATCTACCCTTTAGAACAGTCTGGTCAAAGCTTTGGACTGGGCCGAATGGGGAGGCTAGAGAAATCAGTTACGTTACAGGAATTGGCTCAAACCGTTAAACAGGCGTTTGGAGTGACTGGGGTCCGAGTGGTTGGTGACTTGACAAGGGAGATCAAAAAGGTTGCTGTGCTAGGTGGTGACGGTAACAGTTATGTATCGAAGGCAGCCTTTAAAGGGGCTGATGTATTAGTTACAGGCGATATCTATTATCATACCGCTCATGATGCATTAGCATCTGGTCTTTGCCTCATTGATCCAGGGCATAATGTAGAAAAGATTATGAAGGAAGCGGTTCGTGAATTGCTAGTTAAGAAGTTGGTAGGTGGGAATTTCGATACCGAGGTTATCTCCTCCCAAATTAATACAGATCCTTTCAGGTTTTTGTAATCAAAGCGAGGTGAAGTCATTGTGGATAAGAATGAAGCCTCATCATTTCTTTTACGCGAGTTGCAGAAGAGTTTGGACTCCGATTTATGGTCGGTTCGAGTTCAAGAGGATCATTTACTAGTGGAACAAAAGAAAGCTGGAGGCTCTGGGTTTAATCTCTCTCTTAATAACATCTTAAGAAAAATGGAATCAGGTAAAGAGCAAGTTCACTTAGAGGAAGTCCTTCGAAAAGTATTGGAGATGACGAGTGCTAGCCTACAGGATAAACTCATAAAAGGAAACGAGAAGAATGTCTTTCCTGTTTTACGCAGTGCGGCACATCCACAAGAAAAACAAGGGATATCTTTACTTAACCAGGAACATACAGCTGAATCTAGAATCTTCTATTGCTTAGACTTAGGCAAGACATACGTATTAATTGATCGACAGATGCTTCAAGAAAGCGGATATGAAGAACAAGACATTTATCGAATAGCTCTCGCAAATTTGAAGAGCTTGGATACCACTTTTAAAAAAGATGAAGTAGGTGGAAATCATTTTTACTTCTTCTCACCGCAGGATGGGTATGCTGCTAGCCGAATACTAAATGATGAACTCATGGCTTTCATGAAGCGTAAGGTGACAGGGGAAATGGGGGTTGCCATCCCACACCAAGATGTACTCATTGTGGCAGACATTCGGAATGATACAGGGTTTAAAGTACTTGCAAGGATAAACATGGATTTTTGTGTGAAGGGCGAAATTCCGATATCCCCGTTGCCTTTTCTTTACACAGAAGAACAAACACTTGAGCCTATTATGGTCATGGCCAATCCTGGAGCTGCACCTAACGTGATCAGGAAAAAAGGGGAGTAAGAATGGATTTTACTGGTCGGATCAAGATAATGGGCATTCAGGTTTATTATGAATACCATCGATCCAATACATCTTCACCTCGATACACCTTCTTGCTCATTCATGGATTTCTGGCTAATACGTTCAGTTTTCGAAAGCTAGTGCCAAATCTTATGGAGCAAGATGATGTATATGCCATTGATTTAATTGGTTTTGGGAAAAGTGAAAAGGCTTGTCCTTTCCGATATTCCTATGAAAACTATGGAGCGATGATAACTCAATTCATTACTGAGCTAGGGTTGAAAAATGTCATACTAGTAGGTCACTCCATGGGAGGACAGATCGTGCTGCAAACCGCCTTGAGAAATTCTGACATGATAACAGCACTAGTTCTAGTTTCTTCATCAGGGTATTTGCAAAAGGCTCATTGGTTGGCTATTGTTGCTTCTCACTTACCATTCGCAAGTTTGGGCGTTACATGGTGGATGAAGCGATATAGAGTAAAGGATATTTTAAAGAAAACCTTCTATAATGATAAGCTGATTGACGATCAAATGATTAGAGCCTATTCAGACCCAATTCTAGAAAAAGGATTCTGCGACACTCTGCTTGGACTGTTACGTCACAGAGAAGGAGACATGAGCCCTGAAGATCTGCGAAGAGTTCATCACGACTGTCTTCTTATCTGGGGTGAAGAAGATGAAATTGTTCCTTTGAGAAAAGGAGTGCGATTAAGGCAGGATCTGGCTAACTCCACCTTAATCAGTCTTCCAGAGGCGGGTCACCAAGTTATAGAGGAAAAGCCAACTGAAGTTACAACTTCTATCCAATCTTGGATAGAAAAACATAGTCATAGATGGAATAAAGTATAGAAAAGGAGAATGAATCATGTCTATAATGTTTTCAACTTACCCGTCTTGAACAACCTGTCGCAAAGCCAAGTCTTGGCTTGATGAACATGGAGTAGCTTATGAAGAACGCAGATATATGAAGGATACCTTTACTGTTGAAGAATTACAGGAACTAACTACAAAAGTCCCTTTAGGCGATATCCTTAATAAAAAAGGCATTGTCTACAAAGAAAGAAGAGCAGAGTTAGAAGGTCTAAGTGATCAGCAGCTCATGGAGGAAATGGCGAAGGATCCGAAGCTTATTCGTCGGCCGATTATAGTGAAAGACGGAGAAGTGATCGTTGGTTATGATGAGGCAAGGTATCAAAAGGTTTTAGGTTAATTGGGGTAGGCAGATGAGTTTTCGGATTAGCGGAGAATTTTCACTTATTTTCGTAAATCTAGGTTTTAGAGTAGAAATAACGGAACGATTTCCGCTTATACAGCTCAAACATTAGAAAATCCGGGTTTTTTGAAAGATTAACGGAAAAAAGTCCGACTATTTTAGACGTTTTTGCCCTTTTTATAGAAATAGCGGAATTAATTCCGGTTATAACAGTCTTCCCACAAAAGAGCCTTTTCCAAGGCTCTTTTGTTTTTGGAAAAACTTTGATATGATAATTTTTTTTGATGAAAACGCTAAATTGAAGACTAATCACGGGATGAATTGAATATCATATTATATAGTATCATCCATCTTCTTATAAGGAGGTCATTGATAAGATGCCTGATTTTTGTGTGTTTTGTGGTGCTGAGTTAGCTCTGATGGAAAGAAACAGGAGCGAGTGTTGGGAATGTCAGGACAAAATGTCGGTGACCTACTCTGATGATATTTTAGGTGATTTGGACGTCGAAGTTGATGGATGAGGCATTTTAGTTCTGCATTGGACTAAGAATGAGGAAGAGGTTCTCACTTTATAGAGAACCTCTTCTTCAGTTAACTTTGTAAAAATTGGAGTGTATCCTGAAGGGCTTTGTCTAATTGCGGTGTACTTCCTTGAAACGGGTGGACCGCCCCAAAAGTGTGGTTTCCCCCCTCAATGACGACAAGTCCCTGATTGGAGGCCTTCTGAATCAACCTAGCTCCTTCTACAAGTCTGGGGATGTCTTGATCTCCTTGTATGATGAGGAGAGGGATATTCAGTTCAGATACTCGCTTTATAATATTAAACTTTTGATTATTGTGTGCGATATCCTCAAGAACAATGGATCGGATAGGCATATCTTGTTTCGTTCTAGCGTTTGGAATATAACCTATCCCTTTTTCATTAATTTCTTTTTTAAACCCGTCATCAAACAAGTCCACATTGGCAATGCCATTCCATGTAATCACTTTCGTAATCTCTGGATGGTCCGCAGCAAAGATAATACTATTGCCACCACCCCGACTATGTCCGATTAACGTTATCGAGTCAGCGCTGTATTGTTCTTCTAAAGGTAATTCTCGTTTCTTGATCTGCTGTAACAGGTAATGCAAGTCTGCTTGTTCTCTAGAATAGGTATTCATTGAAAACTTATCTAGCTCATCAAAATCTGTCTCATTGACACCATTGCAGGTAAAATTAAAACGAATCACATAATGACCCTCTGCTGCTAGTTGGTCGGCAATGTAAGGGAAAAAGCCCCAATCCTTAAATCCCTTAAATCCGTGGCATAGGACGACAATAGGCTTTACTCTATCGTCGACAAGAGTATGTACATCACCTCTTAGGGTTAAATCTTCACTAAGTGAAAAGCTAAAAGGTCTAACGGATACATTTTTCATCGTTAACATCCCCCCTTGCTACATTATATCATGGATGCGCAGTTTAATTGACCAAGGAGAAGGTGTTTAAGCAAATGGAGAAAAGGGGAGTTCAGTAGTCTGATACTTGCATTGGAAAAAACCAAGTGGTATACTAATAATCGTCACAATATTATTATTCCTCAGTAGCTCAATGGTGGAGCAACCGGCTGTTAACCGGTAGGCTGGCGGTTCGAGTCCGTCCTGAGGAGCCATATATGAACGCGGGGTGGAGCAGCACGGTAGCTCGTCGGGCTCATAACCCGAAGGTCGCAGGTTCAAATCCTGTCCCCGCAACCAAATGGTCTACAACACCGAATAAGCTTCGGAGTTAGACAATTTATCAGGGTGCTCGGAGAGGGCAACCAATTCTCCTATTATTCAAACAGAGTCAACTTGATCATCGGGACGTGGCGCAGACTGGTAGCGCGCACCCTTGGGGTGGGTGAGGTCGCAGGTTNNNGAGTCAATGATATCAAGGGATCACGGCACTTATCCACAAACTTGATAAGGTTGTGGTTAAAGCTAGACATCTTTTTGATAAGTAAAACCACTTCCTCAGTAGTTAATTAAAACTAACTGGAGGAGTGGTTTTTTGTGTTGTTAAAGTTTGCAGCAAAGGAATTTTTGGAAGATAGGGAGTTTAAAAACTTGTCTAAGTATACACTAAACCGATATCGGAGGATACTTAATGAGTTTCAAGAATATTGCTTTGATATGGAAGTCCTGAACGTTGAAGATGTAGTTCCTAACATAATTAAAGGTTACTTACTTTACTGCCAGAAAGAAAGAGGAAATAATCCAACAACTAAGAATACCAAATTACGCTGTCTAAAGACTTTTTTTAATTTTGTAGAAGAAAGTGAAATTATTTCAGCCAAGAGAAACCCAGTAGTCAAAGTAAGCTATGCCAGAGAGGAAGTAAAGATAGAAGTCTTTACTGATTATCAAATAAAACAGATGCTTGCCTATTTTAGGAGTTTAAAGCAAAGGGATAAGTCATTTTTCGCTTACAGAGGATATCAATTACTAATTTACTTGTTAGGAACTGGCAGTAGATTGGGAGAAACTGTTAATTTAAGGTGGAAAGATATTGATCTAATTAATGGAACAGCAACAGTATGGGGAAAGAAAAGAGAGCAATCTAGTATACCTCTGACAGACAAATTAGTAAAAGACTTAATGGAATATAAGTATTTCTGTCAAAAACATTTCAAAAATGATTCTGAATACGTTTTTGTTAGCCAAACCAATGAACAACTTACACCTAATGCAATCAAATGTTTGTTTAAGAGACTAAGTAAAATTATGAATTTTTCAGATGTTCGTCTAAGTTGCCATACATTTCGTCACACTTTTGCTCACAGGTCATTAATGGCAGGAATGGATATTTTCACCTTGCAAAAAATGTTAAGACATTCAAATATAGAAATGACGCAAAAGTACTTATCTATCTGGGGGACGGCATTGAAAGAACAGAATGAAAAGTTTAATCCTTTGAATTCAATTGACTTTTAGGATACTCTAAACTGATATACAGATAAGAAGGTTTTTGTTTTTTAATTCCTATACCACCCAATCAAAATAGGCTAATTATTCTATTTACTTATTGAATAATCAGCCTATTTTTTTGCGATATCTGTTATTGAATATCGTTTAGTTTTTTCTTTTGGGTCTTTAACCATTGATTGTATTGATTTTCACAAACACTTCTTCTATAAGTTTCATTAGGTTTGGGGCAGTACTTTTGGTTTTTATGATTTCTAGTAAATAGTGTGAAACAATTTAAGCAAGCCTGTATTTCTTTACTCATAATCTGTCTCGATAAATTCCATAGAATACCGTCAATTAGAGTAGCAAAAGCTATCGCAGGTGAAAACATACCATTGTTCAACTGAATTTTGGAATATGAACCTGTTAGGTACGAATTAATTAAAACCAACAGGTACTGTCTAAGATTTTCTTCTGGGTCTTTTTTGTTTAGTGAAAATATTAATGATGATTCTTCCTTCTTGGTAAATATAGAGGGATCACCATGTTCTTGAATATAGCGATATGTAGAGATATCAAAATCTGTAATTGAACTCAGATGTCCAAAATCTACAATGAACTTGTAATCAGCTAAGTGGTTATTTTCAGATCTGATTAGCTTTTCGATTGCCTCTCTCGCTTTTTTTGTTCGTTTTAAATGTACTTGGTTTATCCTCTTTCTATTACTTTCACTTAATATGACTAAGATTTCGCTGATTTTTTTCATATTTATTAAACAAAGCTTAAACATTAATAAATCTTCTTCGATAAAAACTCTCTCTCTTTTAGATTCTAGAATTGCCCCACTAGTACCCACTGTTTTATCCAAAAAACTTAGTCCAAGCAATCCATACTTATTACAGAACCTTAGAATATCCTGATCTTCTGTACCGCTTGTACCGCTAATATTACATAGTTCAAGGAATAGATCGTTAAAATCAAAGGGGTTAAAAAATTCTATAGGTCCTTGTTCTCTTGATAATGGGGTTGGTTTTATCAGCTTTATATGTGAACCAAACTGATCCTTAGTCTCCTCAATATAATATTCTTGATATCTCCCAAACCTAGTGATACAAATTGTTGTTTGAGCTCCCGATACTATTGAATTATTTAAAATGTTATATTTATCCAATTTAACCATCCTTTTCAAAAAAAATATACGCATAAGTACAACTTAAATGTTGTAGAAAATGTTCTTCTGTTTTTTATATCATATAAACATAGCAATTAGCTATAGCAAAACTGAAAGGAGAAAAAACATGAACAGTTTACAGCATTACCGTATGCGAAAAGGCCTTACCACTACACAACTAGGATTAATGATCGGTATGCATCCTGCGAACATTTCATTAGTAGAACATGGTCACCGAAAAGCGTGGCCAAATTTACGGCAGAAGCTACTAGAAGTACTGGATACCACTGAAGATGAGTTATTTAATGAAGCAGGTTTTGTAAAACAACTATAAAAGGAGAGAAATCTAATGAAAAATCGAAGAAAAGAACTACAGTACGATACTTATAATGGCGCGGATCTCCACTACCTAATAGCCTGCCATGTTGGAGATTTTAAAGAAGATGAAGATCCAAGATTAATTCCTGATTATCGAGTCGGTGAATATAGAGGGAGAAGTGTTTTTGAAATTAATGGCGTTTTATATCAACCAACAGATGATTGTTGGAGTTTTAATAATGAAATTCACTATTACCTTAGAGAACTAACTCCGAAGGGATATAGTGTATTCACGAATCAATTGTTAGAAAAAAAGGATATAGATTTCTAGATTTAGAGGCACTAGAAGGGACAATTACTATGGAAAAAGGGGATTACCAATGCTAGACATGAAAACCAACAAAAATGGAGTTTCGATTTTAGAAGTAGAGGTTGTTAACGAAGGTACTTGTGAAGTGGTTTTTGAAATTGAAGGTTATGATCGACTGTTTTTAGGCGTGTTAGGTAGATTTATGAAGGAGTGGACACTGAAGTATATTAGTCCACTCTATAAGGACAACGAACCTATGGTTGATGATGTAGGAAACCTTAATTATTGGGCTTATTACATAAATCAAAAAAGCATTTTGAATGAGATTTCCAAACAAATACTTAGTTCGTATACAGTACAACACAAACTGCTAGTTAAAGATGAAGATGTTAATATCTTTTAAACTCCAATCATCTTTATGGTGGAGTTTAAAAGACAATAGTAAATTTAAAATTGGAGGAACAAGGTATGAAATACAAAAGCAAAATTGAGGTAAATACTTGTAACAATTGTAAGAGAATTTTCTCGGCTAATGAAAGAAAGCAGGGAATATATTTTGGAAGCCAAGATAAGAGAGTTCAATCTATATGTTCTTCTTGCTGTTTAAAATTGCTAGAAACCAATTTTTTGAACTAAAGAATCTAAACAAAGGAGACAAGAATAGATGAAAATTCATCAAATTACTGAAGCACATGTTAAAGAATATGATCACCATTATGGTACTTTACAAGTTGAATTTTATATTAAAGACTTGAGAAGAAGTTTTCGAGCGAATTTCCGCGTAGAAAATAGAGAATGGAATTGCTTTTACATTCAACCCTTAGCAATAGCTGGAGAACCAATGATTAATTCATATGGAGACCCATCAGGGGTTATTGAATATATTAATAAGATTCGGGCGCGGATAAGTAAGCAGCTACTAGATCAATATGTGGAAATACGAGAAGATTTGGATTTTTATAAGTAAACAAGAAGATCAAACTAAAGGAGAGATAGAAAATGAAAATTTCAACACAACTTAATTTAGATATTGAAGAAATAAGGGTCATTAATAACCAGTGGTGCGAACTAACTTTTAGTATCTACGGTTATGATCGAAAGTACGTTTCTGTTTTAAAAAGGTTTATAGATGTATGGAGAATAGATTATATTTCTCCCATTATGAAAGAGAATGAACCAATGGTAGATCAATATGGTTGTTTTGAATATTACGCGTTCTTTCCAATGGTAGATCAAATCATAGAAAAACTTAGTCATTCTATTGCAAATTCATATCTAGTTAGTCGGGCTTTTGATTATAAATTTAAGCCTAAAGAAATCAAATTAAGTGATTGGAGGAAGTTATATAATGTACATTCATGAAATAACTGATGTGTCCATAAAAGATTACGATCCTAATCTTGAAGTAGCTTCAGTTCAGTTTTATATCAAAGATTTAAGAAGAGGTTTTATAGCGAATTTCCGTTTAAAGGAGAAACATTGGGAATACATAGCGATTCAGCCCCTTGCGTTATCAGGAGAACGACTCATTAATCAGTTTGGAGATCCACCAGAAATTGTAGAATATATCAACTCAGTTTCCGAGTTGATTATTAAACAAATATGGAATAAATTCCCTGAGATTAAAAAGAATCTAGGTAATCTAAGCAATGATTTTATGTATATTCACTATGAATTCTAAGTTAGGTTAATAAAAATAAAAAATGAGGAGAAACGAACATGATTAAAATGAAGAAAATCGAATTTATCTTCAAAAACACAATGGAAATTAAAAAAAATGAGATTGAAATGTACCTCATTGGTTTTATGGAAATCGATATGATAACTGGGGAATCAAGAGAAGTAATTGAAGAAGTAACAGAAATTATTAGGTGTTCTAGGTGTGAGGAAGAACCATCTGTTGAACAGGAAACATCAGATAAAGAATGTTCTCATTTATGTTCTACGTATTACTTTAATGAAGAGAATAACCATCTTTGTTGGTTTTGCTATAATCAGCTAATTAACAGATATCTAGAAGAAGTAATGTATTCTTAAAGAAGGGAGAGTGAGGTTAATGTCACAAACAGATCAAGTGAGTTATATTGCTATTGGAGAAAATAAAAAAGACTCCAGTCCAAATGGAGTCGAACAAAATATCGATACTTCTACTATAGATAAAAATACAGAAAAAATCAAGTTAAGTGAATTTGGACAAGCTGCATTAGCTTATCTAAATAAAGGATTTTCGGTTATTCCACTGAGGCAGAAAGATAAAAATTCACTAGTCTCATGGCGAGAATTTCAAAAAAGACTACCCACTGAGGACGAGGTTATTGATTGGTGGACAAAGTGGCCAGATGCCAATATAGGTATCGTTACAGGGGAAATATCAGGGATTGTGATATTGGATATCGATGGTGATGAAGCATTCGATGTTCTCCAACAGAAGTATGGGATCTCGAAAGATGAGTTACTTAAAAACCCTCATGTGAAAACAGGAAAAGGATACCACATTTACTTTAATCACCCTAAAGATGGTAAATTGTATAAGAATTTTGCGCGGCAGAAGGAAAAGCTAGATTTTAGAGGGGACGGTGGCTACGGAGTAGCCCCACCGTCTATCCATCCTGACGGACCAACCTACGATTGGGTGTTGAGCCCTTTTGAAGTTAATTTACAAGAACTGCTTGAAGGGTTGAAAAATTTCTGTGATGGAGTGAAAGAAGATGATCTTAATGATTCTTCTAAGAAACTTCGTTTAAATGATGATGAAGGTGTAAAGTATCCTGACTCAGATTTTGAAAAAATTATGGAGAAATGTGCTTTTGTCTTGGAATGTGTTAAAAATGCAAGAACACTTTCCGAACCAGAGTGGCATAGTGCGTTGAGTATTGCACTTTTTTGTAAAAACGGAGAAGAGAAGGCTCACGAAATTAGCGAGCCCTATGATGATTACTCCTTTGATGAAACCCAAATGAAAATCGAGAAACTCATGGAGTTCGGTCCCAAAACTTGTGCAAAAATCCAAGAAGAACATGGGAATGAATGTTGTAAGGATTGTCCTGTTAACGGTCTAATTACGAGTCCTATTGTTTTGGGTTATCCACCATTAAAGCGTGATATACCATCAATTGTTATTGAAACTTGCCCAGATCCTTCTGAAAGAGAAGAATTGTTTGAACAGGTTAAAGATCTTTTAATTCCATTTAAATACTGGGTTACTATTGATGGAATCAAAGAGTTAAGAGGAGAAGATGAACCTGCTGTACTTGTGACCAATCAACCGATCGTCATCACAACAATTTTTGAAGATATTCATGATCATACAGAAAAAGTAAAGCTATTGTTTTATCGCTTGGGAAAATGGAAAGAAATCACAATGAATCGGGATGAGATGTTAAATAACAAAAAGCTTGAAAAATACGGTAAGCAAGGGTTAGATGTTAATTCCAATAATTCAAAACACCTTGTGAAGTATCTTGCTCAATTTGAGTCCCTCAATATATCAAGATTAAAGGTTAAGAATACCTACTCGTTACTTGGTTGGAACGGTAATAAATTTATTACCCAAAATGGAGTGCTTACGGAAGATGGATTTGAAAAAGATTCAAATGTGATGTTTCATCCTAACTTTGGTGAGCCAAGTATTGAGCTTAACGTACAAGAAAACGAGGAGTTTTATAAGGTAGCTAAATATGTATTACCTAGATTGTTTCAAATTAATGATATAAAAGTAGTACTACTAATTATAGGATGGTTTTTTGCAGCAAGCATAGCGCCAAAAATCCGAGAAAAAACCAATAAACAATTCCCTATTCTTAATGTATGGGGTAAACGTGGAGCAGGTAAGTCGACATTGGTAGAATTATTGGTTAGGATGGTAGGGCTAAAGGATGAACTCCTTGCTATTTCTTCTAATTTTACACTAACCAAAGCTATGAGTGAATCGAATGCTGTACCCGCAGTTTTTGATGAATATAAACCATCTGAATTTAGTGATTCTAAATTAAATACACTGAATCAAAAATTAAAATTAGCTTATAGGGGAGACCCAGATAGCCGCGGTCAACAGGATTTAAGTGTGAAGAAGTTTCACCTTACAGCACCAATTGTCATTATTGGAGAAGATCACTTTAATGACCAAGCTCTCCGTGAACGATCCGTTGTAGTTACATTAAATCGTAGATGGCTAGATGAAAATGGGGATAAAGCTCATAAGGCTCTGTTTGAAGTACTAGAACACCCAGAATTTAGACTTGAAGATTTTGCTTATGGTTTCTACAAATATATTATCGGATACGCAAAAGATAGGAAATTTCTAAGTGATGACTTGGAACTGGCTAAAGAAATTATCGAACAACCAGCTTTTGATAATGTTCCGTATCGTAATAAGAATAATACGAAGGTACTTGTTGTTGGAATCCAGATGTTAAGAAGATTAATTAAAACCCTAGAGATAGAAGTCGATATATCCATGGAGGATGTTTTATATTCTGTTTTGTATGGATTAGATCATATATTAGTTGAAAATAAGACTTCACTCGATTTATCTATGGAGCATATGGTCAATAATCTTTCAGATTTTATACGGAAATTTACAGTGGATCAAAATCCTCAACAGGCCATAGCTTTTGATGGAGAAAAGTTATATGTGAGTTATGCTAAATTTACCCAATATATTGAGGATGCCTCTAAATCAAATTTAGATTTACCAAATAAGAAGCAATTAAAGCAAGAATTAAAAGAAAACGAGGAGTCTAAGGGATATATTTTGGAATCAAAAAAGCAAAAGTCAATTAGTGGAAAGAACTGGGGAAAAATGATTTGGATTGACTGGGGTAAGTTGAAAACAGTCATTGATGTAGAAGATATAGATATAGAATCTGTAACTATATCCTAACCTGTGTGGTTAGGATATTTTTTATAACCAAAATTAGAAAGCAGAAGATAAAATGGTTAGAAATCAACCTAACTATCTTAAAAGTGGTTAGGTTACTTCCACTTACTGTACCTAACTTGTGTATAAGTTTAGTGCTTAACTCTAACCATTCTAACCAGTTTGTAACATAGACATAGATTTATTACTTATATATCCCATTATCTAAAGATATGCTTTAACGCATTGAAAAAAATAGCTGTTTAAAAGGGGTAGTATTCCATTTTGATTAGAATGGTTAGTTTGATTATTGAAGTAGATTTAACCCTAGGGATTAAAGGATTCTTCGAATAATCATTACTCTAAAAAACAGTTAGTTAATAACCACTTTACAACAGAAAGAAAACAAACTAGGGTTAAAAGGAGGTAATTAAAACTAGGAAAAGAATTGATATGATAGGGGTATTGATAAGGGGGTTAATCTTTTGTGAGCTCTTTATTAAAGGTGTTTTATGCTAACCAATCACAAGTATGGATTTCACTAAGTAAGGTGGAGCTATTTGATGTTCTTGAGGAAATTCTGACTAGTTTAAGTAACTACTATTTTACTGAAGCTAAAATAGAAGTAGCAATGGAATTATTCATATACCCAAAAATTGTAGATATCCAACTTAATAAAGAAAAAAGGCATTTATTAATAAAAAATACAAATTTTATGGTTAACTACTATCTTAATGATAACGATTTAGATATAAAAATAATCTTTAATGAGAGTACCAAAAAAATTGGTTTTAGCATTATAAAGGATGATTCCAATAATACTGAATATTATAGACCCTTTTACGAAGTAACTTTGTGGTTTTACCCTATCGATTCTTTTCTGGACGAAATAGAGGCGTATTTTCAAATTAATACATAGAGTAAGTATAGTTGTCCTTTTTGGTATGATTAAACTAGAGATAACTAATTTATAAACATGGAGGAATCAAAATGGACAAGATTAAAGTAATAAATCCAACATTAGAGGGGACATACACAAACTCTGATGGACACAAGGTACAAGTGTTTGATTTTGAATGTGAGAGAACTGAAAGACTGTATTCCCTTGAGTTCAATTTAGATACACACAACATAGATGTTTACAGTTGGGATAGAGAGAAAGATGAACGTCAAGATATTATAATAACAACAGAAGAGAAAGAAAGGTTAAAAACCGAGGTTTACGAAGTATTTGAGTTTTAGGGTCAGAACAACACAACCACATCATATGGTTTTCCCTAAAGGGTTCTCCATGTTATGTGGTTGTGTTTTTTTCCCATTTCTCCACAACCAGAATACTTGTTCTGGTTGTGGTTCTATAAACATAAATTCTCTACTAAATGTAGTTCCGTAGTTCCAAGGAACAAATCCAATACTATAGTTCCATGGTTCCGCAAAATCATGGTAAAAAGGGGGATATAAATGGCAATACGAGTAGAGGGGAGAGGAATGAAGATTACGAAGGAGACCAAGAAAACTAAAAAAGTGCGTGTTGGCGGTCCATACTTAGACTCCGAAACTTACAGCAAAATAAAAAGGCTCTCCCGCTGTCTGGACACTGGAATACCAACTATTCTAGAGGAGATGGCCGTTTTACTTCTAAACAACCCATCTTGGCTTACTTATATTCAGGATAAGTATGGGATTGGCTCAGATGACATCTTCAGGATTGTTCCGATACTTGAAGAGGGGAAATTAAAGTATTAGTACAGATAATGGAAAACATGATTATTTATCTCTCTAATTCCTTTATAATAATTATATAAATTGATGGGGGTTCACTAATATGATCTGTGAATGTGGTGGAATACTGTTTGTGATTCGGGTGGAAGAACCACCTAATACCTTAAGTAAACAAGAAAAACTGGTTTATAACCGCTTATGTGATGTTCAATGTCAAAAGTGCGATAAGGTATATTTCTCGCAGCCTTATGATTTTGGACAAAGATTAAATATAGTTAAAGATTTGTCCAAAAAGGAGAATTAAATTATACAGAGGTTAATTAGATCTACTCCAATAATTACAGTATCTTAAATTGATGTCTACATTGATGTTTTGAGGTAGCTCCTATTAAGTTTTAAAATAGTAATATAGACTACTTAATAGGAGTGATTTAGTGGTGAATACCGATAATAAAAGAAATTATATTAGGACTCTAACCTTACTGTTTGCTGTCCACCGATTAATTGAATTGCTTTTCTGGGGCACAGAAAATTTTGCAACTTCATTTCTGCGTAGATTTATAATAGAGTCTGCCTGTATTACTGGGGTACTAAAAGATCATATGGAACACCTCAACTTAGATGAATGCATACAACTTATATTAAACTTTGGTGATTTAGAGAAGTATCTAAAGAAAAAGGAAATAGAAGAGATAATTAGTTATTTAGAGAACTTAAAAAAGTCTGATTTAAGTATTGAAGAAAAGATTGATTTAGCTAATATATTAGATAACCTTCTTACTACGCTTTATGAAATTGAAATTAATAAATTAAGAATGGAAAATAAACAAGTATAAATCCTCTTATTTTTAAGGGGATTTTTTTTGAAGGAAACAGACACGTAAATACGGAATTAATTGGTAGATAATAATCGCTGAGTTGTAAGGAGAGTAATTTATGAGATCTGTACGTAAATTGAGGAGTAAAACTAAGATATATGACTGGAAAGCCGAGCAGAAGAAACTAAAAAAAGAAAAGTTTAAAGAAGAGTGCTTATTAGCTAAAGAAAGATTTCAAATCATTCTACAAAACAATGTTTGCCCATGGGATGAAGTTACAACTAAGACACTAGAAGAATACTTTCAAGGACAACGAAATTACAGCTTAAGTGAAATTGGAAAAACTTATGGTCAAATTAAACGCATTATTGTAAAGGAAATAAAAAGACTGGCTAACGATACTTATAAGAAGCATTGGGACTATAAACAATCAGGTTATGAGCCAATTGAAGTTTCGGGTATAGGTGTCCTGAAATTAACAGCAAGGTCAGAAAATGCGTTGCTAAGGTATGGCGTTAAGACGATTGGAGATCTCGTTAAAATTGATCGTGACAGACTACTAAGATACAGAAATCTTGGGGCTAAAAGTGCGGATGAAATAGAAGAAAAACTATTGGGATTTAACCTTAAGCTAAGTAGTAATAAAGAGTGAAAAATGACAAACCAATTAATGGAAAATGGAACAAATCAAAGTGTTTATTCGTTAGTGACTATTAATTGACTTAATTGCGAGGGGAATTTATCAGATGAAAATGAGGAATGAACTGCTGTACAAATGCTTTAAACAGGGATCACGAAGTATTTGGAATCAATTTGGTGATTTTACTGAAAAAGGATTTTCTGTTGGAGAAGAGACTATAACTGAAACTACATTGTTAGATTTAGTTAAAAAAATGCCCAATCTAATGCTGTCTAGAAAATTTGAAGCTGCAATAAAGCCTTTTAATAAAGCAGAAGAGAGAGATAATGGGGCGGATTGGGAATGGTATATTATTGATGGAGAAGAGTGGATTAAATTTTTGGTTCAAGCTAAAAAATTAAAAACTGAACTGCAGAAAAAAAAGATCAAAATGTATTATGAACTAAAAAGAGAATATAAGGATGGAACTACACAATGTCAGAATTTAATCTACCATGCTTGGACTAATGGCTTTATTCCTATATACTGCTTTTATAATTTTTTTGATGTTAGTGAAAATGAAAAATTTCTCCCAGAAAGTGGGGATGTTGCATTTCCTGCAGATTATGAGTTACTTGGATGGACTTACTGTTATGCTGATATGGTTTACAAATATGAAAAGAATAAAACTTTTGAAGAAATGCAATCCTTTACAACAACCGTAGCATCTATTTTTTGTTCAGATAAGTCAATTTATGAGATCTTAGAAGACTATAATGATGATGATGATGATGATGATGGTGGCGGAATCTCTGTTAAAGTTCCAACCGATAACTATGGTGGTGGAAGTTTCTTACATAAGCCAGAGATAAAACCACAAAAGTTGGGTACCTTACCTGACTATGTAAAGCAGATGCTTTCTGATACAAAAGTAAATGTAGGGGATTATGGGCAAATTCAAGATCCGAATGCTAGTCCCCAGTCGTCGCAGTTAGTAGCAGTAACTATTCGGGTACCAGTAAATAATGAAAATGAAGAACATGAAAATCAAATTCAGTCAAGTTCTAAAAGTAGTAGTTCTTTTACTTCGAATAATAAGAAAGAAAAAAGGTTAGTAAATTCAAATCAAGAACAAAGAGGAGCTTTTGTTTAGCTTCAAACTATTTCGATGACTAGTAATGATAATATGGAATACAGAAAGATACCGTCCGAATCAGTAGAGGTATCTTTTTGTATAGGAAGAAGCATAGTTAAGCCCAACCTTCGTTTTATAATTGAGATTCCTTGAACTATCTGTATAAATCACATAACACGTACAAACCTCTTCTTCATTCCTTTTGATTGGTTTACATTTCATCAAACTTATCTATCAGATAATCTATTAATAAAATACATCTTAGTGAGTTTAATTCAGTTCCATAGTTGGTATCTGCACCATGAAGAATAGCATGTCTACTTAAAGGTGAATCAAGAACTTGACCATGATGAAAACTACTTAGAACAAAATTAAAGAAAAATAATTGAATGGTATCATCAAAGCTAAAGCTACTTTTTTTACTAAGTAATGATTGAGCATAATCCTTTAGTTTATCCTGTTTTAGCCAACCTGTATGTTTAAATTGTTCAACAATAATTCCTTCAATTTGCGGAAGTAGGGTTGGGATAGATGTATAATATTTCTCAGTATTATGTGCTTCTATTGCTTCCATTAGAATTGGTATTCTTGAACTTAACCATTCAATATTGGACCAACGAACTAAAATCCCCTCTACTTTGGATTTATTAAACTCAGTGACGAGATAATCCTCAACTAGACCTCTTGTTTTTTCTAACCCATGTTCTTCATAAAAACGAACTATATATCTCGCTTGTGGAATTTCAATTTCGTCATGCGGTGGATATCCAATCTCAACCATAATTAATTTAAATTTTTTGATGTCTGATTCAGTTTCTTCTATGGCGTCAGCGATATCTTTTAAGTTTAGTGCGTGCATTTGCACATTCATAGCTTCTGCGAACTTTATCATGGGTTGAGTGGCTTGTCTTAGTTGTTCCTGAATTACTGCCATGTTTTCCGTAGCTTCTTTAAATACTTCATTAAAACGACTTAAATCAGGTAATTGTAAGTGCACCTCTATTCCCCCATTGCATCCCATTATAATATTTTTAAATTTAGTGAATCCATGTTTATCAAGAAGGATTCTACAGCTAACCTTTTACTCCTCCGTAAAGATACTATTGTAAATCGTATGATAGGATGTGTATCCTACATAAAACTCAACCGATTCCTCAAGAGCACCTAGATCATACAAATTCTTATATCCGCTAGTAGTTGTATTTGTAGATAGATTTCTTAAGCAATGTTTTATAGCCCCGTAATGCCCATGATATTTATTTGCTAATCGGACAAAACAACTGGCAATGAACCCCATCAGAATACTTGAACCATCTTTTCTCTTTAGCCATATCTTTATAAAATTGAATAATAAGTTCTTGGTTTCATAAAGTGTCTCCTTACAAGATAATTAATTACCTTGATTTTACAATATTTATTTACATAAATCTTTAAAGAACTTAGTTATTTTAATTTTTGGTTTGAACCAATGGAATCCTAAGAGTAATACTAAAAGGAAAGAGAGGCGTGAGATCAAAGTTGAAAGAAGCGGTAGAATTGTTCTCTAATATGTAACTAGTAGCTTTGTCAAAAGCTTGAATTGGGTCACACTTAGTAATTATTAATTCATTTTACTAAGTTGTCACATCCCATTGATAGAATAGGGGAAACAGAAGAAGCTAAGATTGGTCTTATTTTGTTAAAATATGCCTTTGTTTTAAAAGTTTATTTCATAGTAAATACCCATATATTGGTTGTATAAGTGAAGGCTAGTAGATATAATTTATTTAACAAATTTAATAGGATGGGGTGTTCATTGTGGCAAAGGGTTCGATAAATAAAGAGGAATTATTACTTCAAAGTTTTGATATATTAAAAAATAATTTAGAGGGTAATAGTGATAAAATACAAGAAATTATTGCAAAAATAGCAAAAAGTAATACATCATTATCAATTGATATGTGGCGATATGTTCTCGTAAATGGAGAAGCTATTATAAAAAGAAATGGATATAGTTTTACTGCTGGGATGTTGTATAGCTTAAAACGTACGATTGGTAATGAAGAAGTAATAACAGTTTTAAATGAAAATGAAGAAATACTAGAATGTGTTTTCGGCAAATCTAATAGTATTAGTTCGAGTTACATTTGGGATGCCTTAAAGTTTGGATATATTGAACTTGCGGAAAAAATGTATTCCTTAGTTAAAAAAAATCGCTATAAAGATGATTCTCTAGCAGAAATTGTTGAGGAAATATGTGATTCTTTTGCTTCAGAATTTGATTACATTCATGATGTAGATGATGACGACAATGACAATTACGATGATTCTATTGAGGATAGAGAACGTGCAAATCAAGTTGCAAGTGTGCTATTAAAATGGGTAGGTAATATAAGAGATAAAGAAGCAAAAGCTCGGATCACAGTTTCATTGATTGACTATGTTTAATTATATAACTTAATTAAGCAACCTCATGTTTTTTTGCATGAGGTTTTTTTAAGAGAGGTGGGAGAAATTCTATGGAGCAAGTTATTAAAAAAATTAGCAATCGTTTTTTAGAAGAAGCTAAGTCGTCACCTCAATTATTAGCGGATATGGCAGCAATGGAAAAATACATGGCTGAAAGTTACGGGGAACGTATTTTTATAGAGTTATTACAAAATGCAGATGATGCAAAATCAAATCGTATTACTTTCTATAGTAAAAATGGTCATATATTCTTTGCAAATGATGGAAAACCATTTAATGAACAAGATATTGAAAGCATTTGTCGTTCAGGGGCAAGCTCTAAAAAGCGAGGAGAATCAATTGGGTATCGAGGTATTGGGTTTAAAAGCACTACATTTCTAACTAACACTATTATAATTCACTCCAATAATGTTGGATTCACCTTCTCAAAGGAATTGTGTGCTAAGAAATTACAGATTTCGGATAGCAATAAAGTACCAACTGTTCGTATTCCTTTACATGTAGAAGATATTGAATACGAAATAGCTGAGGAAGTACAAAAACTCTATAAGGAAGGTTATAGAACCATTTTTATTTTTATGGATGCTCGATTAAGTGTATTGGAGGAGGAATTAGCTGCCGTAAATGATGGGTACTTCTTATTTCTTAACAATATTCAAATAATCCAAATTAACATTTCGACGATTTATAGAAATTTCAAGGTATTAAGAGACCATCAACGAGTTTGCATTCAAGAAGATGGATATGAAAAGAAAGAATGGTACATTGTTGCTGATAGACAAAACAAATCTGTGCAGCTTGGTTTTAAGATAGGTGAACAAGGTCAGGTTATTGCTTGTGATAGGGAAGAAGGGGTATTTCATTGTTATTTGCCAACCTCGGAATTTACTGGTTTTCCTTTTAAAATCAATTGTGACTTTTCAACAGACCCAAGTCGAAAACATTTAACTTGGGATGAAAAGACTAAAAGGGGTTTAAAAAATGCTGCAGAACAGTTATTTAATACCACAGTTGTAATCTTGCAAGAAGGTCACGAATCATTGCTACATATTTTTTCATTACTTGAAAAACGTCAATCTTTCTCGAAGTTTTCTAACTATATGTACGATAATTTTGTTCATCTAATAAAAAATGAAAAATGGATTCCCT
This sequence comes from Ammoniphilus sp. CFH 90114, assembly GCF_004123195.1. Lineage (NCBI taxonomy): Bacteria > Bacillati > Bacillota > Bacilli > Caryophanales > Paenibacillaceae > Ammoniphilus > Ammoniphilus sp. CFH 90114. The sequence continues at coordinate 249,950 of NZ_SDLI01000001.1, forward strand.
TATACAACGGTGAAAAAATTAGTGCCATTGAATACAAACGAAAACCACGGTTTTTAGAACCATCTGAATTTAGATGGATGCGGGAGCATTCTTCACTGAAACACCTTACACCAATTGCAAGTCTACAACAAAATAGTTCATTAGATAACTTCTTGGAGTCATTTGCGAATGGAATGTATGAAATTCCAGATTGGATAACCATCTTATCAGAGAGAGAGTTTGTAGTTAAATTAGATCAGACTTTATTGGGTAAACTCTATGGTCAATTAATGAAGTCGGTTCGTTCTAAAATGGTGCTTAATAAAGAGGTATTTCAACTGGAAACATGCTATATAAAAAATGATCAAAGTGAACTGATGCTATGGGGAAGTAAAGGAATAGAATATGCAAAATCGTTCATTTCGGAGTTCCTAAATTCACTAACAGATAATGATATAAAATGGATTAATAATACCTATAATACCAGCTTTACAAAGGAGCTATCCTTTGATAATAATCGTTTGAATACATCTAGTAACGCGGATTCTAATATTTTTGCAAGTTCGTTAACCTCCATTTTTTCATCGAAAAAAAAGGCAATCTCAATCTCAAAATGGCGTGCAGCAGAATATCAATGTATAGAATTTGAGCAAATGCAAGGAAATCAGGCTAAAGATGTTAGTAAACAGAACTTAGGCTATGACGTGCATAGTGAAACTAAAACAGGTGAGAAACGCTATATTGAGGTAAAATCTATTTCTAATCGAAATGCCGAAGTTTCGTTGACGAATAATGAATATACGGCAGCACATCAATATGGTGATGCCTACTACTTGTGTATTATCTATCAACAAGATGACCAACTATTATTAGAATATATACAGAATCCCTTAAAGCACTTAAAGTTAGAGAAGCGTGTTAAACAATGGGAATGGATTTGTGACGATTATATCGGTGAAAAATTTGTATTAGATTTCAACAACTAGATCTATAGTATATTTGAGTAGTCATTGAAGTATGGGGACTCTATTGTTAAATATGGCATATGGCAAAAGGGCTGTAATCAAATTATAGCCCTTTTGCCATATTTTAATATCATACTCAACTATTATTTCTATAGAAAAATATACTGCCAAAAACGCATTGTTTCTATTAGCTAATACCCATCTTGGATTATATAGCGTTTATGATTCAGTTCCATAACAACTTTGATTTTACGTGTGTATAGGGTTAACGAAATATGAATTTCACTCGTCGATCATTGCCCAAAATTTATACGATGCTTGAATGGGGGGTTGTTAAAGCTGGAGATATTATTATGGCCAAAGATCGTGGAGATGAAGGATCACTTTTGAAATACGGTAATCTCTTAGTTAATGGTAAAGAGCTGTCAATGCAAATGTAGCTTAAAGAGGTTTACGGGTGGTCAAGTGTTCAGACTTATATGTTTGCAGTCCATAAAGAAAGTGGTAAGACGCTCTCTCAAATCCTTGAGGAGTATATGAATAAGTTAGCTGCTGAAGCTGTAGAAGAACGGGAAAATCAAGAAGTAGATTGACAGTGGCATTAAGCTAATGTCTAATATATGCGGATATTACTGAAGGGTGTGAGGGTTGTGAATCTAGTTGATTTCGTTCCACAAGAACAAGAAGTTAAAGTTGCAATAGACTTAGTACAAAGGTTAGAAGTGCTTTCAACAAAACAATTGACTACCGACATCTTGGAATCTTTGCTATTTTCGACTCACTACATCACACAGCATAAAGATTTTTTTCATAAGGCAAGAAACAGACATGTTACCCTAATTTTTACAGACAAAGCTCAACTTAGCTTTAATCTTGGAGATGACTATATGGGATTAAACGCTAATCTAATTTTATATAAATTGTCATCGCTCGAAGGTAAAAACCAGACTGAACAGACGATAATATTAACAGAAGAGATGGTTCATCACTTTTGGGACTCAGCAGATGAAGTATATGTAAAAAGTATTGTATGTGAAATGATTCCTAATGTTATTTTAAACCCAGAATTGCCCGGATACATCATTGTGGGCTAGTCTTTATACAACGAATAGGAGAACTTAATTAGGCTCTCACACACAAGAAAATTTTGTTTAATTGACAATTCGTATTTTAAACAAGCCCAAGCGTATTATAGAGAGCGGAAAGTCACGAGATTACCGCAAAAATAGCTGCAGCCTCGTTTAGCTATGGTTAAACTAACTGGATTACATTAATCAGGAAGGCTACTTAGTCAATCTTCTTTTTTTGTTGAACTAAAGGGAGTATACTTTATAACATAAAAATTTGAAAAAGAACTAAAAGAATAAACCCATCAATTGCACGAATAATTAAGATGAATTTAAAACGCAATCATTTTTAACAAATAAAAAAATATGGGTGATAATTAATGGCTGAATTTGGTCAAGAGAACGTAAAGAAGTTTTTAGAGAGTTATCGACTTGAAGTAAATAAAATTGAGGAAGGAGAAGAAAAAACACCTGATTTCGAAGTCTCTTTTCAAGGGGAAAGGGTCTTTTTTTGTGAGGAGAAAACTCTTGAGTATGATGATTTTGAGGGTTGCAAAAATGATTCAACGTATAACGCTATCTCAAATCATATTCACAAAGCAACTAAGCAGTTCAACAGCGTTAATCCTAATCATGATATTCCTAACGTTCTTGCTTTTACAAATCTCGATACCTTGAAAGACATTCATGATTTATTTATTACTATTACTGGGAAAGCGTTGTTGGAACAGGGAGGTTTATTAAAGATCAGAAATGTTGGAAGAATCGAGGCAGATTTAGATTTTATTGACCTTTTTCTTTGGTTCGATAAAGATAAGTTTATAAATTTTATGCTTGGGAAAAATAGCAAATATGAAAAAGATTTACTCAATATTTTTGGAATTAAGTAATAAATGACATTCACTAAGCTATCTGTTCAAAAAAATGGTTATATTTGAGACGATCTACTAACGGGATTCTATAGTTCAAGATAATCGCTTATGCAGAATTATTAAATTTATTTGTGAAACTATGTACCAGAACCTAATATGTTCTGGTTTTTACTTATAGAGATAAAAGTGAATCTCCTTTTGCAGTTCTAGACTACATGTGTATTGCCTAAGACACTTTTCTAAGTTTAACAAGACCATGTTAGGATCCATAAGAGAATGATTTCTACCCATTAAATACTGTGTATTACCTTGGAGAATGGTTCTCCTAGTAATTAGTCGCGCATTAATGAAGCCTCCAAATCTTTTATAATATATAATCGCTTGATCCTTACTTACTCCAAATACATGACCTGTACTAGAATCCGTAATAATAAAACCGATAATATACCATTCTGGCGAGACGATTGTTCTAAGGATGATTAACCTAGGTCTAGATAATTTCATTTTTTCACTCTCCTTTAACTTAATTGTAAAGGAAGTTGTAGATGTGAATCTCCGTAATTTCTTTTCATGATTACTATGAAAAGGTGGTAACTGAAGGTGAAAAAGCTTCAGTTGGGATTAGCTGTGAATTAAATAAAAATCTAATTAAAATTGCTGAAGATAAGGGTCAAGATTATTACTTCATTGATCGGGAAATTGAGATTTAATGAGGAAAGTTTTAAATTTAGGACTGGTGGAATCCTACGAAGAATTTGAGGAAGTTGAATTCTACTACACAACTCTCGTTTATAAGGGTTTCAATAGCTATTCTGGGTCTTTGTATATTCAAGATAAGGAGAAATTTGTAAATACACTAACAGTAATGATTCGAGAGGAAGAAGATCAAGATATGGATTAATAAATAGAATCTATCAGCAACATAACTAAATCCTATTTTTGGAAATTAGGTGTACTCCAGTATACACTAATACTAGACACAAAAATAGGAGTGGAGATAATGGAGGAATATAAAAATTACCAGTTAGAAAGATATGTTCTAACCTTGTTAAAGATGATGTTAGTAGAAAAAATTACGGAAGAGTTAGTTGGAGTGTCTACTTTCCTTATCCAAGAAAGAAGAGATTTCATTAAGGACTCAGCGTTAATGCTAGGTTTGACAAATGATGATAAAGTATTTGAGAGTTCCAAAAAAGACCTTGGAACTCTTATATCCCTATTAAAAAGAGAGGATTCATTCCATGAGAGGGAACTGTTGGTATTGCAACATTGTTTTTTTAATTGGAAGAGAAGGGATCTCACGACGGATGAAAAGTTATATCTGTCAAGAATTCTCGACTATACTTCTAACAGTATAACCTTATTAGAACTAGATAATTTAGAGGAAGATATGGAACTAATCGACGATGATCTATACGATGATGATTCCGATGAATTACCATTTTAAAATATTTAACCAAAAAACGCAGCCAAGTTGGCTGCGTTTTTATATTCTATTTTATATTCTATTTTATATTCTATTTTATATTCTAATATATACATAAGAATGGGTCAGAACAAATCACTTTACATAATAAATATGGCAAAAATACCTCGCATCAAGGGGATTTTGAGGTTGATTTACGGGATGATAGAATTATTTATAGGAACAATTTGGATCCCAACATATCGAGATAGATTCATTATGAGTTCTTTTTTAGTAGCTACAGCTCTGTTTTATATCTTAAAAGGACAGTCTTCTATACGAAACAAGGTGATTTTGAACCATTATGGACCAAAAACACCTCGCATCACAGTGATTTAGTAGTAGTTTTACTTTAAGTACAAGGTTAATTCATAACCGTTTCAGGTTATTTTATTATCGATTTTATTTCTTTACAGGAGTCCTGAACGACCCTTCCTGTGACCGTTCTGGGTCTAAAATGCCTTATTATCATCAAAAAATAGAGGGGCCCCCACCCCTAAATCGTTCAGGAAGGGTGTTTAGGAGGGGTGTATATTTGAAAGGAGAATTTTATGAAAGAAAAAAATGATGAACTAAAAGAAATAACACAATGGATAAAGAAGCCAAGTGTTATTCTGATGTATCTAATTTTGAAATCCATTAAGGAAAGAGATGGTGCCGTAGGTGATACTGTATGTATGGATGTGACGAAGACGAAAGGGCCAACTGAGCCAAGTAAAACTGATTATAAGTGGTCTTATGTGAAGAGGATTTTAACAGAAATTGAAAGTCTAGGATATATAGAAAGTATTAAACAACCCAAGAAAAAGGGTAGATCTTATTATTATTATCTTTCACGACAAGGAGAGAAAGAGTTTGAAAATGTTGAGAAGACCGCGTTAAAGTTAATTGAAGCTAATAAGGAAAAGCGAAAAATTGAGCAAAACGGTAATCAAGCAAACCAATTAATTGAAAGCAAGCCTAGTCCACTAAAAGAAAGTCCATTTATGAAAAGAACAAAGGAAGGTGGAGTAAATTCGAATATGCAAGTCAGGATAATCGATGCTAGGAAGAATTAAATTCTACTTTTATATTGGAGGAGATAAAACTTGGCTCAAAACAATGAATTCTTCCAGACGAAGATGCTTCACGGAAGCATGGGAATATTTAAAATGATTGACCAAATCTGTAAAGAGATTATAAAACAGATCAAGGAAAAGACAGCAAAGCCTTTACCCAAAGATGACATTGGGGGCGAGTGGATTTATGAAGGCAACATTAATGGGTTCAACATTATGATTTTACATTCAGCAATTAGTATTCAAAAGCCGAATTCTTATACGGCCTTTTTAGGTGGTCAAAATGTAAGGTGCTCATTATCTATAATTGTTGATGTAATTTTGGACTTTATTTCTAATTTAGAGGATATCCTCACAACTTTGGAAAATTTCTTTGAGATAGAATTTGATCTGTCACTTGAAAATTTGTCTATTAAACGGTAGATACATTGTAATAAAGAGATTTTAATAAATAGATGAGTAAATAGACAAATTTGCTATTTTTGAACTAGGTTAAAGAGTAATTTAGCTCATTCTAAAAAACGTCTAAAAAACGAACGTTTATTGGATAAAAGGAAAATTTACTATTTGGAGGGTAACATGATATTCGGTTACGCACGTGTGTCAACGCATTTACAAAGCTTGGATTCGCAAATTGATGCTCTTAAAAAATTTGGTTGTATGAAGATCTATGAAGAAAAGCTTTCTGGAAAAAGGAAAGATCGACCAGAGCTAAAAGAGTTATTAAAAGTGTTGAGGAAAGGTGATACGGTCGTAGTATATAAATTAGATCGAATAAGTCGATCTACAAAGCACTTAATTGAATTAATTGATTTTTTTCAAGAAAAGGAAGTTAACTTTGTTTCACTTCAGGAAAATATTGATACAACTTCTAGTATGGGTAAGTTTATATTTAGGATTTTTGCTGCGGTAGCAGAAATGGAACGCGACATTATAGTTGAAAGAACAAAAGAAGGGTTAAATGCGGCAAGAGCAAGGGGAAGAGTAGGGGGTAGGCCAAAAGTATCTGAAGAAGATATTAAAACTGCAATAACCTTGTATAGGAGTAACAATTTTACTGTTCAGGAGATCGTCAAAAAAACAAATGTTGCTAGAAGTACTTTATATAAGTATTTAATGGTTTATAAATAGAATAATATTTACGCAAAATCTTGCCATATTAAAAAGATAAAGGCTACTTGAATAAGTAGATAATTGTCTTTGCCCTCTTTAATGGGTGATGGCCAGCTATCTGTACATATCCAAAACTGAACATAGATACCATAGTTTGTAGTCAACAGAATTTACAAGAACGTTCCTTAGATTTGTAAAAAATCTAAAATGATAATCTGTATACTATCAATACTCTTGTCCGTTCAGTTAGCCTCTATCTCGTGTAATATGCTAAATATTCTAAACAATATTTAATATCAAAGTAGGTTTAATTATCTGAGCGTAAAAATTTGTGTTAGACATAGTTATTTTAGTTTTTCAAGGAATTTTTTCATTGTTTCTTCAATCTTAACAATTTTATCATAACACTTATTAGCCTCTTCTAAAGTAATGTTGTCTTTATGTGCAGCTTTGTTTCTATATTGATTGGTTATGTCATCGACATCTTTTATCAATGATTTTAAGTAAGATTCAATAGCTTTTGTGTCTTCAAATAAAACAGGATTGAAAAGAACATCCTTGCAATATTTAAGAGCAAGTGGGTGAATATCTCCTTTATGCCTTTCTTCTTCTAAAATGAATCCTATACTTCCTAGACTGTAGTGTCGATCTGATTTCTCAGTAAATCTAACTTTATCTTTATCTTTATCTTTATCTTTTTTTACATTCACTAAACCAATAGGCCAATTCTTCTTATCAATTTTATCGCTATTGAGTTGATCTTTAAAATTTCTGAAGAGACTAAAGAATAATACTCTTTCTAGTGCCTTTGTTAAGGGTATACAAACAGGCGAGTAATCAATTTCGCCGTCATATCCAAAAGAATTTTTGTACAGTACTCTTGATGTGATTAGATATTTTTTTGTATCTAAATCTAATTTTCCCCATGCTGTACCAAATTTAATGGATAATTTGCGCTCTTCATTACTAGAATCCGCAGCTCTAAATTTCAAGAACTCTTTTTCAATAAGTTTCATAATACGATCCGAATGGTCGTTATAAATCGATTCTAACTCCAATTCATTTTTGTTTCCATTATTAATCAAATCATCTAGTTTATAACTGAAATCTGATTTTAAATTTTTAATATCACTTTGTATATCTATCATAGATTTTAATACTTCATTAATTCTATTATTAGTTTCTTTCATGGTTTCATTTGTATCTAGAACGGTAGAGTAAGTATTCGAAGTTATTTTTAATATTTTATCTAATTTACCATTTTCATCTACGGTCTTTAAGAGTAATTCTAGAATCGTATCTAATTTAGATTCTGACTTACTACTTTCATCTACTCTTTGTTTTAGTATTTCTATTTTGGACTGGATCCTTTTAATATCTAAATTCGGATCATAGTATAATAATGCTTGGTGAAAAACAGTCTCAAGATTCTTAAACTCTTTACTGTTTAATTCTAAAAGAATCTCTTCTACTAACTTATTAACCTCAGTTAGAGGATTTTGTGAATTAATGTATCCCCAAATACTCTCTCGGAAACCAAAATGTTTATATAGCGCACTTTCTTCTTCAATGTGTCTTAACCTTATTTTAATTACTTCAGAAAATTGATTAATATATGGTAAATACCCTTTAATTTCTCTAACAAGGTTATCATGTCTACTCAAGCTAGCTTCTGTTATAAGTGTTTTTTTGATATTTAAAATTGTCTTTATTGTATTAAATAAAAATTTAGGAGTATATATTGTCCAATAGCATTTATCAACTATCTCAGAAAGTAGTGAATGTTGAATTAAAGAATTTTGTTTGATGTAATCAATTAAGTAATTTAAATGTCTACTCATCTTTGCTTCTAATATGGGAAGCAGTTCATTACTTTTGTTTGTATATGCAGTTGAATGACTAATGCTGTCTAACATTTTTTCTTGATCGTCAGTTTGGGTTGCTATATCTAACAGAACCTCCCATTTTTGTGGGAAATCATGTCTCATACAAATTTCGTAAGCTTCATTGTAGTAACCAAACTTTATTAATTGATTAATAATAGATTTTATTGGGAAACCAATATCAACTTTTTGGTCTAAGATTATTATCTCAGCTTCAAGTAATGTTCTTTTAATATCAATCTCATTATTATTACTTAATAATTTTGGTAATAATTCAGAGCAATACAAATCTATGTATCCATTAATATTTTCATTATCTTTGAGTTGGGGAAAAATACTTAAGTGAAAGAGTTCGTATGCATACTTTGGATATAAACTAATCCAGATTTCAAACCATTCTTTATCTCTTGTTTCTAAGGGGTAGAGTAGCTCGTAGTGTATAAGTGTCAAAATGTCTCTAATAGGAATTTCTGCATATTTGTTACGATGTTTTGCTTCTAATTCAGCCCATACTGAATTTACTAGTCCAAAATTATCTTGGTCTTTTAAAAAATAAGGTTCTAAATAATCCTTAACATATAAAATCGCTTCTACATAATTCCCCTCAGACCATTCTTTGGTAATAGTACGATTAAAGCTACTTGTGATAGGGACACGTACTGTTGAGAGTCTCATTACTAAATCTATAACCTTAGGATGTATTTTCTCCTTGTTATCAAGCATAGGCTCACCTCTTATTTTTGATTAACAATATTTTCTATAAATTTCTTGATATTTCCTCCTATTATTTTGTTAAATAATTTTAAATTTTTATTATGTATGTAATAGGTGAAAGTATTTAAATTTTAGTTAAAATTTGAAACCTAAGAATAATATTTTTGTTATTTTGAAGGTACCCATTGGAAAGTTATCGAATAATTACACTATATAATAAATGGTAATAATGGATGGTGTTATTGTTGGATAATAATTATGACATAGTTGAACCATTGGCATCTTCAATTGTTCAATCTCTAAGATCAATTGGTTATAGCTTAGAAACTGCTATAGCAGACATAGTAGACAATAGTATTGCCGCAAATGCTAATCAAATTAATATTAACTTCATTTGGAACAAGGAAATCAGCTATATATCAATTCAAGACAATGGAATGGGAATGGGTGAAGAGGAATTAAAGGTAGCTATGAGAATAGGTTCAATGAGTCCACTAAGTACTAGAAATAGTAAGGACCTAGGGAGATTTGGAATGGGACTTAAAACAGCTGCTTTCTCACAATGCAAAAGACTAAGTGTCATGACAAAAAAAAAAGATGAAGAACTACACACTAGGTGTTGGGATCTAGATCTTATAGAGAAAACTGGTAAGTGGTCCTTATTAAAGGAATTTAAAGAAATTAGTGATCTTCAAATTATTGAGCAAGGTACTATAGTTTTATTAGAGAAATTGGATAGGTTAATTAGCGAATCTTACTCTTCAGTAGCTTATAATAGCTATTTAAAAAAAGTCGCGTCTGTTGAACAGCATTTAAGTATGGTTTTCCATCGATTTCTAGAAGGTCCAAATGCAATTCAGATCTATATAAATAACATGCTTCTAAAGCCTTGGGATCCTTTTTTAGTCAATGAAATGGCTACTCAAGAGTTAGCAATAGAGCAGCATTATGATAATGATTACATAATAAAAATTCAACCATATATCCTACCACATCATTCAAAGATATCAAAGGACACATATTCATACGCAGATGGTCCAAGAGGTTGGCATGATCAACAAGGATTTTACATATATCGCAACAGAAGGATGCTGGTTTCTGGAAGTTGGCTTAGTATTTTTCGAAAAGAAGAGCCTTACAAGTTGGCTAGAATTATGATTGATATAACAAGTGATATGGATTTTAGTTGGCAAATTGATATAAAGAAATCAACAGCCCGTCCGCCTAAATACATTTTAGATGAGCTCAAGAGAATCGGGAAGATTGCGAGAGATGCATCTTATAAAGTTTATTACCATAGAGGGGTAAGGCTAATTCAAAATAATGCAACACAAAATAATGACCATGTATGGGAGCAGATACATAAGCATGGAAAGGTATTTTACAAGTTAAACAGGGCACACCCTATTTTATTAAAATTAAATGATGAAGTAGATGACTATAAGCTATTAAATGCTTACCTCTCTTTTATTGAGGAATATTCTCCATTTAATTTAGTTTCCTATACTCCTAGTTTAAAAATAGAAGACACTAACCAAGAGAAAAAGAATTATAACAAAGTAGAAATTACAGAAGATATATTAAGTAGTTTAAAAGATATAATTTATGCACTAAAGTCATCAGGGTATACAGGAGATCAAATATTATACAGATTATGTAATAGTGAACCATTTAACAAGTACTTTGAGCAAATTAAGGCTTTATTAGAGGAGGAGTAATAGGATGTATATAAATGACGAAATAAGAGCAATGTCTTTATTACTGTTCGATAGTTTAATAAATGAAATCAACGATACGGAGGAGACTATAAAAAGGGTTGTTGGGAAAGTCTCCATTTTATTCGAAGGTATAGATAAAGATCTGTTATCTAATGAATTAAGAGAATCATTGAGTACGACTATTACTTTACATTCAATGATAAAAAAAGAAGATAAAGAGCATAAACCTTGGTTACATAATAAGAAGGGTACAATTAAATGGAAACATTGGAGAAGATACGAAAGACATTTAAGAGAAAAGAAGAAGTGGCCAGTTAATGTAATAAAAAGTTTAGATGAGACTACTGATAGGATTCTAGAATTACTTGAGGACCCTGAAGAAAAAAATAGGACATACGACCGAAGAGGGTTAGTAGTAGGTTATGTACAGTCAGGTAAAACAGCAAATTTTACAGGATTGATTAACAAAGCGTTTGATGCTGGGTTTAAATTAGTTATAGTCCTTGCAGGAATGCATAACGATTTAAGAAGTCAAACTCAAATGAGGTTAGATGAAGAGGTTTTAGGTTTTGAAACAAGTAAAAGCCAATTAAGACAACCAAACGATTCAACTGGAAAGCTGATAGGTGTAGCTACTCTTACAGGAGAATCTTTTATTGACATTGCTAATCTAACAACAAGAGATCATAATGGAGATTTTAGTAGGACAATAGCGTGTGGAATAAATGTACAACCTAGAGTGCAGCCACTACTTTTAGTAGTTAAGAAGAATGTTAGTGTTCTAAAGAACATTCTCCAATATTTTAGAACGGACAGTCCTTTGTCTCGTCTAGCAACTTTGGACTCTCCATATAAAACAGTTCCTAATATCCCTACCTTAATAATAGATGACGAAGCAGACCAAGCATCAATAAACACCTCAGAGATATATGATGATGAAGGAAAATTATTAGATGAATATGACCCTACTAAAATAAATGGGTTAATTAGACAAATTTATAGAACCTTTGAACAGAAAGCATATATTGGCTATACTGCTACACCATTTGCAAACATCTTTATTCATAACGAAACAAGCACAAGTGATCATGGAGAAGACTTATTTCCCAAAGATTTTATCTTAAACCTACCAAAACCATCCAATTATGTAGGACCAGCTGAGTTTTTCGGGTTAGATTTAGATGACGATAGCTCATTACCTTTATTAAGGGAGATAGAATATGTAGATACTTTTGCACCATTAGGTCATAAAATTACTCATGTACCTAAATATCTGCCTAATTCCTTAAAAGAAGCAATTTATTCCTTTATACTAACAGTTACTATCAGATCATTACGTGGTTATGAAAAAAAACATAATTCGATGCTTATTCATGTTACTAGGTTTAAACCTGTGCAAGAAATTGTATATGAATTAGTCTCAGATGAATTATATAGCATAAAAAATAGATTAAGATTAGGTGAGTCAGAAAGTAGTGACTCCATAATTTCAGAGATTAAGTATCTCTTTTTAAATGATTTCTTGAGTACAACTACTAAAATGGAAATTAATTGCCCAGAAATGAAGTGGGAATTAATAAATGAAAAATTACTACAAACTGTCGAAAGCATTCAAGTTAAGAAGATAAATGGTAACAGTAAGGACACTTTAGATTATAAAGAACATGAGGAAACTGGCCTAAATGTTATTGCTGTAGGTGGAGATAAACTTTCAAGAGGTATAACGTTAGAAGGTTTGTCAATTAGTTATTATCTAAGAGCAAGTAAAATGTACGATACATTGATGCAAATGGGTCGTTGGTTTGGCTATAGAGATGGCTATTTAGACCTTTGTAGGATCTATACTACATCTGATTTGATTACATGGTTTAGACACATTGCTATAGCAACAGAAGAATTAAGAAGCGAGATCGAGTATATGGCTTCAGTAGGTTCAACACCTCAAATGTTTGGACTTAAGGTACAAAAACATCCCTCTATGCTTGTTACCAATCAACTTAAGATGAGAGCTACTGAAGTCAAAACACTTTCATATAGTGGGACAGTAAGTGAAACAACTGTGTTTGAATTAAACGATGATACATTTATTCATAATTTCTCTGTAACAGATAAATTTATAAAGCAATTAGCTACTCCTAACAAAGATTATATATTTAACAAAAGGGCGAAGGTCTCTACTCTAGAACACTTATTCTGGGATAATGTAGCGGGAGAAATGGTTTTTAATTTTATTCATGAATTCAAAACAGCTTCATCGTCTCCAAGGGCCAACAGTAAATATATAAGTGAATATATTAATGAGCAAATGAAGAATGGAGAATTAGTTAGGTGGACAGTTGTACTTATTAACGAAGGAGAGAAGGAGTTATTACTTGGTGGACATTGGATAGGTAATGGAATTGAAAGAGCTGGCATCAAAGAATATACAAAGCAAGGATCAGTATCAGTTAAACGATTACTTTCTAAGAACCATGAGTTTTTTGATTTTACAGGGGAACAAATTGAATATATTAAAGTGCATAATCTAAAAGATATAGAGGCAAGGAAACAACTTAGAAATCCTGAAGAAGGATTGTTAATTCTATACCCAATTGATTATACCAAAAATGAAAATTTAGTAGGCGTTGCTCAGACTCCAATTGGTTTTGGGGTAGTTTTCCCTGAGACAAATCATCCTCAAACATCTGTAAATTATGTAGTAAACAATGTGTTTATGGAGATGGATTCATGATTAATATTAGAGAAATTATTGATCGTCTAGAGTTAGATCCAAAACTTGAAAATAATACAGATGATAATTCTAACTATCTAGTAGCAAAGATGGTATCTAGTAGTGCAGTTATACCATTAATCATTGCTATATCTAATGATGAAAAGAAGGGTCATCTACTTATTCACTTAGGTAAAGAACTAAAGTTAGAACAGCTAAAGAGATTACCAACATGGAATGGAATTGATATTCATCAGGAAAAAATTGATGTTTATAATTTTAAAAATGAATATTTCCTAATTATTAAGCAAGTCCATAATTCTGAGAAGAAGATTTTTTACACTTTTGTTTCGAATTTGTGTGAAGAGTTACTAAATCTTAAGTCATCATCATTAATGTTAAGTACTTTGGAAGAGATACTTGAAAGATGGAAGTATTTCTTTAGTGTCCATAGTAGCCATATCTTATCTACTGAGTCCCAACAGGGGTTATATGGAGAGCTCTGGTTCTTGAGAGAACTGCTTAAAACTGTTGGTTCAAGGTCTGTAAGGTTTTGGAGAGGCAGTGAGAAGGAAGTACACGATTTTCAAAACAATAAACTAGCTGTCGAAGTAAAAACCTTATCAAGTAAAAAACATTATAAGGTAAAGATTAATAATGAAAGACAGTTGGATGATTTTGGATTTGAAAGTTTAAATTTAGTGTGCTTGTACCTCAACACAATTCATAATAGCGGAGAAGGCTTAAATCAAATTATATATGATATAAAAAGTTTATTAGTTTCGTCTCCAAATTTGTTACAAGAATTTGAGAGTAAGTTATTCTTCGCTGGTTTTATAGAATCACAATCAAGCGAGTACTTAACAGGTTATATTTTACGTAAAGTTGAGGCATTTGAAGTAACTAATGGGTTTCCACGTATATTAGGTGAATCTCTACCGAATGGTGTTGGTAACATAACTTATACAGTTGAATTATCAACTTGTGGTGAATTTCAAAGACCCTTTCATGACATATTTAACTTAGATTGGAGCTAGTAGTATACATGAGTGATCTGGTTTCTTTTTCTAAAAGCTTTTTAGAAGATATAATAGAGGAGTCAAAAACAAGTACGTTCCAATTAGAAGATATTTTTGTAGATCGTTTTTGTGGGTATTTAGTCGATGCTGAAGAATGTTTCGACTACCAATTATGTAATTACAAGAAAAAGGGTAGAGGGATTAAAATTAATGCATATTCTTATGTAGATGATTTTGATACGGTAACACTTTTTGTGTCTGATTTTGATAACTTAAAATCAGTAAGAAAATTAGGAAAAAAGACTTTATTTAAGAGGTTTAATTCAGGGTTAAACTTTTATAAATCTTCTCTAAAAGGATTAAAGGGTCAGATTGAGGAATCAGATGATGCATTTTCACTTGCAGACCTTTTGGAATCAAATGCAAATTCCATCCGAAAACTTAAGATTGTTGTTATTACAAATAGTATAGCTGTAAACGATGTCCCTGAAGATATTAAATTAGGTAATACTTTAGTAACTCATCACATATGGGATATTGAAAGATTATACCAATTTATATATGAAAATAAGGGTACTGAAGAGCTTAAAATAAATTTTACCGATGAATTTATCGAGGAACTAAATTTGATTAAGACGCCCGATTGCAATGAGATTTATGACAGTTATGTTGGAGTAATCTCTGGAAAACTGTTAGCGGAGATTTATGATAAGTGGGGGCAAAGATTAATAGAAAGAAATGTGCGATCATTTTTACAGGCAAAGGCTCAAATTAACAAAGGAATTAGAGATACAATAACAAAAGAAGCGCATATGTTTATGGCTTATAACAATGGGATATCAACGATTGCTGAATCAGCAGTTCTTAATAAACCTAATAATAATGTGGAAATGTACCAAGTAAAGGAGCTCATAGGTTGGCAAATAGTAAATGGAGGGCAAACTACAGCATCTTTGTATAATGCATATAAAAATGATGTTTCTTTAGATAGAGTATTTGTCCAGCTTAAACTAACAGTAATAAAAGAGAAAAGTCATATAGATAATATTATCTCTTCTATATCGAGATATGCTAATAGTCAAAATAAAATTACGATGTCTGATTTTAGCGCCAATGATATTTTCCATGTAACATTGGAGAATCTCTCAAGAACCATTTGGGTTCCGAGTGTAGGCTTAAAAGGAAAGGCTGAGTCAAAGTGGTTTTACGAAAGAGCAAGAGGACAATATTTAGTTGAATATAACAGACAAATATCTAAAGCAAAGAAGGATTTATTCCTTAAACAAAATCCCAAAAGCCAGCTTATTTCTAAAACCATAGCAGCAAAGTACGAGATGTCTTGGAACCAATATCCTCATACAGTAAGTAAAGGAGCAGAGACAAATTTTGTTGAGTTTATGGAGCTAATTAAAGAAAACAAGGTCAAACCCGATGCGGACTATTTTAAAACTCTAATTGCAAAAGGGATTCTCTTTAATACCTGTGACAAAATAGTAAAGGGTAAGAACTTTGGTGGATATAAAGCAAACGTTGTAGCGTATACCGTCGCCATATTTTCATTTATCCATAATAAGGAGATTGACTTTATAAGTATCTGGAATAATCAAGGGATAGAAGACACTCTAATAGAAGCGTTATCAACTTTGTGTGAATATACATGGGAGCATATTACTAATCCGCCTGTCGCAGGAACTAATATAACTCAATGGTGTAAGAAAGAAGAATGTTGGACTTTGTTTAAAGGAAAAATGAAGAATTTTAAACCCTTAGAAAGAGAAAAAGCAACGTGTTAGAACACGTTGCTTTTTTAGCTAATTCGCATTACTTACTAAATCAAGCTGTCTTGATAAAATAATATCACTTACTCTTTCTTGAACGTCAATCCCTAAAGAATACAGCAAACACTCTGCAACAGATCTAGCAAGTAGCGGTGGAACTGCATTTCCAACTTGCTGATATTGAGCATCCTTTTTTCCTTTAAATACGTATTGATCTGGAAAAGATTGTAGTCTTGCTGCCTCTCTAACACTAATAGCTCTATCATGAATGGGATGAATCCACATAGATTTTCTTACATTTACTACAGTTCCTGAGGGTTCATCATATTTAAGTCTTTTGTATATTGTATTTTGTGTTCGTTTAGTGTCGGAGTAGGTTGTCTTAAGATCATCACCTAGATCATGAAAGTTTTGTCCCTGAGAAAGGGCTTTAAATCTCAACTTAGCAATTTCTCTAGTGTCTGTAGTTACATGGTTATAAAGCTGAACTTTATTTCCGTTCAAATATTTTCCTAGAGTACTTAGATTATTTAAAGTGTGAGATTTAATTTTTGGCTCTGAGTCAATATTAGTTTCTGGTTC
The DNA here is from genome assembly GCF_004123195.1 of Ammoniphilus sp. CFH 90114. Taxonomy (NCBI): domain Bacteria; kingdom Bacillati; phylum Bacillota; class Bacilli; order Caryophanales; family Paenibacillaceae; genus Ammoniphilus; species Ammoniphilus sp. CFH 90114. Next base: position 266,873 of record NZ_SDLI01000001.1, read on the forward strand.
GATATATGAAATATCCTGAATGGCATCTTTTATTGTAAAGTATTCTGAATAGTGTCTAAGGACTGGATCTGGTAACTTTACAGGATACTTTTTTACGCAATCGTTACGTACTCCTAAAATAAATAGACGTTTTCTTTGTTGAGGTACCCCGAACTCTGCAGCATTTAAAATATCTGAGTCTATTTCGTAATCTAATGATTCAAATTTACGTAAAAGATATTCATAAACATTGTAAGTTTTTACAGATATACAAACTTCTCTTCTATTGTTAATAAAATATCGGTCTACTTCAACATTGTAATTAATGACTTCTAATGTTTTTTGAAATAATTTTTGGGTTTCAATTAAAATTTCTAAATTATTAATAAGAGACTCAAATGAAAACTCATTATTGTTTAGAATAGACTCAATAATAATTTTAGTTTCAAGCCATAAACCTCTATGTTCATCACTAATATAAGAGTGATATTGTATCTCCCATTCGGAGGTAGACGTTAGTTTTTGAAAGAAACTCTTATTGTTTTTGCTTTGAAAATACTTAACTACATCTTGTAGGCTCTTTTCAGTTTGCTTTAAAACAGCTTTGAGCTTTGCGAAGAGATTATTTGGTATTAAATATTGAGAAAGATCTTCATTTCTTGAAATCATATATAGGGCTAAATCTGTAAATGCTGTATACTTTCCAATACTAATATCCTCATCAATAATTGTAACACCTAAATCATTTAGTTCAGATGCATCATTTATTGAATAAAAGAATTTGTGAGAGGATGATCTCATAGATTTTACATTTTCCATAATAAAAGCATCAGGTCTGATGGTTTCCACTGCTCTGACGAACTCTTTTACTAGTTCATTGTTTCCACTAATTAACTCGTTTTTTTGTCGATTTGCATTTGAGAACCCTTGACAAGGACTCCCTCCTACTATTACTGAGACATCGCTAAATTTCTCTATGAGATTATTGGTATTGTCGGTATATTTCAGCTTCCTAATATCACGTTGATAAACTTCTACGTTTCTGTGGTTCTCTTTATATGTGCTAGCAGCATGTTTATCTAATTCTACAGCCATAACTACTTCAAAGCAGTTTGTTTGATGTAAACCTAGACTTAATCCCCCAGCACCTGCGAATAGGTCTAGTACTTTTAGTTTTTTCACGTGTAATTCACCTCAGGGAGAATAATATCTAATCTAATATTATAACTATAAATTGCAAAAAAGTTAAGCTGATTCTTCTAAGTAAATCTTCTTTTTTGTATAGAAAGATTGTACTGGATTTGTCAGTAAAGACCAAGGGGTAGATCAAAATACGTCAATAAGTTACTGTTACTTGTAAAAACTGATGTTATTAGTGATCACTTTAACGGTAATTAGACAACAACCTTTTGGTTAAAAAATACTGTTAATGAACTAATTTGTTGGCATTATGTAGATAAAGAAACCTTATTAATCAAGTAATATGACATGAAAGTTAATAAATAAAGTTCCAGTTTGGAAGTATTGCTACAACCACTTGACTCTGATCTGAGACCACTTTATAATAAGAGAACAATTAATTACTGAGGTTGTGGTTGGGGCAAAAATATAAGGCTTGATATCAAAGATTTCAAGGCTTATAGCATTCGGGTGACGGCATGACCTGATAGCGCACCCTTGGGGTGGGTGAGGTCGCAGGTTCAAATCCTGTCGTTCCGACCATACATAACAAATCCAGTCGTATCAAGGGTTCATGGACGCTGGACTATCCGTTGGACTATACGAAAACCACATATCAGAGGTGCGAGGCTGGAATTACAGAGGCCCGTATCGATCAGGACGTTTTCTCATTCGATTAATTTCGAAAGAGGAGGCGTCTTTTTTATTTTTTATGAGCGATAAACGAATAGGAAAACGAGTGAAGTTTGATCGAACGGAGAAGACAGGAAGCAATCTGGACGAGCTGTTCCAGTATTTCTATGAGGCGAAGATTTCTGAGGGAGTCTCGGAGCGCACCCTTGAAACATACAGAGAGAATTATCGGTTCTTTGTCGACTATCTCGAAATGAGATTTATTCCCCCTGAGGTCTCGAAAATTACTCCTGAGGTTCTCCGTGATTATATGACTTGGATGCTGACGAAGAAGATTCGCTTCGACGGTCATGAACATAAATCAGAAGCGGAGAAGACAGTCGGTCTTTCTCCAGTGACAGTGAATACACGGACAAAGATTCTGCGAACTATGTTTCGTTTCTTACTGAAGGAAGGTCTCATTCAAAAGAATCCGTGGGAAACCGTGGCGAAAGTCGAAGAACATCACACAGAAATCAAAGTCATGACAGCGACTCAACTGAAGTTATTACTCGGAGCACCTAACCAGCGGAGTTATGCTGGCTTCAGAGATTATGTGCTCATGACTTGTCTCATAGATGGTTTTTTCAGAATAAATGAGGCTCTGTCGTTACGAGTGGAAGACATCGACTTTGATCTTGAACTCGCAGAAGTTCGAGCGGAAGTCGCAAAGACCAGACGTTCTCGATTCGTTCCACTCTCACGTAAAACATTGAAACTCATCAAGGAATTAATTCAAGAGTGCAAGGAATTCAATTCCGAGTACATTTTCAACACGAATTATGGCGAGAAGCTGGACGCAAATCACTTTCGTCATCGACTGAAGGAGTATGCGGAGCAAGTCGGGTTGAATATTCGAGTTCATCCTCATTTATTCCGTCATACGTCAGCAACTATCTTTCTGGAGCAAGGTGGAGAGATTCGTCATCTTGCGAAAATCCTCGGACATGCTGACTTGAGAATGGTCATGAAGTACACGCACTTGTCAAATACTTCAATAAAATCGCAACACGAACAATTCTCACCTATGAATCAAGTCTTCAATAATTTGAACAGATCACGAAAGATACTGAGATAAGAAATAAAGAGGGAGGAAAAACGAAATGATTCTCAAGATTTACAGATCTGTGGCTCAACGCTATAAAGCGTTCGATAGTAAAAAGGAAATGGACGAGCATGTTCGTGCTCACGTCTTCGCTTCGGGTAGAAAGTTACACCGCAATGCACGAGCAGTCCTCGATACGATTGCTCGTCATTCAGTTGCGGTATATGGAGTCTCGTGGCTCAACGAAGAGACCATCGCAGAAGTTGTCAAAGTGAGCGAACGAACCGTCAAAAGAGCGATTGATCGACTTGAGTCCCTCGGTGTAGGGAGACGAGAGGTCGTAGAGTTTCAAGGGATGACATTACGTTATTTCGTAATTAATAAATATGACCTCGACTTGACCGAGGAATGTCGTGAGGATGACAGCAAAGTGTCCAAGGTTGAAATAGAGGAGACTCCAGTAGTACCAACGCTTGAGACCGACTCCGACGACGACGAACCTCAAAGAAACTCTAAAACTCAAGAAACTCAAGATCAAAAGATTAGTAAAGACGTAAAGAACGTAAGCGACGACACTCTCGATGCTTCGTATACTCCCTCGAATGTTCCAGAACAATTCGTCTCTGTCGTAAAGACGTTCTTCAACGACGCAAAGAAGATATACCGTATCTGGGGAGTGGTAAATTCCGCAACGAAGAAGCTGGACGTCATTCAGGCTCCTATCGAAACAGTGATTCAAGCGTTCAAGGAGTCAGTCTTTGCATTCAAAGCTGGGAGGGTTCGCAAGACACTGGAATGCTTTCTATACGGTACACTATTGAACAAGATTACACTGACAAGACGTCAGTCTTACGAACAGAAGCAGTATATCTCGCCATTGTTTGAGGAGAACGACCAGATTTATACTTTACGTTATCAGCTTAATTTTATCGACGATTTTTACGGTGTGAGTGTCTGATATCTACTTCTATTTCGTTACCAACCGAAAAGATTTATAATTGTTGTTATATAAAGGATCATTGTAAGGAGTTTGGAAATATGCTTAAAAAGGCAAGGGCTGGGATTAGAACTGCATTAGAACATGAGTATGGGGTATTGTGGGCAATTCTTGTACTAATCCTTTCGATACTGTTGATTGGACTCACCATTACGTTGTTTGACGATGAATTGGCTGATTGGTTATTATCGTTCATCTCCGATAGTTTAGATGGAGTCAAAAAAGAGTGGATAGGTTTTTGGGGTTCGCTTCTTGGAGCCATTATTCAAGGTCTTATAACCGCTTCAGGTATCTTCGTTACTCTACAGCTATTTCGTAAGGACAGACAGCATAAAGAAGAAGATGAAAAGAAACGACAAAAGGAAAGCGATAGTAAACACTTCATCGAGAACTTTGGAACAAAACTTGTTGCTTATGACAATATGCTTTTTGTGTTGTCTAAGTACGAAGAATTAAATGAATTCTACGAAGAGGGAGGCTTCGATAAGCTATTCAAATCAAGTCAGGAAATAAATGACGGAGAAATATTTGCAAGAATGAGCCTAGTAAAACGAGCAATCGCTGAATATGAGAGGACACTCCAGAAGGGTTTATTTTATTATGCGGAAGATAGTACATACCAAGATATTGACGGAAAGCTACGAAGGAACTTCGGTCATTTGCAGTCAGTTCTCGAATCTAAGAGAAAGGAACATATGGAGAGATTTACTGAATTAACTGGAATTGACGTGTCAGAGAAATTACTTTGGGATAAGGGAAGGACGTTCCTTGGGTTTGCTACTTTTTCAGGTCGAGCGACTGTTTCCGCTACTGGGGAGGTAATTAGAAAAATTAATGACAATAATGAAAATGAGTGACAGGAAACCTACCTTGCCTCCTTGGTCGGCTTCGGTGCTCGCTGACGCTCGCCTCCCTCTTCCTTTCACCCTCTCTATTTTGTAGAAGATAACGGTTTGGGTTGAAAGTTGGGGCAGGAGCCTCGGCAGAGGTGAACTGCTGGCGAGCCTTGCGAGCCATATCCTTTGACCTTTCCTCTCTATGTCGTAGGAGAAGAGAAGCGATATCAAAGACTAAGAAATAATTTGAGGGGTTGAAATACGGGAACCCTTGAGACTGTAAGGTCGGGCAGCGATTTAGACCGTCCGCAAAATGCACAGTATTATAGCTGTTTTGTCCGCAAAATGCACAGTGTTTTTATGGGGAATGTACAAAGAAAAACCAGCTCATTTGGTGGCTCACATGCAATGTTTATTTAACTATTGATTCCCGTTAATTCAATAACATAATCCTTAATAAAAATAAGACCGCTATGATCAATCATAGGGTCTCACATTTATTTTGAAATAAAGGTGATTAGGTGTTTTTAACGAATGAAATGTACTTTTGCTGGATTCCGAACAATCATTGCAACGATGGAAAAGCATCCGTTAGGTATCTGTAAAACGACGAATCAAAATTCCGAAGCCTATTCCGATACCCGCTCCCAAAACTAAACAAAGGATCGGTAGCCAAATTGGACCTAAGAAATAAGGAGAATAGATGACTCCAATGGTTCCAAAGTAAGCGGAGATAACAAAGGGAAAAAATGAATAAGAATTACCTCCGCCAGCATCCTTATAACCATCATAGATAGCAAAAAGATAAAGACAAGGGTAAAACATCAGCCATCCATAATCAACCACTTCAATTGATTTTTTAATATCACCATGAAAGCTGAATATAATGGCTTGATTCAACCTTGCATTTACATTAATTAAGAACTCTAAAACAATAAAGACAAATCCCTTAAAATACTTTTGATTTAAAAATTGCGCAAATCCGGGTAGAGCAATACCCCATACAATTTTCTCGATTCCCTCCGGTCTCGCCATACCATCACTTCTTACCGCTTGCTAAGGAAACACGATCATCTGCTGTTGGTGGCTGTTCCATCCAACCGTTGTCAATCAAGATGTTTGCTCCATCTTCTCCGTATTGCTCCATTTCAGATGTCAGACGTGTATATTGTGTAGCTAAATCTCGTCTCATACTAACCGCAATGGCTGCCCCGTAAAAAGCCACAGCTGCCTGCGTATAAAATCCTGTATGAAACATCATTAATTTATCTGAAAACGGTGACACCTTAGAATTTGTAACCTGATCATCCCAAGAAGGAGGAGAAGGAAGATTATCTTCATGAAGCAAGGAACTAAAGATTTCAAGATGCTTTGAAGAAAGTTGAGTTCCTCTCATGAAGTATTCACGTACATCCTGTGCTTGTGCCACTTGACTAAATCCAAGAACCATCGCTTTTCCCAGAACCGTTTTATTCATATTAAAAGTAATGTTACTTATCTCAATTCCATTTAACGGTCTGCGATTCCCGAACCACCCCGTTAAAAAGCTTTGTTTTTTCACATATTGCGCCATTTCAGGCGGGTGAAGATGCGGAGGTCTAGTATAGAGTCCTTTGGACAGGAGTAAATCAAGAGATCGATTAAACAATTCCATGGATTCTACATTACAATCAGAATAATATTTCCGAACATCAGAACGAACAGAAGTAGTAAAGGCAATAGCGTACCCTGTCAACCCATGTGCCGCCATAATGTGTATGTATTTCAAGAAAAAATTGTCTGAAAATAATCGCGGGGCTTCTAAGTTTACGTCCTCATCTGTGAAACCATGTGGGATAGGATATTTTTCTTCATTGAAAAATTCTTTTATCCTTTGAAGATGACGATTGGATAGAGTTAATGAGAATTCTAAAATTGAACGAATGTCATCATCTTCAACTTTCTTTAACATATATTTAAGCATGCAAACTGACATGCTATCACCCATGTATTGAGTCCAAAAATTTGCTAGTTCGGTTGAAACTAATTTTGGATTGTGTTGGGTTTCCATTTTATCCTCCTAAATACTAATGTTTGTTTTAGTTTACCTCATTAGATGGGGAATTATTGAGAATTAAAACCCAATAATAATTCTCTTCATTGATCACACTTATTCCGCTAACCTCCCGTTACTTCAATAAATAAATTAATAAAAAAAGGACGCTCAATATCGAAGACAAGCGCCCATAGTTCCGAACTATTTCTTTCTCTTGACGAGGAAGTCTGCTCTCAGGGAGGCGTCTGGATATCCGTCCTTTCGGAAGAACACGAATGGATTCAGCTTGTAGTGCTTTTCTTTACCGCAACGAACCTCTGCGAGAACGAACATTTGATCGAACTGAAGTTTCTTGATTTTGCGATATGTCGTCCTGTCATCGCTCCCAACGATTTCGGAGAGTTCAAGCTGACTGAGGGGTTCGATCTTCTCGACGTTTCGCTCGAATGGATTCGAACAGAGGATATTAGTTTCATAATGAACATAGGGAAGAAGCAAATACACGAATCCGAGGTCTTTAGCATTAACTTTTCCATACAGTTCCTTGACTTTTGATGTGAATGACTTGACGACTCTCTCGTTTTGTGTCGCTCCTTTAAAGTGATAGCGACTGTTGATCGAGAATATCCCGTCTTCATTCTGGAGGACGACGTTTGCTTCAGTTACCTTCTTGAAGAACTCTGCGAAAGCTGATTTCCCAAGTCCAAGCGTCTCTTGAATGTCCTTCTTTGCCATAGGCGTCTTATCTTGACCTTTGACGAGGACGTTCTCATAGTTAACGAAGCATTGTAGGTACAGCAAATATCCGCATGTCTTTTCGTCAAGCATTGATACGACCTCCTTCATGTTTTCCATATCGCTGAATGTGAACTCGTGCTGACGTCCTTCTTGTTGACGCTGTAGCTTTCGCTTGAACGCTTCATCCTGTTTCTTTGAGCGAACGATCTGTAAGTCTGGGTAAAAATCGCCTTTCACCTCTCCAGTATCAAGGTCGATCATCTTCCATTGTCTCGACATTGTTGAACCTCCTCCTAATTAATGTGATTTTTTCTATCAAACAGTGACCAAATAAAAAGAACCCCAGCGATGAATCACTGAGGTTCGAGGTATTGTATTATCGAGCGATTGACTGACTAATATTACGGAGGAACGAATCGACCTACTCGGTTCTTTGGCGAGAGAATTCAACGTCGAGTTTTCGTTCTGCGGTAGTTGTCATGACTAGCATGACAAATAATGAAAAAAGATAAATGCTCACGACATTCACTCCTTTCTTTTGGTATAGGTCTTGGTCGACCACGTTGTATTCGCTTTTGCCTCTCTCGACTCGCACTCGGGAGAGGCTTTTTTTCGTAGTATTATGAGACGTTATGACGGAATGATGGTGCGAATTCTCCCCAATACTTTCGCTCTGCATCGATTCTTGCTTGCTTTGCTGATTCGATGTCAGTAAATAAGCCTAAGTGAATGCTCTTACCATCGACCGTTATTCGTGCACACCATTTCCCTGTTTTTCTGTTAAAACCTACACCCAGAATTCCAGTCTTAGAGGTACTCTTTGAGCGGTTCCTCACGTTCTCTCCTTGAGTGCAAGTTCTTAAATTGTCTATGGTATTGTCCAGAGTATCGCCTGACTGGTGGTCAATTACACGACCTTTTGGATAATCCATGATATGACGGTGAAGAGTTACGTTCTTGAGTTTCCCATCGCCTCCTCTAACAAAACCTTGAACATAAATTTTCTTTCCTTTTTGCTTCATAAGTGTCCAATACCCTGTGCATTCCTCGGCTTTTTCTAAATGCTCCTCGCTGATTTCGGTCAACCATAACTGATCTTTGTATTCCATGAGAATGATGACCTTTCCGTCCTTTACGATATAGTCGTTTTTCATGATACTGACCTCCTTGAGTTGTGTTCTTTTCAGACATAAGAAAAAGGCAAATGGACATATATCCAATCGCCTTGAGCGGTCAACCATCGTTATTCAGCTTTCTTGATCGTTTTCATCATTCGTTCGTAGACTTCGTCGAAGAACTTTAAGTCCTCTTCGCTTAGGTTATAGGCACGAGTGACCTTCTGTGAAACGTTTTTGCTCACTCGCTTATATCCGCTTTCGATATTGTTCAGAAGTCCCTCACTAATACCGACTTTTTCAGCGAATTGCTTTTGGGTGAGTCCTTCGGTTTGGCGTAAGAATCTTATTGCGAACTTTGTAATCATGTGTATGCCCCCTTCTAGGTTTATGCGAGGCATGTTTTCCATACCTCCTCACCTTTTAGCGGTTCAGAATGGAATACATACAAAGAAACATGACAAAAACCCGAAGAATTTTTCGAGCGAGGATTTCCCATCTTTCAATCGCTTTTGCGACTTCACTGTCACGGAGAAGCATTCCGATTCGAAGGACTGCTCGACGTTGGAAGATCGACAGGTGAGCAAATACGTTTCGGAAAGACTCTTGTTGAATCTTATCTTTATATTCCTTTAATTCTTGACCTCGGTTCATCCCATCAGATTCTAGTTCCTCTCTATGCCTCATGATAATCGAGCGAATAGCTTTGAAACTAACTTCATAATAATCTGCGACCATTTGAGTCGTGACGTGTACCCCATCTGGGAGAAGAGTCAAGGCTTTCACTTTCTCCAGAACTTCGACCTTTCGAGCAAGTTCGTTCAAAGTTCCATCGTGAACCCTCAACTGTAGACGAAAAGAAAGCGTGAATCGCTCCCCAGAATAGTAGAATGTCCATCAAGTTTCGCCTCCTTGAGTAAACATAAGACCAAAGGCCCGAAATACTTCAAAAAACTCTCCCCAAAGTTCTTTTTGTTGGGGACATTTTGTCCCTATCAAAACATATCAGTCAAGTCGGTCTCTGAATATTTTTACACTAAATTGTTTGTATTTATTAACTGTTGAATGACTAGAAGACAGAAAGATATGAGACTGAGCAACTCATATCTCGTCCATTCTTCGTGAAGTAGGGTATGCGTCGAAAAACGAAAACAATGAAGGCAAGTCGTTCCTCCAGTCGGCTTGCTCTTTTTTGTTTGACATATGAGTTCAAAAATTAAACAAGAGAGGTGGTACGTGTGAAACTGACTGGAAACGAGATTTCAACTTTGAGGAACGTCGCTGGACTTTCACAGACGGAACTTGCACGTCAAGTCAATGTGACAACGACACATATCAGTTATATCGAAAATGGCACTCGTAACATGTCGGAACAACTCCAGAAACGGATTTTCGAGTGTTTCTCGCAGTTCTTCACGGAAGATCAGCTTCAAGAGATCGTAAGGATGAGTAGATCAATAAAGCGAAAGGAGGCAAAAACCGATGAAAAGTGAAAAGTTTTTAACTCGTCAAAAGAGACCATTCAGCAGCGAGCAGTTAATCGCTATTGATCTTTTGAGCAACCCGAAAAACTCTGGGATGACTCTCGAAGAAATCGCACAAAAGTGCAATGTTTCTCGTAGAACTTTATACGAATGGAGGGTCTCAGATGATTACTTTATTGAAGAGGTGAAGCGTCAAGCGACGATCAAGGCAGGAATGCACACTGCTGAGATTTACGATATCTTACTGCAAGAAATTCGAAAGAAGCCAACCGCTAAGATGATCGAGGTCTTCCTCCGCAGTCAAAATTTATTGAATCATGATACTGCTGTTGGGGTTCAAGTCAACGTGAATGACCGCTCGCAAGAGGCAATCGAGGCAGAAATCGAAAGAATTACTCTTGAATTGGAGGAAGCTGACCGCAATTATGAGCGAGCACAACGTCGTCAGGATAAAAAGACTGTGATAGACGTCGATCTTGGAGACGAGGACGACGAGTAATAATCAAGACTAAAATCAAAACGAAAAGGAGCGATGATTTATTATGAAAATTTTTCAAACTGTGAAAGAAACCAAAGAAAAATACGATCAAAGACACGAGGAGTTATTAATCCAGAAAGGACAACTCAAGAAACAATTAGAGGAACTTCGTAGGGAATATGAGGATCGTATCGCAGAGGACGAACTTGGTGGAAAAGTATTCACTTCGAAGCCACAAATGAAAGAGAAACTGAGAAATCTGGAGGATAAACTCGAAGAGGTTGAACATCGTATCAATGTAAATCGCAAGGGACTTCATCAAGCACTTGCTGATTTAGTTCCAGCTATTCGTGACTGGAGAAGCAAGAAGAAAGCAAACCTCCAGAAGAAGCATGAACAGGCTCTTGAGGATACTATCGACGCTCTTGCGACGTATTGTCTAAAACTTCAAGAAGTCCACTCGATCAAAAAGGAGTTTGACGCTCTGAACACTGACGTACAGGCTCTCCAGAATGAAGTAGGAACAGAGATCGGAAACGACAAAACTGTTTTAAGAACCCCCGAACTATGGATTTACTCTCTACCGTTCGCAACTTCGAAGGGTCATCTTCCCTCTCGAAGAACAGGGGCAACGATCTACGCTCTTACTGATACAGAGATTTCAGACATCTTAAACAGTGGGAAACTTCCTGTTAGGGTTCAAGAATATATCGACAGGAAGAAAGGAGCGAAGAACTAATGCAAGATTCGTTAAAACTCATCCAACAGGGATATGAGGCGAATAAAGAGTATCAAAAGACAATCAATTGAAATTCCGCAAGTTTCGAAGCATATCAAGAACGATTAAAACAGAGGATTGAACACGGAGAGGCAAGCAGTCTTGAACTTCTCTCCTATGGATTTTCTCAAGTTGAGAAGAAAGAAGAGGACGGCAAGAAGGAGGGCGAATAATGGAGCGAGTTATCGTCAATGGCAAGCGATACGTCGACGTCCTACGCTTGATCGAAAGTACGGAGGAGCAGGAGGATAGTCTCCTTCCTCCAGAGTTTTTCGGTGCAAACGGCGAGTTACTAATTGATTTAAAAGACATCGAGAACAGACGAAAAGAACTCGGAATGGAGCCTTCTCCTCTTGTTATGGCTTTGAGTGAAGCTGACCAGCGTCGAAAACAGAGACTTGAAGAAGAAGAGAAAATTATAAGAGATGCAGTCGAGTTGTTGATTGACGGAGACCTCACATCATTGACTTCTGTTGCGTATCTTCTCAATGTTTCTTATAGCAAGATGAAGCGACTTTTAATGAAAGACTCTTTTAAAGACGCATTATTGAAACGCTATAAAGAAAAACACCCAGAGGAGGTTCAGTGTGATGGCTCAAGTTCATGTAGGAGCATTCGTCGCTGATGGTCATTTTAAACATACGGAAGTGTATTATGAGGTAACTGGACAAACAACCAAGAATCACAAGAAAAAGGTCCTCGATGTTCGAGTCATTGCGAAAGGTCTTCGAGGTCAATCGGTTGAAATCGTCTGGGAAGACTCTGACGATGAAAAGACCTTCACGAGGTTTCAAACGGTTCATTTAACCGAAGGAATTAATGATTGTTTTGTAGTTATAGACAAGGACTTCTTCAGATACCGCATAGTTATTGACGGTGATCTTCCTGTTGATAGAGTGGACGTATGGATTCGATAGTAGAAGGGGTATCAGCCACGAAGGAGTTGAAAGATGAAAGTTCAAGAGACGAGGTCGAAGGTAATTCCTTTGCTCTTCGTCTCTTTTTATTTTTTATGAGAAAGGAGCATGATCAGTAATGTTAGTTTGTGGGGATTCCTTTGTAGTAGACAATTTTCAAGAGATTGTAGAGAGAATAAAAACACAGTATACTGCTGACGACTTGAGACGGGCAAGGGAGGGTGTTCGAGCAGTTTATCAAGAGAAAGTCGAACAACTAAAAAGTGTTATCTCAAAGGATGATAGGGTAAACGATTGTATCAAGTTAGAACTATTAATGGAAATCTCGTTACTGGAAACTATCTTTAAGTTAGGGAAAGAGGAGTCTTCAGAAGTCTTCTTCCTACAAACGAAGGATCAATAAGCGAAAAGAGGCAGGCTGTAAGGGGGGATTTATATGATTGTAAGGGGTCTGATTAGGCTATCTCGATCTGTCGCTCGAAGAATGGATACCAACGGAGGTTCTGGGATAAAGACTGTTGGTGCTCCAAAGATTGGTATGACAGCAACATTCAACACAAGAGGACTCGATAGTCTTGAAGGTGCTCTCGGTTCTATCGTTGAAAGTGCAATGCATGACATCGCAGATGACCTCACTCGAGTTTCTTCAGAGACTGCACCTCACGATAAAGGTGTTCTTGAGAAGTCTTTCTCAAAAGATGTTGTTTCTCAAGGTTCAAAAGTAACAGCGACGGTGACGTATTCTGTATCAGAAAACTCATCTGGAGGTTCGTACAACTACGCTCTGAAAATGCACGAGGACGACTATAATCTAGGAGCAGGTTCTCAAGCAAAGCCTGGAGGAAAGGGTATGAGTGGTAAAACGTATCCAGTCGGTAAGAAATTTCTTACTCGACCTCTTTACGGTGAAGCTGGAGCGTATAAGGAGCATATCGAGAAAACACTTGATAAGGCAATTAAAGACCGTGAGATTAAGTAAAAAGCGAAGTGTGGTTGATCTTGGTATTACGGAGGAACTGGCTGCTGTCCTTGAGGCTATGAGAGACTTGCACTTACAAAAGCGAATGAAAGACGGTTAACAAAGTATATTGAATATAGAGAAATAAGGGCGAGGTCTCGGAAGAGGTCTCGCTTCTTTTATTGTCTTCGAAAGACATGAAAAGTCACACCGATGTCGTGATGGTTACATAAATAGACGAGAGTAGACGAGTAAAGATCAAAACAAAATTTATTAAAAAGGAGCGATTGACTATGATGGAAAGGCAAATAATTGAAGAACAAATAATGCTAAGAGAAGTGTTTGAAAGACAGATGATGAAAGAACAAAAGATACTCAGACAAATGATGGAGAAGGAGACGATAGACCTTATGCAGGACGAGGACTTTCGACATCAATTCTATTTCTCTGGAGAAGAGATAAGAAAATATCGTGAACAGGCAGGGTTATCAAAAAGACAACTTGCGGACATTGTCGGAGTCTCACAGTCACATATCCACAATATAGAGGCTGAGCGAGATAGACAGTCTAGAGCGTTGAATTCGAGATTGCTCGATGTATTTTTCCCTATGGAGAAAGAGTACGAATATGAGTACAGTTACACTCGTGTCGTGAAGCACCCGAATGTAAAGTATCTGCGATTTATTAGTGCTAATCGAGAATTATTTGGGACTAGGGAAGAAATACTCGCACTTGCTCACAACATTATAAAACATCTTGCGTAGGAGAGCCTTCTCAGGTTCTCTTTTTCTCGTTTAGAAACAGTCTGAATCGTCAAAACTGTTTCTAAAACGTTAAGGACGGTGAACTCCATGAATTGTTGGAAGTGTGGTAAGCAGATAAAAGAAAAAACCGCTGATAAGCGGTATGGACAGTGTATCAAATGTACGAAAATCGATCTTGCCTTTGTCCAAGGGATGAAAAACACGCTTAAACAATAATGACCTTTTTGTTGTCGATGATGATACTCGCTCAGAACTCTCCTCTCTTCGTAATAGTGGAAACTCGAAGCTACATCACTCGATGACTCGTTCAGTGAATCATACGAAGAGGGAGAAGGTTTTATGATTGTCTTGTTCGTCTTTCGTTATTATGGGGTCTGAGGGAATACTAGGAGATATATAATCCACACTTAATTATGTGCCAGTTCAACGACTCAGCAGGAGATGTAATTTTGAAATACTCATCTACATTGGCAGAATTAAAAGAAGGCTCATCTTCATCGATATCTAAGTCAACTTCGTTGTATTTTACTAAGAGTTGATGTGTGACTGCTTTCTCAATCGTTAACATGACACTTTCTTTATCAAGTTCTTTTTCTGCAATTGCTTCAATAAATCGCCGCCCTTCTAAAGTTGCAGTTCTACTTTTCTTTCCTTTGTTATTTTTTGTAATGTATCCGTAGATGAAATTAAAATTGGTTATATCGTCATCGAAAAAGTTTGAGAGAGCGTGAATACATATGAGGTCTTTATGACTTAAGTTTGACTGGTTATTTACCATAGTTTGAAGCATAGTACCCATAATTAAACACGCTTTACTAGAACGTGCTAACATGATTTTTGAAAAAGTGTCAGCAATGAATTCAGCTTTCGCTTCATCATCAATGTAATTAATCAACTTTTCAATCTGATCTTCAGTTGGAATTTCTTCTGGTTTGAATCCTCTTAAGAATGATTCAAACCTTTTTTGCATTATTAGGGAAGTAGTATTCTTGACGAACCCTACAACCTTTACCGTGTCTCCTAGTAGTTGCACATAGTCGTTTTCTAAGATATCTTTCTTCACATCTAGGTAATTCGATATATGCTGATTCGCTTTTTCCCAGACATCTTTTGACCGCTGTATTAACTCTCCTTTGTCCATGTCTTCTCCTTCTCCTATTGTTTTAAAGTCTATTTTTAGTATTCTCGAAGATGATTAAAATTCCTGTATTGTGGAATTCAAGATATGAGTATTCTGAAGATTAAAATGAGGGAGTTCGTGTAATTACGTCTCTTTTGTTCCATCTGGTGCAACAGTGGGGGAATCGAGGAATATCGTTCAACTTCACACATTTACTTACTATATGTTAGTTAAATGCAGATGTATCAAGGTGTCACGCTTTTCGAGGTTTATCGGTGAATTCGTTTAGAACTCCGTTAATCACACCCCAGACGTTCCCATCCCGAAACTTTCGAACTGGCAATACCCAGCGACAAGACCTCAGAGCAAGTCCTCGGAAGTCGTCCCTTCGTTAAACCTCGACAACAGCGAATGAGTGACGTCCTTCGATACTCCTCGAAACATTTCGTCGTATTTCCTTGAGAATATACGACGAGTTTGATACAGTAATTACAGGGAAACATTGATATTTCGCTTGATTAACTCAAGAAAATCTCGTCATATATCCTCTGAAGGGAGTGTATATCAGTATGAAATTCGAGAAGTTTATCGAGAAGCTACAACATGAAGGAAAGTCAGAACTGACATTAAGACAGTATCGTTCAAGCTGGAATCGTTTCGTCAAATGGTTCGATGGTGAAGACGCTGAACAAGCGACTCAACTCGATATTGCTCGTTTCAAGAGAACCATGCTGGAGAACCTCAGTCCTTCCACCGTGAAGCAGACGCTCCTCCATGTCCGAGCGTTCTTCTCGTACCTAACAGAGCAGGGAGACGCTCCAGACAATCCAGTTGAGAACGTCGACGCTGTTACTGTAGCAAGGACTACTCCTAAATGGCTGAACAAGAATGAACAGAATGCTGTTATAAGAGCAATTCGCAGATATGGCGACATTAAGGAACTAACGATCTTTACACTGTTATTACATACAGGACTCAGGGTTCAAGAACTCTGTGACGTGAAGCTGACAGATATCACCCTGACAGATAGGAAAGGAAATCTAGTCGTCAGGAAAGGTAAGCACAACAGGAGAAGAGAGGTTCCTTTGAATGTAGATTCTCGAAGAGTTCTCGAACAATATCTATCTAGTCGTAACAGTGAGAGCGAATATCTCTTCGACTCCCAGCGTTCTCCTCAGATGACAACCAGAGCAGTACAGCATATCATTGAGAAATATCGCAAGCTGACAGGTATTGAAAATCTGACTGCTCATGCACTTCGTCATTCGTTCTGTCATGAACTCGTAAGTAAAAAAATTCCTCTCGATGTTGTCGCTCGTCTCGCTGGACACATGAAAGCCAACGGAACACCTAACATAGAAATGACTCTCGTGTATACTCAGCCTTCTCATGAGGACTTAGAGCGAGCAGTCGAAGAACTAAGTTGGACGTGAGGCTAGAAGTCTTCACGTCCTTTTTTGTTTGGTTGTCGATGGAGAATTGTACAAATTTGACCCCTACCCCAAGGGGGAGCCACCCCTCGAACTGGACGGGAAAGGGATAAAAACAAATATACAATTTTTTGTAAACTCAAAGGTCAAGAGAAGGACAGCTTCACTCAAGAAAGGCAACGAAAGACATCGAAATTCCTCGTTCTTAAACCGAAGGGAACCCAGCCCCTCTAAGAGACCTCTATCAAAGATTTTTTCTTCATTAAATTACGAAATCTTGTTATAAATTTACGCAAAATTTTTGAGACTTTCGTAGGTCGCAGGGAGGCGGTTCTCGGACTTGCAATTCGTCGAGGCTATGATATAATCGTCTTAATCGAATGAGAGTTGAAATGTTCTGAAGGTTGTACCGAGTGCTGATATTATAGCGTTTGGACTCCGATATGGACTTCGTAAAACCAACGGAAACAACGGAAAATCCTCCAAGCACCCTTGGGGTGGGTGAGGTCGCAGGTTCAAATCCTGTCGTTCCGACCATTACTTTAGTACATAGATAAACACTCAATTGAAATTGAATTGAGTGTTTTTTTGTTAGGCTCCTGTAGAATTCGAAGGTTGCTCCCTTAATACATATTCATATGCAACTGTCTAATCAATAAAAGTACAATAAAAAAGTAGGGGCTAAAATAAAAGATTTCAGTATAATTCTCTTCCTCGCCTTGTATATATCAAGAAGTAGACCCTTTAAAGGGGGGGAATAGAATGGCCGGTAAGGAAATGTTTTGTTACTCATGTGAGGTATCACGCCCATTTCAGATTGATGGACCAAGATATGACTGGACGGAAAAAGGGATGATCGAAATATTAGATTATCATTGTTCTGTATGTAAAAAGCACTATAGAACCACACGATCTGTTAAAGTAATAGGCTAACATCAAACTTGACTTTGGAGTAAATAAAAGATAAAATGTTCCTTGTCACATTAATTATGGCGGTCGTGGCGAAGTGGTTAACGCATCGGATTGTGGCTCCGACACACGTGGGTTCGATTCCCATCGATCGCCCCATTCATTTGGGAGTATAGCCAAGTGGTAAGGCACAGGTCTGCAAAACCTTTATTCCCCGGTTCAAATCCGGGTACTCCCTCCAGTGAGGTCCTTGTTCATATATTTTTGCGGTCGTGGTGGAATTGGCAGACACGCTATCTTGAGGGGGTAGTGGTCGTATGATCGTGCGAGTTCGAGTCTCGCCGACCGCACCATTTATACATAGTTGTTAAGGCTTCTTTCCTTAAGATGATACACACTTCTTAAGGAAAGAAGCCTTTTTATCTTTTTGGGACCCCTACGATTGAGGGGAAAGAATCGATTTACCTGAACTTAAGCAAAACCCTTTGCTTTTAACTCGCGATATTCTTTTTCACTATCTTTGGCCACTTGGAGCTTTTTTTGGAAATCAGCCTGGTATTCAGCATAAATTACCCCGCGCGCACGGAAAAGAGCCGATTCTAGCGCTTGTGTCGTCTTTTCTTTAAATGGTCTGATGATAATCCCTCCTTTTATGGTCTTCTTTATTTTCCAATATTTTTCCAAAACAATCAAATAGCAGGAAATAGACTTACAGGTGAATAGAGGGGAGGAGGCGCTCTGATAGCTAATCATCTTCGTTAGATAGAAAGATCCTCAGAAACCCGGTATTATGCTCTCTATTTAGGTCTTTTAACTCCGTATAAATTGAAAAACAAAGAACATGATATGCTTGAGGTGATTTCATGGATTATCTTACCGTAGTGTTTAAAACCTTCGTAGTCTTTGTGGCTGTAATCATTGGTTTTCGCATCATGGGCAACCAGGCCGTAGGTAGGCTCACGGCATTCGATTTGGTTGTGGTTATTGCTCTAGGAGCATTAATGGGGGCACCTCTTGCAGATGATTCATTAAATATCTACATGGCGGTTACAGCAGTGGCTTCTTTGGTGTTCCTTCAGAGGTTTACAGCGTTTCTTACCGTCAAAAGTAAGTGGTTTGCTAAGGTGGCGATCGGGGAACCTATTAAGTTGATAGAACAAGGGAAAATTTATGAGAAAGGACTTTATCATTCCAGACTAACGTACGACAACCTCATGGAGGAGTTGAGGTTAAAGGGAGTCACGAAGCTAGCAGATGTTGAATTGGCTTATCTTGAGCCGGAAGGGCAAGTGAGTGTGATCCCAATAAAAGAAAAGCAGCCTTTGACTCGTTCGGACCTCGACGAAATCAGAAAGGGAGAAAAATAGCATGATGTCTTTAGGAAACTTAAATCATTTCCTAAAGACAACATGCTTATATAAACTTGCGATGGACTTTTTCACCATCATAGGAGAAAAGAACGTTTCTCTCTTCTAATTTTGTTTCAATATGGACCGATCTACCCCATAAGTGGTAAACGTAAGGAAGGGTCTTTTCAAGATAGCGTATATCTAGTTCTACCCCCTCGTAATGATGACGTAAATACAGCTCCCGATCAGCATGGACAACGGTAATGTAAGGGAATCCTCCATTCATGCGGCTATCTACTAGAGTATCTCTTACTTTTTCCCACTCGGTGCCATTAACGACATACTCGTTACCCATCTTGCCAAACGTGTACATATCCATCTCTTTAACAAGATCATGGGTTAAGTAATTTCGAATAAAACTCACATCAGATTCCAGTTCTCTAACTTCAAACATGTGGTCACGGCCGAAGCGCTTTTCAATATCCTCAAACATTTTCAGTCCTAGATAGTAAGGATTCAACTGAGTGGTAGAGGGTTGGATGACGGATGCGTTTAACTTTGCAAATTCGATCGTCTCTACATCCGATAAATCCATTTCTCTTAGAATTCGCGTATGCCAGAAGGAAGCCCAACCTTCATTCATGATCTTGGTTTCAATCTGTGGCCAGAAATATTGCATCTCATCCCTTACAATAGTGAGAATATCTCGCTGCCAATCCTCAAGCTGTTGGTTGTGATTCATAATAAACAGCAAGAGATCCTTTTCCGGATCCATAACCTGGCTACTTGAATTCTCAGCCTTCTGTGCTCGGTGGTCTCTTAGCATATCCTTAATGGACTTGTACCCAGTGGAAGAACCACCTGCTGCAACTGAACTACTTGCAGTAAAATGTTCGTCCCCTACTGCAGGTTCTAAATCCCACAAGTCCTCATAAGGAAGTAATGTTCTTGATTTTGTATTTTTATCTTTAGTTGGAGCTTTTTTTATCCTGTCTGCATAAGGGTCAATGTGTTCCGAGATCGCCATAGCAGCATCTAAGAAAGCTTCCACCTTGGAACGTCCATATTTCTTTTCATACTGTCTGATTCGGTCAGCACTTGCGGCCATGCTATCCACCATATTGCGATTAGTGTGAGCAAAATGAGCATTATTCTTAAAGAAATCACAATGAGCTAAGACATGAGCCACGATGAGCTTATTTTGAATAAGCGTATTAGAATCTAGTAGAAAAGCGTAGCACGGATTTGAGTTGATCACTAGTTCATAGATTTTGCTCATCCCCAGATCGTACTGAAGTTTCATCTTATGAAATGATTTTCCAAAACTCCAGTGATTGTAGCGCGTAGGCATGCCATAGGCACCAAAAGTATAAATGATTTCTGGTGGGCAAATTTCATAGCGCATAGGAAAAAAGTCTAATCCAAATCCCTTTGCAATTTCCGTAATTTCCTCAATGGCTTGAGTTAATTTCTCCATATTAACTAATCAGCTCCTCTTCCACGGATTCAGAGAAAAAGGTGGTAAGTGCTTTTAATATATCCTTTCTCTCATAAATCACAGACGTCCGGAGTTTAGGGTGGTTAATGCTTTTAAACACATCCCCTAAGGTAGACATACGATGGTGTTGATTGATTTCTCCATAAGCAAAGAAGTTTGTCACTTCCATCATCTTTTGTATAATCTGGGTACACTCATCATTATCTGACGGCAGATTATCTCCGTCGGAAAAGTGAATGGGGTAAATGTTGTATCGACTTGGTGAGTACTTTGTTCGAATTAACTCCATTGCTAATTTATATGCAGAGGAACAGACCGTTCCGCCCATTTCGCCTTTGGTAAAGAAATGTTCTTCGGATACAATTTTAGCGTGGGTATGGTGAGCAATGAATACAATTTCCACGTTCTTGTAGTTTTGTCGGAGAAACCTAGAAATCCAGAAGAAGGTCGTTCTTGCGATATCCTTCTCAAATCTCCCCATGCTTCCGCTTGTATCCATCATACACAATACAACAGCTTGTGAATGAGGGATCTTTACTTCATTCCAAGTTTTAAAACGTAGGTCATCTTCAAGAATCTTTCCAAGACCTTGGCCTCCTTCTTGGATATTTCGCTTAATGGCTTGCAGAATGGTGCGCTTTTTGTCTAGATTACCCATAATCCCTTTTTTGCGTATATCGTTAAACTCGATGCTGTCTACGACAACTTCTGCATGCTCTTTTTTGTCCAGATGTGGGAGTTTGAGTCGGGAGAATAATTGGCCTTCTACTTCTTCTAGAGTAACTTCTGTCTCGAAGTAATCCACTCCGGGTTGATCCCCTGCACCTGCTCCTTGTCCTGGGCCTTGCTGTTTAGGTTCACCGTCTTTGGCAACGACATCGCCTTTTTTCGTATTCCCTTCACCCGTACCAACATGATTCTGCCTGCGGTAGTTATAGCGGAAGCGAAATTCATCAAGAGAGCGGATGGGAATTTTGACAATGTTTTTTCCATTGGAGGTAAGGACGCCTTCTTCTGCAACGAGATCTGCCAGATTGTTCTTTAAGGCTTCTTTTACCTTTTCGCGATGGCGGGTTTGGTCTTCATGTCCCTTGCGGTGAAGTGACCAATCTTCTTGCGAAACAATAAATAAAGAATCATTCATGCCTTTTCCACCAACTTTCCTAGCAAAAATAGCTGTGTTCAAGCGAAGAGCTTGAACACAGTTTGTCTATATTGTTCTATCGATTCAGCAGACTTCCCGTATACTTAAGCAACTCATTAGAGCAATGTGGGCAATAACTATGCTCATCCATTAATCTAGCCGTCACTTCATTGACCTTCTTTAATTGCTGTTCATCAGGAGTCTTCGTTGACGTAGTAATCTTTACAACATCTTTGAGATCCGCAAAAAGCTTTTTCTCAATCGCTTCTCTTAAACGGTCATGTGAATCATATTCAAATCTCTTTCCTTTTCTCGCATAACTAGAGAGGCGGATGAGAATTTCTTCACGGAAGGCTTTCTTCGCGTTCTCAGAGATCCCGATTTGTTCTTCAATAGAACGCATTAATTGTTCATCCGGATCGACCTCCTCATCTGTGATCGGATCCGTTAATCTTTTTCCATGGCAGAATGCTTCTACGTTGTCGAGATAATTGTTTAGCAATGTTTTTGCTGATTCTTCAAAAGAGTAAACAAAAGCCTTTTGTACTTCCTTCTTAGCAATTTCATCATACTCTCTTCGCGCAATTCCGATAAGATTCATGAAGTGCTCTTTTTCATCTAAAGTAATACTAGGGTGTGTATCTAAGCCATCCTTTAGAGCACGAAGGACATTAAGTGGATTGATGCAAGTCATCTCATTCTTGATTAGAGCGCTGGAAATACGATTAATGACATAGCGAGGATCAATCCCGGACATTCCTTCTTCAGCAAACTCATTTTTAAGCTCTTTAAGGTCGGATGCACCAAAGTTTTCCATTTCTTCTCCGTCGTAGAGGCGCATCTTGGTAACTAGGTCTAGCCCTTGATTCTTTGATTCTTTTAACCTTGTCAAAACACTGAACATGGCAGCGGCTCTGAGGGCATGGGGAGCGATATGGACACTCTTCAAGTCACTTTGATTGACTAGCTTTTCGTAGATTCGCACTTCTTCTGATACCTTTAGGTTATAAGGAATTGGCATGACGATGATCCGTGAGTGCAAAGCTTCGTTTTTCTTATTATTAATGAAAGACTTATATTCGGTTTCATTCGTATGGGCGACAACAAGCTCATCAGCTGAGATGAGGGCAAATCTTCCCGCTTTAAAATTACCCTCTTGAGTGAGGGATAAAAGATTCCAAAGGAATTTCTCATCACACTTTAGCATCTCCTGGAATTCCATGAGTCCACGGTTTGCCTTATTTAATTCACCATCGAAGCGATAAGCACGCGGGTCTGATTCAGATCCATACTCCGCGATGGTAGAAAAATCAATGCTTCCGGTTAACTCAGAGATATCCTGAGATTTTGGATCGGATGGACTGAAAGTACCAATCCCTACGCGATCATCTTCGGAAAATATAATCCTTTTAATAGGGACGTTTCGGATTTCGCCTCTCCATTCCTCACGAAGCCTAAAACGGCACATAGGACAGAGGTTACCTTCAATTTTAATTCCGTATTCCTCTTCAAAGTGTGGACGAAGTCTCTCAGGAATAAGATGAAGGGGGTCTTCGTGCATAGGACAACCCTCAATGGCGTAAACGGCTCCGGCATCTGTCCGGGAGAAATTCTCCATACCGCGTTTTAGTAAGTGAACAATAGTGGATTTCCCACCACTCACTGGTCCCATCAATAGTAAAACTCTTTTTCTTACATCCAATCTACGAGCGGAGGAATGGAAGTAATCCTCTACTAATCTCTCGATAGCATCATCGAGACCAAACATGGTGTCACTAAAAAACTTGTATTTCTTTGCTCCTGATTGCTCTTCTACACCGGCATTCATAATCATGTTATAGATACGAGAATGGGCCGTTTGGGCAATGGACGGATTTACTTTGACCATGTCTAAATACTCTTCAAAGCTACCCCTCCACTGTAAGTTGCTTTCCTCATTATGAAAGTCGTCTAGAAGATTTAAGATCCCCATGGTGTTGCTCCTTCCTTCTTATAAATTAATGTGGTTTTCTCCTGTCTCATCATGAAGTACTTGAAATTAGTATCATTGTTGACCAAAATATCGAGTTATAATCGTGAATTTTCTCAACTTTTCCACATGAAGGATATTTCCTGTAAAGAAAAATACAAAGATTGTAAAGAGTGGGGATTGTTATTATAATAGAGTTACGTTAGTGAAGCGCTTTCATTTTATTATCGTGATGAGAAAGAAAAGCTGTCAGCAGGAAGGAGAGGTCATTAGGTGAAAAAAGGAAAACAATTGGATAACATATCAGAGGTGCTTAGCAAAGTACAAGATGGCTCAACATTGATTGTTGGTGGATTTGGCTTGTGTGGAATTCCTGAGAAGGCCATTCTTGCCTTAAGAGATTTGGGAGTCAAAGACTTGACGGTTGTGAGTAACAATTGTGGAGTGGATGACTGGGGATTAGGTTTGTTGCTAGCAAACAAGCAAATTAAGAAGATGATGGCTTCTTATGTTGGAGAAAATAAAATTTTTGAGCAGCAATTTCTCAGTGGAGAGTTAGAAGTGGAATTAATCCCACAAGGTACCTTAGCCGAACGGATGCGTGCAGGAGGAGCTGGAATTCCTGCTTTTTATACAGCAACAGGTGTTGGAACCTTGGTGGCTGAAGGGAAAGAACATAAAGAGTTTGATGGTCGAACCTACATAATGGAAAGAGGAATTGTTGGAGACTTTGCCCTTGTGAAGGCTTGGAAGGCCGACCCGTTAGGGAATCTTGTTTTCCGTAAGACATCGCGTAATTTCAACCCACTAGCTGCTATGGCTGGGAAGATAACCATTGCAGAAGTAGAGGAAATGGTGGAAGTTGGAGAACTAGATCCAGACGAAATTCATACGCCTGGAATCTATGTACAACATGTTTTCTTGGGAACAAATTATGAAAAACGGATCGAACGACGTACGGTAGCCCAAGCGTAAGGAAAGGAGAATTTTTTATGAAGGATGGACGTAAGCTCATCGTCACTAGAGCGGCTAAAGAGATAAAGGACGGTATGAATGTAAATCTTGGGATAGGTTTACCTACTTTGCTTGCTAACGAAATACCGTCTGATTATAACGTATTACTCCAATCAGAGAATGGGCTCTTAGGAATTGGCCCTTATCCGTCAGAGGATCAAGTGGACCCCGATCTCATTAACGCAGGTAAGGAAACGGTTACAGCGGTAGTTGGGGCATCTTACTTTGATAGTGCAGAATCCTTTGCCATGATCCGTGGAGGTCATATTGACTTGGCGATCCTTGGAGGAATGGAGGTATCCGAGACAGGAGATCTAGCGAACTGGATGATTCCGGGGAAGATGATTAAGGGAATGGGCGGAGCTATGGATCTCGTGCATGGAGCTAAGCGAGTCGTTGTGATCATGGAGCATGTGAACAAACATGGTGAATCGAAGATCAAGAAGGAATGCAGCCTGCCGCTAACTGGAAAGGGAGTCGTTCACCGGTTGATCACTGAGCTAGCTATTTTTGATTTTACCGATAAAGGTATGGTACTGATTGAAACTCAACCGGGTGTTACTGTGGAAGAAGTAAAGCAAAAAACAGAAGCACAGTTTTCGGTTAGTGAAGGGCTTTAATTAATTGTTTTTTAAAGAAAAAAAAGAACCGGAACTCATGGAGTTCCGGTTCTTCTGCGTCTACATTTGTATAAACTTTGTAGACAGAACAAGGAAAACTTATAGCCTTATGCTCTTTTAAGTTTTCTTGTATGTAAGAATTAATGCTGGAATAGGCTTGCAATCGTAAAGATAACTGCAACGAGTAAGAAGAATCCAAACGATACGCCGAAACCTATGACGTTATCCACGATATCATCTTGCTTTAAATCTCTTTTGTGTTCCATGGCTCTTCACCTCCATCTTCACCCTTCATCTTACCACATAACTTTAGTATGTGGTAAATGAATTTGTGACATGCTTATGACTAAAAAGTTTAAGGAATGGAGATCAGCTGTTTCACGATCTCTTCAATCTCTTCTTTAGAATGTAGGCCTGTAGCTACTTTCACCACGTTTTGGTGGCGATCTAGAAAGAAGGTGTTTGGGATGGCCATGACTTGATAGGACTTCACGACAGAGCCATCCGAATCGAGAAGAACGGGGAAAGTAAAGTCATAGTGTTCAGCAAAGGCTTTAGCATTTGCTAGTTTGTCGTTCACCGCCACATTAACTGCCCAGATCTCAATATCCTCTTGATATTGTTCGTAAAGACTAGTTAGTATAGGAGCTTCAAGGCGGCAGGGACCGCACCAAGAAGCCCAAAAATTGATGATGACCGGTTTTTGTAATTTGTCTAATGTATAAGTCTTGCCATCTAGTCCTTTAAGCTCAAAAAGGGGAGCAGAAAACCCGGCTTCTGGACGGCGCTCCTTGTTTTCCGACTGCCCAACGCTGCTATGATTTAGGTTTCCATACAAAGCTAAGCTGGCAAAGAGAATAATGATCGCTACTATTACGATGTTGCGTTTCACGTGATCTCACCTTTCCCTGGTTTTCCCTAGAATCCAGTAAACCCTCCATAAATGGAGATAAGCCAGATGGTAATATCAGTCATCTTATCCGTATAGAGAAGGATACCGAGCAGAATCATGATCGCACCGCCTACCTTCATCATTTTAGCCGAATGTCGGAGGATCCACTTCGTTCGTCCTATAAAGAAAGACATAAGGATGAAAGGTAAAGCAAAACCGAGAGTATATGCAATAATGAGCGGTAAGCCTTGTGAAGGGTTACTCGCGCTTACAGCTAATACAGCAGTGAGGATCGGGCCTACACAAGGAGTCCAGCCTGCAGCAAAAGACACCCCTACAAGAGTCGAGCCCAAATATCCTGCTGGTTTACTGGCAAATTCTAGTCTTTTTTCCCTCATGAATAGGGTCGGTTTAAACCATCCTAGCATAAAAAGACCCATAACAAAAATTAAGATTCCTCCCAATTGACGTATGAGCTCCTGGTATTCCCTGAAGATAGACCCAAGTAATGTAGCAGTCAATCCTAAGGAAATAAAGATGATGGAAAAGCCCAATACAAAGAAAAGGGTATGGACCATAGCCTTTCTAAGAACTACCGACCGGTCCTCCTTCAACTCAGAAACAGAAATACCGGTTATATAGGATAGATAGGATGGGTATAAAGGCAAGCAACATGGCGAAATAAACGATAAGAATCCCGCACCGAGAGCTAACCAGATCGTGGGGTCAGCCGCTGTACTCATAGATTCACTCCCTTAATATTAGAGTCCAGTTCCTTATAAATTCTATCATGAAATAATATCAGGGGAAAGGTAGATAAGGTGAACAAACAAAAGAAGGTGAATTATAAACAAAAAAAACATCCCCTTATTGGCATATTTGGGGATGGAGGTGAAAATTGTTCCACGAGTAGCAATATTATTCTACTTCATTCTACATAGTTTCGAGCCTTTTCGGGATACATCGTAATTATTCCATCTACACGACATTGAAAGGCAAGAGAGATGTCATCAGGAAGATTGGCGCCATAAGGACAAACTTGTAGTCCGTGAAGCCAACACTGGTGCACATATTCAGTAGTGATGATGTTTATAGGGGGATGAATGTACTCAGCACCGAGTTCCCGAGCCATCTTCCAAGGTTCTTCTAAGCGTCCAAAGTAAAGAAACCCTGTAGTTATTTGTCGATGGAGCTGTTTCGCACGTTCAATACTTTGTGGATTAAATGAAGATAGAATAACTCTGTCAAGTAGATCGTACTTGAGGACAAGTTGGATAATGGCTTCCTCCAAGTTTTCGGAGCGTATCAACAAGTTTTTCATCTCTATATTTAGAAGGATGGGGGAGGTTCTCGCTCTTAATAATACTTCATCGAGGGTTGGTATTCTTAAGTGAGAATAACGGGGGTGAAACCAGGCGCCCGCACTTAATTCCTTTAATTCTTTTAACGTAGAATGTTTCACAAGCCCTGTTCCATTGGTTGTTCGGTTCAAGCTCTCATCATGAATAACAACGGGATGTCCATCCTTAGAGAGTTGTACATCTAATTCTAAGCCATGAGCTCCCCTACGAATGGCCTCCTTGAAGGCGGGCATCGTATTCTCAGGATAGATATGGGATGCACCCCTATGGGCAAAGATCTTAGGACTTAAGTTCATAGCTTCTCCCACCTGTGAGAAATAGGTTCCTATTGCATCTTATGCGATCCTTTCTATGCTATGCCACTCGGAAGGACTTCTGTTAGATGTTTAGTCAAGCATATTTTGAGTAATTATCGCCATTCTAAGAGTTAGAAAATCAAAAGCAAAAATAGGAGGTATATAGGATGAAGCCACACTTAATGAGAAAATCTGAGTTTATCGGTAGTAAAGGAATTGTCGCCCAAAGTGACGTAGGGGCATTTGTTGTAAGAGAGGGAAATGAATATCAGCTAGGAGTAGAGATTGACGTGGATACGGTCGTCTTCCTAGATAAAACGGAAGATAACGACAGAGTGCAAATGATGCTTGATAACGCTGTTTATGAGATAGAAGATATTCGGGAACGCTTTGTGGATTGCTTTCCTGAGGAAGGTCAGCAATAGGCAAGGGCTTCATAGGAAAGCGTCCAATGGCATGTTTTATAAGGTTTTCTTATTTATTTTATAAGTAAAATTTTACAATGAAATGTGTTAAATTGCTTTGTTATTTATAGGACAAGTTGGTATACTAGTTATGACTTTAATTATCAAAGGAGGGAATAAACATGCCAAAAGGTGCAACTGAAACCAAGACGCTTAAGGTTGGCGACAAGGCGCCAGACTTTACAGCTAAAGCACATGGCGGTCGTACAATTAACTTGAGCGACTACCAAGGCAAGCAAAACGTATTTATCGCTTTTTATCCCCTAGATTGGACTCCTGTCTGAGGCGCGCAGATGCCTTCTTACGAGGACGATTTGTCTAAGTTTGAAGAGCTAGATACCCAGGTTCTGGGTATTAGTGTTGACTCTATTCCTAGCCATGAAGCATGGCAAAAGTCTATCGGCGGAATTACTTATCCGTTGGTATCTGACTTCTATCCACACGGAGAGATCTCCGAGAAGTTTGGCGTACTTCGTACAAAAGCGGATGAGCCAGCTTTTGGTGCTTCTGAACGTGCACTATTTATCATTGATAAAGAAGGTATTGTTCGTTTCATCGATGTTCATCCAATTGGAGAACAACCTGATAACGAAGAATTATTTGAGATACTAAGAAAGCTATAATCAGAGGTCAGGAGCTGAAGCTTATGGAAATGTCAAGGAAAGCTATTCCATACACGCCCAACCAAAAAAGCTTAAGTGAAATGACCCTGATGATTGTCTCCACTTCAGGCGTACATCTGAAGGATCAGGAACCTTTCAGTACGGACACGGCTCAAGGGGATTCTACATATCGAGTTATTCCAGGAGAAGTTCAACCCGCTGATCTGACTGTGACTCATGCTGCCCCAAAGGAGCATTACAATACAGATGCCCCGAAGGAAGATATTAACTGTGTCTTTCCTATTGATCGACTAAGAGAATTAGCGGACAATGGAGTGATTCAGGGAGTAGCAGAGAAGCATATTACCATGATGGGATATGCCATGAGGCTAAAGCAGATCAACGACGTGACCATTCCTGCTGTGGCCAAGGAAGTCGTTCGCTCTAAGGCGGACGCGGTCCTTCTAACCGCTGGCTGACCTCTTTGCCATCGCACTGTAGTTACAGTGCAGCGTGCTATTGAAGCTCAGGGCATTCCAACGGTGCTTGTTACTCTGGATGTAGAGCAATCTGGATTAATGAGACCTCCAAGAGCCATCCATCCAAATGGATTTGAGTTTGGACACTCCCTAGGGAAACCTCATGATAAGGAAACCCAGATGAAAGTGATTCAAGCTGCCTTGGAACAACTTGTTACCAAACAAGAACCTGGTCAAATTCATATGATGGATTTTCCAGGTTACTAAATAAAAGAACTGGCACATTGGTATTATATACTAATGGTAGCCAGTTCTTTTTTTGTTTGACTCTATAAATTGGAGGGGTAAAACCTAATTAAACAGACGTTACTACTGGTTGACAGACATTGGTATGAAGGGTAGAGTTACTATTGTAGAGATGACTTAATGATAACTCGGTTTGTAGGCTAAGGAGGGTACCTTTTTGAGCAGCTTAGGGATGGACAAAAAGGAATTTATGTCTCAAGAAATACGGGAGCTCGTCCTGAAAAAGGAAAAAATCGTGACTATGCAACCAGATTGGACACTGGAACGTGCCTTGGTGAAGCTTACCCGCTCTGGGTATACATCGGTTCCAGTTATTAATGCTGCGAACCAAGTTGAGGGGCTTATCAGCAAGACTTTAATTCTCGACTTTATGAGCGAAAATCAAAATATCAACTATAATGACTTACCGAACTACTTTGTTCATCAAGCAATGAATCGCAATTATATGGGGATATGGGAAAACACTCCTCTCTCATTTGCTTTAGAGCTTATGATAGACAGGGCTTATGTTCCTATTATTGATAAGACCAATGCCTTTGTTGGAATTCTTACTCGTCAAGCGGTCCTGCAAAAAATTCTAAATTATTTCAGTGAATGATCAGACACGTTAACGTGTCTTTTTTTTGTGAAAAAAAGTGTGTATATATTTTCCAAATCTGCGAATGATATCGGTAGGAGGTGTAAGTTACATATGATGAACTTTTATCAAGGCACTAATCCGCAAGCTGTACGTCAAGACATTCGCCAAGATTTATACGGCACACAAAACACTAATATGGGAGGCTCTCAAAACATGATGATGCAACCTGGCTATTCTAATACCAACGTGCAACAAGTAAGACAAGACATTGCACAAGAAGGTGGATTCCGTAATCAATTAGGTTACAGCGGCTTACAGAATCAAGTTGGTGGCTACGCAAGCGGAGCCCAAGCGATGTTTCAACAAGGATTCACGAATACCAATCCACAGCAAGTAAGACAAGACATCGCTCGCGAAGGCGGTTTTGTTCCTAGCAATATGAACCAAATGCAAGTTGGTAACTATGCGGGCGGAGCCCAAGCGATGTTCCAACCAGGATTCACGAATACCAATCCACAGCAAGTAAGACAAGACATCGCTCGCGAAGGCGGTTTTGTTCCTAGCAATATGAACCAAATGCAAGTTGGTAACTATGCGGGCGGAGCCCAAGCGATGTTCCAACCAGGATTCACGAATACCAATCCACAGCAAGTAAGACAAGACATCGCTCGCGAAGGCGGTTTTGTTCCTAGCAATATGAACCAAATGCAAGTTGGTAACTATGCGGGCGGAACCCAAGCCATGTTCCAACCAGGGTTCACAAATACTAATCCACAGCAAGTAAGACAGGACATCGCTCGTGAAGGCGGATATGTTGCAAGCAATATGAATCAAAACCAAATGCAAATGGGAAGCTACGCGGGGGGAGCGCAAGCGATGTTCCAGCCTAGATTTACGAATACAAACCCACAACAAGTAAGACAAGATATTGCTCGTGAAGGCGGATATGTTGCAAGCAATATGAATCAAAATCAAATGCAAATGGGAAGCTACGCGGGTGGAGCGCAAGCGATGTTCCAGCCTGGATTTACGAATACAAACCCACAACAAGTAAGACAAGATATTGCTCGTGAAGGCGGACTTGGCGGAGGCAATATGAGTCAAGTGGGAGGTTATGCAGGAGGAGCGCAAGCGATGTTCCAGCCTGGATTCTCCAATACCAATCCAGGGCAAGTAAGACAAGATATTGCTCGTGAAAGCGGATTTGCTGCTGGAAATATGCAAATGGGAAGCATGGCAGGTGGTGGTCAANGATTTGCTGCTGGAAATATGCAAATGGGAAGCATGGCAGGTGGTGGTCAATCTATGTTCCAACCTGGTTTTGCCGGAACCAACCCACAGCAAGTAAGACAAGATATTGCTCAAGAAACAAATCAGTTTGGATCTGCAGGCCAATATCTCATTTAGTTTAAAAAAGAGGGTGCCCCTAAGGCCGGTAATACCGACTAGGGGGCACCCTCTTTAAAATTATCACGCTTTATAGGAGAATTAATTAACAACGCCTGCGCAATCAGCCAACTTCCAAGATTGACCTCTGAGACAGCGTCTATTATTTTGCAGGAACTTTCTTAAATAAACTTGTGGGTTCTTCTGTTTTTCCAGTTCCTTTTTTATTCTTTGCTCCAGGTTTAATGAAGAAGAAAGTGAGAAGAAAGGTCAAGGCAGCTAGTCCCGCAACCGAAAAAAACAAGGTTTGATGGGAGATCCCCATTAGCCAGCTAAAAACGGGGGGGCCAACAGCCACTCCAAGAAATCGCAAGCTATTATACAAAGAGGTAATCATTCCTCTTTCCGATTTAGCTACTGAACCGGTGATAAGTGTATTTAGACAGGGCAGCAATAAGCCTGTACCAATACTGCCGAGTGTTAAGAGTCCAATCATGACATAGATTTGTTTAAAAAAGCCAACAGCAATCATACTTGCTGTCAAGATACTTAACCCTGTAAGCATAATTTTTCGCATAAGGGGTTTGTTTTGCTTAATTCTTCCGCCAGTAATATAGGCAGTCGTCACCATTCCCATCAGTGGAATAGCTAAGATAGCCCCTTTGATTACGCCATCTAACTTATATTCCGTTTCAAGAATATCTGACAGATAGAACAATACGCCAAAGAGTATGAACAGACCAATGGAACCAACAAAAAATGCGGTTACAAGCCATCCTCCTTGCTCTTTAAAGACCTGTTTGAGGCTTGCTAGATATTGCTTAAGAGGCTTTGGCTTGGCTGGGTTTTTCTCCTTGATTAGAAACCAAACAGCTAGTGCCGTTAGAAAACAAAGGGCAGGAAAGGCAAAAAACACAGCGTACCAGATGAGAAGTGCCAGTAAGGAACCTAAGATAGGAGACAAAACCTTACCTAGGCCGTTAGTGGCTTCAATTAAACCCAGGGCTTTTGATTCTTTTGAACCTGAATAAAGGTCTCCTATTAAAGCCATAGCAATGGGGGCAGTTCCGGCGGCACCTATTCCCTGTATAATTCTTGCAATTAAAATAATGTTATAGGCATTATCCATTAGCCAAGCCGCGAGTCCAGCAATAATTCCCCCGATACCATATAAGATCAAGGCTGGAACGATGATGACTTTTCGTCCAAAGCGATCTGAAAGGTAGCCCACGAAGGGGATAATGAGACCGGCTGCAAAGGAAAAAGCAGTAATCATTAAGCTGACTTGAAATTGAGATAAATTCAATTCTCTTTCCATGGTCGGAAGAACAGGTACGATCATGGAGTTTCCAAGAACCATGACTAGAGGAATGGCTGCAAGAGTGGTTAGCTCTAACGGGGATCCCGATTTCGGCATATCATCAACTCCAGGAAAAGGTTTTTCACTCCTCTTATTGTGGCTTAAAGTGACAGAAAATCCTCAGAGAAAGAAGTGGAATTCAAGGAAAGAGAAACCTTTTCTAGTTTCCCGCGTAAAAAAAGTAAAGGGGTGTATTCTAAAATGAAATCATGGATAAGTTTTGCTTCACTGATTTTATGCACTATTACGATTCTAGGCTGTCAAAGTCAAGAATCTGTTCATAATCAGACAGTCGAGAAGAATGTATCAACAGAAGCAGCGGAGAAGCCATTGGAGACGGAGGCGGAGAAAACCAAAACATTATTTCTGGACAAACTCCGCCCTGAAATGTCAGAAGCGGAAGTTCGCAGTCTATTTGGAGGGGATTTTTCTTTAGTGGAAAACGCAATGGAAGGAAATGAAACGTGGCGGTATGACCTAGGGAAAAAATCAACTTATCAATTCGACGATCAAGGGATAGACAAGGTTGACCTGGAGGGTTTGAAAGCAGGAGAAGTTGAGGCCCTTTTATTTGTAGATTGGACAGAAGATGGAGTAGTCAACTCCGCAGCCTTATATATCAATGATCCTCTTGAAGTTGGGACTTTTTATGAGTATCATATCGATCCAGACGGTACTGTGGAAGAGGTAGTAAAAACCCTTGATTGATTGTTTGCAAATAAAAAGCAATTCGACCAATAATTTTCTCGACATATTATTCCAAATTTCTTTCCTATTTTCATAACATGTGATATGTTATATATATACTAACAAGGTTTTGTTAGGTGAGAGTTTATTGTCTTTAGCGCCCACATTGTGAGCGCTTTTTTTTTGTGTGTATTGTGTGTATTAAACCGAAACGGCGGCTTTTACTTTAGAAAGTGGAGTAGGTTGGGTTGAACTAATCACTTCAATAAGTACGGGACCAGGAGTTTGCATACTCTCCGTAATCACCTTATCGAGTTGATTTGGATCGTCCACTCGGATACCAGGTATACCAAATGCTACAGCAACTTGGGAAAATAAAGGATTCACAAGATCTGCTCCGAATGGGTCTAGTCCCATATATTTCATTTTGTTTTTTTCCATTGCTAGAGAACTATTATTTAAAACAACCATCTTGACTGGAAGGCGGTAAGCCACAGTCGTAGCGAGTTCAGACAAGTTCATCGCAAATCCACCGTCTCCCACAACAGCTACGACTTGCTTTTCCGGATACAATAATTGAGCAGCATTGGCCGCTGGTAAGCCAAATCCTAGTGTGCGCCAAGTTCCTGAAAATAGCAATTCTTGCCCATCTGTCTGAAAGGAACGGTTAAACCAAACCGTATGATCACCTGTATCCAATGTAATAATGGCGTCTGAATTCACAGCTTTACTTAAGGCAGACATGATTCTAGCAGGAGCAATAGGAGTGCTAGCGTCATTTTGTTCTTGACTCATTTGTGAGAGCCACTCTGCTCTTGCAGAGTGGATTTGATTCAGCCATAAAGCATTTGGCGTCCGTGTAATTTGATTTTCAAGTGGGCCAAGGATTTCCTGGGCATCTCCGATTAGGGCAGTATATAAATTTTTATCAAAGTGAATGTGATCCGGCTCTAGTTCAATTTGGACAAAAGGAATTGAGGTCGACATAAAGGTTTTCGGATACCACATGGCTCCGATCATAAGTAGACCGTCACATTCGTTTAGAAGAGTTGCGGCTTGCTCGCTCCCCCCTTCCCCAATTCCTCCTAACATAAACTCATAGCTCTCAGGAATGATCCCCTTTGCTCCTAATGTACTGACAACACCAGCCCCAAGCCTTTCAGCTAAACGACGAATTTCTTGTCTACAGCCCTGTGCTCCACGGCCAATATAGATCATGGGTTTGTTGCATTGGTTTAAAAATTGTGCAGCTTTTGACAAGTTACTTAGATCACTTGGGCTCTGTCGGTATAAGAAGGGGTTTTCCGGTATTAAATCTTGAGTATGAGTTTTTGAAAACAAATCCTTTGGAACGGAAAGATGGGTTACCGCTTTTTGTTTGATAGCTGTCCTTACAGCACGATCTAAAAGCTGAATAATGGAATCAGGTGAGGAAACCATTCCAGAATACGCAGCTAAGGGTTCGATAAACCTTTGTTGGTCTACATATTGCTTGGCTTCCGTTCCTATTTTTGGGGTAGGTACTTGTCCTGTAATGGCTAAGACAGGTACCTTATCACTGTAAGCATCACCCAAGCCGTTTAATAAATTCGCCATCCCTGGACCGCTGGTGGCAACACAGACCCCCAATTTCCCTGTTAGCTTGGCATAGGAGGAAGCCATAAATCCAGCGGCTGACTCATGACGTGTAGAAATAAATTTAATCTTACTTTGCTGTGCTAAGCTGTGAAGGAGATCTAGAATAGCGTCTCCAGAAACACCAAAGATGTATTCCACACCAAACTCATGTAACTGATCTATAATGGTTTGAGCAACTGTAGTTGGGCTTTGCATAGTAGCCTCCTTTAAATATGCTTGCATTTGCATAAAAAGCATTTCTTCAATCCTAGTGTGAACAAAAAAATAAAGTTCCCTCTTGGGAACTCTTACATGAAGAAAGGATAAGGTAAAAAATAGGCATAAAAAAAAGACCACCGATCTAATGTCGGTGGTTAAGTAGATAGGAGTGGAGAGAAACCATAACTGCTAGTTAAGGTGTTAAAGTTATTATATACCACAGAGAAAGCGGTTTCAACACTTAAATTAGCAATTTAAAAAAAATTTTGCAAAGATAGGAAAGACAACCACTCTGGTATAATCAGAATAAGAAGATAAAGGATTTTAGAGAAGGGAAATTTTACTGTGTATTATGTTTATATGTTACGCTGTAAAGATTCGAGTTTGTATACCGGGATAACTAATGATATAGAGAAAAGAGTAAAGAAACACAATTCGGGCAAGGCCTCTCGTTATACAAGGGCAAGATTACCAGTAAAAATGGTATATCTTGAACAATGTGAAAATAAGTCAGCTGCATTAAGAAGGGAAATAGAAATTAAAAGATATACCAAATCTGAAAAGGAAAGATTATTGGGGGTAGCAGGCTTAAAAGAGGATCCAAATATCGGATCCTCCTAAAATCGTTAAGCTTCATTTAGTGAGGTTGAATGGTGTATATCCCTCGTTCTGTGCGGATCTGAAAGCTGTCCCCTTTGTTCTGAGTAATCCATGTCCCAAAGAGGGGAATCTCATAAACATCCTGAGGCAGCGGCCCTGAGGTTTCATTAATTACCTGCCCTTGCCCGTGAAAAAGAAGTGATTGGGGAGATACATAGCCATCTGGGTCTGGACGTTCGAGCTTTCCTAAAGTAATGTCTTCTAAAGTAAGGGAAACTTGGTCTAAGTCTCCGTCCTCTTCCTTGCTGATGAGAATTGACCGATGCTCTTGCTGCTTCATCCATTGGGTTACCAGGTCGATGATTTGATGTTCCATCAGCATCCTCCTTAAATAGAATTCCTACTAAACGTACTGTACCCAACAGATCGAATAAATATATAAGTAAAAAAATCCCTAACCGGCATCGGTAAGGGATTATTCTCTAAAGTCAATATGTTGAATCTCGCTATATGGAATAACCTCGAAATGGTATTCTCCACCATGGACAAGCAATACAACCTGGTTTGCCGAGGTGTTATATAGATCACCCGTTACGCTTTTATCCTTCAGATGTATGGTAAGTGTCGGGTGATTTTTTACCAGGGGGTCTAAAAAAGATTTATAGGCTAACATGCTCATGCAGCTCCTCGGGAAATGATAATGCACTTATTCTATAACGAATAAATATTAATGTAAATAGTTTTTTATTCACACTCTTCTTTTTCAACTTGTTTGTAATACTGCCCCTTTTCTACATAACTTTGCCTGATGCGTTTCAATTCTGCAAAGTCTTTTTCCTCTAATTCCCGAATGACCTTAGCAGGGGATCCTAAGGCCAGACAGCGTGGAGGAATTTTCTTCCCAGGAGGAACTAGGGTTCCTGCACCAATGATGGCTTCTTCCCCAATTTCTGCTCCATCCAAAATGATGGCACCCATGCCTATCATTGCCCCCTTGCGGATCGTACAGCTATGAAGAATGGCATTATGGCCAACCGTAACCTCATCTTCGAGGATGAGAGGATTACCTGGACTTTGGTGCAAGGTGGAATTATCCTGTATACTTGTACGTTCTCCAATTACAGTAGGGGCAATATCGCCTCGGATAACCGTGTTATACCAGATGCTGCTTTCCTTCCCAATTTTAACATCACCACTAACTAGACTACCCTTTGCAAGAAAGACGCTATTATGAATGATTGGATGTTTACCCATATATGGAAGAATTGTCATCGTCATGTCTCCTTTGAAAAATAAGTTTGAGAATACGTAAATTCTAGCATAAAAAATCAAAACCTTCTTCCGCTTTATACGTCTAATAATATGGGTTGTTCGACAAAACTTGGCATAACTAGCCAAAATAACAGAAAGAGAGGAGAAGCATTCAATGAGAAGATTTCGCCTTGGGATTGGCATGCTATTAATCCTACTGCTGATCCCTTGGACATCTGCAATGGTTCATGCAGAGACTAACACCATTCAGCTAATGCTAGAAGGTCAAACGTTGAAACCAGATGTCCCACCGAAGCTTGTTCAAGGTCGAACAATGGTACCGATTCGTATCGTTGCTGAAGAACTTGGAGCTGAGGTAGGATGGGATAATCAACAGAGAAAAGTTAGTATTAAGAGTAACGCTGTCGATCTAACGATGCACATTGGACAGAAAAAGGCGATCGTTAACGGCAAGGAGGTTGCCATGGACGTTCCGCCGATGTTAGATAAGGGACGAACCTTAGTTCCTTTACGCTTTGTCGGAGAATCGCTGGGAACCACTATAGGCTGGGAGCAAGATACTCGAACCGTGATTGTTAATCAAACGTATCCTGTTGAGGCCAATGGGAAGAGTTTGAGCGGACAAAGAGTTTTTAAGATAGGCAATGAATATTACTTTCCTCTAAAGGAAATCAGTCCCTTCCTTGGAGCTGTTTTTCAGTCTGCAGAGATGGATCAAGTGGATCGGTTAATATACGGAGACCTGAATTTAAATATTGAAGAACGGGGTAGAACTCAATTACATCTTCGAAGGCTTGATTCTGGATGGGTGGTACCCCAATCCGTAATTGAAAATCTATTCCAGGCCAAAGTAGTACAAGCGGATCGTTTGTTTAGGATCGAGAAGTTAAGCCGATTGCAGTCTGTTCAAGAGGTAAATGGAAAGATAGTTATTAAGTCTACTGCCCCTATGCCTTTACAACATTTTTTAATGGAAGCGCCACATCGACTAGTCATTGACTTACCTAATACGATTATTAGTGAAGAGCTAAAGGAAACGGCCTTTTTTAATGGAGGTACGGGTATTATTCGGAAGGCAAGCACGGTTTCCGTTTCAGGCATTACTAGTGAACCGATGCCCCTTGAGGAACCTCTAAGCTCTGAGGAACTGTCAACGGATACGCCTGTTGAGACACAGCCACTAGAAACTTCCACAGAAAAAATGGTAGATATAGAATTGCCTGAAATGACACCTAGTTTAGAATCTCAATCTCCACGACTCTCCCATCTAGAACAAGAGGAGTTAATCAAGGAAATAAGGTTTAGTCAATTTTCACTAGAACCTCAGACGGTGCGTATTGTTGTGGAATTGTCCAGAAGAGTAAAATATGATCTTAACCCAGGAGCCGAGGGCTGGGAGGTAGCATTACATTCCTTGCCTAAAAAAGAAGGTTTTCTCATTATGCTTGACCCTGGTCATGGAGGTAAAGACCCGGGAGCTAAAGGCGTAAGCAGCAACAGGGAAAAGGATCTAACTTTAACGATCTCTACACTTTTGAAGGAAGAACTAAGGCAATATAAAGGGTTGCAGGTGATCGAGACACGTTCTGATGATTCTTATCCGACTTTGCAGGATCGTGTGTTAATGGCTAATGAGATACAAGCAGATTTATTTCTTTCTATCCATGCTAATGCGTTTAAGCCAGAAACCAGAGGAACTGAAACCTATTATCATACAGCGCAAAGTGAACAATTCGCGAAGATTGTACATAAGCATTTACTCGAAGCTACAAGGTTCCCAGACCGGGGAGCAAAGAAGGCAGGGTACTATGTGATAAAGAATACGACAATGCCTAGTGCTTTAATCGAAATTGGCTTCCTTACTCATGCTGAAGAGAATAGACAAATGCTTGAACCAGCATTCCAAAAAAGGGTAGCTCAAGCTTTAGGAAAAGCGATTCATGAGTATTATACTTCCTATCAATAAGAGGTGAGGACAATGAAACTAAAAATATATGGACTTTTCCTGATGTTTGTCCTTCTCACCATTATGACTGGATGCAGTGAGGATTCAGGTCCTCCAGAGCCTCAAGCAAATGAGGGCGAAGCAGTACAACAAACAGAGAGTCCAACGAATGAACCAAAAGAGGAAGAAAAGAAACTTAACTTTAAGATCTACTTTACGGATGCAAATGTATTGGAACTTAAGGAACAAGAACTAGAAGTAACATGGAGTGAGTCCTCCTCAAAATATTCTTTAGCCTTTCAATTGTTAGCGTCAGAAGTACCCCAGCCGGATGTATCGCCGTGGGAAGGATGGCAGTTATTGAATGATCAGTTCGATAACGGGATCCTTACAGTAGATGTAATGAGTTCAAACAATCCAGTTGGAAGCAGTATGGAACGCATGATGATTCTGTCCTTACTTCAAACGATGTTTCAATTTGAAGAAGTGACTCAAGTCCAACTATTGCTAAATGGACAAAAGGTAGAAACGCTAAGCGGACACATAGACATAGAGAAGCCTTTTTCAAGAGAGGATGTAGCAGACCTATAGGGTTTGCTATTTTTTTTGAGTTATAATAAACTTTATTTATTCGTCAAACAAGCAAAACTAATGAAACAGCATTGTAAAATGAATGGACTTCTAGGAGGAAGCAGAATGTTTAATCAAGTCTTTAGAGGAATTAGTTTATCCTTAATATTAATACTTTTATTAACAGCCTGCGGTGGTGGACCACAGCAAGCGATTCCTGACCAGCCAGCAGAGGCCGGAGATACTGGGAAGACACCATCCTTAACGATTGGGGTTATACCTTCTTTGAATCAAGGGAAGATGCAAGAAGCTATTAAGAAACTTGGGAGTCATCTTGAACAGGAAGTTGGAATCGCTGTTAAGATCGATGTTTATCCTGACTATAATGGTGTTGTTGAAGCGATGAACTTTGGACAAGTGAATATGGCCTACTACGGTCCTCTAACTTATGTAATAGCCCATCATGAAAGTGGTGCTGAAGCTATTATGACTCAATTGGTTAAGGGAGAACCTTATTATTATTCTTATATCATTGCTCATAAGGATTCTCCTTACAATAGCCTTGATGAGATGCTCAACGATAAGGAGCAAGTCACTTTTGCCTTTGGAGATCCAAACTCTACTTCTGGATCCCTTATTCCTGGGCTTGAATTAAAGGATAGAGGGGTATATCGCAATAACAATGACCATGACTTCAAGAATGTGATCTTCACAGGCGGACACGATGCTACAGCATTAGCAGTGGAAAACAAGCAGGTAGATGCAGGGGCTATTGATAGTGCCATTTTTGACACCTTAAAAGAAGGTGGAAAAATTAATGGGGACCTTTATAAAGTGATTTGGCAGTCTGAAAAGCTGTTTCAATATCCTTGGGCAGTAAAAGATGTTGATCAAGAGACAGTTAGTAAAATTCAAGAAGCCTTTTTGAAAGTTACCGATCAGGATATATTAGACGCCTTTGCTGCAACGGGTTTCACCAAAGCTCAAAACTCGGACTATGAAGCTATTCGTCGTGCTGCAGAACAAGATGGTCGACTTAAATAGGAGGAAGTTAATTGAATAAATTACCCAAATGGTCGCTGACAATTTTGTCAGCGATTGTCATTATCTGGAGCGCGCAGGGCGCACAATTCGATATAAGAAAATTTCTGGATCTCGGAAATAGCCTCGTCTTTCTCCAGACGAAATGGCTCCCACCTGATTGGAGTATTCTCCCGTTAGCCATCAAGTCTGCAGTCGTTACATTACAAATTGCCATTCTTGGTACGTTTCTGGCTATGGTAGTTGCCATTCCACTTAGTTTTTTGGCTGCATACAATACGTCCCCGTCAAAAGGGCTTTATAATGGGACTCGTTGGCTGCTCAATTTTTTTCGTTCTGTCCCAGAAATTGTGTTAGGATTACTTCTTGTTCCGTCCTTGGGACTAGGTCCTTTTCCAGCTGTCGTGGCTATAGCCATTCATAACATTGGTGTGTTGGGTAAATTGATTTCGGAATTGATAGAGGCAGCAGACCCGGGACCGCAGGAAGCGGTTGCTTCTGTTGGAGTCCCTAGAATTTTGGTCATCTTATACGGGATCCTTCCGCAAATTGTGCCTAATATCCTTTCTCATTACTTTTACCGATTAGAAGTCGGGGTACGAGCTTCTCTGATTCTAGGCTTTATCGGCGGAGGTGGGATTGGAAATATGTTATTTATTGATTTTAAAATTTTTAATTATCAATTCGTGGCAACAGAAGTTATTGTAATCATGGGGCTTGTTTTACTGGTTGATTACTTGGGGACTTTCGTAAGAAAAAGGGTGATTTGATGCTAGTGGAAATTGAAAACTTAAAAGTGCAATATCACAGGGCAACAAGTCCTGCACTTGAGAGTATTTCGTTTGGTGTGGGAGAGGGTGAGTTTGTTGTTGTTTTAGGATTGAGTGGGGCTGGTAAGTCGACTCTTATCCGATGTATAAACCAACTTGTTAAACCTACTAGTGGAACTATACGTTGGGAAGGAAAAGAGATTACGGGTTACAAAGGAAGAGCTCTTACCCTTTACAGGCGCTCGATAGGAATGATATTTCAATCTTTTAATTTATTAGGTAGACTATCGGCTGTAACGAATGTTTTAGTGGGAAGACTCGGCTACATAAGCAGATGGAGAGCTCTGACTTATTTATTTCCATCAATCGATCTTAAAATAGCGGAAGATGCATTAGACCGAGTTGGTTTAGCAGGAGTGAAGCATCAACGGGCAGATCAATTAAGCGGTGGCCAAAGGCAGCGCGTCGCCATCGCCAGAGCATTGGTGCAGAGGCCTAAGCTTATCCTTGGGGATGAGCCTGTTGCAAGTCTTGACCCGCTAACTTCAAGAAGCATCATGGATCTGTTAAAATCAATTAATAAGGAGGAAAATATTACCATGATAATTAATCTGCATGATGTGGAATTGGCCAAGCAGTATGCCACACGAGTCATTGGGATTTCCCATGGGCGTATTGTCTTCGATGATATACCTGAACGTCTTGATGGGCCTTCCTTGGAGAAAATTTATACATGAAAAATGATATAGGGGGTTGATAATATGAATCTTAACCACTTAAAAGCTTTAGTTAAAGTGGTTCAAACGGGAAGCTATAAAGAAGCGGCCAAGCATTTAAACGTCTCCCAGCCAGCCATTACACAGAGGATTCAAGCGCTTGAAGATTATATGAAGACGAAGCTCTTAACGAAAGAATCAGAGGGTGTCCAACTTACAAGCCACGGTCGAACGATCTATGAATCCTCTTTGCAGATCTTAATGATCTGGGACAGGATAGAGGAAGAGGTCTGGGGAACAAAAGTGAAGGGCAGACTTACTCTTGGCGCAAGTACCATTCCTTCGGAATACCTTCTTCCCCCATTACTTAAGACTTATAGAAATGTCTATCCGGATGTAAAGCTTCATCTTCGTATTTCAGGTACGAGCGAGGTGATTAAATGGTTAAGAGATCGTACCGTAGACGTAGCGATAACGGGTATACCGATGACAACGGAAGGTGTTATGTCGTTTCCCATTGCTGAGGATAATATGTGTTTGATTATCCCTATTGATTATGATTGGCCTACGACTGTTGAGAAGCTAACGATGCTTACCGAATCAGATTGGATCATGCGTGAACCTGAATCAGATACGCGTAGAACATTAGAAGCCTATTTAACCAGTTCGGGTATTGAAGTGGCGAAGCTGTCTATTTCTGGTCAAGTAGAAAGTACGGAAGCTGTTATTGCAGCTGTGGAAGCAGGTCTAGGGATTTCAGCTGTATCCTCGCTAGCAGCTGCAAAAGCAGTGAAACTAGGTGGAGTAAAAGTGGTTGATATACCAGAGTTTAAACTTCATAGAAGATTTTATTGTTCTTACTTGTATGACCAGAAAAATCAATCCGTTATTTCTACATTTATTCAGTTTCTTCATAATCATAGCGCCATTCAATGAGGAGGCGCTATGATTAATGGCTTTTTTCTACATATGTTCCTGCAATTAGATCATGGATGGCACGTCGGTCTTCTCTTAGAAGGATCATAAATGCACTGATAATTACGGTAATACCAAAGGTTATTAAGCTTAAAATCATTTTGCCGAATACTTCTCTAAGGAGCATAGTTCCTAATGACAAAGGAAGAAAATCCGTTCTAGCAATGCGTATATAAAGCAATCTCTTCCCAAACGTATACCCACCCCAAACTAGAGGCAGCAAGGTCGCATAAAGTAAGTTTACAACAGTCTCTGTTGCATTTGCTGTACCTTGGTCCATTCCAACTGTGATGCCATAGCAGAATAATCCAATTAAGATTCCATCGACGAGCCCAGCTGCAAGCCGACGCCAAAATCCTCCGCGCTTTTCTGACATAATACCCACCTACAATCTCGTTTACCTTATGTATATTCCATGGAGGCTTTTCCAGAGAACAAAAAAGGACCAACTGTAAGGTAACAGTCAGTCCTTTTTTGAATAATTAGCCAAGGTGTCTCTTATAAAGCCATAAAACACCTGACTTGAGAATACGTGGGACACGTCCGTGCAGCGGGGTGTCTCCGATAACAGCGAAGCCTTCTTTTTTTCCTAGGGAGCCGAAGACAGCTTTCAATTTCAGCGGAGGAAGGTGGATGGCTTGTCCCTTCCACTTCGCAAGCAAAATATCTCTTAATCGGTCAGCCATCATCTCTGCTAGGTAAGCACTAGGTGCAAAATTAGCAGAGGCGCAGTCCCCAATGATGTAGACATCTGGTTGCTCTGGAAGAGAGTAATCATCGCCAACAATAAACCGAGCCTGATGATCTCGCTCTCCAACGATACAATCCGTTATGGGAGCAGGTTTAATCCCAGCCGTCCATACAACCGCATCATATTCGAGGGTTCCTTCCTGATGAATGGCATACTGTGGGTAGAGTTCATTCAATTGAATATAATTAATTAAATTAACGTCATGCTCACGGAACCATTGGGTTACATAGTCCTGAGTCTTTTGTGGAAAAGGACTCAGGAGTCCTTTTCCACGATTCACGATGGAAATATTAAGATCCGGTCTCGACTGTCTAAGTTCTGCTGCTAATTCCACACCACTAAGGCCACCGCCAATTACCATCACTCGTTCATAGGGATCTAATGTGGTCAATCGTTGAGAAGCAATTTGGGACTTCTTAATGGTTTGAATGCTAAATGCATTCTCTTCGGCACCTAGGACATTCTGATAATCATCCACACATCCTACAGCAATGACTAACTCGTCATATTCAATAGGATCGTGTTCCCGTACTTCAACCCTTTTCCCCTCAAAATCAATACTCGTTGCCTCACCATATATCTTGGTTAGGCGTGGGTCTTCGGGAAAAGGATGTGTTAATTCCGCTAGGGATTCCGTCCCTGCGGCAAGGGCATAATACTCTACTTTAAATGTATGATACGGAAGCCGGTCAATTAATATGATCTCATGATCATCCCGTATCTTGGGCAGTAAGCCTTGAATTAGCCTCATACCGCCATATCCGCCACCTAAAATGACTAGTTTTTTTCCCATTATCAATAACACCTCATATGTGTTGCGATAGAATCCTTATCTA
Source organism: Ammoniphilus sp. CFH 90114 (assembly GCF_004123195.1). Lineage (NCBI taxonomy): Bacteria > Bacillati > Bacillota > Bacilli > Caryophanales > Paenibacillaceae > Ammoniphilus > Ammoniphilus sp. CFH 90114. Next base: position 311,626 of record NZ_SDLI01000001.1, read on the forward strand.
TTTTAAGATAAAAAAGAGAGAATGTAAAAATATTTGACGATATTTCAACGTTTTTGTAAGCGTATACACAAAAAGTAATTAAATTCGGAAATTTCCCTTACACAAATAGTATGTCCAAAAGGGAAATAAATTGTAATTCTCGAAAGCGTGTTGCTGTTTTTCCACCTTCTGATAAAATAGTATTAGACGCTTATCCAGCATTGGAAAAAGACGAAGGAGCGGACTCCATGGTTGATCTTATAGAATTGATTGAAGAATTTGAGGTGTTAATTGCCTCAAGTGAAACGAACCACCATAAAATGTTAACCTTTCTAAAAGGGGTTAACCGCAGGCTTCCCAAAAATGTAATACCACCTATGATTGAATTTATTACAATCCTCAAGGAAGAAAATCCTAGCTTGTTTTATGAGTTGAAGGACCATATTCCTAAAGGGATGCCACTATACGACATCTTAAGGATTGATATTTCTTATGAACTGGCTAAAGAACGTTTAACGAAGAGGAAGGAAAGAGTGAGAAGATAACAGGAAGGAATCCCTACAGGGGGTCCTTCCTGTTTTTGTTACCAAAAGTTATTTAGCTTTAATTTCATTGACGAATGCCAATAATACACTTATGAGTAAAAGAAAAAAAGAGAGTAAAAATCAGGGTTTATCAGTGAAGGGAGTTGTTCCCATCTTGCGGATATATAATAAATTGGGCGTTTTATTGTTTTGTCTGCTTAGTTTAACAACGCAAGCTCTTGCCTCATCGATTAGTATTCAAGATATTACAGGGATTAATGAAGAGTTGGGGCAAACGATTGAACTGCGCTACCTTGACCAACAATTTTCTATTCCGATATCACAGTTGACCTTACCAGAAGTCTCTATTCCAATTGTAAACACTAGTTCTGTCATGAAAATTGCAGATCGTCTTGATGCTCAGATTGGTGTGAAGGAGCAAAGTGCCTATATTGATCACAATGGGAGGATAGTTGAACACTTAACAGGTGTTGCCATAGACCGTAATAAACTAATCTTCACATTTCAACAATTACTTTATTCGCCTGAGGAAACATCAGCCATGCTGCCTATTACGTTTATTCCACCGAGAGTAACAACGCAGCAATTAAAACTGGCAATGGAGAGGCAAATTTCAAGTTTTGCAACCTATTACAACAGCAGAAACTTTAATCGTTCGCAAAATATTCAACTCGCTTCATCTGCCATCCATCATTATGTCCTTCTTCCTGGTGAGACATTTTCTTTCAATAAGGTTGTAGGTAAACGTACCGTTGAAAAAGGATATAAACGCGCCCCCGTAATTGTGAGAGGGGAGTTGTCGGAGGGAATAGGGGGAGGCATCTGTCAAGTTTCCTCAACCCTCTTTAATGCAGTTGATAAGGCTGGCCTCACGATCTTACGGAGATATTCGCATAGCAAACAAGTCGGGTATGTACCTGCTGGAAGAGATGCAACGGTTAGCTGGTATGGTCCTGATTTTTCATTTCGTAATGATTATGACCATCCTGTCATGATAAAGTGTTATGCTAGGCACGGTAAGAATCTAGTCACGATCTATTCCAGTAAAAGTCTTGAAGCGGAATTGCGGACTGTTCCCGAGGCACCCCAAAAACTACCGATAGAATCACGCAGTTAAAAGCTCATGATGGGAGGGATTCCATGCTGTCCTATATTGTAAGGTCTATACCCAATTTATTCTCTTTGGGTAACCTCTTATGCGGTGTGTTTTCGATCACCTTTTCCATGAATGGATATCATCGGACAGCAAGCTTGCTTATTTTTTTAGCTGCCTTTCTTGATGTTTTTGATGGAAGAATTGCCCGTAAACTAAAAGTGAATAATCAAATTGGAGTTGAACTTGATTCATTAGCTGACATTGTAAGTTTTGGAGTAGCACCCGCTTTACTCTTCCATACCCTAGCTAGTCCGAGCTGGGTTAATCCTATTGCGTTTGTTCTTTACCCTACAATGGGGGCTTTACGTTTGGCCCGTTTCAATGCGAATCCTACAGTAGGCTACTACATGGGAATACCCATTACGTTAGCGGGTCTAATCATGAGCTTAATGGGGGTATTCTTGTATACTAACCCCTATATAGCCATTCTTTTGGCTATCCTTATGGTCAGTCCTATACGGGTGAAGAAATTGTAAGAGAAAAGATAGACGTGGGGAACTGTATTGGTCATAATAGTAAATAAACTTTATTCTAGAGGAGGAACAGAGATATGGGGATTTGTATGAAGGATCACCCTTCTGAGGATGTTCTAGAAAAAATAGAGGCTGTTAAGGAACAATTAGAAGCCTCTGTTCTGGAAGGACTGCTTTTTGGATTAGAAAATCAGAAATGGGACCAGGCTCAGCTAAATGAACTATTCCATGCACTAAAGAAGCTAGAAAAACGAATCACTAATGAGGAAAGAACGGCTACTTTAGATCAAATTGTTTCCTTTTTGGATTAAGATTAAATAAACATAAAGACAAGCGTACCAGCCATTCGTTGGTAGCTTGTCTTTTTTTTATAACTTTGACAATGCTACTGGTTTTTAATGAATAATCTGCTTATGTTGTCACATACTGTATATACATGAGGCACAAAGCCTTTTTACTAATGAAAGGAAGGTAAAACAACATGGGAAGCATTTCCGTCCTCTCCCTGAAAAAAAAGATGGATGGTAAAGGAGAATATTTCGAAGTTATGATTGATCTTGATGGTCAATTTACGCGCTGTTTCCTACGATCGGGACTAGGAAGGTATGACTTGCTAAGGCAGTTGTATACAGTGACTACTATAGAAGATTTATATCAAATTGATGACAAAGCTATATTATATATTGCTTGAAAAAAGGAGGAGTCCCCTCCTTTTTCTTTTGTTTTAGCTTTAGGGGCAATAATATTCATAAACCCTCTCCCTAGGACATACATGATAGAAAAGGCAAACCTAGGGAGGAGCGAAAGATGGAAGAGTTTTGGAAGTCATTAATATTAGGAATCATTCAAGGTTTTACAGAGTTTCTTCCGATAAGTAGTACAGGCCACTTAGTGTTAGGGAGAAAATATTTGGGCATGGCGGAAGCCGGGCTGCTTTTGGATACACTGCTCCATTTTGGTACACTTGTTGCCGTTATGGCAGTCTTTTGGGATGATATCGTGCACTTGATTAGGAAACCGTTTAGTCGCTTAGGGTTTTTACTTCTCGTTGGTACCATACCAACAGCAATCATTGGTTTAACTTTTGAAGATTACTTCGAGGAAATATCTAAGACAGGCTCTACGATTGGTGTAGAATTTCTGGCTACTGGGATCATCCTATGGTGGGCTGATCGAATAAAGAATAAAGGGTACAAGCCGTTTGAAAAGATTACTTATAAAGATGCACTTTTTATTGGGACGTTACAAGGGGCTGCCATCCTTCCAGCGATATCGAGATCGGGATTAACGATTGCCGGCTCCTTGTTCCGTGGGATTGAAAAAGAAGCGGCTGCTCGGTTTTCTTTTTTGCTATCCTTACCAGCGATCTTCGGAGCATGTATATTACAAGGGAAAAAGTTAGTAGAGCATCAATCAGAAACCATTAGCCTGCTGCCGCTTTTGGTTGGAACCTTCGCTGCAGCCATTTCCGGCTATATTGCTGTAAGATGGATGTTAAAGATCTTAGGTAAAGGTTCACTTAAAATTTTCGCTGTATATGTTTGGGTTTTAGGAGCTATTGTTGTCATTTTGCAGTTCACAGGGAATTGGTGAGAGTAGAATCATGTCGAATTGTCAAGTTTCGTCATATATTGTTGAAATATTTTTATAGGATTTATTTGATCCTTGTAGAATTCAATAAAGGCTAAAGTATATTGTCCCACCAGCGTTGCTTTGGAGATGAACACCGTCATCCAGAAGTCCAGAGGCAGGACAAAAGGAGGATATCATGGGTATTGGGATGAATTTTGTATGCAAGTGCTGTGAATATGATACAGGGATTCTCATGCTCCATCAAGGAAGTCAAGACTCGCTTCAAGAGGTAGTTAAGAAATATATATATACCTATTCTCATGAGATTGATTTGCTCATGCATCCAAACCGTATAAATGAGTATAAGAGAATTCTTGAGAAGGTTAATGTGGAAAATACAGAGACAGCCTATCATTATGATGCATGTGTCTGCTACGCATGCAGAAAAACTTTTGAATTATTAGATGTCCTGGAGAGGAAGGAAGAAGAGGTCTATGCATGGGATAAAGGGGTTTCGAGATCCAATGAGAACCCTATTAAGCAGATGTTCAAGCTCTCAGAGGACAATTGGTCGAGTCTTCTTGGAGATGATCCACATTGTGTTTTCTGCAATCAAATGGTTGTTAAGATTACGGAAGAATTAATAGAGAGAGGCTTGTCTTGTCCAAAATGTAATAACGGCAAATTAGTTGCTGGTGAAGAATTTGAATTATGGGAATAGAGTGAAGAGAAAGCAGTTTTCGTAAGGAAACTGTTTTTTTTTTTTTGGTTTCTTTTTTAAACAGGGTTTGTTAAAATGTTCCTGTATTATCTTTAATATGAAAAGGAGAGATGCGATCTGAATAAGAAGCGAAATGCGTTTTCTCATGAATTTGTTCAACTGGCGGAACAATTTTTAGAGAAGGGGATGGCTGCTGAACCCATACTAGTCAAAGATAGAGGAGAGGCAACTAGACTGATACTATTTGATGAGGAGAAAATCCTTCCATACACGACCCATCGCTTCGTTAACCAATTGTTTCAATTGTTTTTCCTGGATTTAGTGTCTATTCAGCAATACGTTCAAGAAAGAATTAGCAAGAAGCAGTTGTTGCCAATACCGATATCCCCTCAGCAAGTCATCTTCCCATTGAGAAAACAGAGCCATGATGAACTTCGAACAAGGGGATTTTTGTGGGTGATGCATCGCCAAATCGACCAAGTCTCTTCTTTTAGAGCAAAAATGAATCATAGCGAAATTGTTCTCCTTAACGGTCAGAGAATTTTGGTTCCTTATACAGCCCGCTTTGTTCAACAACAAATACGTGATTCCTATTACATTGAATTCTGCTTTCAACATACCCCACTTCAGTTCCCTCAATCTCTTCGCCCCTCTTTATCCGGACAAGCTATAGCAGCTGCCCCAACTGAGCTTCAAGTCGAACTTCTCCGGATAGCTGAATCAATTCGGAAATATGCTTCCCGCTGAAATGGGGATGTCTAGGAAGAGCAGGCATTTTTTGCTTTTTGAATTTATATGTGATTAAATCAGTTTAACATTGGACTTCTCCTTCATATTTTACGCTAAATGGAGAAGATTAAGAGTGTCGGCATTAAAAGGAGTGAACCTATGAAGAGCAAACGTAGTCCGTTACGTGTTTTCGCCCTAGGAGGTCTGGGTGAAATCGGGAAAAATATGTACGTAGTTGAATATATGGATGACATTGTTGTCATTGACTCAGGACTTAAATTTCCTGAAGAAGAGATGTTAGGAATTGACCTTGTAATCCCAGATGTCTCCTATCTAACAGATAACAGGGACAGAGTTCGCGGAATTGTGTTAACCCACGGACATGAAGATCATATCGGTGCTTTGCCCTTTGTTCTAAAAGAGTTAGATGTCCCTCTATATGGGACAAAGTTAACATTGGGCCTAGCAAAAGTTAAATTGCAGGAGCATGGTCTCATTAATCGCGTGAAAATTAATGAGATTAGCGACGCCAGTGTCCTTCAACTTGGACAGTTAAGTGTATCTTTCTTCCGTGTCAATCACAGTATTCCTGATGCTGTAGGAATTGCTATCGATACACCAGAGGGCATCATTGTTCATACAGGGGATTTTAAGTTTGACTATACACCTGTAGGAGATAAGGCCGACCTATCCAAGATGGCTGCATTAGGTGAAAAGGGAGTATTATGTCTCTTATCCGATAGTACGAATAGTGAACGTCCCGGACATACCCTCTCTGAGAGAACGGTTGGAGAGACGATTAAGGAAGTTTTTCATAAATCAGATGGCCGAATCATATTTGCTACTTTTGCTTCTAACGTTTATCGTCTTCAGCAGGTGATTGAAGCGGCCGATCTTTATGGCCGTAAAATTGCTGTAATCGGAAGAAGTATGGAGAATGTGTTTAGAATTGGAGCCGAACTAGGTTACCTCAACATTCCCAAGGGGATGTTGATTGATGTTAATGAAATTGACCGATTCTCAGCCGATAAAGTAGTTATCGTTTGTACGGGAAGTCAAGGGGAACCGATGGCCGCTCTAACTAGGATCGCCACGGGTTCGCATCGTATGGTAAAGATCTATCCTGGAGATACAGTCATCATAGCTGCTCAACCTATCCCAGGTAACGCACGCTTCGTTGGCCGGACAATTGACCTTCTAATGAGAGCCGGGGCGGAAGTAGTGTTTGGTTCTGTATCAGGGTTCCATGTTTCCGGTCACGGAAGTCAAGAAGAGCTCAAGCTCATGCTTAACCTCATCCGCCCAAAATACTTTATTCCTATTCATGGGGAGTATCGTATGCTTATGATGCATAAGAAATTAGCTGAAGAGACAGGGATACCAAGTAGTAATATCTTTATCTTGGACAATGGTGATCCAGTTGAGTTTTTAGATGGGATTGCCTCTAAGGCAGCTAAACTTCCTTCAGGTATGGTACTAATTGACGGTAAGGGTGTAGGTGATATTGGCAACATTGTGCTGCGCGATCGAAGGAAGCTTTCTGAGGATGGATTGATTGTTGTTGTAGTAACAATCAATAAGGAACAGTGGAAGATTGTAAGTGGTCCCGACCTAGTCACAAGAGGTTTTGTTTATGTTCGTGAGTCAGAGGAGATGTTAAACGAAGCCACTCGATTAGTTCAGCAGTCTTTACAGAGGCTGACAGAGAGGAATGTTAAGGAGTGGTCTCAATTAAAGTCTAAGGTAATTGATGTATTAGAGCCATTCTTCTATGAGAAGACGCAGCGTAAACCGATGATTCTTCCTGTCATTATGGAAGTGTAACGTTCAAGACAGCAAAAAGGCAATAGCTCGTGCTATTGCCTTTATTTATTTTATCCATATAATATTTTATTCTAAAATCCTTATTGCCCAAGTACACGCTCAACAGCCTCAGAAACTCGGTCTGCTTGAAATGGTTTAACAATAAAATCCTTGGCGCCTGATTTGATAGCGTCAAGAACCATGCCTTGCTGTCCCATGGCGGAACACATGATGATTTTGGCTTGAGGGGCAAATGAGATAATTTCCTTTACAGCTTGAATTCCGTTCATATCCGGCATTGTGATGTCCATCGTCACAAAGTCAGGGGTCAATAGCTTATATTTTTGGACAGCTTCTTCTCCAGTAGCAGCCTCACCTACAACGGAGTGTCCATTCTCTTCTAATATTTTCTTTAACATCGTGCGCATGAACAAGGCATCATCAACGATAAGTGCTTTTGCCATAGTAGTTCCCCCTTTAATTGACCGAAAAAAATAAATGTATATTACATAAAATATGAATTTAGAATTAGATAAAACAAGGTTGTTCATTCTCTCTACTATCATATCAGTACTTTAAGTAAGAATGAAGCAAAATTTATTAGTTGACTTCCCATTTTGGCCGCCTTAAAATCAAACTCATAAATCTTTTTACCTCATAGTATATAAGATAGAGACACAAGAAACTTTAGGGAGAGAATAATGATGCAATCTGTCCAGATGGGCTCCATCTTGCAGAAGAGAAGTACAGGACTAACTGAACAGCAATGGATCACGCTTCTCGAGGAATTAGAGAAGAATAACTTATATCTTGTCATAGAATCTGATAATCCGTGCGTGACGAAGAGTCCTATAGGAGGATTCATTCCTGTAGCCTCGAAGACGGATCGGTTCTCTCTTTGTTCTAGAGAGGATCTGAAAGAAAAGGGACTTCCTGAAGGACACTATATTTTTAATCTGAAGGAAAGCCCGGATAAACTTGTATTCAACCATGACAAGTCGTAGAAGGGCACGCTCGATAAAGGTGTCACATATCCAAAAACTCCCAACGCCTTTAAGAAGGCGTGGGAGTTTTTTTGTTCAGTGCTTTTCGTTTTTATCTTACCTTATGATATTCATCAGGCTTATAACCGTGTGCTTCTAAGGACTTCACAATCCATTCAGGCTTCATAGTCTCGGGATCAAGCGTAATGGTAATCATGTCTGCCATAGGGTCAATACGAAAATCAGCCACGCCTACAATTCCATCAAGAATTTCCTCTATGATCTCACGAGTTTCTGTTGTAGTCATTCCGAGATTAACAAATTGATAAGTAACTTCGTCCGCAGAGCTTTCCACGTTGCCTACAAGTAATTGAGGAAGAAAGGTTCCTACCGCCATAGCGAAAAGAAGTCCAATGACAAAGAGATATTTTCTGTTCAACTTGCAACACCTCCAAAGATGAGTTGGTCTTATTGTTTGCTAAATATAGGAAAAACATGCAATTCCAGCTGTTTATTGCTAAAATAAAGAAAAAAAGGGGTAAGCCTTCAGAAAAGAGGAGAGAAACATGATGTTTGGTGTGAAGTATTACCTAGAATCCTGTGTAACGATTGTACATTGGCAAACACGCTTAACACGAATTTTCTTAGACTCGATGCCTATGCCCTCCCGCTCTAGTAAAAAGAAAATCGCTCTTATTGCATGTGTAAAGCAGAAGAGAGAAGGTAAGCATACCGCCTCGGAGCTTTATACTTCAGCTTGGTTCGTGAAAGTAAAGGAATACATAGAGTGCTCTGATTTTGATGAGTGGTACATTCTCTCGGCGAAGCATCATCTAGTTTCACCTGGAGATGAGATTGATGCTTATACGGAACACCTTAATCAATTTAAACCTAAGCAAATCAAGGAATGGGCTGAAATCACAGCTCAACAGGTTAAAGAACGACGTCTCGAACAAGAACAATTATTCATATTTGGGAGTGAGAAATATAGATCTATTATCCCTTATTTGCCTGACTCTCAAATAGAAGAACCGCTTAAAGGTATGGGAATCTCTCAACAAATGGGCTGGATGCATCAACAGTCCATGGAGAAGGAACCCTTTTCAGATAAAAATCATGTATAATGGAAAAGGTAAATAGCAGGAGACAAGCAGCAAATATCTAAATAGATGGGTTGAGGTGAACATCAGTGTTTGGTTTAGGAAAAAAGAAGGGTTTTGATCTACTACTTTTAAAGCCCGATAGCGCAGAGAAGGACTCTGGAAGAAGGTTTATTCAAATTTTATTTCCATCTATAGCTGCAAACGATTTTGTGCAACTTATGCTTCGTTTGCAAAAATCGAACCTGAACACGAAAGAGATCCTTGGAGACATCGGCGGTTTTACGATCCTCTCCCATGTTGAGGGGCTTGAGAAAATCACAGTTATGGATGAAGTCCAGCCTGAGGCTGAACCGATCCCCTTTCAAGATTTCTCCAACCAACTTTTAAACCGTTTTAATAGTATGTTAAACGAAGAAGAGCATATGGAAGAGGCAGAAGATGAGGATATGCTTGAAGCAGACGGACAAGATGACCTTGTCTATTTTATTGGAGAGTTTACCTTAATGAAAGATGGAAGCTTTTAGAGCCCTTTAACAGGCTCTTTTTTTTCTTTATAGTAGGAAATTTGTCGAGAGTGTCGAAAAGGTAAAGGTAGAGTTTTCTGTGCAACAGGAGGATAATTCATGATTAAGAGTTTTTTAAAGAAAGTATTTTCATCATCTTCTGAGACCCCGGCGGAAGTACAAGCGAGTCCATCCGAGAATCATATACAGACAGAGCCCATTCACCCACCTCACGAGTCTGTTGCAGACAGTCTTATGGAGATCCGTTTCGAAGAGGTTATTTTAAAAAAAGAATGGATGGAAAAGCATCTTACCAAAGAGTGGAATAGCTTGATAAACCGAATTTATGAGGAAGCGATGCAAGATCCTAAGAGTGAGCCTAAGCGCATACGTCTGCGATTAGAAGAGGATCTGTTGGAGCAGATGGATACCATCACAGCGAGAAGGATCGGGAAATATATTCATCTATGTGAACAAGAGGTTATTGAGTTTACATTCTTCTTAGATAAACAACATAAGCCAACCATGGAAATATATAAGACGTATGTTCTCCCTCAGCGGGTCAATGAATTAAATGGATTTCTACAGGAAAGATGTTTAATGATATACGAAACATCTGAGGCCATGTCTAAAGACTACCGGGAGGAAATTGAAAGTTATTTTGCGTCATTAGATATACCTATGGGAGAAGACTTCTTTGCCCAGTTTGATCAATGGCGCCAAGAAGTGCTTAAGAAACATGAAGAGGAAGAACGTCGACATACCGAAAACAGTCAAGAGGCTCGTCAAGCATCTGTAATGATTAAGATTTCGAAAGAAGAAGTGGAAAACGAGAATATCCATCAGTTAGATCATTATTTGGCAAAGGCACTACAAACTCCTGAATCAGCAAGGGCTTATCAAGGGACTCTTTTATTCTCTTTCTATGGCTATGCCAAGAATGGAGAACTTTTAGACCTTATGAACCGCAAGGATGTGAAGGAGTGGGCCTCCTTACTTGTAGAGAAGCATCCTTATATCTTTTATTTTCTTAATAATGAGGAATATCCAATGACTCGCTTTCTTACTTCATTAGTTGTTACAACAGAAGTAGAAGACGATTCTGTATATTACAATGAAGAAGAGTTAGAAGACTTCCGGGCTTATGTTGGAGATGCATTGTCCAAATTGGCAACATGGCTCGATGAGGAAGAGGATCCGGTTCACCATACTTTTGATTGTCATTTTAGGTAACCTTAGGCACATTTGTCTCAACACAAGCATATAGTATTTATAATCTATCTATAATTTATCCTGTATAAGGATGGAGTCTAAGGAGAGCGATTATATGTCTAGCGAGTTGTTAGTTGGGAATGTTATGGAAGGTCAGGTTACTGCCATAAAGGAATACGGTGCTTTTGTTTCGCTTTCCGGAGGACGTTCGGGGCTCGTACATATTTCGCAAATTGCAAGCGAGTATGTAAAGCAAGTAGAGGATTATCTGGTAGTAGGGGATAAAGTAACGGTAAAAATCATTGATATCTCCGATGCGGGGAAAATCTCTCTCTCGATCAAACAGGTAGCTCCACTTGGAAGAAGAGATGGTACGATACCTGAACCACGCAATGAAAGAAAACCTCTATCAAAACCAGCAACTCCTGCTCTTGGACGACCAGAACGCAAACCACGCAATCATGATGCAGGGAAGGAAAAGATGAATTCTCTAGAAGAGAAGTTGAAAAAATGGATGAAATCAAGTGAGGAAAGAATGCAAGATCTTGGGTCCAAGCAGAAAAGGAAGTAATAATAAAAGCGGATATCCCACAAGGATACCGCTTTTTTTGCTCTCTTCGTATTGATTACGACTTTGTTATATAATAAGGATAATAATAAAAAGCATCCAAGATTTAGGGGGTAAAAATTGAATGCTTAAGATACTAGTTACGAATGATGATGGCATACACGCTCTGGGAATTAAAACTTTGGTGGAAAGTATTTGCGATTGGGCAACTATTTATATTTCAGCCCCTAGTGAAGAACGAAGTGCAGTTGGTCATGGGATAACGGTTCGCCAACCTTTAATGGCAGAGGAATTTGACTTTTATGGTATGAAACAAGTAAAAGCATGGAGTGTGAACGGCAATCCGGCTGATTGTGTGAAGCTTGCATTGCACGTGCTACTAGATGAAAAACCAGATCTCGTTCTCTCAGGGATTAATGCCGGTCTTAATCTTGGCAAGGATATCTACTATTCAGGAACCGTAAGTGCAGCTCGTGAAGGAGTGATCCATGGTATCCCGTCTATAGCCCTATCCTATGATAATCACTTCCATCCCCAGGATTTCGGTGAGGTAACTGAAATCTTGAAACCGTGGCTTCGAAAAGTGAAACCGATGAAGATTCCATCAGATGTATTTTTGAATGTCAATGTTCCACATGTGAAGACATATGAATTAAAGGGGATCATCCCTGTTCCACTAGACCTTCATCACTACTCAGATCAAATTGACCGCAAACCATCGGAAAAAGGGGATGAATTCTGGATTCAACGGAACTATGATAGAAAACTTATGGAGCAAAGTGACCGAGATATGCTATCTAAGGGATATGTAACCGTTACACCTGTCCATATTGACGCAACAGATACTCTGTTCATGCAGGAGCTTAGGAATTGGAGTTGGGGAGAACGTGATGAATAAGTACGTCCCATTATCAGAAAAAACTATAGGAAACTTGCTTGAGACGGATGAATTTCGAGATCTATACGATACGGTGTGGGAACTAGGAGATCGATACTTTGTAAGACAAGATCTTTCAGGCAGAGTGGACTTTGTTATTGTGTTTCAAGATATTGAAGATTTTTCGAGGTCTTCTAGCTCCCAAGTTATGCTTGATTACAAGACCTATAAGGATCACTTTTATATTGTGATTTGGACGTTGACAGATCCGGAGAACCCGTTGGGTTTCCCTATAGGCTTCAATAGAAACAACCCAATGGAAATAGAGAAATTGCATGATCTATTATCTCAAGAGCAAATTTGGATTCATTATCTAGCTACGGAAGACGAAGATCTTATTCATATCTACTCTGAGGCTTATCTTTTTCCGAGTAATGAGCGAGGAGCTTGGTTGGATAAGATAAAGGAGCCATTATCCGGCGAGCAATTAGAGGATATTGATTCTTCAATATTAACCAAGGGGGCCTACCAGCTAACAGAAGCCCAGCTCTTGCAAGACGGGATCGGTTATTTACTTGATTATTCAAGCCTTGTCACGAAGCACACTGAGGCGGGAGCAGAGGAAAGACTCATGTCATCTCTCCTCCAGGCCCTTACTCTTGTAAAGAATCACCCAAATCCAGCTGTTAGAGAATCTAGCTTCTTATTGTGGATTCGGGAAAAAAGAGAGTTCACTCAGAAAGGATCAGAAGCGCGATTGGTAACTGTGTTTATGAGTCCTTCGCTGCAAGAATTACTCGATCTCGTAAATGATCAACAAGCAGAAGAAAACCCACTTAGCTCCGTTCTATTAAGTATGCCAGAGTTTCTCATGACAGTGGAGGCACAACCAATCCAGGAAGGAGCGTATCCATTAGTTGAATATGCTGGGGGTGACATCATCCAACTAGAACTTAATGAACAGGTACAAGAAAGATTATCTGAGCTCTATGTATGGGGGGATGATAATCCCTATGCGAATAAGTAGCTTTTTTTGTAAAAAAGGAGGGAGAACACGTGGGAAAGCCGAAACAAATCACGCCCAAAGATTTGGTTGCAGCAACCAAGCAACAGCTAATAAAAAAGGGACAAGGAAAGATCACCCTGAAAAATGTAGCTGAGGTTGCCGGTGTGACCCAAGGCGTTGTCTACTATCATTTTAAGACGAAGGATCAACTATTAATTGGTTTATTCGAAGAGTTTGAAGAACAGGAGCTGCAAGAACTGATCAAGTTTAAAAATGAGCGGAAAGAAAAGGCATCTAGTGAGGTGCTGAAGGCGTACTTGTCAGAAGAAATGTATAAAGCTCAGGTTTCATCAGAACAGCAGCAGCTTCTCTTAGAATTAGCGGCACTCGCCCTCCATCAAAAAGAGATGAAGAATCTCTTTGGACAAGCAATACATAAAAAAGCTGGGGAATTATCGGAACTAGCTGGTGGAAGTCAAGCTTTAGGACGATTAATTATGGCTATTTCTACAGGATTAGCCTTTCAAGCTTTATTCGATCCTTCCTTTAATAAAAAGGAAGCGTACGAATTAGCAAAAGAATGGATTACTAGGCAGGGATAAGAATAAATCCTTAAGGCTGGCTAAAAATATGTGTGTTGGATCCTTAAGCCTTAAGGAGGAAGTTTATGACTTTTATATGCCCATTATGCAATGGTATTGAGATCGAGTTATATGCACTTAACTGTCCAACATGCAATAATAAGATGGTGGATAGCGGAAGGGTTATGGATTATTTTGATGATTACAGTGCCTATTTAGAAATTGAGGGTATGAAAAAATTTGACGGCATAGAAGACGATGCAAAAAACCATCAATGCCCACATCTTTTCGTTTGTCCGTCTTGTGGTCATGATAAGAACCAAATGATAAGTGAAGTTTATATTTCTTAAGGCCTCTCGATCAACATTCGAGGGGTTGTTTTTTTAGCATGCGTCATTACAAAGCAGGGGTTTCATTTGATTCCATTTTACTTTAAATAATTGCTTGTTTTTTGCACCATAGCCCATCATCCAAAAACCATAATCCTCATATAGGAAGGTAGAGAAATGCATCTTCTGCCAAAACTGCATATTTTCCGGTGCGCTTTCTAGGAGAATAGAATAGTGGTGGTCTTTAGCATAAAGCTTTAACAGATTAACGATCTCTTCTCCAATGCCGTGGGCCCGATAGAGATGTGGGATTCGTATTAATCCAAGATAAATGGCTTCATGAAGGTTATCTACATTAAAGTCCAGCATCACATTATCCTCAGCCATACCCGCGTCCCTCATGGTCTCGTTCCAACGAAAGAGATGTCTATCGCCATGTTCTATCTCATAGGTGTAATAAATGTTGTGCTTCAAAAAGATGTCCCTTATTTGTGTAATGAGTTCATGTATCATCATTGTCACCCCGTGAGGATCATTCTACTTGCATTGTATAGCATTTTTCATGGTTTGAACTTCGTAAGTTGTGTCGATATCTCTACAAAATACAATTTCCCTTTGTTAAACCTTTAACCTGCTGTATCATAGAATAACTTATAAATATGATTGAGGGGGCCATATGGACCAGAGTTATGAACTTTACGCGGTTTACCGCTTGATTCAACGCTATGATTATGATGGAGCTACGGAAATTCTTGAAAATATCCTGCACCTGCAAAATACATCTTTTTATACCCTTGTCCTAAGTTGTCAACGAGCTGTTAATTTCAATTTTTTAGAGGCAAAAAAGCTAACTGATTTGATTCCACAGTCAGTCTCGTCCGCTTATCCAAGTATACATACATACATTCAGGAATTACCTTTGCTTATCAAAGGAGATCCTCATCCCATATTCAATGAATTAATGGATCAACTCGTGATCCAGTTAGAAAGGGAGGCATATACCGATTTTCTCGGACGTATCTTCCAACTGCGTGAGCTGCTCTATAAATACGCTGTTATTGAATTTAAGTTAAGACAAGAGTACTCGTTGAGAGATAGAATTTATCAAAAGAAAGCCTTTGAACATCAATTCAAGATTTATCGTGGATTGCTTAATGGAATTAAAGAGATTTTGATCCAGGGAGGTGGAAGATGGAAAAAAATCGTAGATGTCTTATCAGGGAAGAAGATGGGAGACTTGATGGATATTCGACATCGGACCATCGTCGCTCACGGGATCGAAACCGCTACATTAAATGATATTGAGCGAATTTATGGATCAACAGAGGAAATCCTAGAAGACTTAGCGAGAGTATTTCAATGGTTAAACATTCCGATGAGGAACCACAAATATAAGGCGATTAACCTTGATTTAGAAAAGATGTTTACTTCTTTAGCAAAAGACACATAGAAATTGAAGGGATCGCCAACTCTAATCTGTAGGGAGGCGATCAGATGACGAACCGTGAAGAAAAAAAGGAAATGCCAGACTTTAATGAACTAACGGATCGGATTATTCAAGAGACACCCAAGGGCCCGTTCATTGGGGTAAAGACGAATCTTGATCCTGAGGACCCGGAGAAGTTTAATCCGTATCGTCCTGGAGAAGAAGCGCGTTCATGATAGTTTCTCCGTCCTAGGAGATTCTAATAAAGGAAAGGAGGAATGTGCCAATGAGTGGATGGGACTTTCCGAAGTCTTCTCGTGAGGGTAGTTATCCTGAATCTTTAGGGACTTCACTAAATCCTTTGCTTGAACAAATAAATAAGAATGGTCAGTCCATTACAAGCCTTGATGACAGTTGGGAGCAAGGTCTTGATTATGGAGAGTAGACAATGAGATTTCTTTTTTTTCCACGAAGTGGTATAATGATCCAAACACACTTCGTGGTTTTTTTTCTGTCCATTTACCGTTTAACAATATGGACAGGTGAAACAGACAGGAGGACTTATCCTATGAGTCAATGGTTAGCAGGCAAGAATTATATCATTATGGGCGTAGCCAATAAAAGAAGTATTGCTTGGGGTATTGCTCAATCCCTACATCAAGCGGGAGCCAACCTTATCTTCACTTATCAGGGTGAGCGCTTGAAGAAGAATGTCGAAGAATTGGTGGACACGCTTAATCCCGAGAGGAAGATTCTTATATCCTGTGATGTCACGAATGATCAGGATATTGAACAAGCCTTCAATCAGATTAAGGAAGAAGTCGGTGTTGTACACGGCTTGGCCCATTGTATCGCTTTTGCGAAAACAGAAGAACTAGAAGGTGATTTTGTCGATACTTCTAGAGAGGGCTATGCGCTTGCGCAAGATATTAGCGCCTTTTCTCTAGTGGCAGTTTCTAGAGCTGTTAAAGGACTTATGACAGAAGGCGGAAGCATTATCACCCTGACCTACCTTGGTGGTGAGCGTGTTATTCAGAATTACAATGTGATGGGAGTAGCTAAGGCGGCACTTGATGCGTCTGTAAAATACCTAGCAGCTGATTTAGGTAAGCATAACATTCGAGTGAATGCTATTTCTGCTGGACCTATTAGAACATTGGCCGCTAAGGGGATCGGCAATTTTAATCAAATTCTAAACATCATCGAAGAGAAATCACCTATGCGTCGAACTGTTGATCAGTCCGAAGTGGGAGATACGGCTTTATTCTTAATGAGTCATTTATCACGAGGCATTACTGGGGAAGTTATTCACGTTGATGCTGGTTATCATATATTAGGATACTAATGGAGTAGATAAGAAGGCAAACCCTGAGGGGTTGTCCATTCGTCACAAGTAAACTTGTATGAGTAAAGCTTCCTCGAAGTGTTCGAAGAAGCTTTTTTCTTTAGGTGATTGTTTATTTCTGGACTTGCAGGTAATCTGCAATCTCAGCTATTTTGCTTTGTACAGCACTAAGGATAGATTCAGGAATCTTCAGTGATGGTTTAAGTTTGTGAGTACGACCATCCTTCTTCAACAGGGGTTTGCCTATCCGTACCATAAAAGGACTAGATGAAGAAGACGATTCCAGGCGAGTTGGAATGATTAGGGTATACATACTTTGTGTGGCCGAGTCCTGAATGTTTAGTTGGTAGGTGACGGCATCGACCTTACCGCACCGCTTGAAGCCCTGTTGGGTCAGAGTAGAGTCAACCAGAGTAAACGTTTGCACGACACCATTCAAGGATTTATCCTTCAATTGCACAAGTGTTCCTCCCTTTTTCATATCGATTGGAACCCAAGAGGAAGGGTAACCTTCCACAGATAGTGAAATCATATGAGCTATAGGGAAGAAAAAGAATAAGTTTTTAAAATATCTTGGAAGTGGAGTGAGAAAATGGTCGATCTTCATTCGCATACTACAGCATCCGACGGTACCTATGAGCCCCATCAGAGTATACGCAGAGCTAAAGAAAAAGGACTAAGAGCATTGGCTATTACTGATCATGATACGGTTGCTGGAATTAAGGAGGCATTAGAGGCTTCAGAAAGATATGGGGTTGAAGTCGTTCCTGGAATAGAAATTAGCACGGTGGACCAGGGGCAAGACATTCATGTCTTAGGCTATTATATTAATTATCAAGATCCCTTGTTTCTTTCACGACTTGAATCGTTACGGAATGTAAGAGATAAACGAAACGAGATGATTATTGAGAATCTGCAACATCTTGGAATCGATATCACTTTAGAAGAAGTGAGCAGTAGAAGAAAAATGGATGAGGGGAACATTGGGCGTCCTCATATTGCTGAAGTGTTGATGGGAAAAGGTATTGTATCCTCTATGGAAGAAGCCTTTCGAGAATATCTTGGGAAGACGGGAAAGGCTTATGCTAATCCTCCGCGGATCACTCCTGAAGATGCGGTGGATTGGATTAAGGAAGCAGGGGGAGTCCCTGTCTTAGCTCATCCTGGCTTGTATGGAGATGATAACTTAGTCCATCGGCTAATCGGCTACGGTATAGAAGGTATTGAAGCCTATCATACTGATCATAGTCCTGAACAAGAAAGTCGATATAGTTTGTGGGCTAAGCAACATGGTCTTATTGAGACTGCGGGGTCTGACTTTCATGGCGAACGGAATGGAGTGATCTTCCACGGAGATTTAGGGACAAGAAGAACCAGCTACGAGACCGTAGAAAAACTGAAAAGTAAGGCAGAAAAAAGAGCTGAAGGTTAATCCTCCAGCTTTTTTTCCATAGAAATATGTTCGATATTTGCTTCGAGAAAGACTTCTCCCACTGGAGTATATCCTAAACGTTGATAAAATGGTGCTGCATGCAGTTGAGCATTTATTAATAGGGTGTGAAAATTCTCTTTTCTAGCTTGGTCCTCTAAAGCGTTCATCAGTAGGGCACCAATGCCTTGGCCCCTCGCCTCTTTTAGAACAGCTACTCTCTCTACTTTTCCCACATGCAGGCTGGAATAAGGCCTAAGTCTGGCTGCTCCTTGAGGCAGATTCTTGAAGTATGCCACAAAATGAAGGGTTTGCTTGACTTCATCTAGAGCATCATACTCTAATTCTGCTGGAACGTTCTGTTCTTCAACGAAAACCAGACTTCTCACAGCACGGCAATGTTCCTTTTCTTCAGCAGTACTAACTTTTTTTACGGTTACTTTTTCCCTAAGAGAAAGGTTTGATGAGTGGTCCATGTTTTATCACCTAGTTGATATAGTAAGGATATTCGGTCAATTTGGCTATGCAAATTCAAGTTAATCATTTTTAAGCGGCCATACACATCGTGAAACTCGTCTTCGTTCATATCCTGACCGATGGTAAGGTGAGGTAGGAAAACATATTTCTCGTCCCGCCCTAAAGCTCCTTCACTTAAAAGTTGATGCAAGGAAGTTAAGGGAGTGGGGTCTTGTACACCAAAATAAATAACTGGGTTTGTTGGATAGAAAGTCTTGATCTTATGGAATGTAAGCTCAAAAGGCTCCGTTTCTCTAGCAACATTCTCTATATGCGTAACAATTTCAGGAATTTCTTGCTCTGTTGCCTCAAAAGGCCACTTTAACTTCATATGAGGTTGAATGAGGGCATAATGAGAGTCATATCTTTTCCGGTAAGAATTAGCACGTTCTTGAACTTCATGGCCAGGAAAAATGGCAATGGTGTACTTCATCTTCATCACTCCTCTGAATAGTTATTCTTATTTTAACATGTCTTGTTATCGTTTTCCTATTTCGAATGTGTAATTTTTCATTCTATACAACCGGAAGTAAGGGATGGTGCTATACATTCCTGTTGTATCATAGAATGATTTATGAACCATAAAATATGAGAATCTCAGATCATTTCACTTTTTATGATATCCTATAATTACAGAACTCAGGAATAGTTCAGGATAATCGCGAAAAAAGAGGGGAGATTTCTTATGAGGAGACAGGTCCACAGTAAGGAAGTAAAGGCAGCAGCACTGAAAAGACTAGACGATCGTGGAGTCACGATTGAAGATATTGCCGAGGTTGTCTACCTCATGCAAGCTCCATATCATGTAGGCCTTAAAATTGAAAGCTGTATAGAAAGTGTATACGCTGTACTGGAGAAGAGAGAAATTCAACATGCGGTCTTAGTGGGGACAGAGTTGGACATATTGGCCGAAAAAGGCTTATTAACTGAACCATTGCAATCGATTGTTGAAGGAGACGAGGGATTATTTGGCTGTGATGAAACGCTTGCCTTAGGTTCTGTTTTTGGATACGGAAGTATTGCTGTAACCACCTTTGGTCATTTAGATAAACAGAAAGTGGGTATCATTAAAAAATTGGATACCAAGCGTGGGCAAGGGATTCATACCTTCTTGGATGATTTAGTAGCCAGTATAGCAGCCTCAGCGTCAAGCCGCATGGCCCACCGGTTGCGAGATGAAGAAGAAACGGAAAGAGACAAGAAGTTAAGCGAAAAGGATAACGATGATAACCAACAGGTGGGATAAAGTTATAAGATTGTTATTTCCTGGGATTACTAATTAAAGAGAATAACTCAATATCTTCCTTAGAGTTTTCCACATCTTTAGCTTGAAAGCAACAGTTCGAAATGCATTGGTTTAATGGCTTTGTCTGATAATGGACGCACCTCTTGCAAAAGGGCTCAACATAATGAACCACGGGATTGGAATAAAACCGTTTTTCGAAGGATAATAGCTGCTTTACGAGTGTCTTAATTAATTGGCTCAACATCTTTCTGGAATCAGAAGGATCAATGACCATAAAGCATACTTTGATATGATCGTTCTTAATCGCGATTTTGGAGTTCAGGTGGAGAAGAGGATCGCTAATTTGCACGCCATCTAATAAAAATTGTAAACCAAGGAGGCTAACAGGTCTAATTCTAAAGGTTTCAGATATCTGATGTTGAATAACTCCGTGAAATTCATGCTCTAACCTGAAGTGTTCTTGAAACGTCTTTTGGGGAAAAGCTCTTTTATACCATACTTTGAACATAACAATCATCCTTTTTATTGAACAATTTATACTTAGTGTTCTCTGATAATCAGAAATCATAAAGGAGTTTTCCTAGAATGAATTGGATCTATTGGTCAAGAATGTTTGAATCAAAGTTTCAGGCCGGCTGCTTTGCCAAACGCATGAATGAAGACTGGTGGGTATATGGATATAGGAGCCCAAGAGAAGTGGAAGTTTTCCGATATAAAAACGGGAAATATGGAATAAGGTACGTGTGGTAGAGAGACCCTCATGGCGTTACTTGACTGTGATTGACTCCATTCTTAAATAAAATTGGGGATCAAACAAAACTATTAGGCGATTAATGCGTATAATTATGTAAGAAAAGAAATACGGAGGTTCACAATGAAACGCAAGGCGATAGCTCTCCTGTCCACCTTTTTTCTCTTAGGTTCAACACCTGCCCTTGGCGCTCCAATTGAGGATTCCTTCTTTAAACGTTTTGTGAAAGTTGAATCATTCCTTGAAAGAGGACTGAGTAACGCGGCGCCTGGTGAAGGTGATATTGTTGCAGTTCTTGGGACTAAGCCAAACGTCAACATGATTGTTTCGGAACAAGTAAAAGAAAGTGCAACGAATCGAATCTCCCTTACTCCTTTTACATCGGTTAAGAAGGATTCGAAGATGATTCCTCATCTGTATTATATGATTGATGATGCACCGGCAACGAGAACCCTGTATTCTCAAGTCACTGTCATTGACCCAAGAAGCAGGGAAATTCTAGCCATAGACTTAGATGCTGTAAACACTCAATCGAGAGGTACAGCGTTTGTCGGTATTGCTACGCTAGATGAGATCACATTTGACCGTGTTGGGGAGTATAAAATCCAATTCTCCATGAAAGTAAAGAATACCGATCGGTACGTGAGAGTAGGACAAACTATTATTAAAGTAAACCCTAACTGATGAGCTAGAGGAACCAGCGACAATGCTAGTTCCTCTTTTTCTTTAAACCCTTATGAGATTTTCTAATAAATTCTTCCATAATGGTACATGGTAAAGGTACCCATGGAGAACAAGAAGACTTCGTTGTTTAAGGATTTTGTGGTAAGGTATTGATATTCATACTTTTTCAAACAGCATAAGGGGTTATAAGAAAATGAACAAGAAGATTTACTATTCCATATGTTTAGCTTTGCTTCTTCTTATAGTTGTCCTTTCATTGGAGAAATTTAATGCTAAAGAACAACTTGAACAGACACGTTTTGAGGCAGTTAAAGAAGCTCAAGCTCTAGACGAATCCGAAGAGACTTTAGTTAAGGACCCAACGCAAGAAACGGTCTTAGTTGAAGGCATTAAGATTGATGGAAAGTCCTACGTACCTCTTCAACAAGTGGCTGACAAACTCAACGGAGAACACGAAGTTGATTGGTTAGAGGGAACAGCCGAACTGCGAATGGGGAATACTCAATATTCATGGGTAAAGGATGCGCCTATTTTTGAAAAAGATGGGACTTTCCTACCGAATGAGGATAAAACTGTATTTCAGGAAGAGCAAGTATGGATACCTGCTCAATCATTGGCACATCTGGGAGGTTCCGTTGAGCTTGAGGGAAACCAAGTAAAAATAAGTAGAGAGAACTTAGTTGAAGAGGTATCCCTAACGATGGGTTCTGAAGCCACTATGTCATTGGCAGATATGTCAGCTGAACAGGTAGTGGAATATCTTTCCTTTTTACAGATTCCCATTGATGGGGCACACATTAGCAAAAAATCCTCCCATTTGCCTGGGGCTTTGCGAAGCTACAGAAATGGTATCCACGAAGGAATCGACTGGTACGCAGGGACAACAGGAATTGAAATTACGGAGAATACCCCTGTAAAGTCTATGGCAGACGGCATTGTAGTACGTGCAGATCATGATTATATCGAGTATACCCTAGAAGAGCGGGAAAAGGATTTATTGGTTTCTGCCAAGTCCACTCATACACCGACGTATATTCTCGATAAACTTCGAGGTCGGTCTATCTGGGTCCAACATGATAAAGGAGTCTTGGTACGTTATGCTCATTTGTCTAATATAGAACCAGGGTTAAAGATAGGACAAGCAGTCTCGGCTGGGGATGTAATTGGGTATGTGGGAAACTCAGGGACGAGCTACGGAGTGGAAGGTTCATTGGGTGGACTTCATCTTCATTCTGATATTCTTGTGTATGGAGACTTATTTTGGGAGTACTTATCGGAGGAGCAGGTGATAAGCGTCTTGGAACAACTATTCCAGCCTTAGGCACATCACAAACAAAAAAAGAGTAGCCTTGCTTAAACTTCATGCAAGGTTACTCTTTTTCATTAGTTCATTAGTTTCGCTTACTTACGTGGATAATAGTACATCACTCGTTTATTAAATAGGTGGAGTTCGCCTTGAAATTCCTTAGCTAGGTATTTACAAAATTCATTTGCTTTTCCTTTGTCCCCATGTGTACTGCCTTCAGGCAAGACGACTTGGATAAAGTGTTGGGATGTCGTTCCTTCTTCTGTCTCAAGCTCCTGGGCACCCACCCCGAACATAATGTACTTATATAGCTTGGGGTCATTCCCTTTAAGATAGAACCATTTTCCTTTAGCTTCCGGCTTCTCGATCAGCGTGTAGGGAAAAGCTGCATCAGCATAACCCCAAGCGAGTTGTTCACCGGTCTTTTTTGTCATGTTTATGTAATATGTAATTTTACTTTTGACGTCATCTAAAGAAACTTGCTGAACGCGTGAATCTTTAACTAACTTAATATAGGCACTGCTACCCATTCTTTATTCACTCCTCAAGTTCGCTACTTCTTTTTCGATATTCACATCTTAGCATTCCGATAGAAGTTTGACAACTCATCGTAGACCCTTAGATTAACCTTTGCTCTTTAGT
The DNA here is from genome assembly GCF_004123195.1 of Ammoniphilus sp. CFH 90114. NCBI lineage: Bacteria > Bacillati > Bacillota > Bacilli > Caryophanales > Paenibacillaceae > Ammoniphilus > Ammoniphilus sp. CFH 90114. The sequence continues at coordinate 335,111 of NZ_SDLI01000001.1, forward strand.
AGATAAATGAATTCCATAGAAAGCTGCATAAAAAAAGGTTGACTAAATTTTTAGAAAAATATACAATAAACATAATACTTTATATACAACACAAAGAGATTGCTTGGCAATGAATAATAGATTGAAATCAAAGTATGCAAGGTGAGGAGAATAAGATGAAGGATATGCAGGATCGCATTCAACAACTTCATGAAGCTCTTAATATGCTTCGAGCTATCTCGGTTGTCAATAAGGACGATTGGGAGGCGGCGGCGAAGCGGCTCAATTTAGATTCCGCGGTGCAACTTAATATCTTATGGATTGTTTATTGCTATGAGGGAGTAAGGGTAACGCAAATTGCAGATTGGACATTCTGGCATCCATCTTCTGTGGTTATCCACGTCAAGAAGATGATGGAGAAGGATCTAATCACCATTGAGAAAAGCGATAAAGATGGGCGAGTTGTCAATGTGTATCTCACAGATTTAGGCAAGAAAATTGTAGAGGACAGTAGAGTGCAAGCCCTGGAGAACTTTCACTTTACTAAGGCTCTAGAGAGCTTTAGAGAGAGGTACGGGCCCAATGTTATGAATCTATTCTTTGAATGCCTTTCTTTCCTTGCACAGGAACTTCATGGTGAAGAGAAGATTAAGTGGATTAAGGAAAGTGAGGAAAAGGTAAGAGAGATCTCATAGTAAGAACGCAAGTCCTGTTGCTCTCTAGGCAACAGGACTTGCGTTCTTTTCGTTTAGATATTTATTTCTGTGCAACTGGGAAGATATTAAGCTTCTTCTCTATAATATGGCCATCCTGACTTTTTATTTTAATTAGTATACTGAAATTTTGGCTTAAGCTTGTTTTGTCAACGCGGAACATCATGGTTTCTTCATGGGTAGCGGTTTTATCCACTGTGATATACTCAGGTAAATTCGTTTCCCATAAGGAAGGAACTCCCTCGTATTCTACTTCGTATTGAACCTCTTTGTTACTATTATTCTGTATCTCTAAGCCATAGGCATAGGTCACAAACTCTCCAGCGGGAATGCCTTGTATTTTTTTATTAATAGAAGCAGAAAAACCACTAGTAGTAAAAATAGATAAGCCTAGTAAGCCTACAAGAGCAATGACAATGATAAGTAGGACCAATCCAGTCCCTTTAAACATACTTTTAAATCCCCTTGCACTTGAATCCTTATCAGAAAGGATCATCTGAAACATGCCATATGGGCAGGCGTTACGGCAGAATTTGCTTCGAAGCCTATAGATCATGATAAAGAAGAACATAATGAGGAGGGCATAAGCTCCTACTGCCCAACTAGTCCAATGGAATGTAATAATATCCTTAAACAGGGTAAGGGGGTCGAAAAAATAAGCTATCATACAAAACGCAATGACTGGAGCAAAGAGAATAGAAAGAAAAATGTTTAGAAATTGGCGAAATCCAGGGTTGTGTTTTAACTTAGCAGAACTGGTTAATTTGGTTATATAAACCGAGAAAGTATTGTGAGGACACATCCAGCCACAAAACTGCCGTCCAAACCATTTAGAAATACCCACAAAGAAAAATACCAATAGGAGTACAGATAGCAGTAGGATATATCCTTCGCTAAAAGAAAAGCTTTTGCGGAATACATAGAAACGGAGTTGCATTAGGTCCATACGAAATAGATCAAGAATTGGAACGATGAAAAACAATACAAAAATCCCGACTTGGGTTAACGGTCTAGCCACTCCCACTTTCATTTTACTCACCTCAACCTGAGTTCTATATCTATCTAAGGTCATTCTCTCATACCCTAGTAGGTAAATAAAGTGAATACTTTGTGAAGAAATACACATATTTAACTATTCCGAGTTGTTTAATATAGTTGAGTAGAAATGAAAAAAGTGTGAATCCCTCGTGGAATTCACACTATATGAATACAAATTATTTTATAGGATTATGTCTCTTAATAACCCTAATCGTCTCAATGCTTTCATCCTCTGGTCCCTGAACAGGAAGGCCAACAGCTAGGTTTTCCTGGATATAATCAATGTTTTCCTGTGTAATGATTTCACCAGGGAGGAAAATAGGGATACCTGGAGGATAAATCATAATAAATTCCGCAATGATTCTTCCTTGCGCTTCCTTAAGAGGAATGATTTCGGTCTCCGAATAAAAGGCATCCCTCGGACTAAGGGCTAGAGCAGGAATCTTCGGTAGTGTCACGGTAACAGTATCCATTTTATTTTTTAGGTAGAATTCATCAGAGAGATGTTTCATGGACTGAATAAGGATCTCTATCGTTTCATCCGTATCCCCTGGTGTGATAATACAAAGTATGTTATACAAATCACTAAGCTCTACTTCAATTCGGTAATGTTCTCTCAGCCATTTTTCTACTTCATATCCCGTGATACCTAAATCCTTTACGTGGATGATGAGTTTTGTCGGGTCCATCGCATAGGTTGCAGGTCCCCCGAGTATTTCTCTGCCAACACAGTAAATACCAGGTATGAGATTGAGTTCCCTACGGGCAATCTCAGCCATCTGAATCGCTTCCTGGGCCATTTCTCTGCCGTACATAGCAAGCTGTTTTCGTGCGGTATCCAAAGAGGCTAAAAGGATATAGCTAGTAGAAGTGGTTGTGAGCATGCTAATGACCGATTTAACACGGTTAGCCGACACCAGTCCTTCTTTTACGTTTAAAATAGAGGTCTGAGTTAGAGACCCACCAAGTTTGTGCACGCTTGTGGCCGCCATGTCAGCTCCTGCTTGCATAGCAGATAAGGGGAGATCCTCATGGAAATGAATGTGAACACCATGAGCCTCATCAACTAAAACAGGGATCTCGCAGGCGTGTGCTAATTCCACAATTTCTGCTAGGTTGGCAGAAACACCAAAATAGGTAGGATTAATAACCAATACCCCTTTAGCATCAGGATGGTGCTCTAATGCTTTTCGTACGGAGTCTGTCGTAATTCCATGGGAGATGCCCAATTTCTCATCCATTACGGGGTGGACAAACACAGGAATAGCCCCAGAGAAGATAATGGCAGACATAACGGATTTATGTACATTCCGTGGGACAATGATTTTATCGCCAGGTGAACAAACGGCCATAATCATCGTCATAATAGCGCCGCTGGTTCCTTGCACTGAGAAAAAAGTATAGTCAGCATTGAACGCCTCAGCAGCTAACTGTTCCGCTTCAAGGATCATACCCTTTGGATGGTGCAAATCATCCAGAGGACCGATATTAATTAAATCGATGGATAAAGCATTACTTCCAATAAACTCCCTAAATTCAGGATTCATTCCTTGTCCCTTTTTATGTCCCGGGATATGGAATTGAATGGGATCCCGTTTAACATGTTCCATTAAGCCGGAAAAAAGCGGGGTTTTATTTTGATCCATCGTTATCCCCCCATTCATAATAAAAATTGCAACAAAGTTGAGTATATCAAAGTAGTATCGATTTCAACAATATTTTTCTTTTTAGGTTTTCCAATAGATCAAAAAAAAACCACCATTGCTTGGTGGTCGTTAATCTTTCTGTAAAGAAAGTTGATACAGGGGCGTTAAGGTTTGGAAGGTGTGTCTGGCTATGCCGATAAATTCTTCTGGATGATTTAGAATGGGATCATTCATTGGAATATGTCGACCTACCAGAAACTCCGCTTTCTTAACATCTCTAAATCGAGTTAAGGTTTCTTGGAGCTGTTCTTCGTTAAAACCCTCCATAGACATGGAAGCTTTCTGCGTATGATCTAAGGAAAGGACAAAATCATCCGGAATGAGTTCTTTAAGTTTATGTATATTTTCTAAAAAGCCTGCCGCAATTTCCTGTTTGTTCGGCACCTCGTAGATATAGGCTAACCAAAGGAAAACATGATCATCAAAAAGACCAATCTGGAAATGAGGATGTTTCTTATATCCTCGCTTATCATGGCAGATAGCTAACCATGTATCTTTAGGAGGATTCACTGTTCTTCGTGCATGTTTGGCAATATGTAGGAACATTTCGTTTCCGGCTAAGGCGGCTAGATCATCACACATAAGTGTGCCAAGATCCCTAAACTTAGGTTGAATCTGTTCGCGAATAGCTTCCATCCTCTCATCAAGCCCTTGGATGGAAAAGACTGCGAAATCTTGAGGTGAAAACCCGGTAAAAGCCATTCGTAAATTACCTCCGCATAGATGGATTTATCATAAATATATCATATCCGTCATACATATATAAGACACGACAAGAGGAAAGCACTTACATAGAAGGAACATGTTGTAAGGCGTAAATTTCACTTGATTTTATTGTTTATTCATAATATTATTGTAATAAATATACTGAAAATTTAGTAAAAAAACGGAGGGCCGCTTATGAAAACGTATGAGGTTATGGAATATAGCAATATTACCTTGCGATTTGAGAAGTCTCAAATTGAGTGTCTTATTGAAGCCTTGGTCGAAGCGGGACTTCCTATTGCATGGAAGGAAACAAAAAGATATTTTACCCTCTCAATTCAGACGTCCTGGACCACCCAAAGGTTAACATTTGAAAAACACGGTAAATCATACAAGTTAAAAAGTAAGAACTACAATATACGAGACCAAAGATTTGCCCAGATTCTTCAACAATTTATCCATGATGTTAAGGGACATGCGGTATTGAAACTTCTCTCAAATGATCAACTTGTGGTACAGAATATTCGTTATGGTGAGCCCGTGCGAATTGTTGAAATTAAAGGACCAAATAAGAAGATTCTGTTTGAAAAGGAGTGTATCGTAACCATGGAGCAAGTACATGTTGCTATTCTTCGTAAGGATGCAGAAGAAAGAATTCCGGTCTTGAAACTCGAGATTGATTATGAACTAGCGAGACTCTTTGAAGCCATTCAAAATGGTGATGTGGAACGTATTGGTGAAAGCAAGGAAGTGTTAGAGAAGCTTAGACAGGAAATGTTAATGCTGGAAGTATAAAGGTGAGATGGAGGGGGCCCCCAAGGGTCCCTTTTTTGTGGTCTCCTTGTCAATCCATTAGCAGATCAAGTATGATAGGTGAGGACCTTCCGGCAAGCACCGTGAATTAGCAACCATACATAGTACAGACTATAGGAACAAAGAGGCAGGGAGGGGGGAAGGACCAGTTGAACGTTTTGAGCGAGACAGAACTCATGGCGCTGATGATTGGTTTTGGGTTACTCAGTATTGTGGTCATACTTCTTTTTATTTGGATCATCTTTATTTGGCTGCGACTTCGGAAAATGAAGAAGCAATTCAATCAATTACTTAGGGGTTCCGATAACGATAATTTAGATGAGGTATTGGTGAAACTGTTCAACCGAATGGAAGACCTAGAGCAGAGTAACCAGAGTCAGCGTGAAGCGTTGGGACTAATGAAACAAGCCATAGATAGAAAGAAAGGGAATGTAGGGGTGGTAAGATTCAATGCTTTTGTAAACGAGGGCAGTGATCTCAGCTTTTCTATAGCTGTGGTAGATGAGGGAGAAGATGGGTTTGTCCTCACAAGTATTTATGGCAGGCAAGAGTCTAGAATATATGCGAAGCCCCTCGCGAATGGAAAATCTGTTTACCACCTTACAGATGAAGAACTAGAAGCAATTGAAAAAGCTAAAATGACATAGTCCTTAATTTAAGGACTTTTTTCTTTTTGAACTGAATAACATGCTTAAAAAGATACTACACAAAAATAGGCTTGCCCAAAGTATAATTACCATTGAAATAATATTCTGAATATGTTAATCTAAAAAACAAAGTGAGTTGAATCGGTATGTTTATATTTGACATCGATGGCACATTGTTGAATAGTAGGGAAGAAGTGTTGCCTAATACTGCTCTTTCCCTGCGTAAGCTGCGAGCCGAGGGACATCCGATTGCACTCTGTACGGGAAGAACCTGGGCTTGCACGAAACCCGTCATGAAGAAGGTAGCACCTTGGGTTGATTATGTGATTTGTGGGAATGGCTCACATATCCGGACTAAGCAAGGCGACGTTCTTTATGATAATAATTTACCCCCTTATTTTATCCGACGATTTATCGAACTGGTTTCCGGTCTTGCAGATTTCCTGATTGCAACGAACCATATGGTGATCAGCACCTCCTACAATACTCCTTATAATGATGTAGAGCACTGTATGCACTTATTTGACCACAGACAGTTCCATGAGAGGATTCATGCTAAGAATCTACTTGCTTTTAACCTAGACCACTTATGCAGTCGAAGAAGAGATACTATTAGGAGAGAATTAGACAGTATTGATCCCCTTATCAAGCTAAGTCCTCATCCTGATATGTGGGAAGTGCTTTCTGGGTTAGATAACAAGGCAACAGCACTCTGCCGGCTTAGTCAAACTACAGGAATACCTCTATCTGAATTCACTGCTTTCGGAGATAATTATAATGATGTGGATATGTTTCAGGTTGTTGGCAAGGCAGTAGCGATGGGGAATTCGCCAGACGAAGTGAAAGCTCATGCGCATTATATTACGAGGTCAAATAATGAAGATGGCATTTACCATTATCTTAAGGATTATTTGCGGTAAGAGGAAATGGATAAATATACAATCATACTTTCAGGGCTATATGTGATAGAATACAACTAGGCTTAAGTATTTCGATCACAAACCCTCTGGAACATGTTGCGTGTTTCAGGTATATTCTGACTAGCTCTCAAGGCGGAGCTAGTTTTTTTAATGGAGTCGCACTCAAACTTCTATTCAAAGAGCTTGTCCTCGGGCCCGAGAAAGGTTAAAGTAGTATCTAGTGAGGTGAAACGAATTGGAATGGATTAGAACCATGATGGATACATATCCCTATTACATCATCCTTATACTTGCAGCCTTCGTGTATGAACTCGGTTTTGCACGGAAGCTTCCCTTACTTAAGAAGATTTTTATTTACATCTTATTGGCTATCGGGTGTGTGCCACTTACGATTCTTAAAGCTCTTGGGCTGCCCATGATTGAGGCTATGCTTGTAGCTGCCGGCCTGTTGATTTTCGTCCGATTTAGGAGACCTACGGATTCAAGAGAAAATGAAGGGATGAGGTGAAAATTTGACTCTTTATGACTCGATGATGAATTGGCTCCAGTTATGGTTGGTTGTAGAACAACGACCTCAGGATGAAGCAGCTAGAGTATCAATGGAACATGTAGCTGAGGTGCTAAATCAAAATTTTCAAGTGTCCATAGTGGAAGTAGCAAAGGAAGCTAATCATTACGCAATTAAGTATACGAAGGACGGGTCAGACCATACAGAGCGGTATAATCAGCAATCGGCTGAGGCCCTTTTATCTTTTATTAATGAAAATCCTGAACGTTACGATTTTAAATAAGAATTCTATTCGCATTTCTTGGGAAAAGATATTATAATGGAAACATTGATCGAATCAAAGACCCAAAATAGAGACGTAAGAGTTGGTAAAAAGGAGTGAAGGGTAATGGGTAAAACATCTAGAGCGTTGGTTGGCTTGCTAGCGGGCGGACTTGTTCTTAGCTTAGGGTTGGCCTTCTCTGGCCTTGGTGTTCAAAAGGAAGGCGAACAAACCGAGCAGGCGGCAGCCCCTACAGCAGAAGAGATTAAGGCGACGGTTGAAGCTGGCTGTACTTCTTGTCACGGTGCTGACCTGAAAGGTTCCGCAGGTCCTAGCTTATATAATTTAGATCAAAAATATGATCTAGATGAGATTGCTACTATTCTCCGTAGTGGTAAAGGTGGAATGCCAGGTGGATTGGTTCCTGGGATTGAAGATTCAGTTGCTGAGTATCTTTTAACACTTAAATAACATCACTTAAGGCTGTCCTCTTTAATTGGACAGCCTTTTTACTTATCACTCGTTTTTGAGAAGTTATCCCAGCTTCTTGACTTCATTCATGATTTCTTCAGGACTAAAGCCTTGAATTGCCTTGCCGTTAATTACCGTTACAGGAACACCGAGAAATCCGTATCCTTTTACGTCTTCCCAATAAGAAGGATGAGTCGAGCAGTTGCGGACTTCAAAGTCTACTTGGTAATCACGCAGAAACATCTTTAATACATGGCATTCGGGACAATGGCTTGTAGCGTATACGATCGCTTTCATCTAGGTCTCCTTATCTAGCTTTATTATATATATGCTAGTATACCAAGATAAATCCAAAATGAGAAATAAACAAATTTCATTACCTAGCCTTTATTGCAATTGATGATTGGAAGGGTTTGGGTATAGAATAATAAAGAAGGTTGAAATATGACGAACAGGAGGTTATCCTATTGGCGGAAACCGTTGCTCGCTCCCTCAATGAACAATTATGGCCATTGCTTAAAAAGGAAAGATTCGTTCTGCTCAACACTGTTGATAAGGATATCGGTTCCCCTAATGCTAGTGCGATCTCTTGGGTTTATGCGCCTAATCCGTCGACCATTTTGTTGGCTGTTGATAATCGTTCACGCATCATCGAAAACATCAATAGTAATCAAAATGTTACCCTTACCGTTATTGGAGCAGGGTCTGTATATTCCATAATTGGAACAGCTTCTATTCTTCAGGAGAAGATGGAAGGCGTACCCCTTAAGTTAGCAAGTATTGAAGTTCAAATTAAGGAGGTACGGGATGTCATGTTTTATGGATCACGTATTTCTGTGGAACCTCAGTATGAGAAAACTTATGATAAACAAGCTGCGGAAAAGCTTGATAATCAAGTCATGAAGGCCTTGAAGGGCACATAAGCGTACCAAACAGAAACAGAAAAAAAGACCCATGATTCGGGTCTTTTTTCTGTTTGGTTGTTAAATGTAACATTTACCTCTGGTTACCAGTTCTATTCGTATCTTGGTTTTGTCTAGTTTCGACTGTATCCCTTGGTAGTTGAGGCATAAACCTGCCTACAATGTCCGCTAGTTCCTCAGCGAATCCTGCAATCGGCCGACCTCTTTGAATATCTTGATTCATCTCTCTAATCCTTTGAACGATGTCTGGATCTGCTACCACAATAGCAGCAGCTCCTTCTGGATCTTTTCTCAGGGCTTCTGCTACCGTATATTTAATTGTCCCTACACGTGGCCTGTCCAACTTTGCTCTTACGTCAATCCCTACAATAGCTGTATTTCCAAAAACGATTACGGTTGCATCGTTTACATTGGGAACGCCTGTTGCAAGCTTGGCTAGTCGTTCAGCTGTAGCTCTAGGATCTTTATTTGTTTCTCGTTGCTCTGCCGTTTGAGGAACACGTTCGGTTTGTTGAATCCGGGCATCGCCTTGACGAGTAGGTTCTCCCTGGCTCTGGCCCATATTCCCCAGCTGGCATCCGGATAATACCAAGGTAAACACTGTTAAGGTGATTAACCTTCTTTTCATGCAGGATTCATCCTCTCTATCTAGATTTAATGTATAGTCTCTCGCTTATCGCGTTGAATCATGCATCAAATGCCATCTTTTCTAGAAAATAACTCGTCTATATTTTTTTTTGTATCATAAACTAAAACAAACTCCTAATTTCAGACCATTATTTCCCTAACTTGCATAAAATAGCATTAAACACAAATCGCTGTGTTCAGTGAGAAGAATTATAGGAGGCGAGATATTGAGCAAAATCTACGTCTTGGATACGAATGTATTACTTCAAGACCCAAATGCGATCTATTCTTTTGAAGATAATGAAATCGTAATTCCAGCAGTAGTTTTAGAAGAGATTGATTCAAAAAAAAGATATATGGATGAAATAGGAAGGAATGCAAGATTCTTCTCAAGATTAATGGATAGCTGTCGAACCAAAGGAAAACTTCACCTGGGTGTTCCACTTGAAACAGGAGGAACGCTTCGAATTGAATTAAATCATAAATCATTTGCTCGTATGCAGGAGCATTTTGGTGAGGTAACGAACGATAATCGCATTCTAGCGGTTGCATTAAATATTCAGGCTGAGCAGCAGGCAATGGGGAATGGTCGTCCAGTTATTATTGTAAGTAAAGACGCATTAGTTCGAGTTAAAGCGGATGCACTAGGCATCGTTGCAGAAGATTTTTTATCAGATCGTGTAGTTCATGAGTATACCAATCTTTACACCGGTCACCTTAAAATGGAAGTATCAAGTGAGTACATTCAAGAATTTTATTCGAATGGCAAAATAGAGTCAGCGAAGCTGACAACTCGATACTCTTTTTGCCCTCATCAGTTTGTGATCATGCGTGATGAGCTTGGTGGATCACAATCTGCTATTGGAAAGATCAGCCCGGATACAAAGTGGCTGGAGATCTTACGAAGAGATGAAGATCAGGTATGGGGAATCAAGGCGCGTAATGCTCAACAGCGGATGGCCATGGAGCTGTTAATGAATAATAATATCCCTCTTGTTACCTTAACCGGAAAAGCGGGTACAGGTAAAACGTTGATATCTCTTGCCGCTGGTCTTCATTTAATTGAAGATGAACGGATCTACAAAAAGTTATTAGTTGCAAGACCTATCGTTCCGTTAGGAAAGGATATTGGTTTTCTGCCAGGGGAGAAGGAGGAGAAGCTTCGACCCTGGATGCAACCTATATTTGACAACTTAGAATATCTGTTCAATACGAAAAAATCAGGTGACCTGGATAAGATCTTAGCAGGTATGGGTAGCATTCAGGTCGAAGCCTTAACTTATATAAGAGGAAGAAGTATTCCGGAACAATTTATTATCATTGATGAAGCACAAAATTTAACCAAGCATGAAGTCAAGACGATTCTTACTCGGGTAGGAGAAGGTAGTAAGATCGTTCTCATGGGCGACCCAGAACAAATAGACCATCCATATTTAGATGAGTCTAATAATGGATTAACTTATGTAGTTGAAAGTTTTAAGGATCAGAAAATGGCTGGCCATGTAAGGCTAGAGAAAGGTGAGCGATCCTCCTTAGCTCAGCTTGCAGCAGATATTTTATAAGTATGTTGCGAAAACCCGTAATGATACGGGTTTTTTTTTCTCAAAAAGACCTAATTAGTGTAGAATAAGGAAGATGTGAATACTGACTCAAGGAGGAAGTCCGAATGCAGATCAATATGTATCCATTAGGACCGCTGCAGACCAATTCTTATGCCATCTGTAATGTTGAAACGAATGAAGCAATCGTGATCGATGCGGGAGCAGATCCTAATCCTATATTAGAAAAAGTTTCAAATTATAAAGTTAAAGCCATACTCTTAACTCACGCTCACTTTGATCACATTGCCGGCTTAAATTCCATAAGAGAAGCAACAGATGCACCCGTGTATATCCATCAATCGGAGCAGTCGTGGTTGCAGGATCCCGATTTGAATGGATCTTCACGTTGGCCAACAGTTACGGATAAGACGATATGTGAGAAAGCAGAGTTTGAATTAGAGGATGGACAAGTATTGAATCTCGCCGGATTTGAGATTAGGGTGCTGTACACACCTGGGCATTCTCCTGGGGGAATATCCTTTCTAATAGACAAGCACTTGTTTTGTGGGGATGCTCTGTTTGCCCAGTCGATTGGCCGTACAGATCTTCCAGGGGGTAATTACGAACAGCTAATGCAGAGCATACAAGACAAGCTGATGGTGCTTCCTGATGATATCGTCTGTTACCCAGGACATGGTCCGAAGACAACAATTGAAGCGGAGAAGCAATATAACCCATTTATTACAGGTCGGGTTAGATAGCTGAACTTAGGAGTCAAGCACATCGGCGCGGTGTGCTCTTTCCTTTTTAAGTGCAAAAATAAAACACAACCTTCGGGGTAGAAGGTTGTGTTTTGGGGGAGGTTTAAAATTCCGAAATATAAATAGGGTGGGGGAGAATCCCCAAAGGTTCCATCACATTTGTGATGTGGGATGGTTCATATATATAATATAAAAATATTAATAACATGTCAATAGTGTTAATTGAAGAATTAGCTCTATTCACCTTGGAGGTTGGTATCTTGAGTTTGATTAATCTGATAAAGAAAAAGATGGATCAGAGCCCTAGAAGATCTATTTCTTATTATGAATATATGGAGATGGCCCTTTATTCACCCTCCTTGGGCTATTACGCCAAGGAAAAAATTAAAGTAGGAAAAGAAGGAGACTTTTATACGAACTCTTCGGTTGGTGATGTATATGGTCAGACCCTCGCTCATATCATTGCAGATATGCTTTCTCGTCTCCCAGAAAGTGAGCCCAAATATCTAGTAGAGTTTGGAGGGGGAGATGGACGTTTAATGGCTCAGATCTTAAGTGAATGGTTAGAGACGATGCCAACGTTCATGAGAGAAGTTCAGCCCATCATGATTGAGAAAAGTGAGTTTCATCGGGGGCTTCAAGAAAAACAACTACGTGACTTTCCGGTACTCTGGGTAAAAGGATGGGACGAACTTATTATTCAGAAAGGGTCAATCAATGGGGTAATATTTAGTAACGAGTTGTTAGATGCTTTTCCTATTTACATTGCAGAGTGGAGCCGAGGAAAATGGCATGAAGTAAGGGTGGGGTGGAACGAACAACGCGGAGAACTCGAAGAACAAATAGATGAAATAACGGATCAAGCTTTCCTTGATTATTGTCATCAGGAAGAAGTACATATTCCGAAAAGGGACGGATATCGTCTAGAGATGAATCGGGATGCAGGTCGCTGGCTAAAAGAGATTGCAGAGGGGCTGAAGACTGGTTATCTGATCACAGTCGATTATGGTTTTTTGCGCCCAGAACTTTATATACCGCAACGGAATAAAGGGACTGTGATGTGCTACCATCAGCATACCGCAACAGAAGATGTATTAAGTCTTCCAGGGGAAAAGGATATTACGACACATGTCAATTTTTCTTATCTTATGGAAGAGGGAGAGAAAAACGGATTGAAGAATTTAGGTTTCTTTACACAAAGCCAATTCTTGATTAATGGTGGAATATTGTCTCGACTACAGTCACATCAGGAGAGTGACCCGTTCCATGGAGCAGTCAGTAAACGCAATCGAGCGATTAAGCAACTGATTATGCCGGGGGGAATGGGTGATACGTTTAAAGTGCTTGTACAATCAAAAGGTAAGGTGGAGCGAGAGGTACTTGGTGTTGTGCAAAAGGGATGGGTGTAGCTAAAACATCTCTAAGAGAAAAAAGGAAGCTTGTCAATAGGACAAGCTTCCTTTTATGTAGTGCTGCATCAGTGAGTGGTGCGTAACCTACACGAAAAGCGCAGCCATAGCATGATGTTCTCCGCCAAGCGGCATCATAAAGAAGGCATAATAAAAGAATCCGATAAAAGAAAAAACCATATAAGCTGCAAATAGCAGCATGTACGATCTTTCGGAAAGGTTAAGATAGCTTAGGGCCACGAACATGGCAGTCTGCGCAAAGAAAATCAGTGCCATGGTTGTTAGTCCAGCCCACATCGCCATGAGCGCAAACATTAGGGTCCAAAAACCTAAAACGCGGTACATGCGGTCCATTTGATTTCCCTCCTTCTTTTGTATGAATCCAAGATAATACCAGTACCATTATAATGGAGAAAACAAGGGATGTAAATGTAAAAGGTTTTGTCTGAATTATGAACAATCCCTTGTTTTTTCCTTAACTAGGCAGTTTTAAGACGGTGTAATCACACGTACGGCATCCGCCCATAATGGAATTCTCTTCTATTAAGGTAATATCTCCAAAGAAGGTTTCAAAAATTCCTCGCAAAAAGGTTTGATGCATCTGACAAATACTTTCGGGCATCTTCTTGGCTGCTTCTTTAAAAGTGCAGTTGAAGATACGGAACTTGATTGTATGTTCATCCAATAATTCAATTTCTGGATTTAAGCCTTGTGCATAGATCAATCGGCGAATATAGTCTAGTTTGACTTCTGCATCCGCATTAGATTGGATTCTCTCCATTTCTATCGCACGTTTGGCAGCTTCTTGACCGAAGCGGCGCCCCATCTCCCGAAGTGCTTTTTGCCCAGGCTCTCCTAGCGAAACAAGCGTATCAATAGCAATCTCTGCTAATAACTGGTAGTCTCGAGGAGGAAATTGAAGGTTCACTACTTGCTCTGATACGGAGTATAGTCGGCTTGGCCTTCCACCCTTACCTGTTTTTTCGGAGCAAGAGGCAAGTAAATTTACATCTTCTAATTTTGTTAAATGAAGTCTGGCGACATTCGGATGAATGTCAAAATGGTCAGCAATCTCTTGAACAGTCACCTGACGGTGGCTGGCTACTACATATTGATAAATTGCAAAACGAGTGGGATCGGCCAAGACACTCGTAAGCTTCAGCGTTTCGTTTTCCACGGGCGAGCCCCCTTAAAATAGTTGTGATATACAATCAGTAGCGTTAATTGTCAGTTTAGGCTTCTCCTATCATAACATAATCCTTATATAAGAGTAGCTGTTAACTATTACTTGTCATTACTTTGTCAATGTTTCTCACGATAAATACGTTGTTTAACGAACAGAGGTTTTAAGTATCGATTTCAGCCTCAATAAACACTATTGACATAGTAATAAATTAAGTAATATACTTTTATATAGAAAGTACTTTCGGACAATTTAGCTGGGATAAAGAGGTGATTGAGATGAATGGAACCGTAAAGTTTTATACATACCCTAGCTGTACATCCTGTCGTAAGGCAAAGTCATTCCTCAAGAAGAACGGGATTGTTTATGAAGAGAGACATCTCTTTCGAGAGCCTCCTACTAAAGAAGAACTTCTAGAGATTATCAAGATGACTCATAATGGGCTCGACGATATCTTATCAACAAGAAGCAGGAAGTTTAAGGAGTTAGATGTAGAGATTGATGATATGACGGTATCTCAACTTCTAGAGATGCTTCATGATGAACCTCGTCTTCTACGTAGACCGATCCTTGTTGACGGCGAGAAGTTAATTATTGGTTATAATCGTAATGCTATGGAAGAATTATTGCTCGCATAAATCATAAAAGGAAAAGGCCTGTTCTATCATTTAGAACAGGCCTTTACATATATATTACGCTAATAATTTTACAAGGCTATTAAACTCAAAGCGTTCAAACATACGCCTGATTTTTTCATGGTTGAACGTACACGGACTAGACTCCCATACACAATCTAACGGTACTAGTGTATCAATAGCTGCTAATTTTCGGGATAGATAGATTTGTTCCTTGTTTTCTATCAGTCTTTGTTGGAGCTTGCCGGAGATTTCATGAATAGAGTCGAACACTCCATCAATAGAGCCATAAGCTTGAAGTAGTTTTTCTGCGGTTTTAGGTCCAACATTCGGACACCCTGGGATATTGTCTGATGGATCCCCCATTAATCCTTTCAATTCAATAATTTGGCTTGGGTGTTCAAGTCCTTTCTTCTTTTGAAAATCCTGTAATGAAATTAGATCGTAATTGCCAAATCCTTTTTTCATCATAATGACGGAAATATGATCATCTAATAACTGTAAGGTATCGCCATCTCCAGTCAGGATATAAACATGCGTATCCTTGCACGCATATTTTTTGGAGAATGTGCCCATAACGTCATCTGCCTCATATCCTGAAAGACCAACAAAAGGAATATCAAAACTTTCTGCGACCTCTTGTACGAGATTGAATTGGGGAAGAAGCTCTAGAGGCGGCTCTCCTCTGTTTGCTTTGTAAGCGGGATAGAGTTCATTGCGAAAAGTCGCTTTCCCCATATCGGTTGCGCATATAATGTGTGTAGGTTCAAACTTTTCTACAGCATCCAATAAGTATTTAATATATTGATAAATGGCATTCGTATACAGTCCGCTTGTTGTTTGCATCACGGAACCGAAACCATAGGTGGCATAAAATCCACGAAACAAGAGGGCCATACTGTCAACAATCAACAATCGATTTTGTTCGCTATTCATAATCCCTTTCTCCTTTTGCCTTATTCTTTGAAAACTGCGTCTATCCATTTTACTATGCCGGATGCTTTTAATAAAGTAAAGGGTAGAAACAGCTAACATAGGAAATGGCAGGTAGACAAGGATACTAGACCATGCTTCCTTTTAAATCAGGCAATCAATAGGTTTAAACCCTCTTTTTATTGGACATACTGGATTACTAGAAAAATCATTCTATGAACTCTATTACCTGCATAGAATAAATTACGACCAATCCAAACGGAGGGATTTAAATGACAGCAGCTAGACAAGATGCTTGGACGCCTGATGATGATTTGTTGCTGGCGGAGGTGACCTTGAGGCATATTCGCGAAGGGGGCACTCAATTAGGAGCATTTGAGGAAGTGGGAGAAAAGC
Source organism: Ammoniphilus sp. CFH 90114 (assembly GCF_004123195.1). Classification (NCBI taxonomy): domain Bacteria; kingdom Bacillati; phylum Bacillota; class Bacilli; order Caryophanales; family Paenibacillaceae; genus Ammoniphilus; species Ammoniphilus sp. CFH 90114. The sequence continues at coordinate 351,281 of NZ_SDLI01000001.1, forward strand.
TAGGGCGTACAGCAGCCGCATGTGGTTTTCGCTGGAATAGTTTTGTCAGAAAAAAGTATGAAGCAGCTATTCAAATTGCTAAGGCACAACGTAAACAAAGGAAGCAATCTCAAAGGTTAAAAACACCAACCGTACCGGTAGCTACTGGACTTGAAGAAAGCGCTATGTCTTCGTCCACTGCTACTCCAACCATCTCTAGTACACCTTCAACTCCTGTTTATGCCAGTTTAGAAGACGAACTATCTTACGATTCAGTGATTCGATTCCTGAAGAATCAGAAGGATTTAAGTAAGAGAGTTAAGCAATTGGAGAAGGAGATGGAGGAAAAGGATGCTGAGCTTCTTCGACTTCGTGAAGAAAATCATAAAATGAACAAACAATTGAACCATGTACAAACCGATTATCAGGTAGTAAATGAAGATTATCGTACACTTATTCAGATTATGGATCGAGCACGGAAAATGGCTTTACTTACAGAAAATGAGGATCTTGACTTAAAACCTAGATTTAAAATGGATGCGAATGGTAATTTAGAGCGTGTAGATAGTTAGAAAGGGAATGCGATGAGTCATTCCCTTTCTTTCTTTTTTATTAGCTGAATATTTTTAAAAAAGATAAAAGTTCAACAAGGAATTAATGTAGACCTGTAGAAGTATATTTATTATAAACTCTCCCTAGAGTCAGAGGTGGCTGAATGATCAGGCTGATCATGGATGTCTTTTTGAATGCGAAGCAGATGAGCGGGTGCTCACCCGAGCGAAGCTTGTGACCCAAAGCTATTTTGAAATAGAGAAAATGATAAATAACGAAAAGCAAAGGGGCGCGTTAGATATGATTGAAGTAACAGCAAGTATGGCAGGAACAATTATTGATATTTTAGTATCTATTGGAGATGAGATTTCAGTTGGGCAAGAAGTTATTATCCTGGAGTCAATGAAGATGGAAGTACCTGTTTCGGCTGAACAAAAGGGGACGGTGACTGAAGTTAAGGCGAATGTAGGCGATTTTGTTAATGAAGGTGAAGTTATTCTTGTCCTTAGTTAAACAAAATATAATTTCTTTTGAAGTCAGGATAAAGGGAGAAGTGTGATGGTGGAACAAGTTCGAGTTATTGAGGTTGGGCCACGGGACGGACTACAAAATGAAAAGAAATTTATTCAAACAAAAGATAAGATTCAATTGATATCCCTTCTTGCCAGGTCGGGTCTTTCTCACATTGAGGCTACCTCCTTCGTCCATCCGAAATGGATTCCCCAACTCTCGGATGCTGCCGAGGTTGCACGACAACTTCCTTTTATTGAAGGGGTTCATTATAGTGCTCTGGTTCCGAACAGAAAAGGATTGATTGGAGCAAGAGACGCAGGGTTAAAGGAAATCGCTGTATTTATGTCTGCGAGTGAAAGTCACAATATAAAAAATATTAATAAAACCATTCAGGACACCTTACCGGTGATACAGCAAGTAGTGATGGAAGCTGCAACATTAGGTATGAGAATACGAGGCTATGTATCGACTGTCTTTGGTTGTCCATATGAGGGTCAAGTTGCAGTTGAGTCCGTACTACAGGTTACGAAGGAACTTCTAGATATGGGGGTTTATGAGGTATCTCTTGGTGATACCATTGGCGTAGCAACACCGAAGCAAGTGAAAGAGATATTAAGTGTAATCCTGCAGAGTTTTCCTAAGGAAAAGCTGGCTATGCACTTTCATGATACCCGAGGTACAGGATTGGCTAATGTTTATGCTTCTCTAGAGGCTGGGCTTCGTAATTTTGACAGTTCTATAGGAGGTCTTGGGGGTTGCCCTTATGCTCTAGGGGCAACAGGCAATATTTCTACGGAAGACCTGGTATATATGATGGAGAGGATGGGAGTCCATACCGGTATTAATCTAGAGAAGCTTGTAGAAGCAGGTGCTTTTATTCAGAAGCGTCTAGGGAAACCTCTACCTTCTAAGGTATTAGCAGCAACGATTGCAATGAATCGTGGGGATTAGTGGGATTCTACTCATTTGTTAGGGGAGGGGAAAAGAGTGAGTGAAATAGAGAAATCTAAAACCTTAGGCCATATTTTAGAAGAACGAATCTCCCAAGTAGAGCAAGGTGGTGATCCTAAATATCACGAAAAACTGAAAGAACAAGGGAAACTTTTTGTACGTGATCGATTGAAACGATTTTTTGATGAAGGTGAATTTCATCTCGAAGACGGAATAATGGCCAATTTTCTTACAGGTGATCTTCCGGCCGATGGGGTAATTACTGCCATAGGAAAGGTGAATGGACAAACCGTTTGTGTAATGGCTAACGACTCTACAGTAAAGGCAGGTTCTTGGGGGTCAAGGACAGTAGAAAAGATAATCAGGATTCAAGAAACCGCTGAGAAGCTTCAAGTTCCTATGGTGTATTTAGTAGATTCCGCAGGAGCAAGAATTACGGACCAGATTGAGATGTTTCCGGGAAGGCGGGGTGCCGGGAGAATCTTCTACAATCAAGTCAAATTTTCAGGGATGGTGCCTCAAGTTTGTATATTGTTCGGGCCTTCTGCGGCAGGAGGAGCCTATATTCCTGCTTTCTGTGACATCGTCATCATGGTAGAAAAGAATGCAAGTATGTACTTAGGCTCACCACGTATGGCGGAGATGGTTATCGGGGAAAAAGTCACGCTTGAAGAAATGGGCGGTGCCCGGATGCACTGTACAGTCAGCGGATGCGGGGATGTACTGGTTCAAAATGAAGAAGAGGCGATTGCTTCAGCACGAAAGTATCTCTCTTATTTTCCTCCCAACTTCTCAAAGAAGCCCCCTATAAGGGAAGCTAGGCAGGTAAAAGCAGGAACAAGAAATCCCGAGGCCATCGTGCCTCTTAATCAGAATGCACCCTTTGATATGTACGAATTCATCCATTCTATTATCGATGAAGACTCCTTCTATGAGATGAAGAAGCTCTTTGCCGCAGAGATAATAACCTGTCTTGGACGTATTAACGGCAAAGTAGTAGGGATTGTCGCTAATCAACCACGTGTAAAAGGGGGGGTATTGTTTGTAGACTCGGCAGATAAATCCGCTAGATTTATTCAACTTTGCGATGCTTTCTCTATTCCTTTGTTATTCCTTGCTGATGTTCCAGGCTTTATGATTGGAACAAAAGTCGAGCGGGCAGGTATTATCCGGCATGGAGCAAAGATGATTTCGGCTATGGCCGGGGCCACCGTTCCCAAAATTTCTGTGATTGTTCGTAAGGCCTATGGTGCAGGTTTGTATGCTATGGCTGGACCAGCTTTTGAACCTGATTGTTGCTTAGCGCTTCCTACAGCCCAAATTGCCGTAATGGGGCCAGAGGCAGCTGTAAATGCTGTCTATAACAATAAAATTAATGCTATAGAGGATCCTAAGGAGCGTCAGGAATTTATTCGGATGAAACGTAAGGAATATCAAGAGGATATTGATGTTTACAGACTGGCCTCCGAGCTTATTATTGACGGAATTGTGAGTGGTTCCAAACTTCGAGAAGAATTAAGTAATCGCTTTCTAGCTTACGAAAGTAAAAATATGTCCTTTTCTCATCGAAAGCACCCTGTTTATCCAGTATAATGAGAGGAGGGGCTGCCCCTAGGTAAAACTTACATAGGGGCAGCTCTTTTATTGTCTTCCAAAAGCTTAAAATAAGCTATGAAATAAACATATTAGGGACAAGCAGGAGGAAAACATGAGAATTGGCATTCTTGGTGGAGGGGCAATGGGCTTGCACATAGCGGCTCAGCTTAGCCTGGTTGGAAAAGATCCGGTGGTCATTTGCCGCCAGAAACTTCAAGCTGAGAGTATACGTTCGAACGGGCTTACCTATACCAAGTTGGATGGCTCGGATGAATGTCTAAAAGTTGAAACTATTGATATAGAAGAGTCCATCGCACTTGATTGGGTCATTTTGGCAGTGAAGCAACCGCAGGTTGAATCAGCTATTCACTATTTACATAAGAAGGTCACTCAGCCATTTTCCCTGCTTTGTTTTCAGAACGGAATGGGACATGTGGAAATTCTAACGGAACGGCTTCCTGACCTCTCTACCTTCTATGCAGTAACTACGGAGGGAGCCTGCAAGGTTGGGCCATCGGCTGTACGTCATACTGGGAAGGGTGTCACTTGGGTGGGACAGAGGGATCCGTCCACTTCGAGTAGTGATTCCCTTGAGAAATGCTTAAGTTTATTTAGAGGGACATCAATGGAGATGATTCCTGAGGACAAGATTATGGAGCGGATGTGGAAGAAGCTCGTTATTAATGCCTGCATTAATCCATTGACGGCGCTGCTTGGCATCAAGAATGGCCAGTTGATAGAGTCAAAAGAAGGTATTAAAGCGATGACTTTGCTCTTTGAGGAAGCTAGAACCGTAGCAGAGCTAGAGGGAGTGGAAATTGATTCGGAGTTTATGCAGGAAATTGTCAAAGTATGTAGAAATACTTATGAAAATAAATCATCTATGCTTCAAGATATCGAAGCAGGACGGCGGACCGAGATCAAGTATATTAACGGTGCCATCGAGAGAATGGCTAAGAAACATGGAAAAGAAGCTCCGCACCATGCTCTCATGGTCCGTATAATTCAAGTGTTGGAGGCAAGGAAATAAGGAGGGGGCGGTTATGGAAGTTCTTGCTAACCTATTTGCGGGAATTATTACTATACCAGTATTCATCCCATTTGCTGCTTTTATTGCGGTATATTTTCTTTTTCTACTATGGAAGAAAAGCAGTAAAAAAGAGTCTCTGAATTGGGCGGCTAATGTCACTACTTTTTTTCTAATCGTAGCTGTGTTATTAATGCACGGTCTTATTAAGAGTGAAGAGGCTATATCTGCGATGTGGTGGATTATTGCATTTTTCCTATGTACCGGAGGGTTGATTGGCTGGTTGCAATACAAAGTGAAAGGGAAGTTTGACCCACCTAAGATGCTTCGTGCGGTTTGGAGACTAGCCTTTGTTATTTTTTCTGTAGCATACTTCATTTTATTTTTCTCAAGCATCAATTACTTCTTAAATTTAACCTAAATTAAACTTATGCATGTAAGCGTCGAACTTAATGTTCCCAGAATGTTCACAATAATGAGCAGGGAAGACCCTACTAGGTGTGGAAATTAAGCAAGAGTAGAAAAAAATTCGATGTGCATGATAGTTTAGGGGAGTGGGGAGCAATGAAGCTACCGATTGAGAGGATTGGGGGAAAAATAAGAAGTCTTCGGAAGAAGCAGGCTCAAACTCTTGAGGATCTATCTCAGAGTACAGGCTTGTCTAAAGGCTTACTTAGCCAAGTGGAGAGAGGAATATCACAACCTTCTTTAGAAACGCTCTGGAAGATCACGAAGGCATTAGATACTTCCATCGTTCACTTTTTTGAAGACGTGGCCCATACGCAAGTACACTTGGTCCGCAAGGAAGACAGAAGTCAGATTCTGTTTCCGGGAACAACAGGTACCTGCTATGTATTAGGGCATACAGATAATAGTCGGTTAAGGATGCTTGAGATCGTCTTGAAGCCGGGTGAAAAGATGAAGGATCAGTTTTTAAACCGGGAAGGGGAACAGTGTTTAGTCGTTACTCGTGGGGAACTTACCCTTTCAGTTGGGGAGGAAGAGTATGACTTGCATGAAGGCGACAGCTTATTTTTTGACAGTACTTTGGCTCACACAGCCAGTAATGATGGGAATGACACAGTTACTTATATTTGGTCTGTCACCCCTTCGAAGTTTTCTTAAATCATAACAGAAAAGTCTTGCTCCTATTAGTTTAGAGCAAGGCTTTTTTATGTTCTTAAATAATGTGTTGGGTGGCTTAGCTGTTGCACAAAAATATGATAAAATGAAATTTGTATCATTTGGAAATACTCATGGGTAGAGGAGGGGATCCCCTTGCTATTGGAGGAAACAAAGGCCTCGATAGGAAATCGTCTAGTTCAAGATTATCTTTCAAGTTTCGATCTTGTTCAAGACTTTTTTGTGCATGCACCTTACCAGGATGCAGCGTGGAAGGAGAGAAGGGAATGGTTGTTCGAACACCCTCTATCTCATCGGGAACAATTAGTAGAAGGTTTACGGAATTATAATCAGTCATTGCAAAATCATGAAGCGGCGATGTTAAATATAGAAAAGTTAAAAGAAGTTGAGACGTATGTAGTCATCGGCGGTCAACAGCCGGGCGTTTTAACTGGCCCTCTATATGTCATTTATAAGGCTGTAACCTTAATTAAATTAGCGCAGAAACATCAAGCGGAAACAGGGAAGCCGGTCATTCCTGTTTTTTGGATTGCAAGTGAAGATCACGATTATGAGGAAGTCAACCATGTTTATGTTCAAGCTTGGGAGAGAGCCATAGAGAAGCTTCAACTTGACTATCGTCCTAAAGCAAAGACCTCCATCTCCCAACTGCCTGTTGGAAGTGATTCGCTTCAGAATATGACGAGTGAATATTTTTCTAGATTGCCAGACAGTGTTTACCACAAGCAACTAAAAAGCCAACTACTGCATGTCGCAGGTTCAGCTTCCTCACTGAATGAATTTTTTGCAAAGATCATGGCGTGGTTGTTTGGGGAGTATGGCCTCGTGTTAGTTGATTCAGCAGATGCTTGGGTTAGGAAACTTGAAAAACCGATATTCGCCTCGTTCATTGAAAAAGACATGAGCAAAGAGCTGATGAGTGTTCAAGAGAACCTATTAAAGCAAGGATATCACTCTCAATTAGATATTCAGAAGGAAAATGCTCACTTTTTTATTTATGAGAGTGGTCAACGTCAATTATTGATAAGAAAAGGACAGGAGTTTCAAGCCAAAGGGGGAGGGAGACTTTATCGTTCAGAAGAACTGTTAAAGCGACTCGAAGATGATCCTTGCTCCTTCAGCGCAAATGTAGTTAGTCGCCCTATTATGCAGGAATGGCTATTTCCTGTTTTAGCTTTTGTAGGGGGACCAGGAGAGATCTCCTATTGGGCTCAGTTGAAGCCTGTTTTTGAACACATGAACATGCAGATGCCAATTGTGTTTCCACGCATGTCTTTTACGCTCATAGAAAGGGATATTAGTAAATACATGGAGTCTTTTCAGTTGAACCTTGAAGACGTCTATGAGCGATGGGAAGAACTTCGTAGAAACTGGATTATGGAGCAGACGGCTACCGACTTAAGTGCGAGGTTTCAGGAACTGAAAACAAGTCTGCAAAGTGCTTATCTTCCTTTTTTAGATCAAATTACCCAAGTAGAACCAGGGGTAAAAAAGTTAGGAGAAGCAAACTGGACGAAAATACTTTCACACCTTGATTTCCTCGAAAGAAAGACAGAAGAAGCTATTGAAATTCGTCATCACGCAGGTCTAAAGCATTGGGATGATATTCAGGCTTCACTGTATCCGATGGAAAAACCGCAGGAAAGAGTTTATAATATCTTTGGTTATCTTAACAAATATGGGTATAGTTTCATTAAAGACCTGATCAGTCAGCCCCTAGAGCTTCAACCTAAGCATATGATCGTATACATATAGCCCAACAATTCAGGAGGAACGTAGATGAATGCAAACAAAGTAAGTATTGTAAAAGACATGTCACTTGCCCCTAATGGTCACTTGAAGATCGACTGGGTTAAAGAGCATATGCCTGTCCTTAATCGAATCCGCGATAAATTTGAACAAGAAAAGCCTTTTGCAGGCTTAAAAGTAGCGATCTCCCTTCACTTAGAAGCCAAAACCGCCTACCTAGCGAAGGTGGTGCAGGCGGGTGGAGCTGAGGTTACCATCACGGGAAGTAACCCATTATCTACTCAGGATGATGTTTGTGCTGCATTAGTGGAGGATGGTATTCAGGTGTTTGCGAAGTACAATCCATCTCCCGAAGAATATAAGTCCCATCTCATTAAGACCTTAGAAACGAAGCCGGATTTAATCATTGATGATGGCGGTGATCTAGTTACCATTCTCCACAGCGAAAGACAGGACTTAGCCGGACAAGTGCGAGGTGGAGCAGAAGAGACAACCACGGGTATTCTACGCTTGAAGTCGCTAGAGAAATCGGGGGAACTGAAATTCCCAATGGTGGCTGTTAACGATGCATTTTGTAAATATCTATTTGACAATCGATATGGTACGGGTCAATCCGTTTGGGACGGAATTAACCGGACTACCAACCTTGTCGTTGCTGGGAAGACAGTTGTGGTTATCGGCTATGGCTGGTGTGGACGAGGAGTCGCCTTGCGTGCTAAGGGATTGGGAGCTAAAGTGGTGGTGACTGAGATTGATGCCATCAAGGCCGTCGAGGCTTATATGGATGGATTTGATGTGATGCCTATGGCAGAAGCAGCTAAGGTAGGTGATTACTTTGTTACGGTAACAGGTAACAAGGACGTGATTCGAGGGGAACATATCGAAGTGATGAAAGACGGAGCGATTCTCTCTAATGCAGGCCATTTTGATGTAGAAATAAACAAGCCTGAGTTAGAGTCTTTATCTGTTTCTAAGCGGGTAGTTCGCAAGGATATCGAAGAATATCAATTAAAAGATGGAAGAAAAATTTATCTATTAGCAGAAGGCCGTTTAGTTAATTTAGCTGCTGGTGATGGTCACCCAGCAGAAATTATGGATATGACATTTGCATTGCAAGCTGTGTCCCTAGCTTATGTTAATGAGAACTATGAGTCGTTAGGGAAACATGTGGTAAATGTTCCATACGAGCTAGATGAGAATGTAGCCCGCTATAAGTTAGAAGCACTAGGGATTAGTATCGACCAATTAACTGAGGAACAGAAGGCATACTTGGATAATTGGGCTGAAGGAGAATAGGAAGAAAAAAAATCCTGCATGGAAGCAGGATTTTTTTTTTCGTCTCGCGAATAGTAAACTAAAGTGGTGCAAAGTGGTGCAAAGTGGGGGATTTGTGGGTAGAAGTGGGGTGAATAGACATGTTCATGGGGGAATACCAGCATAACATCGATGAAAAAGGAAGAATAACCATTCCTGCGAAGTTTCGTGAGGAGCTGGGTGAAAATTTTGTTATGACCCGTGGATTAGATAAGTGTCTATTCGTTTACGCTATGGATGAATGGAAGCAGCTAGAAGCTAAGCTTAAGTCGCTGCCATTTACCCGTTCAGATGCCCGGGCGTTCACGCGCTTTTTCTTCTCAGGTGCTACCGAATGTGAATTAGACAAGCAGGGAAGGGTAAACATACCAGGATCTTTACGGCAACATGCCCATTTGGACAAGGATTGTATAATCCTAGGTGTGTCCAATAGAGTTGAAATATGGAGTCGTGAACTGTGGGAAACCTATTTTGAGGAGTCTGCAGAATCCTTCAATGAACTGGCTGAAAAAATTGTAGACTTTGACTTATAAATGAGGTGATGAGATGTTTCACCACGTCACGGTGATGAAAGAGGAAGCAGTAAAAGGGCTCGAAGTAAAGCCCGATGGAGTGTATGTGGACTGTACTCTAGGCGGGGCAGGACACAGTGGAAAAATAGCAGCACAGCTATCGGATCAGGGGCGATTGATAGCAATTGATCAAGATGATTGGGCTCTTGAGAATGCGAAGAGTCGGCTTGAGCCACACAAAGATAAGGTCATCTTAGTAAAAAGCAATTTTCGAAATATCCGTAGAGTTGTAGAAGAAGCAGGATACCCTCAAGTGGATGGAATCCTTTTTGACCTAGGAGTATCTTCTCCACAGCTTGACGAAGGAGAACGTGGCTTTAGCTATCATGCGGATGCTCCACTAGATATGAGGATGGATACAAGTCAAGAATTAACGGCCAAGGACATTGTGAATTCTTGGGAAGAAAAAGAACTGGCTCACATCTTTTACCACTATGGGGAAGAAAAGTTCTCAAGACAGATCGCGCGAGAAATTGTTAAAGCAAGACAGGTGAATCCGATTGAGACAACAGGCGAGTTAGTCGAATTAATAAAAAAGGGGATACCAGCACCTGCGCGAAGAACAGGGGGGCATCCTGCTAAGCGGACGTTCCAAGCCATCAGAATTGCTGTGAATGATGAATTGAATGCGTTTAAAGAAGCGCTTCATGAGTCTATTCGTATTTTAAAACCTGGTGGAAGGGTTAGTGTGATTACCTTTCACTCCCTTGAGGATCGTATCTGTAAACAGGTTTTTCAAGAATATAGCGGCGGGTGTACGTGTCCACCAGATTTTCCGCAGTGTGTTTGTGGTAATCAGCCTGTTATCCGGATAGAAAATAGGAAGCCGATTCTTCCTGGAGAGCAAGAGTTAGCCGAAAATAACCGAGCTCGTTCGGCTAAGCTACGCGTCGCCAAAAAGTTATAACGAAAAAATAGAGCAAGAGGGGGATAAACTTGAGCAGGAACCATTATGGTAATTTAGCTGTCCAGTTAAATCAGGAAAGAAAGCAACAGAGGGTGAGTGAACCGAAGCAGACAAGCAAAGTATCGGTTAGGTACAGCATTCCCTTAGAAGAGAAGCTGCTTTATTTGCTTAGTGTGATAGTAATTGTTTGCATTTCTGGTTTCATCCTGTCAAGATATGCGCTCATCTCCCAATACAATTATGAAATTGAAAATACGAAACAAGCTATGATTCAGATGCAAGAACAGAACTCTAGCTTGAAGCTTAAGGTCGACGAACTGAGTAAACGAGAAAGAATACTGGATATTGCACAAAGAGAATTAGGGATGACGATGAAGGACAGCACGGTGCGGGTTTTATCCCACTAACGAGTAAACTGCGGAGGGGAGAACCATGACAGAAAAAAGGATTAAGCTTCGCACAGGGTTTTTGGGAGTATTTTTTACTCTCTTATTTTTTTTGTTAATTTTTCGCTTGTTTTACATACAAACTGTCAATGCAGATCTTTGGGTTCAAAGTGCTCAGGCTCAATGGGAAAGAAACGACATTCTTCACCCGAAGCGAGGAACGGTATTCGACCGGAATGGGGAAGTGCTCGCTTATACTTCCAAAGCTTACACGGTTATTGCCAAGTTAAAGCCCTGGGACAAATCGGATGAAAATTATATACAAAACTCTCTGGAAGCGGGGCAAAGACTGGCTCCATTACTAGGGATGTCTACGGAGAGACTGGTTAAGTTAATCGAAGATGGAAGAGAAGCCGGGCGTGCTCAAGTAGAACTGCGTCCCGGGGGATGGAAGATTGATGAGGACAAAGCCAAGCGCATCCTGGAGCAAAACATACCTGGCGTCATTCTTTATCCGGAGACCAAGAGGTATTATCCGAATGATGCTTTTGCCTCGCATGTTATCGGTTATACAGATCTAGATGGCAAGGCCATCATGGGAATCGAGAAATTATTCAATGAAGAACTAGAAGGTAAGGAAGGTTCATATACAGTATTGAAGGACCGTAAGGGTTTTAAGCTGCCAGATGGGATTGAAAGCTTTAAGCCGGCTCAGAACGGGAGCAATATTTATTTAACGATTGATTACCAGATCCAAAATTATGTGGAAGACGCCTTAAATAAAATTACGCAGCAGTATAAGACAAAGGGGATATCGGTTATTGTTGCGGATCCTAAGACAGGCGAAATTCTAGCTATGGCAAATCGGCCACAATTTAACCCAAATCAATATAAAGACATTACAAATTGGACGAACTTTGCCATCAGCAATACATTTGAGCCTGGTTCAACTTTTAAAATTGTTACCTTGGCTGCTGCTATTGAAGAGAAAATGTACCGCAATGATGAGCAGTATCTTTCCGGGACCTATCGGAAAATACCCGGTCCTCCAATCCGTGATCATAATGCCGGTAAGGGTTGGGGAACGATTAGCTTTCTTAGGGGAGTGCAGGAGTCTAGTAACGTTTTGTTTGCCATTCTTGGGTATGAGCGACTCGGAAAGGATAAGTTTTATGATTATCTAGAAAAGTTCGGGTTCGGTCAACAAACGGGGATAGGATTACCGGGGGAAGCTGCAGCTCCTCTTAAGGACAAAAGTCGTTTATATCCTCGTGACGTTGCCTCGATGACTTTTGGACAAGGGGTTGTTGTAACATCGATTCAACAGGTTGCAGCCGTCTCGGCAATTGCGAACGGAGGCGAACTGTTGAGGCCTTATATCATTAAGGAAATCCGCGACTCTCAAAACGGACAGGTATTGTTAAAGCATGAGAGAGAAGTGGTTAGACGGGTTATTTCGGAAAATACGGCGCAACAGGTCCGAGACATTCTTGAGACCGTTGTAACAGACGGTACAGGTCGCTATTATTACATTGATGGATACCATGTAGCCGGAAAAACAGGGACAGCTCAGGTGGTTCAAGATGGAAGCTATAAAGTGAATAAGTACATCTATTCCTTTATAGGATTTGCTCCTAAGGATGACCCGGAATTTTTAGTCTATGTCGTTGTCGATCAGCCAGAGATTCCTGATGCTAATTTTGGAGGACGCGATGTTGCAGCTCCAATATTCAAACATGTTATGCAGAATAGCTTGCAGTATAAGAAGGTGACACCAAATATAAGTGGTGAAAAACCTATCACTGTAAGTAAAGCCAAAGAACTAAGTGTTCCACAGTTAATGGGGAAAACTCCTGCTGAAGCTCAGGCCGTGTTAATCGATGCTAGTCTAAAGGGAAAGGTTTTAGGATCAGGCACGAAGGTAACAAGGCAATATCCTGAGGCTCAGCATGCGATTATGCCGGAGAGTACAGTCTATCTCATCACAGATCAGTTAGATGAAATCCAGATGCCTGACTTTACCGGAATGACGCTTCGGGAAGTGATGGAGTTCTGTAACATTCTTGGATTGAAAGTAGAACCAACAGGAAGAGGATTTGTCATGACTCAGAGTATCCCTCCTGGTTCAGTTACTGCACCAGGCGAGCAATTAAAAATTCAACTGAAGCCGAATTCCAGCCCAGAGGAGGAAGTTGTTCCTGAAATAGAGGAAGCTGAAGCTGAAGAAACTACCGAAGAAAACGAGCCACAGCAGGAGGAGAATTCTAATTCTCCCTCGTTTATGAACTAAATGGAGAGATGGGACGTGTCAAGCGTTCTATCTCTCTTCTTTTTTGAATAGGGTTTAGGGAGACAAGTTATGGACAAAGCCATTAATCAGGAAACGGAGGTTAGAGGGTGAGAGTTTCCAATGTTACGGTACGCAGACGAATTTTTATCGCCCTGCTAATAGGAGTCTTTTTGTACAGCCTTTTGGTTGCGCGGCTAGGTTATGTTCAAGTGATTAAAGGTCCGTGGCTTACGAAGAATGCGGAGGAGTTATGGACAAGAAACATCCCTTTTGAAGCCAAGCGTGGGATGATCTATGACCGTAATGGCGAGGTGTTGGCTTACAATATTAGCGTTCCGTCTGTCATGGCTATCCCTATCCAGGTTAAAGACAAACCAGGTACGGCGAAGGAGTTGGCTAGAGTCTTAAAGGGAAATGAACAGGAAATTTATCGTCAAATTACGAAACGCTCTTCTATTGTAAGGGTTCCAGGGGGAAGGAAGATCTCTGAAGAAACAGCGAAAGAACTTCGTCAGCTAGGCTTACCAGGCGTTCATATTGCTGAGGACAGCAAGCGCTACTATCCACTAGGGGCATTTGCTTCTCATATCCTTGGATTTACTGGAATTGATAATCAAGGGTTGGCAGGAATCGAAAAAGTTTATGACGACATGTTAAGCGGTGAACGAGGAGCGATAAAATATGATGCCACGGCTAAAGGGGAAAAAATGCCCGGAGACACCCAGAAGTTTACTCCCCCGAAGGACGGGCTTAACTTATATTTAACCATCGATGCAAACATCCAAGCCATCATCGAACGTGAATTGGATCAAGCTTTTGCCTTCTATGATCCGGATGATGCATTGGTAATTGCAATGGATCCTAAGACAGGAGAAATTCTTGGAATGGCCAGCAGACCCAACTATCATCCAGAGTTATTCCGGGAGTATCCATCAGAAACGTATAATCGCAATCTCCCCATATGGAAAACATATGAGCCCGGCTCTACTTTCAAAATTATTACGTTGGCTGCAGCATTGGAAGAAGGAAAGGTTGATTTGGACAAGGAAAGGTTCAATGACCCGGGAAGTGTTAATGTAGCAGGAGCTCGCTTGCGATGCTGGAAGCCAGGAGGTCACGGTGATCAAACCTTCCTACAGGTGGTTGAAAACTCCTGTAATCCGGGCTTTGTAGCATTGGGACAAAGATTAGGAAAAGAAATGCTCTTTGACTACATTGGTAAATTTGGTTTTGGTAAGAAGACTGGAATTGACCTCATTGGGGAAGAGAATGGGGTAATGTTCAAAATGAGCCGTGTAGGTCCAGTGGAGCTCGCTACTACGGCGTTTGGACAGGGGGTTTCTGTGACGCCAATTCAACAGGTTGCTGCTGTTTCAGCGGCTATTAATGGTGGGAAATTAATAAAGCCTCACTTAGCAAAAGAGTGGCATCATCCGATCACCGGAGATACAGTGGCAAAGATTGAACCAGAAGTGGTTGCCCAAGTCATTTCCCCAGAGACTTCCAGTAAGGTCCGATATGCTCTAGAATCTGTAGTGGCTAACGGAACGGGAAGAAATGCTTATATCGATGGATATCGTGTAGGTGGAAAGACAGGGACAGCTCAGAAAGTTGAGAATGGGGTCTACTCTAAGAGCAAGCATATTGTATCCTTCATTGGAATTGCACCTGCAGATGATCCTCAAATCGTAGTTTATACGGCGGTGGATAATCCTAAAGGAGTGAGGCAGTTTGGAGGGACGATTGCGGCTCCAATCGTAAGAAATATTTTGGATTCTGCCTTGCGTTCCATGGAAGTGCCCAAAAGAAAAGAGCAGATGCCAAAAGAGTACATGTATCCCGATAAGAAGCTCATTTCGGTTCCTAACTTAATTGGCATGGAGAAAGATCGCCTGCAATCTCAATATTATGCTATTCCTCTAGAAGTGGAAGGAAATGGTGATGTAGTCACCTATCAGTCTCCAGCACCGGGCACTAATATTGAGGAAGGAAAAACCATCCGCATTTACCTAGGCAGATAAACCATGTTGTACTCACTTGGCTGCTGTCTGCACCTAAAGTTTTGACAACGGCCAAGTATTCCTATAGTGACAAAAAGCAGAAAGATGATTAAAATGATAGACGTTGATTTGTGACTTTGGGGGGGCTAACTTTCATGAACTTAAGAGAACTTCTCTCCCCTTTGCTTGTGTATGATGCAGCAGGGGAATTAAATATGGAAATTACGGGAATATCTACAGACTCACGCAAGGTAAAACCAGGAAATTTATTTGTAGCTCTTCGGGGCAATACAGTTGATGGCCATGATTATATTGAGCAAGCACATGCAAATGGTGCGATTGCTTTTTTAGTCGAAGAGGATCAGGACGTTCCAGATGTAACAATAAAGGTATCTGACACGACGCGAGCTTTAGCGATTCTCGCCGATCAATTTTACAATCATCCTACAAGTAAACTTCAATTAATCGGTGTGACAGGTACGAATGGGAAAACGACGGTTACACACCTAGTTGAGCAAATTCTTAATAATGCTGGCTGTGCTACCGGTATCATTGGTACGATTCAAATGCGTATGGGGGATTACACAGAAGAGGTTAAGAATACCACACCTGATGCTTTAGAGTTGCAAAGAATGTTTGCTATTATGGTTGAAAGAGGAGCGACACATGCTTGTATCGAAGTCTCTTCCCATGCTCTTGAGATGGGCAGAGTCTGGGGTTGCAACTTTACCTCAGGGATTTTTACAAACCTGACACAAGATCATCTCGATTATCATCAAACGATGGATAACTATAGGCATGCGAAATCCCTTCTTTTTTCTCAGTTAGGGAATATTTATAATGATAAACGGAAATTTGCAATACTGAACATGGATGATCCTAGTGCGGCTAGATACAGAAAGATGACAGCTGCCCAGGTGATTACCTATGCTATTGATCAAGAAGCGGATGTCAGGGCGCTTGATATCTCTATTGGAGCAGGCGGTACTTCCTTCACTTTACGGACGTTCAAGGGTGAGGTCACCATTGAAATGAAGATGATGGGGAAATTTAGCGTTTATAATGTATTAGCTGCAACAGCGGCTTGTCTGGTCGAGGGGATCACACTTTCACAGATTAAGGAAAGTATCGAACAGATGACAGGTGTTCCTGGTCGGTTTGAACCAGTTGATGAGGGACAGGGCTTCGCCGTGATTGTTGATTACGCGCATACGCCTGATAGTTTAGAGAATGTGCTAACTACAGCAAGAGAGTTCACTAAAGGTAAGTTATATTGTTTAGTAGGATGCGGCGGCGATCGAGACAGGACAAAGCGTCCAATTATGGGGCGAATTGCTGCTGAACAGTCGGATTATGTCATCTTTACTTCAGATAACCCTCGTTCTGAAGATCCTAAGGCTATCCTAGATGACATGCTCCAGGGAGTTACGGAGAAGAGCACTGCGGTATATGAATGCATTATTGACCGGAAGCAAGCAATTGAGAAAGCTATTGCATTAGCTACAAGTGGGGATTGTATTATCATTGCGGGGAAAGGTCATGAAACCTATCAGATTATTAAAGGACAGGTGCTGGACTTTGATGATCGAGAAGTTGCATCATTTGCGATTCGCAATAGAATAAAGTAACATAGAAAAGATCGTAACGAGGTGGAAGGAGGCTGGGGGATGCCGATTCGCGTTTTATTATTTGCCATAGCAGCAGCTTTTCTCATTGCCGTACTATTAGGCCCCCTGTTCATCCCTTTCTTAAGAAGACTTAAGTTTGGGCAGAGCATTAGAGAGGAAGGGCCAAAATCGCATCAGAAAAAAGCAGGCACTCCCACTATGGGAGGAATTATTATTATCTTGGCCTTATCTTTTACTGTTTTTAAATTTGCCAACTCTTCCATGCAGCTGTTTTTGTTAATGTTTCTAACTCTTGGGTACGGATTAATTGGCTTTTTGGACGATTTTATTAAGATCTCATTTAAGAGAAACCTAGGACTCACTGCGAAACAGAAGCTGTTTGGTCAATTAGCTATTGCCGTGATCCTTTACTATGTATTAATGCAATATAATTTTGATACCAGAGTCTATGTTCCAGGTACATCATGGGGTGTAGAGTTGGGGTGGATGTATCTGCCATTCCTCATCTTTATAACCTTAGGTGCCTCGAATGGTGTAAATTTGACCGATGGATTGGACGGTTTACTAGCAGGAACGAGTGCCATTGCTTTTAGTGCTTATGCCATTATCGCTTGGATGTCAAGCCAGATGAATGTAGCGATCTTTTGTGCGGCGCTTGTTGGAGCTGTACTTGGATTCCTTGTCTATAATGCGCACCCGGCCAAGGTGTTCATGGGGGATACGGGTTCTCTTGCCTTAGGTGGAGCTCTGGCTGCTGTTGCCATCCTAACAAAGACTGAGTTGTTGCTGGCGATTATTGGAGGAGTGTTTGTTTTAGAGACTCTTTCCGTTATGATTCAGGTCATCTCGTTTAAAACGAGAGGGAAAAGAATATTCAGAATGAGTCCGTTGCACCATCACTTTGAGCTCGGGGGATGGTCGGAGTGGAGGGTCGTGGTTACGTTTTGGATACTAGGCCTACTCTTCGCTGGCTTAGCAGTCTATATAGAGGTGTTGAATTAATGACTAAACATTATGATAAAGAATGGTTGCAAGGGAAGAACATCATCGTACTAGGTCTTGCGAAAAGCGGCTTGGCTGTATCTAAGCTCTTAGTTGCGGCTGGAGCTCATGTAATTGTTAATGATCAAAAGCCAGAAGAAGAGCTAGTGGGAGTAGAGGAGCTTAAAAAGCTAGGGATTCCGATTATCGCAGGATATCACCCAGATGACTTAATTCATACTGGTGTGGACCTAATTGTTAAGAATCCTGGTATTCCTTATACGAGTGCTCCTGTTCAATCTGCTATAGCGCTCGATATTCCGGTCATTACAGAGATCGAATTAGCCCATGATTGGAGTCGTGCTCCCATTGTTGGTATCACGGGCTCAAACGGAAAAACAACAACGACAACGCTTGTGGGATTAATCCTTGAAGCAGCAGGCAAGGACCCTATCGTAGCAGGTAATATTGGTACTGTACTATGTGAGCAAGCAGGAACAGCTCGGCCAGAGCAAATTATGGTGGCCGAGCTTAGTAGTTTTCAACTAAAGGGAACGATTCATTTCCGCCCAGCGATCGGCTGTTTACTCAATATCACTCCAGCTCATTTGGACTATCACCAGACTTGGGACGATTACATAAAATCTAAAGGAAGGCTCTTCGTCAATATGAAAGAGCAAGACATTGCTGTATTCAATGCGGATAACTCAGGATGCCTAGAAGTGGCTGATAAGGTTCAATGTCAGAAGTATTGGTTCAGTAGATTAATGGAGGTAGATCAAGGTTGTTTCGTTAAGAATGATGCGATCTACTATCGTGGAGAGGATGGGCTTGAAGAAGAGATTATACAGATCGGACAGATTGGGATTCCAGGTGCACATAATCTAGAGAATGCCTTGGCCTCTACGGTCATTTGTAAGTCGCTTGGGGTGAAGGCTGATACCATTCGAGAGGTTTTGACCCATTTTAAAGGCGTGGAGCATCGCCTTGAATTTGTTGCGGAGATAGATGGCGTAAAATATTATAATAATTCGAAAGCAACGAATTCAGAAGCAACATTGAAGGCGCTCGAATCCTTCCGCTCACCAATAGTCCTTATTGCAGGGGGACTAGATCGTGGTTTCGACTTTGTTGAGCTGATCCCTTCTGTGAAAAAGGGAGTGAAGGGGATTGTTGCTTATGGTCAAACCAAAGAAAAGTTCATAAGTATAGGAGAGCGCGCAGGATTGAAGTTGCTCACTGCCGTCGATAATGTTAATGAAGCCGTAATTCAGGCAAGCCGAATGGCGGACTCCGGTGATATAGTTTTGCTATCCCCTGCATGTGCCAGCTGGGACATGTACCAATCATTTGAAGAGAGGGGAAGCATTTTTAAGGAGTCTGTGCATAAGCTTAGAACAAGCCTGCATTAACAGAAGGCAAGCCTCAAGGGCTTCTCCGGGGATTTGTTGCCTTTCCTCATTGCTTGCCTCAATGTACGGCTAATAAGACGATGTAGAGGTGGCGGCTGTGGCAAAGGCAAGATCAACTCCTGATTTTATTATTATTATTTCAACACTCATTCTCTTGTGTATCGGCGTAGTCATGGTTTACAGTTCCAGTGCAGTGGTAGCTATAGGTAAAGGAGATCCGTTCTTCTTTACGAAAAGGCAGCTCATCTTTGCTATACTGGGTATTGTAGCCATGTTTTTTATGATGAACATGGATTACTGGGTTTGGAAGAAGTGGGCAAAAGTTGGTCTTTATCTTTGTTTTGCTCTATTAGTCCTAGTTTTAATTATCGGCAATACCGTAAATGGAGCAAAAAGCTGGCTAGGAATTGGAGCGTTTGGGATTCAGCCAGCAGAATTTACGAAATTGGGAATGGTTGTGTTCCTGGCAAAGTGGCTCTCGGAAAACCAAAAGGACATTGTTTCCTTTCGCAAGGGACTTATACCTGCTCTTGGCATACCTGGGCTTGCGTTTGCCCTCATCATGCTACAACCTGATCTTGGTACGGGAACAGTTCTGATGGGGACAGCGGTGTTGATGATATTTGTTGCAGGGTGCAGAATCCAGCATCTAATGGGGCTAGCATTCTTAGGGGTAGCTGGGTTTGTAGGACTAATCTTAGCTGCACCTTACCGAATTAAGCGAATTACGGCTTTTATTGATCCTTGGCAAGACCCTTTAGGAGCCGGTTATCAGCTGATTCAATCGCTTTATGCGATAGGACCAGGGGGCATTATGGGGCTTGGGCTTGGGATGAGCCGACAAAAATTCTACTATCTTCCCGAACCATATAACGATTTCATTTTTTCTATCTTAGCAGAAGAATTAGGTTTTATAGGTGGTGCTCTTGTATTGATGTTGTTTTTGCTCATCTTATGGAGAGGGATGAGAGTGGCCATCACGGCACCTGACCAGTTTGGAAGCTTACTTGCGGTAGGTATAGTGGGAATGATCGCGATTCAAGTTATTATTAACGTTGGAGTAGTAACAGGTATGTTCCCGGTTACGGGGATAACACTTCCTTTTCTGAGCTATGGGGGTTCTTCTTTAACCTTAATCCTAACCGGTATGGGGGTTTTGTTGAATATATCCCGCTTTGCCAGGTAAGAGAATAAATTCAATGACAAGTCATTGGATGGATTTAAGTGGTGATAAAATAAATGAAAATTATCGTAACAGGTGGGGGAACAGGCGGACATATTTACCCTGCCTTAGCCTTAGCAAAGAAAGTGATGGAACAACATCCAGATGGTGAAGTTCTGTATATTGGGAGCGACAAGGGCTTAGAGGCGGATATTGTGCCTAGAGCCGGGTTTAAATTTGAAGCGATTGAAATTAGTGGCTTCAAGAGAAGCTTATCGTTGGAAAATATGAAAACGATCATCCGTTTTCTTAAGGGAGTCTCTGCTTCCAAAAAGCTCATTCGGGATTTTGGAGCGGATGCCGTCATTGGTACAGGTGGTTATGTTTGTGGCCCGGTTGTCTATGCTGCAGCGAAGCTAGGAGTCCCTACGATGATTCATGAACAAAATGTAATTCCAGGACTAACCAATAAATTTCTTTCCCGATATGCCGATCGAATTGCCGTATCCTTTTCTTCTTCTGCACAGTATTTTTCTACTGATAAGGTGGTGCTAACAGGTAATCCAAGAGCCTCAGAGGTAGCAAAGGCCGACCCTCAACAAGGAAGAGCCTCACTTGACCTACGAACTAATCGTAAGATGGTATTAGTGGTGGGGGGGAGCAGAGGAGCCAGAGCAATTAACGAAGCCTTCCTAGAGGCGGTTCCTGTATTAGCCAATCAAAAGGACTTACACTTCGTTTACGTTACAGGGGAAGTTCACTATGAGAACGTTGTAGCTAAGCTGAAAAAAGGTGGAGAGATTCCTTCTAATGTCAGCATATATCCCTTCATCTATAACATGCCTGAAGTTTTGGCCGCAACAGACCTTATCATTAATCGAGCAGGAGCCTCGTTTTTAGCTGAGATTACTTCGTTAGGAATTCCCTCCATTCTCGTACCCTCACCGTACGTAACCAATAATCATCAGGAGAAAAACGCTAGATGGCTAGAGGATAATGGAGCAGCTACCGTATTGTTGGAAAAGGATTTAACGGCGAATACTCTTGTAGAATCCATTGAACAGATCATCCAAGACCCTATAAAATGGAGAGCAATGGGAGAAGCAGCCAAAAGTCTTGGAGAACCACTTTCTGTAGAGAAGCTTTATGGTGAGCTCAAAGAGCTTATTGGTCATTAGGCGAATGTCACAAAAGGTGAAGACCCAGCATAAAGTATACTATTAACGTGATACAGGAAAAACTTAGTTTTTCTGCATCCTGTCGAAGGTGAATAATGGTGGTTCAACGCTTGGCAGGATGATCAAAGATACCATGGCATCTAAAGGAGGGGGCAGTAGGGTAATGAAAGAAATACTAGAGGAATTAAGATCACAAGACGTAGGAATGGTATTAGAACAAGAGCCCCTTGCCAACCATACCACATGGAAAATCGGTGGCCCAGCAGACTTGTTTATACAGCCAAAAGATAAATTTGGTCTGGCAAATGCAATGAGAGTCGTAAAAAAATACAACCTGCCCTGGCGTGTGATTGGAAAAGGCTCCAATATGTTGGTACGGGATAAGGGAATCCGCGGAGTAGTTTTTAAATTGGCTGATGGATTGGATCATCTTCGATTTGAAGATGATGTGGTGCATGTCGGAGCGGGATATTCATTTATTCGGCTATCTGTTATGGCAGGAAAAGAGGGACTCACGGGATTGGAGTTTGCCGGCGGAATACCCGGTTCTGTAGGTGGAGCCGTTTACATGAATGCAGGTGCCCATGGATCTGAAGTATCACGAATATTCAAATCAGCCGAGGTCTTACTTGAAACCGGTGAATTGGTTGAATATTTGCATGATGACATGAAATTTAGTTATCGTCATTCTATCCTTCAGGAAACAGGAGGACTGGTTGTATCTACCGTATTTAAGCTGGAGCATGGAAATCGAAAGAAAATCGCAGATTCTATGGCTAGTTATAAAGATAGACGAAGAGCAACCCAACCTTTGCAGTTGCCTTGTGCTGGGAGTGTGTTCCGTAATCCACTGCCAGATCATGCAGGAAGGCTCATTGAGGCAGCTGGTCTGAAAGGATATCGAATTGGTGATGCACAAGTCTCGGAGAAGCATGCCAATTTCATAGTGAATCGGGGAAAGGCGACTGCAGAGGATGTCCTCATGCTGATAGAACATATAAAAAAGGAAATCGCTGAAAGGTATAAGGTTCAGTTAGTTCCAGAAGTTGAGGTGGTGGGTGAAGGATAATCCGGAGGTGAAACCATGGAGAAATTTGCTGTCCAAGGTGGAAGGCCACTATCCGGCTGCCTTCGCATCCAAGGATCTAAGAATGCGGCCCTTCCGATCTTAGCAGCTACGGTGCTGGCGGGTGGTCAGTACTCCATTCAGGATGTTCCTCACCTTACCGACATATCAGTCATGCTTGAGATTCTGACGACTCTCGGGGCAAAATCCAATCATGAACAATCTGTATTAACATTAGATACATCCTCGCTTTTTTCCTCACATATTCCTGTAGACTTAATGGGACAGATGAGATCATCTATCTTCCTCATGGGTCCGATGCTGGCCCGATTTGGCGAAGTAACGATTTATCCGCCAGGTGGCTGTGCCATCGGAGAGCGGAAAATTGATCTTCACATTCAAGGATTGAAAGCACTCGGAGCAAACTTTACGTATTTTGAGGACCATATTCATTGCAGTGCTAAGGAATTGATTGGAGCAGATATTGGGCTTAGTTTTCCAAGTGTCGGGGCAACAGAAAATATTATGATGGCTGCCACATTGGCTAAAGGGAAGACCATCATTCGAAATGCAGCAAAAGAACCAGAAATCATAGATCTACAAAATTTCTTAAACAGAATGGGTGCGAAAGTTTGTGGAGCTGGTACTGCTGTTATTGAGATTGAAGGTGTGGAGCGTTTAGAGGCGGTAAGCTACAAGGTCATACCTGATCGAATTGTAGCAGGGACCATGTTGTTAGCAGCTTGTATGACCGGTGGTCGATTGACGTTGGAGAACATCGTCAATGAACATCTTACGGGTCTTATTGATATCGTTAAGCAATGTGGTGTTGAAATCGAATATGCCCATGATATAATAATAGTATCTAATAACGTGCCCATTCAGCCAGTATCCGTTGTGACTGGACCTTACCCAGAGTTCCCAACGGATATGCAAGCACAACTAATGGCATTTCTTGCTTTATCTAAGGGAACTAGCGTTATTCGTGAAACGGTATTTGACGGAAGGTTCAAGCATGTTGAAGCTTTGAAGAAGATGGGTGCACAGATAAATATTATGGGGAAGGAAGCCCATATTCAGGGAGGCACAGCTTTTAAGGGCGCCGAAGTTAACGCAACAGATTTGCGAGGAGGCGCGGCTTTAGTATTGGCTGGATTGGCAGCAAGCGGAACAACATTTGTCAATCAGGTTCATCATATTGACAGGGGCTATGAGAGAATTGAACGCCAGTTGCAGTCGATTGGGGCTTCTATCAAACGAATACAGACGTAAGTATATTTAAGCGGCATAGTTGATATGCCGCTTTTCAATCGTAGTTGGAAGTTAAAAAACTAGGATAAAATACAAACAATGTAGTCCTTCCATGGAAGAGAGGAGACAAGCTATGGGGAATATGGAGAGAGTTCCCGCGCTAACTAAAGAACACAAAACCAAAAAAAGAGGAAGGAGCATCATCAAGACCTTAGGTTGGTTTTTTTTATTTGGTCTATGCGTTCTTATTTTTTTACGTTCTCCTCTTAGTAAGATTGATATCATTACAATTCGAGGAAACGAAATGATACAGGAATCGGAAATTAGTGAGAAATCAGGCATTAAGAAAGGAGATTCTTATTTTTCTATCGATGCTGAGGAGATTAAACTGGTTTTAGAGACAATTCCCGAAATTAGAGAAGCAGAAGTAACTCGTGAGTTCCCAGGGCATGTATTCATTGATATTAAAGAACACCGTCATGTGGCCTTTATGATGGAGCACAATAATAAGATCGTTCCAGTTCTGGAAAATGGAATAAGGTTGGAAAATAGACTATGGAATGATAGAGTTATAGATAAGCCTATTTTGCGTGAGTGGGAGGACGATGCCCTCCTACCTAAGCTGTGTGAAGAGTTGATGAAGCTTGAGCCTCTAGTGCTGCACGCTATATCTGAGATAGAGCCTGCTAGACTTGAGGATCCGCAAAGATTAGTACTTTATATGAAAGATGGTTATGAAGTTCACACATCGGTGAGACACTTTGCTAAGAATATGTCATGGTATCCATCTTTTGTAGCCAATCTTAAGCAAGAAGGAAAAGAGAAAGGGATGATCATGCTGCTCGATGGAAAATGGTTTATTCCCTATGACAACCTAGAGGATAAGGGAGTGGGGAAACCAGAATGAGAATTCGCAGAATACATGTTTATCTGACTTTGGTCTTGCTTGCTTTTGGCTTCATCATTTCTTATTCGGTCCAATTCACAAAGAGTATCTCAACGAGTAATCCCTCTATTACCGATTCCCAATGGGAGAAAAAGCAACAACTTCAAGAAAAGATACTAGAGGAACAAATTCAAGTTCAGAAACTCGAAGAGCAATTACAGAAAATAAAGCAGAGAGTTTCGGAATTCGAGAAAAAGATGGGGGAGCAAGAGGATCAAGCCAGAGAAGTATTAGAAGAGTTGGATGAGCTTCGGATGTGGGCGGGGCTGCTACCTGTGACGGGTAAAGGTCTAATGGTTACATTAAACGATAGCAAGACGCTTCCTGAATCAGGAAATATGAACGATTATATTGTCCATGAAGAACAGATTCGCCAAGTAGTTAATGAGCTATTTTCATCAGGGGCTGAAGCTATCAGTATAAATGGGCAAAGGCTCACTACCATTTCCGCTATTCGTTGTGTAGGGCCAACTGTACTTGTTAATGAAGTGAAGACTGTACCTCCGTTTGAAATATCAGTTATTGGGGAGTCGGAGATTCTCTTAAGTGCCTTGGAAATGCCAGGGGGAGTAATCCAGAGTCTTAAAGAGTTCTCGAATATAGAGGTAAAGCTAGAGAAGAAGGATAAAGTTGACCTTCCTGCCTATACCGGAGATAGTCAGAAAATGTTTCGCCCGGACAACTTAAGTATGAAAGAGGATTCATAGAATGAAGCCTACAAGAGAATTTCCTTTTATTATTATTTTCATTAGTATTATTATCGGGTTTATGCTTTCGGTTCAATACAAATCGTATAACACGAGTGCTACCCCTGAAGCAAAGGACATTTCGCAGCTGCGGCAGGACTTACAAAAGGAAATGGAACGGCACCAACGCATTCTAACCGAAATCTCAAAGTATGATCAATTATTGTATGAATACGAGAACCCACTAAATCAAGCGGATTCCTTGAAAGTTATGAAAGAGGAATTGAGCAGAATAAAAGTGTTTGCAGGATTGTCTTCTCTTGAAGGAAGAGGCCTATCCATAAAGATTGAAGAGCTCCCGAGTTTCTCGAGCGATCAAGAAATCAGCAGCTTAACTCAGATATTTGATGATGATATTCGCTATATTGTCAATGAGTTGTTCGGAGCAGGTGCACAAGCCATATCGATCAATGGAAACCGAATGACACCTACCACGTCTATAAGAAATGTCGGCAATGACATTCAAGTAGATACAAAGGTGATTAAGCTTCCCTATGATATTAGAGTTATTGGAGATCCAGAAGTTCTCGAGTCTGCTTTGAAGCTAAAGGGATTTGAAGAGTATTTCAATATAATCAATAAGAAAATTACAATGAAAAAGCTAGACAAATTACTTATTCCTGCCTATGATGGAAAAGGTATGATCCGTTATATGAAACCACTGAAGGAAGGGTCATAATACTATGTGGTTGCCAATTATTGGTCTCATTGCTGGAATTATTTTAGGTCTTTCATCAGAGATTACTGTGCCTGTAGAATACAGGAATTATCTCTCTATTGCGGTACTAGCAGCATTAGATACTGTATTTGGAGGTATACGCTCCTATTTAGAGAATATTTTTGATATTAAAGTGTTTATGTCAGGATTCTTTTTTAATACCCTCTTAGCTGCAGGCCTTGCTTTCTTAGGTGTATATATGGGAGTTGATTTATATCTAGCAGCTATCTTCGCCTTTGGGGTAAGACTTTTTAACAATATCGCTGTTATCCGACGTATCATGATTGGGCGCTGGTTTAAGGACAAGTCCTATAATGAGTAAATAACAGCGCAAATAAGCGGATATCCGACTGAATCTCTAGAATCCGATGTCTGAATACGTCCAATCTTTGGTGTTGTTGTAAATTATTGTTATACAGTTTTTGCGAAAAAATAGCATAAAAAAAAAGGGAATCTACAAGGAATGTTGAATTTATCTAAATAGGTTAAAAAATAACATTAGCCTATCGTCTTTTAATAAGTGAGGAAGAGGTAGTATACCTTCTTCTTAAGAACAGACATAAGTGTTATAGATTTGGAAGATGGAGTTCATGCAGGGGAGGTGCCAAGGGATTGAACAACAACGACCTACTAGTAAGCTTAGACATCGGTACATCCAAAGTGAGAGTCATAATTGGGGAAGTCCATAATGGATCCATTAATATTATAGGGGTGGGTTCGTCCGAATCCCAAGGAATAAAAAAAGGAGCCATCGTTGACATAGACCAGACGGTTCTTGCTATAAGAGAGGCTTTAGATCAAGCGGAGCGCATGGTCGATGTAAGTATCCGGGATGTATACGTTGGAATTTCAGGCAACCATATTGAGTTGGTCATCAGCCAAGGAGTGGTTGCAGTTTCCAGTGAAAACAAGGAAATAGGTGATGAGGATATTCGTAGGGTTACGGATGCTGCAAAAGTCATTGCCATCCCACCGGAAAAAGAAATTATCGATGTCGTTCCAATAGAATACACGATTGATGGTCTATCTGGAGTAAGTGACCCTCATGGTATGATTGGCGTACGCCTTGAGATGGAAGGGACAATTATTACTGGATCTAAGACCATCATTCATAACTTGTACCGTTGTATTGAGAAGGCGGGACTTCATATCGCAGGGTTTTACCTACAATCTTTAGCTGCAAGTGATATTGCCTTATCGAAGGATGAGAAGAATTTAGGCGTGGTACTGGTAGATATGGGAGCTGGATCGACGACAATTGCTATCTTTGAACAAGGCACATTGGCCGGTGTCAGTACGATACCTATCGGGGGAGACTACATAACAAGTGATATTGCCTATGCCCTCCGTACCTCCACTGAAGAGGCTAAGCGTCTTCAACTTAAATATGGATGTGCCATGATTGATCAAGCCTCTCCTAACGAAAAGTTCAAGGTGAAGAGGATAGGCAGCAATACGGATATCGAATGTACTCAATCCGACTTAGCCCATGTTATAGAACCACGGGTAGCAGAAATTGTAGGATTAGTTCAAGAAGAAGTCGTTAAGCTTGGTTATTTTGGAGATATTCCTGCTGGTTTTGTTCTCACTGGTGGCGTAGCTGGTATGCCAGGGGTGGTGGAGTTGGCTAGAGAAGATCTACAAGTGCCGGTAAGGGTTGCTATGCCTGATTATATTGGTGTAAGAGATCCTTCTTATACCATAGGCGTTGGACTCATCAAGTATGCTTCGAAGCATGCAGGCCCTCGCCAGCCTATGATGGTTGAGAAGGAAAAGGTTCCTGCTCAAATGAAGCCAGTTAAGAAAGTTAGCCAGCCAAAGGAAAAGGATAATCGCGTTATTGACAAAGTTAAGAATTGGTTTAGTGAGTTTATCTAGTGATAACGAAGAAGCTTCAAAGACATGTGAGGGGGACTACCAAGAATGTTGGAATTTGATTTGGATATCGACTCACTTGCTCAGATTAAGGTCATAGGAGTTGGTGGCGGCGGAAGTAATGCAGTCAACCGAATGATCGAGATGGGTGTGCAAGGTGTAGAGTTTATTGCGGTAAATACGGATGCTCAAGCTCTTCAATTGTCAAGAGCAGAACAAAAGTTAAAGATTGGTGAAAAGCTAACAAGAGGGCTTGGTGCTGGTGCTAATCCGGATGTAGGGAGAAAAGCAGCAGAAGAAAGTAGAGAACTCATTGAGAATGCGCTCCGTGGATCAGATCTTGTATTTGTAACTGCAGGAATGGGCGGTGGAACAGGTACAGGTGCGGCCCCGGTGATTGCTGATATTGCAAGACAGATGGGAGCACTTACTGTAGGTGTGGTAACTAAGCCATTCTCTTTTGAAGGTAGAAAAAGATCCATGCAAGCCATGGCAGGGGTTAATGCCTTAAAGGAAAAGGTAGATACACTAATTGTTATTCCTAATGATCGACTACTTGAAATTGTAGACAAAAATACACCAATGCTCGAAGCCTTCCGTGAAGCTGATAATGTACTTCGTCAAGGGGTTCAAGGGATCTCAGATCTTATCGCTGTTCCTGGATTAATTAACTTAGACTTTGCAGATGTGAAGACGATCATGACAGAGCGTGGATCTGCATTAATGGGAATTGGTATCGGAACGGGTGAGAACCGTGCAACTGAAGCAGCAAAACAAGCGATTAACAGTCCGTTACTTGAAACTTCTATCGATGGAGCTCGTGGTGTACTCTTGAATATTACAGGAGGACATAACTTAAGTCTCTATGAAGTAAATGAAGCGGCTGATATTGTTGCCTCTGCTTCTGATCAAGAGGTAAACATGATTTTTGGAGCGGTTATCAATGAGAATCTTAAGGATGAGATCATCGTTACGGTAATTGCTACGGGTTTTGAAGAGGCGTCACAGAAACCAAGCAATTTGGACAAGCGTCCACAGGCGACTATCAACAATGCAAGAACTCAAGTAGCAAGTGCTAAAGAAGAAGAAAGATCAGAAGTGCGTCCTTTCCAGAATTTTAATAGTAATAGTTTAGACGTACCTACGTTCCTGCGTAACCGTCGGAACCGAAATAATAAGTAAACAACCAAGTGAGAACTCCGTAGCTAGATTACGGAGTTCTTTTTTTGTTTTCCCTGTTATCAAGTGAAATTCAGATTTATTCTCGTTAAATTCGACGAAAAAAGTGCGTGTGGGTCGGCAAGTTTAGACAGACTTTGAATAGGCTTTATTATATACTGAGAGCACGAAGAGATGACTGTAAGCATTTGGTAACTTCTCAATTCTACGGAAGTTGGTTGTCTGCTAGGAAGGTTAGGATAGAGGAGAGGGGGCTTTGAAATGAAGTGACCGTTTATTTAGATCTTATCTTCTTAACTAATTTCCTGATTGATACGATACTTTTATGGTCAACGGCATTTGTTTTGAAGCTAAAGCCCCGTTGGTACCGTTTGGGACTGGGTGCAGCTATCGGAGCAACTTATACATTAGTTATTTTTTTTCCTTATATTAATGGACTTTTTACTTTTTTCACAAAATTACTTTTCTCTGCTTTAATGGTGTTTTGTACGTTTGGCTATCATCGTATCGGAGCCTTTCTTCAGAGAATCCTTTGTTTCTATATGGTCGCATTTGTTCTTGGTGGTGGGCTATTGGGGCTTCATTTCTTTCTACAGACGGAGAGTGAAATTCTTTCTGGAATTGTCTTTACTCAAACAGGGGGCTTGGGCACCTCCATAACATGGGGGTTTATCCTAATAGCTTTCCCATGTCTTTGGTGGCTTTCCGGAAGAGCATTAAGGCAACTGAAGGAAAATAATCGCAAAGCCACCTTTTATGTAGAATTAGAAGTTTTCATTAACGAACAAGCTATCGCGTGCAGAGGATTAATTGATACAGGAAATCAATTGTATGAACCGATTACCAGATGGCCGGTTACAATTATGGATTTAAATTTGTTCAAAGAAGTTCTTCCTGAGAAGCTATATGCAACGGTGAAAGATAAAAAGGATTTAAGTTCTCATGATATCTTTCCTGACGTTGAGGACGACTGGCTGCAGAAGGTACGCATTATTCCTTATCGTAGCGTGTCTAGGGGAATGGATCTCCTGCTAGCGCTGCGACCAGATAAAGTAAGGCTTATTCAAGATGGTGAAATATATGAAACCAAGAGAGTGTTAATAGGGTTAAATCCCGTTCCTTTATCCTCGGACGGGTCTTACCAAGCCATCGTTCATCCGCAATTCATAGATGGTGGTACGAGGATATCAGACAAGGAGGGAGATTTTTCTAAACAAGCTATGTAGAAGGAATAAAATGTAAGGAGGCCTTTATGATTACTCGGGTTAGATTAATGATGCAACTTATGTGGTTTCGACTTTTACTATTATTAGGTGTAAAAGCCGAAGAAGTTTATTATATCGGTGGAAGCGAAGCACTGCCCCCTCCGCTGAGTAGAGAGGAAGAAGAATATCTTCTCGGCAAGCTGCCTAAGGGTGATGCAGCGGTTAAAGCCATGCTTATTGAACGAAACTTACGTCTCGTTGTCTACATTGCTAGAAAGTTCGAAAATACTGGGATTAACATAGAAGACCTTGTGAGTATTGGTACGATAGGTTTAATTAAAGCGGTTAACACCTTTGATCCAGAAAAGAAAATTAAATTAGCCACCTATGCTTCACGTTGTATTGAAAATGAAATCTTGATGTTTCTACGACGCAATAGCAAGCTTAAGTCTGAAGTATCCTTCGATGAACCCCTCAATATTGATTGGGATGGAAATGAATTATTACTTTCTGACGTATTGGGAACGGAAAACGATACCATTTATCGTGATCTAGAAGATCAAGTAGATCGTAAACTTTTGTATAAAGCATTAGATAAATTGTCAGAACGAGAGCGCACAATAATGGAACTGCGCTTTGGGCTTAATGGTCAGGAAGAAAAGACACAAAAGGATGTTGCGGATATGTTGGGAATATCACAGTCTTACATATCTCGACTTGAAAAACGAATTATAAAGCGTTTGAGAAAGGAATTTAATAAGATGGTTTAACAGGAAGCTTGAGCTTCCTGTTTGTCTTTTTTAACAGTTAGAAAAGTGAGTGACTAGGACCTCTTGTTTATGTTATGCATAAATTTTCCCTCTCAGGAGATAATTAACTGTAACGCTGCTCCTAGGAGGGAGAAAGGTGACACGAAACAAAGTCGAGATTTGTGGCGTAGATACTTCTAAATTACCTGTATTAACGAATAAGGAGATGCGGGAACTTTTTGTTGAGCTACAAAGTGGGAATTACCAAGCCAGGGAAAAACTGGTTAATGGAAATCTACGTTTGGTGTTAAGTGTAATACAGCGTTTTAACAACAGAGGTGAGTATGTTGACGATTTGTTCCAAGTTGGATGTATAGGGCTAATGAAAGCCATTGATAACTTTGACCTTGGACAAAACGTGAAGTTCTCCACCTATGCTGTTCCTATGATTATCGGAGAAATTCGTCGTTATCTTCGTGATAACAATCCCATTCGTGTATCTCGTTCTCTTAGGGATATCGCCTACAAGGCACTGCAGATTCGGGATTCATTAACCAACAGGAATTCTCGTGAACCCACCATTTATGAAATTTCGGAGGCACTCAATGTCCCGAAAGAAGATGTCGTGTTCGCATTGGATGCGATTCAGGATCCAGTGTCTTTATTTGAACCGATCTATCAGGATGGCGGAGACCCCATTTATGTTATGGATCAGATCAGCGATGAGAGGAATAAAGACATCCAATGGGTTGAAGAAATTGCTTTGCGAGAAGCTATGCACCGGTTAAATGACCGTGAGAAACTCATCTTATCTATGCGGTTCTTTGAAGGAAAAACGCAGATGGAAGTTGCAGAGGAAATTGGAATTTCCCAAGCTCAAGTATCACGATTAGAGAAGGCAGCCATTTCTCAAATGCAAAAACACGTACAATAGAATATTTTTTTCATAAAGCATCCAGGGAATCTGGATGCTTTATATTTTTTGTCACATGTTTACCCATCATCGACATATATATGTTAGTAAGATTGGAAGAGCCTTGTTAAGGGTGGGCTAACATATGATGAAAATTTCTGAGTTCCAAACCAAAGATGTGGTCAATGTTTTAGATGGAAGAAGACTGGGTCAGGTTACGGATTTGGAAATTAATTTGAAACTTGGCCAAATTGATGCAATTGTCGTACCCGGTCATGGAAAATTCCTTGGGTTCTTCGGTGGGGGAAGCGATTTAGTTATCCCTTGGAGAAATATAATCAAAATAGGTAAAGACGTTGTGCTTGTCCGTTTAGAAGAAACCCATTATAAGGAACAGAAGCAATTGGAGGAAGAAGGCTATAAGCCTTACTAGGTGAAGGGTCTCTTTTATAGGATTCATACTTTTTAGCGTGCTCTAGAGGGGGAACCTCAAGTTTTTTGGGCACGCCTTTTTGTTTGGAAGAAGATCAGTATAAGATCCTTCAACGCCTTGACAAATCCGGAACATTGAGGTAATGAAGAAGAATATGGTAAGATAAAGTAATACTTTATCATGGGGGGTTTTATCTTTGGAGCCATTTGTTTTGGAACAGGAGACTTCCCTACTTCGAATCATGGATTGGGAAAAGCAATTTCCAGGTCTTGTAGCAGGTTTTACAACCCGTAAGGGTGGGGTGAGCTCCTTTCCATTCGAGTCGATGAACTGCGGACTTCATGTTGGGGATGAGTGTCAGTCTGTTGTTGAAAATAGAAAACAATTATGTAGTACGTTACAGTTCCCTTTCGAGGGTTGGACTTGTGCCGATCAGGTTCATGGTAACCAAATTGCGGTCGTTACGAAATCGGAGTCTGGGCGAGGAAGAATGTCCATGGAAGATGCGATTCCTGGAACAGACGGAATCGTAACTTTGGAGGAAGACGTCTTACTAACCTCTTTTTATGCTGACTGTGTTCCTTTACTTGTCATTGATCCTGTTCAGAAGGTGGCTGGAATTGCCCATGCAGGTTGGAAAGGAACAGCGGCAATTATTTCCCAGAAAATTGTCGAAACGATATCGAATCAATTAGGAGCAAAAAAGGAAAATTTGCGAGTCGCTATCGGACCTTCTATTGGAGGTTGCTGCTATGAGGTAGACGACAGAGTTATTAATCGTCTTGTAGAAAACCTATCCCCAGGCACTAAGGGAGATTGGTTAAAGGATAAAGGAAATGGAAAATACGATGTTGATTTAAAACTAGTTAATTATTATCTGTTCATCCAAGCAGGGATCCCTCCTGAACAAATTCAAGTCAGTTCATGGTGTACTAGATGTCGGAATGATTTGTTCTTTTCCTATCGTGCAGATGGTGGCAAGACGGGAAGAATGGCGGCTTTTCTTGGATGGCGAAAGTGAGGAGTAAACATTGCAGGATATCCAGATTGCTTACCATAACGTAAAAAGCAGAATTGAAGAAGCATGTTCACGTGTGAATCGAAATCCAAGGGATGTAAGTATTATAGCGGTGACTAAATATGTAAGCATGGAGACCACTCAAGCAGCCCTTAATCAGGGAATCTCTCACATTGGGGAAAGTCGTGTTCAAGACGCTGTCCCCAAGTGGGAATTGCTTGGTGAACAAGCCACTTGGCATTTCATTGGCCATTTGCAGACGAATAAAGTTAAAGATGTCGTAGGTCGATTTTCGTATATTCACTCTCTTGATCGCCTCTCTCTTGCAGAAGAGATTGAAAAGCGAAGCAGGCAAAAAGGATTAGTAACTAATTGCTTAGTTCAAGTCAATATATCAGGAGAAGAGACAAAATTCGGTCTAAAGCCGAATCAAGTGTTGGAATTTGTCAAAGAAACAAGTAAGATGAAATATATAAACTTATGTGGATTAATGACGATGGCTCCCTATGAATTGGTACCAGAACAGACCCGCTCGGTTTTTAGGCAGTTGAGAGAACTTCGAACAGAATTAAATGGGTTGCAACTGCCTCGTGTCCAACTAGAACATTTATCTATGGGAATGTCGAATGATTTTGAAGTTGCTATAGAAGAGGGAGCCACCTTTATTCGTTTAGGTTCAGTCCTGGTAGGAAATGAAAAAAACTAGGAGGAGATGAAGCCGTGGGAGTGTTGAACAAGATCATGGGTTATTTAGGTCTCTCAGGGGAGGAGACCTACGAGGATTATCCAGACCGAGCGCAACAAAAGCAAGATATAGAACCGGAAGAGCCGGTATCTATGAACAAAAAAGGACGGAACAATGTTGTAAGTCTTCAACACGCTAAAGAGCAAGTGAAGATGGTGCTAGTGGAACCTAGATCCTATGAAGAAGTTCAGGACATAGCAGATCATTTGCGCTCTAGAAGGCCGGTCATCATTAACCTACAGAGAGTGAATCCAGAGCAAGGGAAACGTATTATCGATTTCTTAAGCGGTACGGTTTATGCGTTGAATGGCGACATCCAAAAGGTAGGTTTGAATATTTTTATGTGTGCACCTGATAATGTAGATATTCACGGAACCATTTCTGAATTGTTAATGAATGAGGATACATATCCCAGATAAGTAGAACCATATACTGATAGAGAAGTATATTTATAGGGGTGAAGCCGTTGGTAGAAACGTTGGAAACGGTCATACGCTTTGCGTTGCAAATCTACACATTTATGATTTTCGGATACATTCTTATGTCCTGGATACCACAATTGAGAGATTCAGCTTTAGGAGATTTTCTGAGCAGGGTCGTAGAGCCTTACTTGCGTCCATTTAAACAGATTATTCCACCTATCGGAATGTTGGATATTTCCCCCATCGTAGCACTTTTTACTTTGTATTTCGCAGAAGAGGGAATGATTTACCTTCTATATCTATTATTAACGTAAGGACTTAACAAAAATGAGTTTGTATGAGCATTTTAGGCCAGAAGAAAGACCCTTCATCGAACGAGCAATAGATTGGCTAGAACAAGTAGACCAGCAACACCATCACCGTCGTACGGATTTTTTGGATCCCAGGCAGATATATATTCTACGGAACTTGTCTAGCCGATTTCAGAATCTAACGTTATCTTCTTTTGGTGGTTATGCTTCTGCGGAGAGGTGCCGAGTCTTGATTCATCAGGACTACTGGTTGCCAGAGGAAGAAGATTACTCCCTAGTGGCTTTTGAAGTAACAAGTCCATCCCCAGGTTTTGGTCAATTGAAACATAAGGACTTCTTGGGTTCATTGACAGGGATTGGATTGAAACGGGACAAGTATGGAGATATTCTTGTTCATTCTGACTCCGCCCAGCTTATTGTAGCTGCAGAGATTGCTGATTATGTTCGATTGCAATTAAACCAAGTCCATCGGTTATCCGTATCCTTAGAACAGATAAGGCTGGGTGAGATTACTCCACTCATTGAAGAATGGAAGGCGACTCATCTCACTGTTTCATCTACGCGAGCGGATGTAGTAGCTGGTGACGTGTTTCGCCTCTCCCGATCTAAGATCCTTCCTCCGATCCGTGCAGGTCATCTGAAGGTGAATTGGATGGTAGTAGATAGCCCTTCCTTCCAGATTAGAGAAGGTGACATCGTATCTTTAAGAGGTTATGGAAGGTTTAAGGTGTTGAAAGAAGAAGGAATGACACGAAAAGGAAATATACGATTAGAAATTGGTCTGCTTTTGAATTGAAACTTTTGCGGAGGTGTACGAGGTGGCATTGACTCCATTAGATATTCATAATAAGGAATTTAGTAAAGCCTTTCGTGGGTATGATGAAGATGAAGTAAACGAGTTTCTGGATCAAATTATTAAAGATATGGAGATCTTAATTAAAGAAAAGCGCGAATTAGAAGAAAAAGTAGGTGCCATTACGGAGCGCTTAAATCATTTCACGAATATAGAAGAAACCTTGAGTAAGTCCATTCTCGTTGCTCAAGAAACGGCTGAAGAAGTAAAAAATAATGCTCGGAAAGAATCGCAACTGATTATCAAGGAAGCTGAGAAAAATGCGGATCGAATTATTAATGAAGCATTATCAAAATCTCGAAAAGTAGTAATGGAGATAGAGGAATTAAAGAAAAAAGCGGCCGTTTACCGTATCCGATTCCGCAGCTTGTTAGAAGCACAGTTAGAGATGCTAGATAGCGGGGACTGGGAAAGGTTCGAGAAAATAGAAGAAGAACTTATTTCGGAAAAAGAGTAAGACTTGAACTGGAGTAGGATTAGAGTTATAATTGTCTAAATCTTTTTCTCCTGTTAACCAAAAGCAGGAGCCTTCTTCATGGAATGAAGAAGGCTTTTGCTCGTCTATGACTTATGTTTAGTAATGTTTGTCTAATTCCTTATTTTTTCTACAATAATGTAGATATCAACTTTTTGTAGGAGTGAAGCCGGTATGGATTATAGTAAGACACTGAATTTACCCAAGACAGATTTTCCCATGCGTGGAAATCTGCCTACTCGTGAGCCTGAGATGCAGGCTTGGTGGGATGAAATAGATATTTATAGTAAAGTGCAGGAACGGACAGCCGGCAGACCTAAGTTTATCCTTCATGATGGGCCTCCATATGCCAACGGAGATATTCATATTGGACATGCTTTAAATAAAGTGATAAAGGATATGATTGTCCGATACAAGTCCATGAACGGATTTGATGCACCTTATGTTCCAGGTTGGGATACGCACGGCTTGCCTATTGAGCATGCCATCATTAAGAATGAAAAAATTGACCGTCATAAGGTAGGGACAGCAGAATTCAGAGAGCGTTGTGCGGAGTATGCTTACTCCTATATTGACAGGCAGCGTGGACAGTTTATGCGCTTGGGTGTTAGAGGAGACTGGCAGAATCCATATATTACATTAAAGCCAGAATACGAAGCAAGACAGATTCGTGTCTTTGGTGAAATGGCCAAAAAAGGCTATATCTATAAAGGGTTAAAAGCTGTATACTGGTCCCCTTCATCTGAAACGGCTTTAGCTGAAGCTGAAATTGAGTACCAAGATAAGCGTTCCGCTTCCATTTATGTTAAATTCCCGGTAGTGGATGGAAAAGGAAAGCTAGAAGAGAATATGAAGGTGGTCATCTGGACGACCACACCATGGACGATTCCTGCGAATCTTGCTATTGCCATTAACCCAGAACTGGAATATGCGGTTGTCGAAGCAGCAGGTGAACAATTGGTACTGGCTTCTGGTTTAGTTGAAGCGGTAGCGAAAACGGTAGGATGGGAAGAGTATACGGTAGTAAAAACCTTTAAGGGTGAAGAGTTGGAGGGTGTTGTTTGTCATCATCCATTCTATGACCGTACTTCTCCATTATTGCTTGGAGACCATGTTACCTTGGATGCAGGGACCGGTTGTGTACACACAGCACCTGGACATGGTGAAGAAGACTTTAATTTAGGACAGAAGTATGGGCTGGCTGTTCTCTGCCCAGTTGATGATAAAGGTAACTTTACGAAGGAAGCTCCAGGATTCGAAGGCTTGTTCTATGATGATGCGAATAAGGTCATTACAGAAAAGCTGAAAGAAGTAGGAGCCCTACTTCACTTGAATTTTATTACTCACCAATATCCACATGACTGGCGTAGTAAGCAACCCGTCATTTACCGAGCAACAGAACAGTGGTTTGCCTCTATTGATGGCTTCCGTGAACAATTGTTAAACTCCATCAAAGAGGTAAAATGGATTCCTGCTTGGGGAGAACAGCGTCTCCATAACATGGTAGCAGATCGTAACGATTGGTGTATTTCCCGTCAGAGAGTATGGGGAGTTCCCATTCCCATGTTCTATTGCCGAGATTGTAATACAGAGATCATTAATGATCAAACCATTGACCATGTGGCTAACCTATTCCGTCAAGAAGGATCACAAGCATGGTTTACAAAAGATATTTCTGAGCTTGTTCCAGCCGATCTTAAGTGTCCTGAATGTGGAACGAAGGAGTTCCGTAAGGAAACAGATATCATGGATGTATGGTTTGATTCTGGTTCAAGTCATGAAGCTGTGTTAAATGAAAGAGATGATTTGGCTTGGCCAGCTGACTTGTACTTAGAAGGATCCGACCAGTACCGTGGTTGGTTCAACTCTTCTTTATCAACATCCGTTGCTGTTCACGGACGTGCCCCATACAAAGGAGTCCTAAGTCACGGCTTTGTTCTTGATGGGGAAGGCAGAAAGATGTCTAAATCCCTTGGTAATGTTGTGATTCCTGCTGAAGTGATGAATAAGCTTGGAGCAGATATTCTTCGTTTATGGGTTGCTTCTGTTGACTATACAGCTGATGTAAGAATCTCTGATAAAATTATGACTCAGATTGCTGAGTCATACCGTAAAATTAGGAACACATTCCGTTTTCTATTAGGAAACCTAGAAGGCTTTGATCCTACAACGGACAGAGTTGAATTTAAAAACTTCCCGGAACTTGATCAATATGTTTGGATTAAGATGCAACAAGTGATTGAACAAGCATTGAAGTCCTATGATCAGTATCAGTTCCATTCGGTGCTCCATGCCGTACACAATTTCTGCACCATTGACTTGAGTCAGTTCTATCTCGATGTCTCTAAAGATCGTCTTTACACAGAAGGTCCTAAGTCGGAAGAGAGACGAGCGGCTCAGACCTTGATGTATGATTTGTTAGTTTCATTGGTGAAACTTACGGCTCCTATTCTTCCTCATACGGCAGATGAAGTCTGGAAGTATATTCCGGGAATGGAGACGTTAAGCGCACAGCTTACTGATATGCCTAAGCCTCAAGCCGAAGTTATGAATGCTGAGCTCGTAGCGAAGTGGGATCAGTTCCTTGAGCTCCGTGACGATGTTCTTAAGGCATTAGAAGAAGCTCGTAAGGAAAAGGTAATTGGTCACTCACTAGGAGCGTCTGTTCATCTCTACCCAGATTCAGAAACTGCTGCTCTACTAGCGAAGTTTGATCGTTTGGATGAATTATTTATCGTTTCTGAAGTGAATGCCCATGAGGATCAAGTACCAGAAACGGCAGTGAAGTTTGAAAAGCTAGCTGTATTGGTCAAACAAGCTGAAGGGGAAAAGTGTGAGCGCTGCTGGATCGTAACTCCTGAAGTGGGACAAGTTGAGGAGCATCCAACGATCTGCCCTCGCTGTGCAAGTGTAATAAAAGAGCATTATTAAGAGGCAAAACGAAAAGGTGATAAATGATCGCGAAGGCGATTCATTTATCACCTTTTTTTATCGACAAAAGTAGAGGAGAAGAGGATACATATTCTGACAGACTTTTCCATTTTCTCTTATTATAATAGATAAGAATCTTAGCACACACGAAATGAAGAGCAGAAGGGAGGGACTTGATGCAATGGATGTCGATATTCAAGAGTTAAGAAAGAAAAAATTTACGATCGAACAGATTGCAGATCACTTAGGGATGACTGTAGGTCAGATCAAGTACAGATTGTACAAAAAGAATCCTTTCCCTCAAGCCGTGGATAAACAGCCTAATCCATCTGTCTCGAGAAAAAAGCCTGCATTGCCAAACTACTACGGAGAGCAAGAAATCGTTTTGATGGTTCAAGGCCCAACCGTTC
Organism: Ammoniphilus sp. CFH 90114; assembly: GCF_004123195.1. NCBI lineage: Bacteria > Bacillati > Bacillota > Bacilli > Caryophanales > Paenibacillaceae > Ammoniphilus > Ammoniphilus sp. CFH 90114. The sequence goes on from NZ_SDLI01000001.1 coordinate 390,867, forward strand.
TCTTTACATATTGGGAAGTTACTTGGCCACTTATGTCCTTGGTCAGCGATTTCTTAGGTGCAGCTTACGAGCATGTAACCAAAGTGATAAGAATATATGATGTGACGGATATATGGTTTGATGGAACCAATCATCATGGGTATCAGGAAGCCATGTTTGAAGACGGTACGGACAACTGGTTTTTCCATAACATGACCCCTAATCGAACCTATATAACGGAAATGGGAATTCTAAGAGACAACCATTATATTCCCCTCATGCGCTCCAAGCCTAAGGCTACTCCGAATAATCAAGAAGCTGGGGAATTTAGTCGATTGGTTGAAGTGACCCCGTCTGTTTCAAGTGAAAGAACCAAACCACGATGGTTTGAAAATTTTTCTACCTATTCAATTTATTAAAATGCAAGGGGTTGAATTCCTTGGTTGATGGAAAAGAGCAAGGGTATCTGGCGCTCGTCCTCCATGCCCATTTACCTTACGTTAGACATATAGAAGAAGAATGCCTAGAAGAACGCTGGCTATTTGAAGCCATCACAGAAACTTATGTACCTTTGCTGCAGACGTTTGAGGATTTAGTTGAAGAAGGGGTGGACTTTCGTATTACGCTCTCTTTTTCACCGACTCTATTAACGATGCTTGCGGACACTCTTTTATTATCTCGATATGAGAGATATTTAACGAAATTAATAGATTTGTCAAAGCTTGAAGTGGCTAGAACTCGACGAGATGATCAGATTAACTCTTTGTCAGTCCGGTATTTAAAAACGTTTATAGGTATCCAAGAATACATGAGGCGTCATGGTTACGAGCTCATTCCACGTTTTAAGGAACTAGCGGAGAAAGGGGTTCTTGAGCTCATTTCGACATCTGCTACACATGGATTTATGCCGGCTATGGAAACAGAGGAAGCAATCTATAGCCAATGGGAAGTAGGGCTGTCTACATTTGAACGCTACTTTGGGTTCCGTCCGAAAGGCGTTTGGTTGCCTGAGTGTGGCTATACTGCGGGTGTAGACCGTGTACTTCGTCAGTTGGGAGTACACTATTTCTTCTGTGATACGCATTCCTTAAAGCATGCGACTCCAAAGCCAAACAGAGGTATCTACGCTCCACTAATGACCGGATATGGTGTGCATGCTTTTGCCAGAGATCCTGAATCCTCATCTCAAGTCTGGAGTTCATATGATGGATATCCAGGAGATTATGATTATCGAGAATACTATCGGGACATTGGGTTTGATTTGCCCTTATCTTATATCAAGCCCTATATCCATTCTGAGGGCATCCGAGTAAACACAGGCATCAAATATTACCGGATAACGGGGCAGGGAGATCATAAGGAACCTTATGTACCCGAATGGGCAATGAATAAGGCTGCCGACCATGCAGGGAATTTCTTGTTTAACCGTGAGCATCAGGTTCGTCACCATCGGGCTAACATGGATAGAAAACCTATCATTGTATCTCCTTACGATGCAGAGCTGTTTGGTCATTGGTGGTATGAAGGTCCACATTTTATCCGCCATCTATGTAAGAAGATTTACTATGACCAACAAGAGGTGAAAATGATTACCCCTTCCGAATATCTGAACCTTTATCCTCACAGTGATACGGGGCATTTGCAGGAATCAAGCTGGGGGAGGAACGGCTATGGAGAGGTGTGGATTAATCCAGATAATGCCTGGATATACCGCCATTTGCACAAAGTGGAAAAAAGAATGGTGGAGTTAGTCGATCAAATGGATTCTCCTACCGCGCTTCAAGAGAGAGCGTTAAATCTAGCTGCCAAACAACTATTATTGGCACAGAGTAGTGACTGGGCATTTATCATAGATAATAAAACCATGGTGGAGTATGCCTTAAGAAGACTTCAGGAGCACCTAGGAACATTCCATCAGCTTTATCTTGGCTTGAAATCTGGACTTCTAGATGAAGACTGGACCCGGGAGCTCGAGCAAAGCTATCCCATTTTTGAGCATATGACGTATCGCGTCTATTCTCCAACCTATCAGCATAGATTAGCAGTAGCATCAGCCTTGCAAGAAGAGGCTTCTCCAACAAGAAGAAGGGTCCTTATGTTGTCTTGGGAGTATCCTCCTAAAATTGTTGGAGGACTATCTCGTGCTGTCTATGATCTTTCAAGATCCCTTGCTAATCAAGGTGAAGAAATTCACGTTCTGACTAGTCACGTAGATGGCTGTCCTTCCTTTGAGTGTATAGAAGGTGTTTATGTTCATCGTCTCCCTTGCCTTCGAGAGAATGATAGAGTGGATTTTATAGATTGGGTTCTTCAATTAAATATAGAAATGGTTTGTTATGTAGAGAAATGTGTAAATAACGGGATTCGTTTTGACTGTATTCATGCACATGACTGGCTGGTTTCCTCAGCTGCCCGTGAATTAAAAAGAACATATCAGCTACCTTTAGTGACTACTATACATGCTACGGAGTTTGGTAGAAATCAAGGTATTTATTCGGATCTCCAACATAAAATTCATGATCAGGAATGTAAATTGACCAATGTTGCGGATAAGGTCATTGTCTGCAGTCAATATATGGCCAAGGAAGTCATCCAATTATTTGACCTACCCGAAGAAAAAGTTTTCGTTATCCCTAATGGAGTAGATCAACAGAAAGTGAAGTATAATCCAGAATCCTCTTTTCAACGTACTGATTATGCTCTTGCTGATGAGAAGATGATTTTTTTCGTGGGTCGACTCGTTAGAGAAAAGGGAGCTCAATACCTAATTGAAGTCGCATCGGAAGTCCTTTCTGTTTGTCCTGAAGCGAAGTTTGTCATATCTGGAAAGGGGCCGATGAAGATTCAGCTAGAACAGATGGCTAAGGATCGAGGAGTTGCCCATAAATTTTTATTTACTGGATTTATTTCGGATGAGCAAAGAAATGGTCTTCTTCATCATGCCTATCTTGCCGTTTTCCCTAGTATTTATGAGCCATTTGGTATTGTGGCTCTTGAGGCGATGGCATCAGGTACCCCTGTCCTTGTCTCAGATACCGGAGGGTTGTCAGAGATTGTCCTTCATGGGGTAAATGGGTTGAAGATCTACCCGGGTCATCCAAATTCACTGAAGGATCAATTAATCTATGCCCTTACCCATGAGCAGGAGATTCAAGGGATGGCTCAGTCTGCCTTAAATATGATAAACGAAGCCTATCAATGGAAGGACTTGAGCAGGATGACAAAAGAGATTTACGACTCATTACCAATGGCCTTAGATTATGTCCTAGTGAAAAGGGAGGAATAGAAGCATGAAAGCGGTCATTATGGCAGGTGGAAAGGGCACTCGTCTTCGTCCTTTAACGTCAAATATGCCAAAACCTATGGTTCCTTTACTTGGGCGGCCATGCATGGAATATATTATAGAGTTGTTAAAGCGTTATGGTATAACGGAAATTGCAGTGACGTTACAATACCTTCCAGAATCTATCAAAAGTTATTTTGGTGATGGGTCCGATTTTGGAGTCCATATTGTCTATTTCGAAGAAAGTCGCCCATTAGGAACAGCTGGAAGTGTGAAAAATTGTGAGGAGTTTTTAAATGACCGCTTTCTTGTAATTAGTGGTGATGCTTTAACCGATTTTGATTTGCAGCGAGCGCTTGACTTCCACGCTGCTAAACAGGCGACAGCTACTCTTGTTCTCACCCAGGTAGATAACCCATTGGAATACGGCGTCGTCATGACAAATGAAGAAGGAAATGTGACACGTTTCCTAGAAAAGCCAACTTGGAGCGAAGTATTTAGTGATACGGTAAATACAGGGATTTATATTATAGAACCAGAAGTATTAGAGCTTTTTGAGAAAGATATTGAATTTGATTTTAGTAAAGACCTATTTCCAATGTTGCTGTCTCAAGGGAAAAAACTAATGGGGTATGTAGCTGAAGGATATTGGTCTGATATTGGCAATCTTGAGATTTACCGTACAGCACAATTCGATCTATTAGACGGTATCGTTGAAGCAAAAATTAAAGCCAAGGAGTATGCGCCAGGTATTTATGCAGAAGGAGATGTTTATATTGCCCATTCAACACAAGTAACTGCCCCTGCTTTTATTGGGAGAGGAACTTTAATTGAAGGTGGCGCAACAATTGAGGGCTACACAATCACTGGCAGAAATAACATCATAAAGGAAGGGGCGCTGCTAAGCAAAGCAATTCTATGGGACCATAATTTCGTAAGTAGCAAAGCAGAGGTTGTGGGCGCTACCATTTGTCATCGGACATTGCTCGGTGAGGGTTCACAAATAGCTGAAGGCGTTGTGATGGGGGATGACTGTCGGATCGGTTCTAAAGCCCATATTAAAGCAGGGGTGAAGATATGGCCGAATAAGGATGTGGAAAGCAATTCTACGGTTCACTCTTCTCTTATTTGGGGGGTTAAGCTGTCCAAAGCTTTATTTAGCTCATATGGTATTAAAGGGATTTCCAATATTGATATTACTCCGGATTTTGCTGCCCGATTGGCTGCAGCGATGGCTAGCGTATTTAAACCCGGTGCTACCGTGAGTTTAAGCAGTTGTACCCACTCATTTTCCCGATTACTTAAGATGTCTATGATGGCGGGCCTGAATGCTGCGGGACTTCATACGGTTGATTTTGGTCCTACCATTTCAGCTGCGGCTAGGTATGGTGTGAAAGCTTATTCCACGGATTGGGGAGTGCATATTCGAACGGGAACAGAGCAGAACGGGGAGACCGTGATCGAAGTACTGGACCATCAAGGATTACCTATATGCAAAAATACAGAAAGAAAAATTGAAAATTCCTATTGGCAGGAAGACTTCTCTAGGGCCACCGTAGACAAAGTGGGAATGCACCGTCTTCACCCTGTTCTCGCTGATGATTATATAGGGGCCTTGAAACGAGGAATACCAGTAGAGCAAGTGATGTCTAGCAAATTTCAATTGGTTCTTGACTATGATTCTACCGTATTAGGACAATCAGCGATGTCTCTGTTGTCTAGTATGGGGTGCCGTGTCATACAAATGAACTCAGATGACCGATCTCACTTAGGGGAATTAATCGAGACCGTGAAAAAGAATAAGGCTGATCTAGGTGTCCGAATGGACCGCGATGCTAGGAAGTATACATTCGTCACGGATGAAGGAAAAGCCATCAGTGATGATATGATGATTGCTTTACACCTATTGATTCACAGCGATCAGGAAATAAAGGGGACGGTACGATTAGGTATTCCGGTTAGTGCACCTCGAGAAATAGAACGATTAGCTACCCAACTCAACACGGAAGTGTTGCGTACAAAGGAAAGTGCCAGGGAAATGATGCAGGCAGTCCGAAGCATTCCCTTCCAGCCTTTATTTGATGCACTCTATAGTATGGTCAAAGTCATTGGTTATTTAGCTGAGAAGAGACTGCTGTTATCCGATCTCATGCAGGGGTTGCCTTCTTTCCATATGGCTCGTCAAGCTGTATTCTGCGACTGGAAGAACAAGGGCAAGGTGATGCGCATGATGATGGAAGAGACGAAGGGAAAACAAGTTGAATTATTAGATGGAATTAAAGTTTATGACTCAGACGGTTGGGTCCTCATTATGCCGGACATGGATCAGCCTCATTTTCGTGTCATTACTCAGGGGGCTTCAAAGGAAATTGCTTCTACGCTTGCTAAGACTTATGCCGAGCGGATACAAAAATATCAAACCATATAGGATGTGATGCATTTATGCCCCGACCCCTGGTAATTGGAAACGGGAAGATGCTCATTAACTTCGACTCTTCCTTAAATATGCGGGACTTGTACTATCCCTATGTCGGCCAATTAAATCAAATCGGTGGTTATTTCTCGAGAATTGGTGTATGGACCCCCGGCCATTTTAGCTGGTGTCAAGAAGAGGGCTGGGAGATCCAATTGAGTTATTTGCCTGAGACGTTAGTCACTCATGTTGTTGCAGAGAATAAACGCATGGGAGTTCGTTTAACGATCGAAGACGCTGTTCACCAGCGAGAGACGATTTATCTTAAGAAAGTTAAAGTGATGAACTTGAGCAATCAAGCTCGAGAGATTCGCTTGTTCTTTAACCATGATTATAGTATTAATGAAACCGAGGTAGGGGATACGGCTCTGTTCGATCCCATACTTAGAACGGTTTATCATTATAAGAGAAATGTTTATATCATGATCAATGGAAAAACCAAAGACCAAGGGATATATGAATACAGTACGGGGGTTAAACGGTTTAATCACGCCGAGGGGACCTGGCGAGACGCGGAAGATGGTCAACTATCAGGCAATCCCATTGCCCAAGGCTCGGTAGATAGTACGGTTAGCTTTCAACTCTACGTTTCCGGGAATCAAGAGGAGTCATTATGGTATTGGATTTCTATTGGCAAGACGTTGAGTGAGACTAAAAAGCTGAACCAGTACGTGTTGGATAGCCATCCGGATTCTTTAATGGAGAGAGTGAAAGTTTATTGGCAACGCTGGGTGAACAAAAGTAATCGTTCGTTTGGCAATCTTCCCGAGGAAGTCGTCCAAATGTATAAAAAGAGCTTGCTTGTTGTTCGAACCCAGACGGATCAGCATGGTGCTATTGTTGCTGCCAATGACTCCGATATCTTGCAATATAACCGCGATCACTACAGTTATATGTGGCCGCGAGATGGGGCGCTGGTGGCCTATGCGATGACCAAGGCAGGGTATGAAGGCATGGTTAGTCCTTTCTTTGAATTTTGCTCTAGAGCTTTAACCGATGAGGGCTACCTGCAACATAAATATAATCCAGATGGCTCGGTCGGTTCGAGTTGGCACCCGTATGTCAATAACGGGAAGTTTCAATTGCCGATTCAAGAAGACGAAACCGCATTAGTACTATTTGCTCTCTGGGAGCACTATAGTCAGCATAAACAGATTGAGTTCTCTCAATCTCTTTATGCCGAATTGATTCGTCCCGCAGCAAAATTTTTAACTCAATATGTGGATGAGCGAGTCAACTTGCCGAAGGCCAGCTACGACTTGTGGGAGGAACGGAGAGGGATTTTTACCTTTACAGCTTGCAGTGTGTATGGTGGTCTAATGGCTGCCGCCAAATTTGCATCGCTATTTGGAGACGACCGCAGGTGTAATCGTTATAAGGAAACGGCTGAACGTATCCGTGAGGGTATTGAGAACTATTTGTATGATAAGCAGATTGGTCGCTTTATCCGTGGTATCTACTTAGACGCCGATGGATCAATTACGAAAGATTTAACTCTCGAAAGCAGTTTGTATGCCTTGTTTGCCTTTCAGGTATTCGACCCTACAGACGAACGGGTCGTAAGGACAATGGAAGCAGTTGAAAAGGGATTAACGGTTCATTCGAAGGTAGGGGGAATATGTCGCTACCAGAATGACTACTACTTCCAAAAATCTCAAGATATAGCCAATATTCCAGGCAACCCTTGGATTATATGCACCCTATGGATGGCTGAATGGAGAATTGCTAAAGCGGTAACCCTTGAAGACTTAGAACAGCCTCTAGAGACGTTTAGATGGGTCGTATCCAACGCATTAGAAAGCGGGGTGCTTCCGGAGCAATTGGATCCTTATACGGGGAATCCTCTCTCTGTCGCCCCATTAACCTGGTCACACTCCACCTTTGTGCTAGCTGTTCTTAAATATTTAGATAAATATGAGGAACTGAAAAGAGATTAAGAAAAAGACTAAATACCCAACTATCCTGGTTTAGTTTTGTAATTGCTAGGTGGTGGGTTTTTTTTTGATATAGCCAGTTTTTGGGGTATCAACGAAATGGTTGAGACCCTTATTTGTTTTGTATAGGGGAATTGGCGGTTCATTTATTTCCTTCTGCCTTGTTCCCTGAGAGTGCCTATGCTAAAATTCTATTATTGTGCCCAGAAGAAAGCTATTGGGAGCTTGGAGGTTATTGACTTGCTTTACTATATTATTGCTTTGATCGTGTTTGCACTAGATCAGTTGACCAAGTGGATTGTGGTAAAAAATATGGAACTTGGGCAATCGATTCCCCTGCTCGAAGGAGTCTTCCATTTTACTTCCCATCGAAATCGTGGGGCTGCATTTGGGATCCTCCAAGATCAGCGGTGGTTCTTCATCGTAATCACGCTATTTGTCATGGGTGGAATCATATATTATTTACGTAGCTTAGGGAAAGATAAACCCATGTTTTCCTATGCACTTGCTCTTATTTTAGGTGGTGCAGTAGGGAATTTCCTAGATCGCTTGTTGTTTGGAGAAGTCGTAGACTTCTTGGATTTTACCTTGATTAATTTCCCTATATTTAACATTGCTGACTCAGCAATTGTAATTGGCGTAGGTCTCATGATATGGGATACGATTTTAGAAATGAAGAGAGAGAGAAGGGGTTAAGTATGTCCGCGTTCGAACTATATGACTGGGTTGTTGAACCTGGTGAAGAAGGCGAGCGAATTGATAAGTTCTTGGCGGAAGCTAGTGAGGATTGGACTCGATCCCAGATACAAAAGTGGATAAAGGATGGTTTAGTCCATGTGAACGGCGAACCGGTCAAGGGCAACTATCGTCTGAGCACTGAAGATGAAATTACACTCAAGGTCCCACCAGCAGTAGAATTAAATATTCAAGCTGAAGAGATGGACCTGGATGTGGTCTACGAGGACGCTGATGTCATCGTAGTAAACAAGCCTAGAGGCTTGGTTGTGCATCCTGCAGCCGGTCACTATTCAGGTACGCTAGTCAATGGACTTATGCATCATTGTAAAGACTTATCCGGTATTAATGGTGTTCTTCGCCCCGGTATTGTCCATCGGATTGATAAGGACACCTCTGGATTAATTATGGTTGCTAAGAATGACAAGGCGCATTTATCATTAGCGGAGCAGCTTAAGGATCATACGGTCAATCGGAAGTATATCGCTCTAGTGAATGGAGTGATTCCTCATGAGAAAGGAACGATAGATGCACCGATTGGAAGGGATCCGAAGAACCGTCAACAGATGGCGGTCGTGTTTGAAAATGCCAAGCATGCCGTCACCCATTTTGTCGTTATGGAGAGATTCAAACAGCATACGCAGGTGGAATTAAAGCTGGAAACAGGACGGACTCACCAGATTCGCGTACATATGAAATATATCGGTTACCCCCTCGTTGGGGATCCAAAGTATGGGCCAAAAAGTGTCGACCCTCGAATCGAAGGTCAAGCTCTTCATGCGGGAACATTAGGGTTTCAACATCCTAGGACTGGTGAGTATTTAGAATTTACGGTCCCTGTTCCAACTGACATGGTGGAATTAATGGAACAATTGCGTCAATTAGGATAAGAGTTGACAGAAGTCGAAGTTCATGGCATACTTTTCTTAAATTTTATAGCAAGAACCTTTAAAATCAGTCCTGTGAGGCTGACAAGGTTGTCGGATGCATTTGTAGACGGGTACTCGTCTACATAATAGAGGGTTGTTGTACGCAATTTTACCCTTTATTTCATGCTACACGTAGGCTTCCTGTCAGTGACAGGAAGCCTTTATTTGTTTCCTGACACTTAAAAGACCTAAGGATTAACACGTGCAGCCATTCCCTACCTTGTATAAGGATAAGAACAAATGTCCAGATAAGTATGAGTTCTGAACCATATTCTGGACAGTTCGTGACATACTAAGAGGAATAAAAGAGGAGGATATATGATATGGGAATCTTAATTAAAAATGGAAAAATACTAGATAACGGTGAGCTAGTCCAACGCGATATCTTAATCATAGACAACGTAATTTCGAAGATTGCAGAACAAATTGAAGACCAAGGCTACAAGGAAATCGATGTTAAAGGAAAATTGGTTTCCGCGGGGTTTATTGATATGCATGTCCATTTACGTGAACCGGGATTTGAAGCGAAAGAAACCATTGCTACAGGAACAGCAGCGGCTGCGCGAGGCGGATACACAGCAGTAGCTTGCATGCCGAATACGAAGCCTGTGACCGATCGGGTGGAAGTAGTGAAATATATTAAAGACAAGGCTGCTAAAGAAGGGGTTGTCCGAGTGCTCCCTATCGGCAGTATTACTCTTCGAGAGTTAGGCGATGAGCTGACAGACATGGCTGCGATGAAAGAGGCAGGAATTGTGGGAGTATCTGATGACGGTGTAGGCGTTCAGAGCAGCCGTATGATGAAAGAAGGAATGAAAAGAGCAGCTGAGCTGGGACTTCCAGTTATCGCGCATTGTGAAGATGATACCCTTGCTAAAGGTGGATCTGTCCATGAAGGTATTTTTGCAGAGAAGAACGGATTAAAAGGGATTCCGAACGAAGCTGAATCTATTCACGTAGCTCGAGACATTATGCTAGCAGAAGCAACAGGCGTTCACTATCATGTTTGCCATATTAGTGCAGAGCAATCTGTGAGACATGTACGCTATGCAAAGCAGTTAGGGTTGAAAGTAACTTCAGAGGTGTGCCCACACCACTTGTTGCTAACAGACGAAGATATCCCAAGTCTTGATTCTAACTACAAGATGAACCCGCCACTTCGTTCTAAGAAAGATCGTGAAGCCCTAATTCAAGGATTAAAAGACGGCACCATCGACATTATCGTTACGGATCATGCTCCACATACAGAAGAAGAAAAGAAAAAGGGAATGGCCTTAGCACCATTTGGAATCGTTGGATTAGAAACTGCTTTTCCTCTATTGTATACCCATCTTGTACTAGGCGGAGAGTTTACCTTAGAAGAAATCATTGAAAAGATGACGAGAAAACCGGCTGAGCTCTTCGGACTTCCTTGGGGCCGATTGGAAGAAGGAGCAGAAGCGGACTTAACCATCATTGATTTAGAAACCGAGCGAGAAGTGAATCCGCAAGAGTTTGCTAGTAAGGGGAAAAATACACCTTTCACAGGATGGAAGCTGAAAGGCTGGCCAGTCATGACGGTAGTAGCTGGATCTGTTGTATGGAAGCGCGATGAGGTATTGAAAACCGTATAAAAATCGTAAAAAGAGAGGGTGGAGCGAATGTTAGCTAGACTAATTTTAGAAGATGGTACAGTGTTTGCTGGAAAAGCGTTCGGATCAACAAAAGAATCCTACGGAGAAGTCGTTTTTAATACAGGAATTACAGGATACCAAGAAGTTCTTTCTGACCCTTCCTATTGTGGTCAGATCGTCACGATGACCTACCCATTGATTGGAAACTATGGGATTAATCGAGATGATTTCGAATCGGTAAGACCGTTCATTCATGGTTTTGTTGTAAGAGAGCATTCGCAAGATCCGAGTAACTTTAGAAGCCAGCAGACATTAAATTCCCTATTACAGGAATATGACATACCAGGGATTAGCGATATCGATACACGCAGATTAACCCGCAAAATTCGTCAATATGGAACGATGAGAGGGGTTATCACCACATCGGATGTAAAGGTAGAGGAATTCCTAGACCAGCTTCAGAAATCCGGCAACATGAATGATCAAGTTTCTCGAGTCTCCACAAAGAGTGTGTTTACAGTACCTGGCCGCGGCCCAAGAATTGTGGTTGTAGACTTTGGTTCGAAGAGTGGAATTCTACGTGAATTGACAAAGCGTAATTGTGATGTGATCGTTGTTCCTTATAATACAACGGCTCAAGAGATTAACCGACTTCGACCTGATGGAATCCTATTATCCAATGGACCGGGGGATCCAAAAGATGTGGGTGTCGCTGTAACCATGATTCAGGACATCTTAGGAAAATATCCTCTGTTCGGGATTTGTTTAGGACACCAACTGTTTGCCTTAGCGTGTGGAGCGGATACTGAAAAAATGAAGTTCGGACACCGCGGTGGAAATCAACCCGTAAAAGAATTAGCGACAGACCGTACATTTATTACTTCTCAGAACCATGGATTTGCTGTGAAAAAAGATTCTTTGGTTGACACAGATCTTGTGGTTTCGCATATTGCCATTAACGATGACACCATTGAAGGACTAGAGCACAAATCTCTACCAGCGTACTCTGTTCAGTATCACCCTGAAGCTGCACCAGGTCCATATGACTCAGGATATTTGTTCGATCGTTTCCTAGATATGGTAGAGCAGCATAAGAAGGAGGTAAACCCATATGCCATTACTCGCTAATATAAAGAAAGTTCTTGTGATTGGTTCCGGCCCTATTGTAATTGGACAAGCAGCCGAGTTTGATTATGCCGGCACACAAGCTTGTGAAGCTCTTAAAGAAGAAGGATTAGAGGTTGTCCTGATCAATAGTAATCCTGCAACCATTATGACCGATACGAATATGGCAGATAAGGTTTACATTGAGCCTCTTACTGTAGAGTTTGTTTCTCGTGTCATTCGTCAAGAGAAACCTGATGGATTATTGGCTACCCTTGGTGGACAGACCGGCTTGAACTTAGCGAAGGAATTGGCTGAGGCGGGTATCTTGGAAGAAGAGGGAGTTGTTCTTCTCGGTACTGACCTAGAGGCTATTACCAAAGCAGAGGACCGTGATTTATTCCGTGCTCTAATGTATGAAATAAACGAGCCTGTACCAGAAAGTGACATTATCACCACCGTTGAGGACGCTGTAGCTTTCGCTAATCGCATCGGCTATCCGATTATTGTCCGACCAGCTTATACGCTAGGTGGAACCGGAGGCGGTATCGTTCATGATGAGGAGAGCCTTCGTGAAACGGTAGCGAGTGGATTGAAGTACAGCCCAATCACTCAATGTCTAGTGGAGAAGAGTATTGCTGGCTTTAAAGAAATCGAGTATGAAGTCATGCGTGATAACAAAGGGAATTCCATTGTGGTTTGTAATATGGAAAATGTGGATCCTGTCGGTATTCACACGGGAGACAGTATCGTTGTGGCACCGAGCCAAACTTTATCTGACCGGGAATACCAAATGTTGCGTTCGGCTTCCCTTAAAATTATCAATGCATTAAACATTAAAGGCGGATGTAACGTTCAGTTAGCTTTAGATCCGTACAGCTTTAATTACTATATTATTGAAGTAAATCCGCGTGTAAGCCGTTCTAGTGCCTTGGCTTCTAAGGCTACTGGTTACCCGATTGCCAAGATGGCAGCAAAAATTGCGGTTGGATATACCTTGGATGAATTAGAAAACCCAGTTACGAAGCGTACCTCTGCTTGCTTTGAACCATCTCTTGACTACGTGGTAACGAAGATACCAAGATGGCCATTTGATAAGTTTATTTCAGCTAACCGTAAACTTGGAACCCAGATGAAGGCTACCGGTGAGGTTATGGCCATTGGACGAACCTTTGAGGAGTCTATCCTTAAAGCCGTTCGTTCTCTTGAAGTGGGTGCCTACCACTTAGAGTTAAAAGAGGCTAAGGATGTTTCTCAGGAAGAATTGGAGAGAAGACTCGCTGTAGCTGATGACGAGCGGATCTTCTTGCTGATGGAGGCCTTCCGCCGAGGAATGACAAGAGACCAAATTCATGAATTAACAAAGATTGACCACTTCTTCCTAGTCAAGTTTGAACGCATCGTTGCATTCGAATCCAAGCTTCAGAATGAATCTTTAGATTTCGAACTTCTTCGTGAAGCTAAGCGTCTTGGATTTGTAGACCGAAAAATTGCGGAATTAACAGGTTTAACAGAAGCTGACTTGCGTAAACAGCGTAAGGAACAAGGTCTTGTGCCTGTATATAAGATGGTGGATACTTGCGCGGCTGAGTTTGAAGCTGAAACTCCTTATTACTATTCTACTTATGAAGAAGAAGATGAGCGCGAAGAAACAGGGAAGAAGCGAGTCATCGTCCTTGGCTCTGGACCGATTCGTATCGGACAAGGAATTGAGTTCGACTATGCGACAGTACATGCGGTATGGGCGATTAAAGAAGCCGGGTATGAGGCCGTTATCGTCAACAACAACCCAGAAACAGTATCAACAGACTTTAATACCTCCGATCGCTTGTACTTCGAGCCATTATTTATTGAAGATGTATTAAATATTATTGATGCGGAGAAGCCAGAGGGCGTCATTGTCCAATTCGGTGGACAGACAGCGATCAACTTAGCAGAAGCTCTTGTTCAAAATGGGGTTCGAATTCTAGGTTCAGATCTAGAAAGTATTGATACCGCAGAAGACCGTGAAAAGTTTGAGAAATTGCTTCGTCAATTAAACATTGCCCAACCGTTAGGCAAAACAGTCACTAATGTGGATGCTGCAGTAGAAACAGCGAATCAGCTAGGATATCCTGTCCTCGTTCGTCCATCTTATGTCTTGGGCGGCCGCGCAATGGAGATTGTTTACAACGAAAAAGAGCTTTTAAGCTATATGGAGCAAGCTGTAAAGATCAATCCTCAGCACCCCGTGTTAATTGACCGTTATATGTTGGGAAGAGAAGTGGAAGTCGATGCGATCTGTGATGGAGTAGACGTACTTATCCCTGGAATCATGGAGCATATCGAACGTGCAGGGGTTCACTCCGGTGACTCGATTGCGGTATATCCTCCGCAAAGCATCAGTCCTGAATTGAAAGACCAAATTATTAAAATTACAACGGAAATTGCTTTGGGCTTAAAAGTAAAAGGTTTAGTGAATATCCAGTTCGTTATCCATGATAATCAAGTGTATGTTATTGAAGTAAACCCACGTGCCTCTAGAACCGTTCCATTCCTAAGCAAGGTAACGGGTATTCCGATGGCTAACTTAGCAACGAAGGTGATTATGGGACACACTATTGTGGGCGAAGGCTTTACTCCTGGATATCATCCTGAGGCAGAGCATATCTCGGTTAAGGTTCCTGTGTTTAGCTTTGCGAAGCTGCGTCGTGTAGACATTACACTTGGACCTGAGATGAAGTCAACGGGTGAAGTGATGGGACGTGACAAGAACTTGTCTAAGGCCATCTATAAGGGATTAGTCGCTTCCGGAATGAAGATTCCTGTACATGGAAGTGTACTTGTTACCGTAGCTGATAAAGACAAAGATGAAGCAATGGAACTGATTCGAGGCTTCTATGATCTTGGCTTTAAACTAATGGCTACGAGCGGAACGGCAGCTATGCTTGAAGAGGCAGGTTTCTCTGTTACAACCGTAAACAAAGTCACAGAAGGTACACCGAATCTCTTAGATCGTATTCGTAATGGGGAAGCAAGTATCGTCATCAATACCCTAACTAAAGGAAAAACACCTGAACGTGACGGTTTCCGTATTCGTCGCGAGGCTGTAGAAAATGGAGTGGTATGTCTGACTTCCCTTGATACCGCAAGAGCTCTTCTGCGTGTCATTGAGACCATTACATTTGGTACGGAATCTATGCCGTCCTTTATCCAGCCAAAACGGGAGGCAGTAATTCATGGATAAAGGATTTCTGAAAGTAATAAGTAATGAGCCAGTGGCGGACCGGGTTTTCCGGATCCGCCTTCAAGGCGACTTGGTGAAGTTAATGGATTCCCCTGGACAATTCCTTCATGTGAAGTGCGGCCCTGGGATCGATCCCCTTCTACGCCGACCTATAAGCATTTGCGATGTGAATCTAGAAACAGCCACCCTAGACATGATTTATCGTGCTGAGGGATCTGGAACCAAGATCTTAAGTGAATCCGTTCCTGGTGCAGAAATTGATATCCTAGGTCCTTTAGGAAATGGATTTCCTATTCAGCATCGTAAAGAAGGGGAGCATGCCTTGCTCATCGGTGGGGGTGTAGGGGTTCCGCCTTTATTGTATTTAGGTAAACGCTTGGTTGCTATGGGAGTGAAAGTGACAAGTGTGATCGGGTTTGGTACTGCTGAACAGGTGTTTCTAGAAGAAGAACTCGGGCAGTTAGGAGAAGTCTATGTAACGACGATAGATGGATCCAAGGGACATCAAGGTTTAGTCACGCACTTATTAAACGATCAGTATGGATTGGGGGATGACGCCTGGGATGTTCTTTATTCCTGTGGCCCGTTCCCGATGTTGAAGGCTCTACAAGATCGCTATAGCGGGACGGATAAAGAAGGATATCTTTCACTTGAACAGCGTATGGGCTGCGGAGTAGGTGCTTGTCTCGCGTGTGTATGCCCGTCTGCAGAGGGTTCAAAGAAATCCTATTATAAGATTTGCTCAGATGGTCCTGTGTTTGAGCTTAGGAAGGTGGTGTTATCATGACCACTTCCCGTCTAGAGGTTAATATAGCAGGAATTACGATGAAAAATCCGGTCATGCCGGCTTCAGGTTGTTTTGGGTTCGGTCGGGAGTACTCCAAGTTTTATGACCTAAATAAGCTTGGAGCCATTGCAGTAAAAGCGACGACCGTAGAAGAGCGCCAAGGCAATCCTACTCCTCGTGTGGCGGAGACGCCAGGGGGAATGCTTAACGCTATTGGCCTACAGAATCCAGGGGTTGAACAAGTCATAGCAGAAGAACTCGCATGGCTGGAACAATATAAAGAGCTTCCGGTAGTCGTTAACATTGCCGGGACAACAACGGAAGACTATGTTGAAGTAGCAGAGCGAATTTCTCAGGTAAGCAATGTGTCCGCGTTGGAGCTCAATATCTCTTGTCCTAATGTAAAATGCGGGGGAATAACGTTTGGAACGGATCCTGTCATTGCAGCTGAGTTGACGAAGGAAATCAAGAAGGTTAGCAAGGTTCCCGTGTTTGTCAAACTGTCTCCGAATGTAACGGACGTCGTATCTATTGCCAAGGCAGTAGAGGAAGCCGGTGCTGATGGATTAAGCATGATCAATACGTTACTTGGAATGCGCATTGACTTACGCACAAGAAAGCCGATCTTAGCCAACCAAGTTGGAGGCTTGTCTGGACCTGCTATTAAGCCGGTTGCCATCCGCATGATCTGGCAAGTAAGTCAGCAGGTTAAGATTCCGATTATCGGAATGGGCGGAATCGGATCGGCTGAGGATGTTATTGAGTACTTCCTTGCAGGAGCATCGGCTGTGGCTGTAGGGACCGCTAACTTCGTAGATCCTTATGCTTGTCCAACCATTATTGATGATCTAGAAGCTTGGTTAGATAAAATGGGAGTTCACTCCATAAATGAACTGATTGGAGCCGGTTGGAAATGATGACGGTGAAGGATCGAATCATAATAGCGCTAGACTACTCCAAGGCTGAAGAAGCATTAGCGTGTGCCAATAAACTGCAGGGAACAGCGAGCTATGTCAAGGTAGGGATGCAGCTCTACTATGGCGCTGGACCAACTGTTGTTGGCCGCTTAAAGGACATGGGTTTTAAAGTATTCGTCGATCTTAAGGTCCATGATATTCCGAATACAGCGAAGGGAGCGATGAAAAGTCTAGCGGCTCTTGGTGTAGACATGGTAAACGTCCACGCAGCTGGCGGTAAGGAAATGATGATGGCAGCACGTGAGGGATTAGAACAAGGGGCGGGCAAGGGTCGTCAACCGTTGTTAATCGGCGTAACGCAACTGACGAGCACAACACAAGAAACGATGAACCAACAGATCGGCATAACAGGTTCCATTGCGGATTGTGTAAAGCACTATGCCATACTAGCAAAGGAAGCAGGCCTCGATGGCGTGGTCGCTTCTCCACTTGAAGTTCCCTTGGTGAAAGAAAGCTGTGGGGATTCATTTATCACGGTCACCCCCGGCATTCGTCCAGCCGGAGCAGATGTAGGGGACCAAAAACGGATTACAACGCCTGAGATGGCCTTTGAATTAGGTTCAGATTATATTGTCATTGGCAGACCCGTGACTCAAGCAGCAGACCCTGCTGCTGCGATGTCGCAAATCATAGAGAATAGTGAGGGATAAGAATGGAACAGCGTGAAAAACAGATCGCAAAACAATTACTAGAGATTGGTGCTGTGCATCTTCGTCCGGATAACCCTTTTACATGGACTTCAGGACTTAGATCCCCTATCTACTGCGATAATCGCATGACCATGTCTTATCCAGAAGTACGTGCTTCTGTAGCTCGTGCCTTTGCAGAACTTGTTCGAGAGAAGTATCCCGAGGCAGAGGTCATTGCAGGTACAGCCACGGCGGGGATTCCTCACGCGGCATGGGTAGCGAATGAGCTTGAATTGCCGATGATCTATGTTCGTGACAAAGCGAAAGGCCACGGCCGCAACAACCAGATTGAGGGTGTACTGCGTGAGGGCCAGAAGGTAGTTGTAATCGAAGATTTAATTTCGACTGGTGGCAGCTCTATTAAGGCTGCAGATGCCGTAAAAGAGGCTGGTGGACAGGTGTTGTCTGTTTTAGCTATTTTCTCCTATCAGTTTGATAAAGCAGAAAAGGCCTTTAGCGATGCTGGTTATCCAATGGACACCATCAGTAATTATACTGCGTTACTAGAGCAGGCGAAGGAACAAGGAATTCTACAAGAGGAACAGGTCACCGAGTTAGCGGGGTGGAGACTAAATCCTGAAGCGTATACGGCAAAGTGGAATAGTTAGGAATAAATAGGATCAGCTCTCTATGGGTAAAGTATAGATGAACTCTACCTCTACCTAGGAGATGATAGAAGATGGAACAGAAAAAAGTGAAGACCGAAGGATCCATTCAAGACATGGTCAAGTATACAGCTCTAGACAAGCAGACAATTGAACAAGCAATAAACGTAGTGGAACAGGCAGCTAATATTGATGTTGAGGTTCCTGAAGAGAAATAGGAGAGCTAAAGGCTCTCCTATTTTTTTTGTTTATTAAAATATCAATTGACACAAACCAAAAGATGCTTATAATAAAACCTATAATTCCAAGTGGGTAACTCATAAATAAAGTTGGTTTAGGGGGGAGGGTTCACACATGCAAGTCGTATTAGAATGGGTCAACAAGATATTTGACAAGGAAAATTCCCAGAAGTTGCAAGTCTTACAGGATGTTAATCTTACGATTAATCCTGGTGAATTTCTCTCTTTAATTGGGCCGTCAGGTTGCGGGAAGTCAACCATCTTAAATATAATTGCCGGATTAGATTTTCCAACCTCAGGACAGGTAAAGGTAAACGGAATTCCTATCAAAGGACCTGGAATTGACCGCATTGTCGTGTTTCAAGAGTCCGGATTATTTCCCTGGATGAATGTGTTGGACAATGTGATGTACGGTTTATTGTTGAAGAAGATTCCACGTCGTGAGGCGGAAGAGAAGGCTGTGGAAGCGTTGCGTATGGTTCACTTGGCTCGGTTCGCTAAATCTTATCCGCATGAGCTGTCGGGCGGGATGAAACAACGCGCAGGGATTGCTCGTGCACTGGTTATGGATCCGGATATTCTGCTGATGGATGAGCCGTTTGCTGCACTGGATGAACAAACACGAATGGTACTCCATCATGAGTTGCAAGATATTTGGGAAAAAACAGGGAAGACTATCATTTTTATCACCCACAATATTAGAGAAGCGGTTATGCTATCTCAGCGCATTGTTCTAATGGGAACGAGACCCGGGAATTTGAAAAAGGAATTTAAAGTAGAGGCTGTTCATCCTCGTGATCCTTCAGACAGTGTATTGGTTCACCTAGAGAAGCGAATAATGGCCGGTTTAAAAGAAGAGATGGAGAAAGTCTTGAAGGAGGAAATGGGCGATGATTACAGTCTTAAGAAGGGTTCTGTTTCTAGGGATCCTCTTTACAATATGGGAAGTAATATCTAAGTCAGGCCTATTTCCCTCCTTTATGTGGCCGCCGTTGCTTATTTCGAGTCATGGAGAAGCAACGGTATTAGGAACATTGGTGAGTGGCATTATCAGTGGACAGATACTAAAAGCCACAGGACTAACACTAGCTCGTCTAGCCGTTGGGTTTAGTATTGCGATTACTCTAGGACTGATTATGGGCTACTTCATTGCTCGATATAAATGGGTAGATGATACGCTAGGGTTCCTCATTACGGCATTGCAGTCCATTCCAAGTATTGTGTGGCTGCCGTTAGCCATTATGTGGTTTAAGCTTGGAGAAGGATCCATTCTGTTTATTGTCACCATTGGAGCGACCTGGACGATGACCGTTACTTCAAGTACAGGGTTTAAGAATGTTCCCCCTCTCTATTTACGGGTGGCTAAGACGATGGGATCGAGCGGAATTCACCTGTTGAGAACGGTGATCTTGCCAGCCTCCATTCCACACTTGATCTCGGGGATGCGTGTAGCTTGGGCCTTCGCTTGGAGAGCCTTGATGGCAGGAGAATTGCTGGGGGGAAGCGGAGGCTTAGGACATCTATTAGAGATGGGGCGCGCCTTGCAGTCCATGGACTTGGTGCTTTCTGTCATGATCATCATAGGTGTAGTTGGAACGATTATGGACAACCAAGTATTCTTACGGATGGAACGCTCTGTCATGAGAAGATGGGGAGTTCAAGCCCGGTTATAAGAAAATTTATAAGTTTTATATGAGTAATATATAAGAGGGGTCGGTTGACATGAAGAAGAGATGGAAGAGTTTGATTAGTGGTTTAGCGATTACTGCCTTACTAGCTACAGGATGTGGAAATAACGTAGAAACAGGAAAAGCAGCGGAAACAGTACGCTTAGGATACTTCCCTAACTTAACTCATATGGCGGTGATTGTAGGACTAGAAAAGGGCTTTATTAAAGAGGCATTAGGTGAGGTTGCCCTCGAGACGAAGAACTTTCCAAACGGTGGCTTGTTCATGGAAGCTATGTCAACTGGACAAATTGATATCGGTACAGTAGGACCTGGACCCGCTATGAATAATTATCTGAAGAACCCTGCTCATCAGGTCTTGGCTGGAGCAGTAAACGGAGGAGCAGTACTCGCGGTACGCGGAGACGCTGAGATTACGAGCTTAAACGACTTGGACGGTAAGCGTATTGCCATTCCGGTAATTGGTTCGACACAGGATATTATGCTGCGTAAGGCACTGCAAGAAGTAGGACTTAAAGTAAAGTCCAGCGGTGGAACGGTAGACATGATTGCTCAAGCTCCTGCGGATACGGCGGCTCTTTTCCTACAGAAGGATGTAGATGGAGCGGCTACTCAAGAACCTTGGGGAGTGAATCTTGAGCAAAAAGCAGGGGCAAAAATTCTATTGAATTGGGATCAATTTGCATGGGGCAAAGAATCTACTAATACTGTATTGGTAGGAACGAAAGTCTTTACGGAGACAAACCCCGAGTTAACGAAAAAGATCTTGAAGGCTCACCTTCAATCCATTGAATTTATTCAGCAAAACCCTGAAGAAGCAACACAATTGCTCATTAAGCACATCAAAGATTTAACAGGTAAAGAGTTAAAGGAATCAGATATTAAAGCCGCTATGGAACGAAGTGTTGTCACTTCTGAAGTGAATGAGGAAGTCTTAAAAGAGATGGCTCAAATTAGTAAAGAAGCGGGTTATACGCAAAACGACAATATCGATGGTTTCATTAACTTAAGCTATTTAGAGGATGCAAAAAAATAAGGAATAGAAAAACCGGCAACTCTCGAGAGCTGCCGGTTTTTTATTTTATAAACTATTTTTTGCTTAATTCAATCAAACCTAGGATCTTCAATGCCTGAAATTCCTCCGGAGAAAGTCTAGAAAGGAGAGTTTGTTTAATCTCTTCCTTTTCTTCGGATGTTAGCCCTCCTTGTGCCTTAGAAGCAAGACTGGATAACTCATTCAACGTAAATTTAGTTAGAAGGAATTTCATTGCCTCCTCACGGGTAGAGAAGAGAAGACTAGGGCTAGCAGATGCTGGTTTTGAAATGGCTGGTTGCTCCTGACCTACTACAGGAGCCTCAGGAACAGAAGCAGGGGCTTGTTTCTTCATTTGTTCTAAAGCTTGCGTCCCGCCATGCTCCTCAATGGCTTGTTGGATGACCGGATCGTCTAGTAATTGTTTTACTTCGTTCGGTGTCAGCACTTCCTGTGTGACTTGATCCATCATTTTCTCCGAAACATAATTCATTCCTATTTTATATCCAGCAAAGCCAAGGATGGCGAGTGCCCCGATCGATATGATCCATTTTTTCATGAGCTTCCCCTTCTCTCCCATTTTTCTCTTTATATATAAACGCCTTAAACTAGAATTAGTTTCACCGCCAAGTTAATTCTTTTGACGAAGTGTTCGAACAAGCTCTTCATCTGATGATACATAAATTGTTTTCTGTTGCTCGTAAATGACGTAGCCTGGCTTCGAGCCGCTAGGTTTGCGTACGTGTTTTATAAGCGTATAGTCTACAGGAATTTGGTTAGACCCCCGAGCTTTACTGAAGTAGGCGGCTAGGGAAGCAGCTTCCTTTAAAGTATTCTCCGTAGGTTCCTTAGATCGGATGACGACATGGGAGCCAGGGATATCTTTTGTATGGAGCCAAGTTTCCATAGGGTGAGCGAGTCGGTTGGTCAGGTATTCGTTTTGCTTGTTATTTTTTCCAACTAGAATCTCTATCCCGTCAGTCGACAGGTATTTCTCGAGATGTGGCTTTTCCGGTTTCTTCTTTCCTTTCTTTCCTCGGAAGCGAAGATAGCCTTCTTCTACTAATTCTTCGCGAATCTCTGCTATGTCTTCTAGTGTTGCATACGAAAGCTGTTGAACCAGTCCGTCAAAGTATTCAAGCTCTTTTTCTGCTAATTCGATCTGCTCTTCGATAACATGAAGACTATTTCTCGCTTTATTATATTTTCGGTAATAGGATTGAGCATTTTCTGCAGGGGTCTTTAAAGGATCAAGTGGAATGTCTATCATGGAGCCTTCTTCATCATAGTAATTCACAACACGAGCCACATGCTCTCCTTTTTTTAACTCATGCATATAAGCTGTTATCAATTCTCCGTAAAGCTTCAATTGGTCAGCCTCTTGAGCTTCCTTTCTTGTTTCTTCTAGCTTTAGAATCTTCTTTTCATTCTTATCCCGCTCATTCGATACAAAGCGAATCAGATCATGAGCTTTTTGTCGGACGGCATCACGTTCCGCCCTGCGCTCAAAGAAAGTTTGCAGACAGCTGTGAATCGTTTCAAATTCTTTCTTTGCGCCATCTAAATGGGTAAGATCGGTTATGGAGAAATAGGCTTTATCTCCTTTGGTTACGATTTGCGGTGTGTATAGTCCATCACGTACATCAGTCATAAGGTTTTGGAAAGACTCCCACAACTTGTCACGGTCCCCTAGTGGAGAACGATGGACGATTTCTTTTGCGATGAGCGGACTCACGCCACTAAACCGGTCAACAATTTGCTTGTCTAGCTTTCCGGCATTGTAATCGAAGGATTGAATAAACTGCTCTTTATTGCAAAGAAGTGGATTCTTTTTCCCTTGTTCTGGTGGAGCAACATAAGGTCTGCCTGGAAGGACAACGCGGTGCGTACTCATGGCTGGGGTAACATGATGGATCCCATCTAAAATGAGATTGCGTTCTACATCCAATAAGATAATATTGCTATGTCTTCCCATGATTTCCACGATAATTCTGCGCGTCTTCCAATCTCCTAGTTCATCTCTGACCTTCATATCAAGATGGATGACCCGCTCCATCCCAACTTGAGAAATGCGGTCTATAATGGCCCCTTCGCAATGCTTTCGAAGAAGCATACAAAACATAGGAGGCTCTGTTGGATTAGAGAAAGTTTCATCACTTAGATGGACTCGTGGAAAGGTGAGACTAGCTGAAATGAGTAATCTTCTGTTCTCTCCTCCAGCTCGAATCTGAAGAATAATATCTGTTTCTGTTGGTTGGTAAATCTTTGAGATTCGGCCACCCTCAATTGTTTTCTTGCATTCATCTACCACTGATTTTGTAACTAAACCGTCAAATGCCATCGTTGTTCACTCCCCTCCGAACGAATTCTTCCGACAAGTATAAACCAAAAGAAGAGCGAGGTAAAATCAAATCATTTTTTAATGCTTGTCTGAATATGTTAGCTAAGGAAGATCAACAAAGGAAAGTACCAGATTAAGGTGTTAGATTTAAGGAGGAGAGGTGGAAAAGCAGTTGGATACGAACCAATGGTACAACCTTACGATACAGGAATGTATCGATCGAATGCAAACAGATCCGGTCAAAGGACTAAGCAGTAAGGAGGCTTCCATACGCTTAGAACAGGTAGGAGAAAATATACTGCAGGAGAAGCAAAAAGTTTCACCTTTCGTCATCTTACTCAATCAATTTAAGGACTTTATGGTCCTTGTATTGCTTGCGGCCACACTGATTTCCGGTTTGCTCGGGGAGTATACGGATGCAATTACGATTATAGCCATCGTTATTATTAATGGGATCTTAGGGTTTATTCAAGAATACCGAGCGGAGAAGTCGCTCGGTGCGCTGAAAGAATTGACGGCTCCGACGGCCCATGTCGTGCGGGACGGAGAACTCATGCAAATACAGGCTAAGCAGATTGTTCCCGGTGATCTGGTTTATTTTGAAGGGGGAGATCGGATACCTGCAGACTTGCGGATTCTGACAAGCCAAGGATTACAAATTGAGGAATCGGCCCTAACCGGTGAATCGGTGCCTGTTAGTAAAATAGATGGAGTGATCTCTCAGCAGGAAGTGCCTTTAGGTGATCAAAAGAATATGGCTTTTATGGGAACCCTGGTAACAAGAGGGACAGGTCAGGGAGTTGTTACCGGAACGGGAATGCATACAGAGATGGGAAAGATTGCCGATCTCATACAAACCACGGACTCTATGCAAACTCCACTGCAGCAACGATTGGAGCAGTTAGGTAAAATTCTAATTGTCATTGCCTTGGCTCTCACAGCTGTTGTTGTTATAGCTGGTATTATGCATAATCATAATCCTTATCAAATGTTTTTAGCAGGAGTAAGTTTAGCGGTGGCAGCAATCCCAGAAGGTTTGCCCGCGATCGTGACTATAGCTCTAGCTCTTGGCGTGCAGCGTATGATTAAAAGGAAAGCGATCGTGCGAAAACTTCCCTCTGTAGAGACCTTAGGTTGTGCAAGTGTAATTTGTTCCGATAAAACAGGAACACTCACGCAAAATAAAATGACGGTTCGCGAATTGTGGGTGGAAGGAAAACAAATAGAGGTATCCGGCACGGGTTATCAACCATTGGGGAATTTTATTCTGGAAGGAAAAGAAGTGTACCCTGATCGTCATGCGGCCTTAATGAAGCTTCTCGAAATTAATGTGCTCTGTAACAATGCACGCTTAGTAGAAGGTAAGGAAGGAAAGAAATCGATCCTTAGTAGGGAGAAAAAGGAATGGACCATTATTGGAGATCCGACGGAGGGCGCTTTAATGGTTGTTTCTGCAAAAGCTCGAATCGAGCCCAACAGCTTGCTGCAATGGGAGAGATTGAAGGAGTTTCCTTTTGATTCTGAGCGTAAGATGATGTCTGTCTTGCTTAGACACCGCAAAGGTGAGCAAATGGTAGGAGTAAAGGGCGCGCCAGATGTTCTTTTAGCTCGCTGTACGCACATTTTGTGGAATGGTAAGGTGTCGATACTAACTCCAACGATTCGCAAGGAGATCATGGAAAGCAACCAACATATGGCTGAACAGGCGCTGCGGGTGCTTGGTGTAGCATATCGGGACGTGGCTTCAGGTGAGAGAATCGTGGATGAAAATCAAGCGGAGAATAAGCTTGTATTCGTTGGCTTATGTGGCATGATAGATCCGCCCCGGGAAGAAGTAAAAGAAGCCATTCGAAAATGCCGAGTCGCGGGAATTAAGACCGTGATGATCACAGGAGATCATCAAACGACTGCCGAGGCGATAGCTAGACAGCTGGGCATCCTTCCAAGAGGCGGGTTGACAATAAATGGGCAGGATTTATATAATATGTCCGATGAAGAGTTCGATAAAAAAGTGGAACAAATCTATGTCTATGCACGAGTATCTCCAGAGCATAAGCTCAAGATCGTTCGAGCCTTGCAGGCCAAGGGACATGTCGTTGCCATGACGGGAGACGGTGTGAATGATGCACCTGCCATTAAGGCAGCAAACATAGGCATTGCGATGGGGATTACAGGGACAGACGTATCGAAAGAAGCGTCTTCGCTTGTCCTTGCAGATGATAACTTTGCTACGATTGAAGCCGCTATTGAAGAAGGTCGTACGATCTATGATAATATAAGGAAGTTTATACGATACCTGCTTGCTTCTAATGTAGGCGAGATCTTGGTTATGTTCTTCGCCATGATCGCTGGAATGCCTCTCCCGCTTGTACCGATTCAGATTCTATGGGTTAATTTGGTAACAGACGGATTACCAGCGATGGCTTTAGGTGTTGATCAGGCGGAAGGAAACACCATGAAGCGGCCCCCTCGTCCAAGTCGAGAGAGTATCTTTGCGAGAGGCTTGGGCTGGAAGATCCTTAGTCGTGGATTTCTTATTGGAATTTGTACATTAGGTGCATTCTGGATTACCCTACAAGCGAATCCAGACGACTTAACTAAGGCCCAAACGATGGCCTTCGCGACATTGGTTATGGCTCAGCTGATTCATGTGTTCGATTGTCGGAGTGAGAGGACTGTCTTTCACCGTAATCCTCTTCAGAATAAGTGGTTAGTGGTAGCCGTTATTGTTTCGGTATTGCTATTAATTGGAGTCATTTACTTAGAACCGCTTCAACCTATCTTCAAGACCGTCGCACTTGATATTCAAGAATGGTTTATCTTACTTATTTTTGCTGCGATTCCGACCGTTGCCGTTGGAGTTATGGGGTTATTGTGGGATGCACTAAAAGGAAGAAGGACAGCTTAAAAGCAACGGCTTTAATGCCGTTGCTTGTCTTTTCAACCTATAAATAAATATAGTATAGATAGATAGAAGAAACACTGAAGGCCGGTGATAACAATGATTATGAGTATGACAGGGTATGGACAAGCCTTCACACAAACAAATGATTTTCAAATAACGGTAGAGATGAAGACGGTGAATCATCGTTTTCTTGAATACGCTATACGGATGCCTAGAGAATTTTCTTCTTTAGAGGAGTTGATTAAGAAGAAGGCAGCCTCCTATTTGCGACGCGGGAAGGCAGATATCTTTATTAGTATTGAGCGGTCTGCACCAGTAGAGCAAAAGTTAGCCATTAACTGGCAGCTTGCAGAGGAGTATTACAATACCTATCAACTCTTGCGAGAACGTTTTTCCATTGAGGGCGAATCCTTAAGACCCATGGACCTTCTAGCCTTGCCAGACCTTGTGTCGAAGGACGAGCCTAAAGAGGATATTGAAAAATATGCACAAGTTATTCTGGATTGCGTGGAATTGGCTTGTCAGCAGTTGATACATATGAGAAAATCGGAAGGAAAGAACCTTGAAGAAGATCTTACCAACCGGGTTCGACTAGTTAGTGAAATCACGGAAGATATTCGATTGAGGGCGCCATTAGTTGTTGCACATTATCAGACCCGATTAACCAATCGAATAAAAGAATTCCTCTCTGGGAAGTTTGAGGGCGATGAAGGCAGAATTTTGACAGAAGTTGCCATTTTCTCCGAGAAAGCCAATATAGATGAAGAACTGACAAGACTAGCTAGTCATTGTCAACAATTTTTCGTGATCATGCAATCGCAAGAACCTGTCGGACGGAAATTGGATTTCCTCGTTCAGGAGATGAATCGAGAAGCGAATACCATTGGCTCTAAAGCCAACGATCTAGAAATTAGTAAAAGGGTAGTAGATTTAAAGGCAGAATTGGAAAAGATTAAAGAACAAGTACAGAATATAGAATAATGGGGAGGTGCAATGCATGGCTATCAAGCTAATTAATATAGGATTCGGAAATATCGTCTCTGCCAATAGAATTATCTCCATTGTAAGCCCCGAGTCTGCTCCAATTAAAAGAATCATCCAGGAAGCCAGGGATCGGGGGATGCTTATAGATGCGACTTATGGACGTCGGACGCGAGCCGTTATTATTACAGACAGCGATCATGTGATATTATCCGCAGTTCAGCCGGAAACGGTCGCTCAGCGTCTATCTACAAAAGAGGAGGACCCTGATGAATAGAATGGAATCGGATAATGAACTAGATAAGGGCTTGCTCGTTGTCTTATCCGGGCCCTCTGGTGTGGGAAAAGGAACGGTTTGTGCCGCTTTAAGACAAGTTATGCCTGAGCTCGTTTACTCCGTCTCTGCCACAACCCGAGCCATGCGTCAGGGAGAGCAAGAAGGGGTAAATTATTTCTTCAAAACTGGGGAAGAGTTTAAGCATATGATAGAACATGATCAATTGCTGGAATGGGCCGAATACGTAGGGAATTACTACGGCACCCCACGAGGTTTTGTAGAGCAAACATTAGACAAGGGGAAGGATGTTATCCTCGAGATTGAAGTTCAAGGTGCCTTGCAGGTTAAGGAAAAGTTTCCCCAAGGAATCTTTATCTTTTTAGCTCCACCAGATCTTGAGGAGCTGCGCAATCGCATTGTGGGCAGAGGAACGGAAACAGAAGAGACTATTAATTCCCGCATGAGCGTTGCAAAGGAAGAAATTGAATTAATGGATAAGTACAACTACGTAGTCGTCAATGATAAAGTAGAGCTGGCTTGCCAGCGCATTCAATCCATTGTTCTCGCCGAACACTTAAAAAAAGAACGACAAATTGCAAAATACCGCAAATGGTTGAAGGAGGTTTAACACGATGATTTACCCATCTATTGATAAATTAGTGGATAAAGTCGAGAGCAAATACACCCTGGTAAGCTTAGCTTCGAAGAGAGCCAGACAATTAAGAGAGAATGAAAAGGATATAAAAGTTGACAAGCCTCACTCTAAGAAATACGTGGGAATCGCTTTAGAGGAAATTGTAGAAACCAAATTAGCGTTTGAAAGACCAAAGACGGTAGATCGCTAGGCAAAATAACAACCCTTAGAGGTTGTTATTTTCCATTTTGACCAAAAGTGGTTTAACCACAAAGGAGGGGAAAGCCGTGCTGCAGGGAAAAACAATCGTATTAGGAGTTACAGGGGGAATAGCAGCCTACAAAGCAGCAGCCCTGTGTAGTGCGCTTGTACAAAGAGGAGCAGATGTGCGCGTTATACTAAGTTCATCGGCTCTACAGTTTATCCAGCCTCTTACGTTTCAGGCTTTATCAAGAAACCACGTCATGATTGATACCTTTGAGGAGAAGGATCCCACTGTTATCTCACACATCGATCTGGCGGATCAGGCTGATCTCATTGTAGTCGCCCCTGCAACAGCCAACTTCTTAGGAAAAGCGGCTCTAGGACTTGGGGATGACATGTTAAGCACCACATTGCTAGCTACTCGTGCACCTGTTATGGTCTGTCCGGCGATGAACGTACATATGTATCAGCATCCGGCGGTCCAACATAATATGGAATTATTAAGAGCACGAGGAGTACAGTTTGTCGAACCTGGCGAAGGGTTTCTTGCTTGTGGCTATGTTGGAAAAGGCCGCATGGCAGAGCCAGAAGAAATTGTTGATACGATCATCAAACACTTTACGCTAAAGCAAGACCTAGTGGGGAAGAAACTTGTCATCACCGCTGGAGCTACAAGAGAAGCTGTAGATCCTGTCCGGTTTTTTACCAACCGTTCTACGGGGAAGATGGGATATGCTCTAGCTGAAGCAGCGAGTAGGCGGGGGGCTAAAGTGATCTTAGTCAGCGGCAAATCTACTTCACTGCCGATTCCCCCAGGTGTAGAATGGATGCCGATCGAATCGGCAGACGATATGTATCAGGCGGTAGTCTCTCAAGCTCATGATGCGGATATGATCATTAAGGCGGCTGCCGTGGCTGACTATCGCCCAGCTGTTGTCCACGAGCATAAACTGAAGAAAAAAGAAGGAAATTTAGTCATTGAATTTGAAAGGACAACAGATATTTTGCGATATCTTGGAGAGCACAAGCTACCAACTCAAGTCCTAGTTGGATTCGCAGCTGAAACGGAGAATCTCGAAGAGAATGCGATGAGAAAAGTGATCTCTAAGAATTTGGACTTTATTGTGGCCAATAACGTAGCCTTAGAGGGTGCTGGGTTTGGGACAGATACAAATATCGTCAGCTTATATGATAAGAATGGATTAATTAAAACTCTCCCTCAGCTTGCCAAGCGTGAAGTGGCGGATTGCATCCTAGATGAAGCTATTCTAAGATCCGAGGAAAAAGTTCAGTGTATGCCCAAGTTATAGTTGATGTTCCTAATGTTGATGCAGACCGTACCTTTGATTACCAGGTACCTGCATTTATGTTTTCATGGATTGCAGTTGGGAGCAGGGTCTCTGTTCCTTTCGGTCATCGAATGCTTCAAGGCTATGTCGTAGGTCTATCAAAGCATACGGAAATTACACAGTTGAAAGAGATTCATGAAGTATTGGATGTGACACCTCCTTTAACAGAGGAACTGGTTAGTCTTGGCTATTGGATAAGCAGAAAATATATTTGCCGATTGTATAGCGCCTTGCAAGTGATGCTTCCAGCTGCTTTAAGGTCGAGCTATAAGAAGGAACTAAGCGTGACTCCAGATGGCAAGAACAAGCTTGCGTTTCTGCCTGACGAGCAACGAATTCTAGAGTGGATTCTAAAGCGAGAAAAAGTAGACTGGGACCAGTTGCTAAAGGAATTTCCGGGCCAACAACCCTTTCTCATTCATGCTATACGTCAGGGGTGGTTAAGCTGTGAGCAGGTTGTCCGTGATCGTGTCACCAGAAAGACCCTTCTCTACGTAAAGAAGGCCGCATCCGATGAAATCTTGTCAGAAACCATAGCTAGCCTACCTAAACAAGCTCAAAGGCAAAAGGAAGTCCTCACCTTCATGCTTGAGGTTTCTAGACCCATCCCATTAAAAACTCTTCTTTCCGAATTGGATCTTTCCTCTTCTTCTGTAAAAGCTCTAGTCGATAAGGGACTATTGGATATGGAAGAGGTGGAAGAGCGCCGAGACCCTTATGCAGGACGAAGCTTTAGTGAGCAGAGAAAAGTCCAATTTACGGAAACGCAGCTCGAGGTCATTGGAGAAATTCAGGAAGCTTTGATGCAGGAACAACACTTTGCTTTCCTTCTTCATGGGGTAACGGGAAGCGGCAAGACGGAGGTCTACTTAGAGAGTATTGCTAAGTGTCTTGAAATGGGGAAAGAAGCGATTGTGCTTGTCCCCGAAATTTCACTAACCCCGCAGATGGTCGATCGTTTCAAAGGGAGATTTGGCGAGAGAGTTGCCGTTCTTCACAGTCGGCTTTCCCAAGGCGAACGATACGATGAGTGGAAAAGAATTCGCGAAGGTGAAGTTCAAGTTGTCGTGGGAGCGAGATCAGCGATCTTTGCCCCTTTTACAAACTTGGGACTCATCATTATGGATGAGGAACATGAAGGCTCATATAAGCAGGAAGAGACACCAAGGTATCATGCTAGAGATGTTGCCTTACAGAGGGCAACATCGCACCAGGCGATTGCGTTGTTTGGAAGTGCTACACCTGCTATGGAAACCTTCTATATGGCCTCGAATGGTCAGGTTGGCCTACTATCCATGCCTAATCGAGTAGGTAGTCGCCCCCTCCCGGCTGTGGAAATTGTAGATATGCGAGAGGAACTTCGTGATGGCAATCGGACGATGTTTAGCCGTGCCTTATCGAATGCGATAACGGAACGCCTAGGGCGCGAGGAGCAGATGGTCCTATTCTTAAATCGAAGAGGGTTCTCTACTTTTGTAATGTGTCGTTCCTGTGGTCATTCTCTGCAATGCCCGCACTGTGATATCTCCTTGACGTATCATCGAACCAATCAGACAGCTAGATGTCATTATTGTGGTTATGCTGAGCGAGAGCCTGAACAATGTCCGGAATGTGGAAGCAGCCATATTCGTTACTTCGGCACAGGTACGCAAAAAGTGGAAGAAGAATTGAGCAAGCATTTTCCAGGAATTCGTGTGATTCGGATGGATGTGGACACCACCTCTCAAAAGGGATCCCATGAAAAGCTATTAACGATGTTTCGCCAGGGGCAAGGGGATGTTTTATTAGGTACACAAATGATTGCAAAAGGTTTGGATTTCCCCAAGGTAACCCTCGTAGGGGTTATCGCCGCGGATACAATTCTTGGAATGCCAGACTTTCGTGCAGCGGAGAGGACCTATCAGCTACTAACCCAAGTGGGAGGGAGAGCAGGAAGGCATCAGCTTCCTGGCGAAGTTGTGATTCAAACCTACACACCTGAACACTATAGTATTGAGTTAGCGAAGTCGCAGAAGTTCGAAAGCTTCTTCTCTATGGAGTTGAAGCATAGATTTGAAAAGGGATACCCGCCTTATTTTAAGCTAATTCTATTTACCTTTACATCTGCTAATGTTCCACTCGCTGTGAAGAGTGCAGACGAATGGGTAAAGAAACTTCGACACATACTTCCAACTAGTGTTTACTTACTAGGTCCTGTGGCTTCCCCTATTCCACGGATCAAAGATAGATATCGATTTCAATGCATGTTAAAATATAGGGATGAACCGGAAGTATTACCCTTTATCAAAGAGATGGCTGAATCCTTCGCAAGTAAACATAAACCGGAAGACATTCAACTTACTGTTGATGTTGATCCGCAGATGCTTATGTGAGGTATTAATAAGGAGGTCCATGAGACTATGGGAATTCGAATGATTGTTAAACATCCTGACCCCCTGTTGCGGGAAAAATGTGTAGAAGTAAAAAATTTTAATGCCAATCTTCACAAGCTATTGGATGATATGGCCCAAACGATGTATGACGCAGATGGGGTTGGTCTTGCAGCTCCACAGGTGGGGATTCTAAAACGCGTGATCGTTATGGACTGTGGGGATGGACTGATTGAAATGATCAATCCCGAAATTATTGAACGTGATGGGGAGCAGCTTGGACCAGAAGGGTGTTTAAGTATTCCTGGTGCTATGGGAGACGTTCTTCGTGCTATGCGCGTAAAAGCGAAAGGCTTCGATCGTCACGGTAACCCGATTGAGGTTGAAGGAGAAGAGCTCTTAGCCCGCTGCATTCAGCACGAAATCGATCATTTGAATGGTGTGCTATTCCTTGACTTAGCGGAGAATATGTACGAGAGGGATCCAAACGAACCCGATCGCGGATAAAAAGAGAAACTGGCGTGCTGCCAGTTTCTTTCGATTGTGCACCAAAATTTGAAAGGAGATCGCCCCATCATGAACATTATTTTTATGGGTACACCGGATTTTGCCGTACCTTGTCTCGAAAAACTAGTTCAGGCCGGATATCAAGTGATAGAAGTAGTCACTCAACCCGATCGACCAAAAGGCAGGAAGAAGGAATTAACTCCTCCTCCTGTTAAAGAGGCCGCGTTAAAGCTTAATATCCCAGTCTTTCAACCAGAAAAGCTGAAAGAAACAGAAGCAGTACAGCATATCGTTTCGCTTAAACCCGATCTCATTGTTACGGCCGCCTATGGTCAGATTCTACCAAAAGTAATTATTGACTTGCCCAAGTGGGGTTGTATTAATGTACATGCCTCCCTTTTACCTAAATACCGAGGGGGAGCACCGATACATAAGGCGATAGTGGATGGGGAGATAGAGTCAGGGGTAACCATCATGTATATGGTGGAGAAATTGGATGCAGGGGATATTCTAACCCAGGTTAAGGTACCTATTGAACAAGCTGATAATGTGGGTACTCTTCACGATAAGCTTTCTAGTGCAGGATCAGACTTGTTGCTTGATACGATTCCCTTATTGCAAGAAGGAAAGATTATCCCAAGAAAACAAGAAGAAGAACTGGTCACTTATGCTTGGAATATTCGTCGTGAAGATGAAAAAATTGATTGGAATAAACCTGCAAGGGAAATCTATAACCAAATTCGCGGATTAAATCCATGGCCTGTTGCTTATACCCAGCTTGAAGAACAAGTGTTTAAAATTTGGTGGGCAGAAGTGATAGATGAGCAGAGTGAAAACATATCCCCTGGTACCATCGTCAGTTGGGAAGCCGAAGGGATAGATGTTGCTTGTGGACGAGGAATTCTTCGATTAAAAGATGTTCAGCCATCTGGTAAGAGAAAGATGAGTGTATCTGATTATGTTCGAGGAATGGGAAAGCATTATCAACCAGAGATGAAATTCTGCTAACGAAGGAGTGCTGGAGATATGGCGCAAAAAACGATTGCATCAGCACGTTCCCTTGCGCTTCAGGTATTAACCGAAGTGCAAGAACAGAAGGCTTTTAGCAATTTACAATTGAATGCGGCGCTCAGAAGAGTAAGCCTCGATCGCCGCGATGCGGGGCTTGCAACAGAGCTAGTATACGGTACACTTTCTAGACTCAATACCCTGGATTGGATATTAGGCAAACTTATCAACAAACCCTTAGGCAAGTTAGAGACGTGGGTAATCAATCTTCTTCGTCTATCCTTGTATCAATTACATTATCTTGACAAGATCCCAGAGAGAGCCGTTGTCCATGAAGCCGTCGAACTAGCTAAACAGCAGGGGCACAAGGGGACTGTCGGACTTGTAAATGGAGTTCTGCGCAACTACGAGAGAAGGAAGCAAGATTGGGTCATCCCAGAACAATGGCCTAAATTTAAGAAAATTGCTTTAGAGCATTCACACCCGGAGTGGCTGGTTAAACGTTGGCTCAGCTATTATGGTGAAAAAGAAACCATTGGAATGTGTGAAGTGAATAATCAGCCACCTTCCATTAGTATCCGTGTTAACAGGCTAAAGGCTTCGAAGGAACAGGTGGCCGGGATGATTCAAGAAGAATTTGAAGGTGCGGAATGTATCTCTTCTAAATTTGGCATGGATGGCTTCCTCCTTCGGCAAGTAGGGAACATAGCTTACTCTCAGGCTTATCAACAGGGGCTGTGCACGATTCAAGATGAAAGTTCCATGTTAGTGGCTATCGCCGTAGCTCCTGAACCGGGTATGAGTATAATGGATACCTGTGCTGCTCCAGGTGGAAAAACCACTCATATGGCTGAGTTGATGAACAACTCAGGGCATATTCTTGCACTAGATATTCATGAGCATAAAATAAAACTTATAACAAGTCAGGCTGAACGCCTAGGTATAGACATCATTCAAACCAAACAAGCCGACGCTCGTGAACTGCCAGATAATCTTTATAATGGGTTGTTCGATAGGATCCTAGTGGATGCCCCGTGTTCCGGCTTTGGTGTTATTCGCAGGAAGCCTGATCTCAAATGGCAAAAACGCCCTCAAGATATAGAAGAAATCGCAAAGGTGCAGCTCTCAATCTTGAAGCAAGCAGCTAAATGGCTTAAACCAGGCGGTTACTTGGTTTATAGCACCTGTACAGTAGATCCAGAGGAAAACAGCAGACTAGTCCATCGATTTCTAGAAGAGGAACCATCTTTATCGCTTGATTCCAGTTTGGTAGATATAATGCCATCTGTATTACGTCCTTATTTCCACAAAACAGGAAGTTATGTCCAATTACTACCGCATCAATTTGGCAGTGATGGTTTTTTTATTTCCCGCATCAAGCGCCATTCTTAGTGTTTTCTAGGTTCGTATGTTAAAATGAGACGAAAGCAATTGATGAAATATGGCAAAGCTAGATAAAAAAGAAAGAAATGGTGATATTCAATTGAAACCATTAATTTATGATCTACGACTTGAAAAATTGCAGGCTTGGCTAGAAGCCAATGGTGAGAAAGCGTTCCGGGCTGGTCAGATATTTGATTGGCTTTATGTCAAGAGAGTGGACAGCTTTGAGGATATGAGTAATTTATCGAAGGCGTTGCGAGATAAGTTGCAGGCTTCGTTTCACTTAGCAGGTCTAAAAGAAATAACACGACAAGAGTCTGCAGATGGAACGATTAAGATATTGTTTTCATTGCACGACGGTCATGCTATTGAAACTGTGGTGATGAGACATAACTACGGAAATAGTATTTGTGTTACAACTCAGGTAGGATGTCGGATTGGTTGTACTTTTTGCGCCTCTACCCTAGGAGGACTAAAGAGAAATCTTACTTCCGGTGAAATCGTTTCACAAGTACTCATGGCTCAGAAGGTGCTCGATCAAGAAGAACAGAGGGCAAGTCATATCGTTGTAATGGGCATCGGGGAACCTTTTGAGAACTTTGAAGCGCTACTTGATTTTCTCTATGTAGTTAATCATGACAAGGGCTTGAATATCGGACAACGTCATATTACCGTGTCAACGAGTGGTATCGTTCCAAAGATATATGAATGGGCAGATGATATGAATCAGTTTAACTTAGCCATCTCCCTCCATGCCCCGAATACGGAGATCCGCTCTCGCCTCATGCCAGTTAATCGAAGATTTCCCTTGTCTGACTTGATGGATGCATGTAGGTATTATGTGAATAAGACGGGACGTAGGATTACTTTTGAATATGGTCTGTTTGGTGGAGTCAATGACCAAGTGGAACACGCCCAAGAGCTTGCTACCTTAATCAGCGGCATTAACTGTCACATCAATCTTATTCCTGTCAACTATGTACCGGAGCGGGATTATGTGCGGACTCCTCGTGATGATATTTTTGCTTTCCAACGGACGCTTCAGAAACGAGGCATTAATGCCACGATTCGTCGGGAACATGGAAGTGATATTGCAGCGGCTTGTGGTCAATTAAGAGCCCAACATGCAAAAAATCAAAAGGAATCAGCAGAAGTACCTAAAGTGGAACAGGCAGAGGAATTGACGAGGTGAAACCGAATGCAAGCAGCCTACAAAACACATATTGGCTGTGTTAGAGCCTTTAATGAGGATACTGGTGCGGTTGTCATAGTAGAAAATGGATACTTGGTCGCCATTGTCGCCGACGGAATGGGTGGACATCAAGCAGGGGATGTAGCTAGCCTTATGGCCGTAGACATCGTGAAGATGGAGCTTTCGGACTTGCCTAAGAATATGGGTCCGGAAGAAGCTATTGATCGCTTAGACCGCGCGATTCTTAAAGCGAATGACGCAATATACAGCTATTCCAAAAGCCACGATGACTGCCATGGTATGGGGACCACGGTAGCAGCTTGTCTAGTGAATAAGGAATGGCTTGTAGTCGGCCATATTGGGGATAGTCGAATTTATCGCATTTCTGGGGAACAGATTACTCAATTGACGGAAGATCATTCTTTGGTTAATGAACTTTTAAAAAACGGTCAAATCTCTAAAGAAGAGGCAGCCACCCATCCTCAAAAAAATATCTTGATCCGAGCTCTTGGAACGGATCATGATGTGGATGTAGAGCTCAAGGCATTGGAGTGGGAGCCGGGAGATCGTCTACTTCTTTGTTCCGATGGTTTGTCTAATAAGATATCCCCTCAAGGTATTCTGGATATCGTTAAGCGTGTCAACACACCAGAGGAAGCGGTCGAGGAACTGGTCGAGGAAGCCTTGCGTGCCGGTGGAGAAGACAACATCACGGCCATCGTCGTTGCTGATAAGGATAATCCTCCTTCTGAAGGAAGTGAGGTGTCTGGATGATCGGAAAGCGCCTTGGCGGTCGGTACGAAGTAGAACAGAGAATCGGCGGCGGGGGTATGGCTGTCGTTTACAAGGCTCATGATAATCTTCTTAATCGTACGGTGGCCCTCAAGATCTTGAGATCCCAGTTTGGACATGATGATGATTTTATTGGCAGGTTTCGTCGAGAAGCTCAAGCAGCGGCTAGTCTTTCCCATCCCAATGTGGTGAATGTTTATGATGTGGGGGAAGAAGACGACATCCAATACATTGTCATGGAGTATATTGAAGGGTTAACTCTGAAAGAACTCATTATCCAAAAAGGAAAACTAGATGTTGAACAAGCCGTACATATCGCTATTCAGATATGTGATGCGCTAGAGCATGCCCATCACAACCATATCATTCACCGAGATATTAAGCCTCACAATATTTTGATTGGTTCTAGGGGAAGGGTTAAAGTAACGGACTTTGGTATTGCTCGTGCTGTCACTTCTGCTACGATCACCCATACGGGCTCCGTCATTGGTTCTGTTCATTATTTTTCTCCAGAACAGGCGAGAGGTGGCATTAGTGGAGAGAAGTCAGACCTTTATTCCTTAGGTATTGTGCTGTATGAGATGGTGACAGGACAAGTGCCGTTTTCTGGTGATTCTCCGATAAGCGTTGCACTTAAGCACCTCCAAGAAAACATTATTCCACCGCGGGAGTTGAATCCTGATATCCCTCAGAGTCTGGAAAATGTAATGCTAAGAGCTTTAGTGAAGGATCCTCTTCATCGTTATCAATCGGCTAAGGAGATGCAGAGAGATCTACGCACTTGCCTAAATCCGGAACGATTGAATGAACCACCCTTAGTTATAGAACATGACGATGATGAATCTACGCGGGTTATTCCAGCGATTACGCCAGAAATGATGAAACAAATGGAAGGCAAGGAGCTGTTTGATGAAGACGATCACAGAAACAGTCATCGTCGTGAAGGGGAAAAGGAAAAGAAACCTCGTAAATGGGTGAAATCTATTGCCTGGATCAGCTTTTTATCTGCTTTCTTCATCGCTGCTCTATATGGGTTTAATTTTCTAATAGGTATCTTTTATGTACCTGAAGTTGTCACGCCCAGGGTAGAAGGGATGTATTTAGAAGAAGCGGTAAAAGTTCTGAAGCAAAAGGACCTTGGCTACGTTATTCAAGAACGATTTAACGATGAAGTACCAAGGGATATGGTGATTAGACAGACCCCTCCGCCTAGTATGAGGGTCAAACAAAAATCAGAGATCACGTTATT
This sequence comes from Ammoniphilus sp. CFH 90114, assembly GCF_004123195.1. NCBI lineage: Bacteria > Bacillati > Bacillota > Bacilli > Caryophanales > Paenibacillaceae > Ammoniphilus > Ammoniphilus sp. CFH 90114. Next base: position 429,352 of record NZ_SDLI01000001.1, read on the forward strand.
TGTAAGCAAGGGACAACAGCAAATTTCGATGCCAGATTTAGTAGGGTTACCTGAACGCCACATTGAACTGCAGCTTGAGAAATTTTCCAAAGTGAATATTGAGCGCAAGCCGAGTAATGAATATGCAACAGGGATCGTAATGGCACAGGAACCAGGAGCTGGAGAAATGGTAACTCCTTCTCAAACCAATGTACTCATATCTATAAGTTCCGGTAAAGAAACGGTCCTTATGCCTGAGTTAATTGGACTCACATTAGAACAGGCAGAATCGGTGCTGGTTAAGAATGGTTTAAAAAAAGGCAAGGTGAAACTCGAGCCTAGCTATGTGAAAAAAGGGATTGTATTTAGGCAGTACCCTTTTCAGCCAGGAAGTCAAGCGTCTCCCGGTGCCGAAATCGAACTTGCGGTGAGTAGTGGATTCCCAACGGATGCTAAGACGGTTTCTGAGCCTGTTCTGGTACTCTTGGGAGATCACCCTGCTGCTGATATATTAATCCTGGTGACGGATGCAAGAGGGAAGGATATTGAATTGGTAAGAAGAACGATTCGTCAATCTGATACGTTTGATGTAGAGGTTGTTCTGTCACCCTCCCAAGATGCTACGATCACTATTTATAAAGACGGGAGTCTACTGGAAAAACGGAATATCCAATATGCGGATGTTCCTTGATGCACAGGAGGAAGGGCATGCCTGAAGGTAGGATTATTAAGGCATTAAGCGGCTATTATTACGTTTTGGATGGACAATCGATTTGGCAGTGCAGGGCTCGCGGCTTATTTAAGAAAAAGGGAATTACACCGTTAGTTGGCGATTGGGTGGAATATGATCAGGAAAGCAACGAGGAAGGATATATTCAATCTGTTGGAGAACGTACCACCGAACTGGTTCGTCCTCCAATAGCCAATGTGGATCAGGCTGTTTTGGTTTTTTCCCTAGCTCAACCTGCTATGAGTCATTTGTTATTGGATAAGTTCTTAGTGCATACGGAATCAGCAGGAGTTAGGTCCATTATTTGTCTTTCTAAGGCTGATCTTGCGGAAGATGAAATTGATGAGATTGAACAGTTATACCAGAGGATTGGATATGAAGTATTGGTGACGAGTAAGTACTCTGATCAAGGAATAGCGAAGCTAAGAGAAATGCTTCAAGGACATATTACGGTATTGGCTGGACAATCTGGTGTAGGAAAATCTACTCTATTGAACGCCTTGTTCCCTGGTTCCAACCTGCAAACAGGGGAAGTAAGTGAGCGGTTAAGAAGAGGAAAGCATACGACTAGACATGTAGAGTTAATTCCTGTGGAAGGAGGCTTCGTAGCAGATACTCCAGGTTTTAGCCAACTAGATTTCTTTGAAATCGAACCAGTTGATTTGAGCTATTATTACCTTGAGATGAAGCCTTATATTCCAGATTGCAAATTTCGAGGATGTACCCATCTAAGCGAACCTAAATGTGCGGTTAGGGAGGCACTCGAACTTGGGATGATCGCACCATCTCGCTACGAAAGCTATAAGCAATTCATTCAAGAAATCAAAGATAAAAAGCGGAGGTATTGAAAAATGATGGAACGACCAATTAAGATTGCCCCTTCCATTTTATCCGCTGACTTTGCTAAATTAGGAGAGGAAATTCGGGAGGTAGAAGCAGGAGGAGCAGACTACATTCATGTGGATGTGATGGATGGTCACTTTGTTCCTAATATTACGATAGGACCGCTAGTGGTACAAGCCATACGCCCTGTTACCAATCTGCCTTTAGATGTACATTTAATGATTGAAAGTCCCGATCGCTATATTCCTGAGTTCGCAAAGCAAGGCGCAGATATCATTACGGTTCACCAGGAAGCATGTACACATCTTCACCGCACCATTCATTTGATAAAGGATTATGGAGTAAAAGCAGGTGTTGTGCTTAATCCAGCTACTCCAATTGTGACCATCGAGTCTATACTTGAGGATCTCGATATGGTACTTCTGATGACGGTTAATCCAGGTTTTGGCGGACAAAAGTTTATTTCAAGTGTCCTCTCAAAGATCAAACAACTTCGTCAACAACTGGATGAGCGGGGACTTTACCATGTAGAGATCGAGGTGGATGGCGGAATCCAGGCAGAAACCGCTCGTTTAGCTGTAGAGGCAGGAGCGAATGTGCTAGTAGCTGGAAATGCCATCTATGGGCAAAAGGATCGCCGAGCTGCAATCCAAGCCATAAGAGGTTAAAAAAAACCCGTATCCCTTGTTAATTAATAGGGAACGGGTCTTTTTTAGGCTTTAAGAGGTTCTTTTTGCCAGAAGCCTTCATAAATTTCTGTTTTCTCTTCCTCATCTAACATCCGGAATCCGTGGGTTTCGAAGAAATGGCGCAGGTCGTTTTCTATATTATTCGCATAGATTGGTTTTTGAAGCAAATAGGATTCATATTTCAAAAACTCTAAGCAGCGAGTAGCATCAGGTAGAGCTTTGGGCAAAACATTCAATTCCGAGAGATCAATGTGACGATGATAGACTTGATAGTGTAACTCAAAATGATCATTGACGACGGTTACTAAACCATCTTTATTCGATGTGTATTGGCCCTGAATGGTTTTAATGAATTGCTTTATACGGCTTTTTTGAAAATATTGAGGAAAAATGACCATGTTTGAACGATGAATGGGTGGGGGGGTAAAGATTCCCGCTTGTCCCATGTTGAACCCTCCTTTATCCTTTAGTGCCTCTACGTTTGGAGGCTTGTAAGATACAAGCTCTTACTGTTAAGTTATGTGAGCACGTACCAGAATAGAACCGATAAATAGAAGCTAGATTATCTGGAAGGGTTACCTAATATTTTAGGAACATTTCTTGGTGAGTAGTGAATATACTTTACTAAATGTTAATGTTCATCAATCCGTTTGGGAGTCCACCCGGGGGTCATAAGATTCTTGATGAGGAATGGCTGACGTACGGTGAGTGAATTTTATAGGAGGTAAGGAGGGGCAGTCATGAAGTTTTATACAATCAAGCTTCCAAGATTTATAGGGGGAATGGTAAAGGCCATGTTAGGAGCCTTTAAGAAAAAATAGGATAAAAAAAAGCACCTGGAGTTAGGTGCTTTTTTTTATGAGTTGTTGACTCATCTATGAAAGCTTGGGAAGGACCCCCAAGTTTTCTAGTCTATGAATTAAACACGGGTTACTTTACCGGACTTAAGAGCCTTTGCACTTACATAAACGCGCTTTGGTTTACCATCAACCAAGATACGCACTTTTTGAACGTTAACTCCCCAAGAACGCTTAGATGCGCGATTGGAGTGGCTTCTTTTATTTCCAGTACTTGCTTTCTTACCAGTTACAAAACATACGCGTGCCATTTTTTCCACCTCCCTGATACAACACTATCAGTTAAAGAAATACTAAAACATAATATCATATTACCCAGAGTTGCGCAATATAATCAGGGGAATTTGTATGATGTAAGCCTTTTAAATGTACTATAATTGTAGTAGAATGAGAAGCAATGACTCCCATGCAAAGGAGATTTAATCGATGACTGTAGAAATCAATACCTCATTAGGAAGAATTGACGTATCTAACGATGTAATTGCCACGATTGCTGGAGGAGCTGCTGTGGATTGTTTTGGATTAGTGGGGATGGCCTCCCGTAAGGCTTTGAAGGATGGTTTTACTGAACTCCTAGGTAAGGAAAATTTAAGCCGTGGAGTGAATGTATTGGAACAGGATGGACAAATAGAAATTGATCTATTTATTATCGTGAGTTATGGAGTGAAGATATCCGAAGTAGCTCATAACGTCCAAACTAAAGTGAAATATACGCTAAACCAAACCCTTGGCTTAGATGTATCTGGTGTTAATGTTTATGTTCAGGGCGTAAGAGTGTCCGAACCGTAAATCAGGAGGTACTGTACTTATAATGAACCACTTAACCGCACAAGATTTAACCCATATGTATTTAACTGGGGCTGCGAGCTTATCTCGTCATGCAGGCAGAGTCGATGCTCTTAATGTATTCCCAGTTCCCGATGGTGATACCGGAACGAATATGAACCTTACGATGACTTCAGGAGTTGCTGAACTAAAAAAGCATGCGACTAATCATGCAGGAAAAGCAGCCCAAAGTCTCTCGAAAGGACTTTTGATGGGAGCTAGAGGGAATTCGGGTGTTATCCTCTCTCAGCTGTTTCGCGGATTTGCTAAAGCGATAACGGACCAGGAGAAAGTGAATGCTGATTTTCTAGCCCAAGCTTTTTCTAAAGGGGTCACCATGGCTTATGATGCCGTAATGAAGCCAGTAGAAGGGACCATTCTAACGGTAGCCAAGGATGCAGCGGCTGGTGCTGTAAGAGCTGCTAAGAGAAGCAACGATTGTTTAGAGGTGCTTAAGGCAACCTTAGATGCAGCAGAGGAGTCTCTTGCTCGTACACCGGATCTGTTACCTGTGTTGAAAGAGGTTGGTGTTGTAGACTCAGGAGGTCAAGGACTGGTTTATATTTACCAAGGATTTTACCAAGCTCTCCAAGGAGAAATGGTTTTAGAGGAAGAGGAAAGTCCGCTTTCTACTTTCACTGCGCAGATGGATAGCCAACCTGCAAGAGAGTTCGCTGAGGAGAAGGCTCAAATCCATCTTAAAACAGAAGATATTCATTTTGGCTATTGCACCGAGTTTCTAGTGAAGCTAGACGGCAGGAACTCTTTTCACCAAGGTACATTTAGGGAATCGATTAGCCGATATGGAGATTCCTTGTTAGTTGTATCAGACGATGATCTGGTCAAGGTGCATATACATAGCGAACAACCGGGAGATGTCCTCTCATTCGGGCAGCGTTACGGTGAATTAACAGGTATTAAAATCGAGAACATGCGAGAACAGCACTCCCATATTCTCCAAGGTGAGGACAATGAAGCGGAGGCTACGCCAGATCGTTTTCCGGTCGCGTTGCCTAGACAGCCCTATGGTGTAGTGGCCGTTGCCATTGGAGAAGGCATATCTGATATTTTGAAGAGTTTAGGAGTGGATGAGGTCGTGCTAGGAGGTCAATCCATGAATCCTAGTACCGAAGATCTTGTTAATGCTGCAACTCGCATTCAAGCAGATCATATCTTCTTCCTTCCCAATAATAAGAATGTCATTATGGCAGCAGAGCAAGCCAGTCAACTGCTTGATATCCCATCTTCCGTTATCCCTAGTCGCTCGATCCCTCAGGGGATGGCTGCGATGCTGGCATTTAGAATGGATGGGTCCGTGGAAAATAACCGGGAAGAGATGATTGAAGCTCTAAGTCAGGTGAAAACAGGACAGGTCACTTATGCCGTAAGGGACACTAAGATTGAACAGCTAGAGATTAAAGAAGGGGACCATCTAGGGCTATCTAACGGTGAGATTGTAGCAACGGGTTCGTCAGCCATAAATGCCGCCCAACAATTGCTTTCTTATATGATAGAAGACTCCGATGAAATTGTTACCATTTTTTATGGAGAAGAGATAAATCAAGAACAAGTGAACGAGCTGTTAGGTTACTTGCAGGAATCCTATCCCGATCTGGAAATAGAAACTCACGCAGGGGGACAGCCACTATATTCCTTTATTTTTTCTATTGAATAGAAAGGTGGCAAATGAAATGGCACGAATTTGCATTGTAACTGACAGCACAGCAGATATCCCTAAAGCATTAGCAGAGGAACTATCCATTCGTATAGTCCCTCTCAAAGTTCACATCAGTGGAGAGACCTACCTGGATGGAGTAAACATTACGCCAACCGTTTTTTTTCATAAATTAAGGACAACAGAGCAGTTTCCAACTACATCGCAGCCTTCTCCCGGTGATTTCGAACAAGTGTATATGGAGCTTGCAGAGGAGTATGGACAGGATGTTCAGATTATTTCTATTCACTTGTCGAGTGCGTTAAGCGGAACGTACCAATCTGCCAACTTAGCAAAGAACATGGTTGAACCTCCCATGGATATTACGGTCGTTGATTCTAAAAAAGCAGCGTATCTGCTTGGAACCATTGTTGTTCAAGCAGCAAAGGCTGTAAAGAATGGCAAAACGAAAGAGGAATGTCTCGAACTTGTGAACCGCATGATTATAGGGCAGAGAGAGTTCTTCGTCTTAGACACGCTGACTTACTTGCAAAAAGGCGGTAGGATTGGAAAAGCTCAAGCGGTCATTGGTACCCTTCTTAACGTAAAGCCTATTCTTTCTTTAAACGAGGCCGGGGAGGTCTACCCTTTTGACAAGGTACGAGGGAAGAAGAAAGCGATGGCCACGATGATTGGGGAGCTAAAGGAATATGCAGGTAATCACGAAGTTATCGCCTCGATTCTCTATGCAATGAACCCTGAGGAAGCAGAGCAGCTTAAAACACAATTGGAAGAAGAATTTAATGTTTCAGAAATTGCATTATCTGAGATTGGTCCCGTTATAGGAGCGCATGTAGGTCCTAACGTTTTAGCCATCTCTATGTTTAAAGTATAGAATGGAGGGAAGGAATGGCAAACATCCTTCCCTTCTTGTTTTTTTTTTCATGAAGGTATAACCTGAAGAATAAATACTCTTGGATCGAAAGGAGAGGAGGAGACGAAATGAAGTATCGTTCGGTGTTTGATATCATTGGCCCCATTATGATTGGTCCATCTAGTTCTCATACAGCTGGAGCAGCACGTATTGGGTTAATGGCCCGTAAATTGTTTCATGATCGTCCTAAAACAGCTGACATTCTGTTTCTGGGATCTTTCGCCAAAACTTATAAGGGTCATGGTACGGATATTGCCCTAGTAGGCGGGATTTTAGGGTTTAACACGTTTGATAAAAGAATTGTTGACTCCTTTCAATGGGCGAAGGAATGGAATGTAGATATAAAGATTCAAGTTTCAGAAGAACTTCCAAACCATCCGAATACAACTAGAATCACGCTTTCCGATGATAAGACCTCTCTTATGGTGGAGGGAATATCCATTGGTGGAGGGAAAATGGAAATCACAGGGGTAGACGGATATTCTCTTAGGATTACGGGGGAGAGTCCTACCCTTTTGCTTTGGCATGAAGATCGTTATGGCTTAGTAGCAGCAGTGTCCCAGGTTTTAGCCAAATACCAAGTGAATATTGGTTACATGGAGATGGCTAGAAAATCGAAGGGATCGGAGTCCCTAATGGTCATTGAAACGGACCAGACCATTCCACAAGAGGTGTGCAGCGAAATAGAGGCGTTGGCACATATTAAAAAGGTAATTACACTAGAGCCTTTGGAATAATCAGCAGAGGAGGGAGTTCTAGCATGGCCTTTCGCACGATTGCGGAATTAGTAGAGCTTTCGGTTATGGAAAATAAACCAATCTCCGAAATTATGATTGAGACAGAAGTTGAAATGTCAGGTAAAACGCGGGAAGCAGTATTAGAAATGATGGCCAGAAACTTAGAGGTGATGGAAGAAGCAGTCGAACGGGGAATAAAGGATACGGAACGTTCTCGCAGTGGGCTCACGGGTGGAGATGCCGTATTGCTCCAGAATTACCTTAAACATCACAAGCCCTTGTCTGGGGAACTTCTGCTTGATGCTGTAAGTAAATCAGTGGCAACTAATGAGGTTAATGCAAAGATGGGAACCATATGTGCGACTCCTACTGCGGGAGCGTGCGGTATTGTGCCAGGTACGCTATTCGCCGTAAGTCAAAAGCTTGATGCATCAAGGGAGCAAATGATCCGCTATCTATTTACATCAGGGGCAGTCGGGTTTGTCATTGCCAATAATGCCTTTATTTCCGGTGCAGCAGGTGGGTGTCAAGCCGAGGTAGGCTCGGCAACAGCTATGGCAGCAGCTGCTATTGTAGAAATGGCCGGAGGAAGCGCAGAGCAATCTGCTCAGGCGGTGGCCATAGCCTTGAAGAACATGCTTGGGCTAGTTTGTGATCCAGTAGCTGGTTTAGTAGAAGTTCCTTGTGTAAAGCGCAATGCAATGGGAGCTGCGATAGCCATGACGGCCGCGGACATGGCTCTTGCCGGAATTAGAAGTGCGATTCCAACGGATGAGGTTATTGATGCTATGTATCGGATTGGCTGTGTAATGCCAAATACATTGAAGGAGACTGCACTAGGAGGATTGGCGGCGACACCTACAGGTCGAGAGCTTGAACGTCGAATCTTCGGTACGCCAGAAGAATAATATGAGTCGATTGTGGTCACAGGTAACAGAAGTTAAAGGTATTGGAGAAGAAAAGGCAAATGATCTTAAGGCTCTAGGAATTGCCACGGTTCATGATCTTTTATTTTATTTCCCATCTCGCTACGAGGATTATACTCTCAAAGATTTAAGTGAGGTGGCGGACGGGGAAAGAGTAACCATCCGAGGAACGGTTTATGGCGAGCCTTCCGTGCGTTTTTATGGTAGAAATAAGTCAAGGATGACGGTAAGACTGGTTGTTGATCAATTCGTGGTTACGGGAATCTGGTTTAACCAGCATTTCTTAAAGACAAAAATAACGCCAGGCAAGGAAATTCAAATCAGTGGAAAATGGGAGCGCAATCGACTTCAGGTAACCGTAGCGGAGACGAAGGTAACACCTCCATCCGTCAACGAAGCAACGGATGGGAAGCCGATAATTCAACCGGTATACCCTGTCTCCTCGACGGTTACTGTAAAACAGATGCGCAAGTACATCTCTCAGGCTTTGAAGCAGTTCTCTCAGGAAATAAAGGAGATCCTTCCTGCTTATCTACTCGGTCGATACGAGTTTATTCATCGGGCAGAGGCCATTACCTCTATACACTTTCCACCCTCTACGCAAGCAGGTAGAAAGGCAAGAGATCGGCTCGCCTTTGAGGAGCTGTTTTTCTACCAGCTCAAAATGCAAGCTTATCAACTCCTGCAGAAGCAAAATCAACAGGGACTCTCTCTCCGAATTCCTCTTGAGGAAGTAAGGCAGTTTGTTAGATCCCTTCCTTTTCGCTTAACCAATGCCCAGAAAAGAGTGATAAAAGAGATTCTCGACGATCTTTCGCATGAGCATGGGATGAATCGGTTACTTCAAGGAGATGTTGGTTCAGGGAAGACGATCGTTGCGGCTGTATCCTTGTTTGCTGCTGTTAAAGCTGGCTATCAGGGGGCGTTAATGGTCCCGACAGAAATTTTAGCTGAGCAGCACATGCAGTCCATTGTTCAGCTTTTGTCAGGGTATGGGATTCAAGTGGCTCTATTAACTGGAGGGTTACCTGTCAAAGCGCGTCGAGAAGTCATCGGCGGGTTGCAGATGGGAACGATAGATGTGGTGATAGGAACCCATGCGTTGATTCAAGAAGATGTCTTTTTTTCACGACTTGGTCTTGTGATTACAGATGAACAGCACAGGTTTGGCGTAGAGCAGCGTAAAATCTTGCGGGAAAAGGGGCTTTCGCCGAATGTCCTTTTCATGACGGCAACTCCGATTCCTCGCACGCTTGCGATCTCCGTATTTGGAGATATGGACGTATCCATTATCGATGAGCTCCCCGCCGGTCGAAAGCCCATTGAAACCTATTGGGTTAAGGAAGAAATGTTTGATAGAGTTTTAGGTTTTATTGAAAAAGAGTTAAAGGCTGGCCGTCAGGCGTATGTCATCTGCCCTTTAATCGAGGAATCGGATAAGCTTGATGTTCAAAACGCACTGGATGTCCATGCTCAGCTTACACATCATTTTGCAGGAGATTTCGCCGTTGGATTAATGCATGGACGATTAACTTCTAAGGAGAAGGATGAGGTGATGAGGGCCTTTAGTGAGAATCAGGTGCAGATTCTGGTTTCTACTACCGTTGTGGAGGTAGGGGTTAATGTTCCCAATGCTACGGTGATGGTCGTCATTGATGCGGAACGATTTGGGCTAGCTCAGCTGCATCAGCTACGTGGAAGAGTCGGTCGAGGGTCTGAACAATCCTTTTGCATCTTAATTGCTGATCCTAAAACAGAGGTGGGACGCGAACGGATGCGTATTATGAAAGAAACAAACGATGGTTTTGAGGTTGCACGAAGAGATCTGCAATTGAGAGGACCTGGTGATTTCTTCGGCACCAAACAAAGTGGACTTCCTGATTTTAAACTAGCGGACATCTCTCAGGATTTTGAACAATTGGAGCTTGCGCGTCAGGAGGCTGTTGCATTGCTCGGTCGAGAGGACTTTTGGAAGAACAAGGAATTCTATGATCTTCAGGTTTATTTAGAGAATGAGGGGATTATGGAGAGGGAGATATTGGATTAGGAGAAAAGACCCTGTTGCAGCTTAAAACAGGGTCTTTGTATTATTTACTCAAAGAATGAATTCCATGACCTGCCGCCGCTTCAGCTGCTTCCATCACCATTTCCGCTAACGTTGGATGGGCATGGATCGTAAGAATGAGGTCCTCGAGTGTAGCTCCCATCTCTATGGCTAAGGCCACCTCAGAGATGAGATTAGAGGCCTCGTAGCCCGTAATTTGGGCGCCAAGGATAATTCCGCTATCCTTTTCAGCCACGACTTTTACGATACCCTCTGATTTATTCGCACTTAAAGCACGGCCATTCGCTCCATAGGCGAACCGTCCAGTAGTAATACTAATCCCTTTGTCCTTTGCTTCCGATTCACTAAGTCCGACGCTGGCAATTTCGGGGTCTGAGAATACAATAGCTGGAATGACCTTGTAATCAATAGCACTTGGCAGGCCGGCAATCACTTCGGCCGCTACTTTCCCCTCGTAAGAAGCTTTATGAGCAAGAGCTGGTCCAGGGACAATATCCCCGATGGCATAAATATTAGGGATATTGGTTTTGCATTGATGGTCCACTTGTATGAGCCCACGTTCATCCATTTGTAAGCCAATGCCCTCGAGCCCAAACTCGTCTGTATTTGGCTTGCGTCCAACCGTCACTAATAGATACTCTGCCGTCACCGTTTTAACTTCGTCCCCGACTTGGAAGGTCACCGTTACTTCCGTATCTGTTTGTTCAGCTTTTTGGGCGAGTGCTTTGGTGTGGATCGTTACGTTCCTCTTTTTCAAGGCCTTATTGACTAATTGCGTAATCGGCTTCTCAAACCCCGGGAGGATATGATCAGCTCCTTCTAGGATGGTTACATCGGAACCCAATTTAGCGTAAGTCTGTCCTAGCTCTACACCGATATACCCTCCACCGATGACAATGATGCTCTTAGGGATTTCTTTTAGGCTAAGAGCCTCGGTTGAAGATAGAATCCGATTCCCGTAGGGGAAGGCCTTTAGTTCAATTGGACGAGATCCGGTTGCAATGATACAGTGATTAAATTTATATCGATTACTTTCATACCCGCTTAATACTCTAACTTGATCTTTTTCTACAAACAGCGCTTCACCAGAGACGATTTGTACTTTATTTCCTTTAAGCAGTCCTTCTACGCCTTTGGTTAATTTTTCAACTACGCTATCTTTCCAAGATTGTACTTTACTGTAATCCATTTTTACTTGCTCGGCTACTATCCCCATATCCGAAGACTCTTGCATCTCCTCATACCGATGGGCCGCAGAAATCAAGGCTTTTGACGGAATACAGCCTCTGTTAAGACATACCCCACCTACATTGTCCTTATCTACAATCACGACACTTTTTCCGAGCTGGGCTGCTCGAATCGCTGCAACATAGCCACCGGGGCCAGCACCGATCACAAGCACGTCAACTTCCGTTGTAAACTCTCCTACAACCACAGAATTACACCTCCATCAGCAACAGTTCAGGATCTTCTAGCACTTGCTTGAGATAATTCACGAACTGTTGGGCTGTGACTCCATCGATGAGTCGGTGATCAAAGCTGAGGGATAGAGCCATCACCGGAGCAGCCTGGACAAGTCCGCCTTTTACTACCGGTTTATCTGCAATTCGACCTACACCAAGGATCGCGACTTCCGGATAATTAATGACAGGAGTGAAGTATTGTCCACCTGCAGAACCAATATTGCTAATCGTGAAGGTGCCGTTCTTCATATCCTGTGGAGCTAACTTTCCGTCTCTTGCTTTGAGTGCCAACTCATTAATTCTCGAAGCAATCTCCCAGATGCTTCGACGATCGGTATCTGCAATAACGGGCACCATCAGTCCATTGTCCGTATCCGTTGCAATACCAACGTTATAAAACTTCTTATAAATGATTTCGCCCTTTTCGTCATCAATGGAAGCATTAAGGGCAGGGAACGCTTTTAATGCTCCGACGACAGCTTTAACGATGAAAGGTAGATAGGTCACTTTAATCTGTTTTTTCTCAGCTACCGGTTTGATCCGGTTGCGGAACGCAACTAATTTACTCACATCGACCTCATCAATAATCGTAACATGTGGGGCGGTTGTCTTAGAGCGAACCATGGCAGCGGCGATCACTTTTCGCACTCCCTTAAGCGGGACGATTTCTACCGCACCTTCGGCAGTAGCCTGCGTCATCGTAGCTGCTTCTTGGGTATTCGGAGGAGCAGCTGGAACCTCAGCCGCCTCAGGAACAACAGCATCCTTTGTATTTGCAACTTGAACTTGTCCGCCGGTAAAGCCAAGGATATCCTCTCTCGTTATGCGTCCATGGTTGCCTGTTCCACGGACGAGGGATAGGTCAACCCCTTTCTCGCGGGCGAGCTTTCTGATACTAGGTGTAGCGAGTATTAAGGTTTTATCCACTGGGGCTGGCTGTGTTACAGGGGCTGAAGCAGCAACAGGAACAGCCTCTTCGACCTTAGGTTGTTTTTGAGTTGTAACCGCAGGTTCTGGTGCATGCGCCGGAGTTTCCCCCTCATTGCCAGCTCCCTCTACTTCAAAGGTGACAAGAGTATCTCCTACAACGGAGACAGTTCCTTCTGCTACTTTAAGTTCTTTAACAGTACCATTAACAGGAGAAGGAATTTCAACCACAGCTTTATCGTTTTGTACTTCCAGAATGGTTTGATCTTCTTTAACCGTGTCCCCTGGCTTCACATGCCACTTAACGATTTCTCCCTCGTGAATTCCCTCACCGATATCGGGAAGTGTAAAAATAAAAACACCCATTTCATTTCACCTCGTTTCTTAGAAATTCAATACGTAATCCATACCCTCAATCACTCGCTTAGGATCCGGCAGCCAATCATCTTCCACGGTAGCAAAAGGGAAAACGGTATCTGGAGAAGCTATTCGAATGACTGGGGCCTCTAAGTGCAAAATGGCTCTTTCATTAATTTGGGCAATAATTTCTGATGCTGCTCCTGCTGTTTTTTGAGCCTCTTGTACAACGATGGCCCGATTGGTTTTTTGGACTGATTTTACAATCGTCTCGATGTCTATTGGACTAATGGTTCGAAGATCAATGACTTCCGCTTTAATTCCTCGAGATTTTTCGAGCTCCTCTGCCGCTTTTAGGGAGGTGTGCACCATCGCTCCATAGGTGATAACCGTAATGTCTTGTCCTTCTTTTACCACATTTGCCTTACCTAGAGGAATCGTGTAATCTCCTTCGGGTACCTCAGCGCGGAAGGAACGGTAGAGCTTCATATGTTCAAGATAGACAACAGGATCATTATCACGAATGGCCGAAATTAATAATCCCTTAGCATCGTAGGGGTTAGAAGGAATGACGACTTTGATTCCTGGCGTTTGCAACATGAGCCCCTCTAAGCTGTCAGCATGTAACTCCGGTGTCTTAACACCACCACCAAAGGGAGAGCGGAAAACGATAGGGCTATGGTATCTTCCACCAGATCGATATCTCATCCGAGCGGCTTGAGCAGCAACCGAATCAAATACCTCAAATACAAAACCGAAAAATTGAATCTCAGCAACCGGACGAAAACCTTGAAGACCCAGACCGATGGCAAGTCCGCCAATACCGGATTCAGCCAATGGAGTGTCAAATACTCGCTCTTCACCAAACTCCTTTTGCAGCCCCTCCGTTGCGCGAAATACACCACCATTCTTACCAACGTCTTCTCCGAAAACAAGGACAGAAGGGTCTCGTTGCAGTTCTACTCTCATAGCATCTGTAATTGCCTGGATCATCGTCATCTGCGCCATTTATTTACCCTCCCTTTTCATGAATTCGGCTTTCTGATCCTCGAGGTGAGGAGGGAGATGCTCGAACATGCTGTCGATCATATCAGTCACCTTCACTCTAGGTGTTTCATCTGTTTTCTTTATGGCTTCTGTAATGTCTTTTTTCGTTTGTTCAATGACTTCATTTTCTTCCTGCTCACTCCATAAATTTCTGCCCTCAAGGAATTTACGGAAACGAATAAGAGGATCTTTCTGCTCCCAATCAGTAAGTTCTTCGTGTGTGCGGTAACGAGTGGGATCGTCCCCAGCCATCGTATGAGGCCCGAAACGATAAGTGAGGGCTTCTATAAGTGTAGGTCCTTCACCGCGTTCAGCTCGCTGTTTTGCTTCTTGAACAGCCTGATATACAGCCAATACGTCCATTCCATCTACTTGAATTCCTGGGATGCCAGCTGCTACGGCTTTTTGTGCAAGCGTTCTAGCAGCAGTTTGCTTTTCTACAGGAACAGAAATTGCATAGCGGTTATTTTGGATGACAAAGATCGCAGGCAAGCGGTAAGCACCCGCATAATTAATTCCTTCATAGAAATCGCCTTGCGATGTACCTCCATCACCAATGTATGTAATAGCCACATGTTTTTGCTTATTTAATTTAAAGCCCATGGCAACCCCGGCACATTGGATAATTTGTGCACCAATAATAATTTGCGGCATGAGAACGTTCACGCCTTCAGGGATTTGTCCACCGTGCTGATGGCCCCTAGAGTATAGGAAGGCTTGGTACAAAGGCAGCCCATGCCATACAATTTGTGGAATGTCTCTATAACTAGGTAAAATAAAATCTTCTTTATCTAGAGCTGATTGACTACCAACCATAGATGCTTCTTGTCCAGCAACTGGAGCATAGAATCCTAATCGGCCTTGGCGATTTAAGCTAATGGCTCTTTGGTCCCATACCCGGGTATACACCATTTTTCGCATAAGTTCTTTTAATTTCTGATCAGATATGGCCGGCATGGTTTCAGAAGAGACGAGAGTTCCGTCTGGGTTTAACACCTGAAGTGGTCGGACGATTTCGTCTTTCATCAAGACTTCTGTATTCATTTGTTGTCACCTCTTTATATGAAGTAGAAAAACATTGAACTAATCATGTTTAGGTTTTCTTGTTTTGTTTCAATCATACAAAGAGAATCGAAAAAAATATTCAATAGATTTGGGTAAACCAGGCCAGATGCATAAAGAGGATACCGGTATATAACGTGGTGGTAAAGACGAGAAGAAGCCGAAGGGAAGTGGAAAAGTTCTTAATCAGGAATAAGCTGCAGGGCAAGCCCATCTTGATGAGGTAAAACAACGCTACTCCTTGTTCGAAATAAATATACTTCATAAGTGGGTTTAATTCTTCAATCCATTCGAAGGAGAGCCCTATATCAGTGAAAACGGTATCAGCAATACATAGCAACAAGAGTGGAATGAGTATACGACGAGAATGAAAATGAAACTTCAATGAGAGTTCTCCTTTCATATATCGAATGATTTATCTTATTTTAGTTCTAAATAAAGAACAAAGCAACTCCTGAATATAAGTGTTAATATGTCCAGAGGGAAAATAAAAAAAGCGCGAATGCAGACTTTAAAGTCACATTCACGCAATGGGAGAGGAGAAACCGGAGGAAGAGCTTATGGGGAAACGTAAGTCTTCTCCGCGGTTGTCAGTAACATTTAACATGTTACTATCCATATTATGGACATCAATACAGGTTCATATACATGTGTGATAAACTTTTTTTACTAGTACCTTGATGAGTAGAGCTAACATTTACCAGTTCTGCCGATTATGTTACACTTATCAAAGTATAGCGTTCTACAAACAATGGGAATACATGTTACATAAACAAGAGAACATCAGGAGGACAGCTGATGAGAGTGATCTCAGGTTCCAAGAAGGGCATGCCTTTACTTGCTGTTCCAGGTAAAGGAACACGACCAACCGTTGACAAAGTTAAGGAATCCATCTTTAGTATGATTGGACCTTATTTTAACGGTGGAATTGCTCTAGATCTTTATGCTGGAACAGGCGGATTAGGGATAGAAGCCCTCAGTAGAGGGATGGATAAAGTGATCTTCGTGGATATGGATAGAAAAGCGCTTGATGTGATTAAGACGAATCTAGAGCGAACCCACTTCACGGATCAAGCTGAGGTGTATAAAAACGAAGCCAGCCGAGCCTTAAAGGCCTTAATAAAGAGGGAAGAGCTAAAGTTAGATTTAGTTTTCTTAGATCCACCATACGCTTATCAAAAAATAGAAAGTGAAATTGCAATCCTACACGACCATGGGGTGCTTAGTCCGAATGCCTTTATCGTGGCTGAAACTGATGTAGAGTATCAATTATCAGACCAGATTGGACAAGTGGTTAAAAGAAAAGAAGTAGAATACGGTAATACACGGATTACCGTATTTCAGTTTAGAGAAGCAGGAAGGGAAGGAGACGAGGAATCATGAGGATTGCAGTTTGTCCAGGAAGTTTTGATCCTGTAACCAAAGGACACCTTGACATCATCCAACGTGGATCAAGAATCTTTGATAAAGTGATTGTTGCTGTTCTAATTAACCGCAACAAGAGTCCACTGTTTTCCATAGAAGAACGAGTACAGCTCTTGCGAGAGGTCACCAAACACATTCCCAATGTGGAGGTCGACTCATTTGAGGGTCTGTTAATTGATTATTTAAGGGAAAAAAAAGCCCATGCTATCATTAAAGGTTTGCGAGCCGTCTCCGACTTTGAATATGAAATGCAGATGGCCTCCATTAATCGATTATTAGAAGAAGAGATTGAGACGTTTTTCATGATGACAAACAATCAATACTCTTTCCTTAGCTCAAGTATCGTAAAAGAAGTAGCCAAGTATGAAGCGGACGTTAGTACCTTGGTGCCACCTATTGTAGAACTTGCTCTCCGTAGAAAGTATGAAGAACAAAAAGAAAAATAAAAAAGCACTAAAAATAACCGGAAAACCTCCGGTTATTTTTTAGCTCACCTTTTGCTTTAAGGACGAGTATATACCTTCTGAAGGATAAGGGGAATCAGAGCAAATAAGCCTAATACGAACGCCGTGATGATTGCGTACTGACTCATGTGTTGGATGGCTTCAAGTGCATAATCTAGTCCCCCTCCTGGTACATGTTTTGCAAAGGCCGGAAGGGACTGATACAGGTGAGAAGTAAAAGGTTGTAGCGGTGTCCAAATCAGGTAGCAAAGGACGCCAGAAGCTAAAGCGTGTAAAGCCTTCCAGATAAAGTAAGGCTGATATCTAAGATCGGTTGAGCTAATGATGCTAGCAACCTGTGCATGAACAGAGATTCCTCCCCAAGCAACAAGAGCAGCAGCAATCGCGATTTTGGTTTGCATATTGACCTCGGTTGTTAACTCACTAATATACTGCATGCTTTGGGTTACTTCGAAGAAGCCAACGATTAAAGATTGGGACATCTCAGTTGAAAGGTGGAACAACGCTAGCAGCAGGGCAGCTGGATACGCTAAAATCTCTGAGATTAGACCCAAAGTCACAAATTTGATAACGACAGAAAAAATAATAATAAATCCACCCATAATAATTAAGGTTTGAAAAGAACTGAGGACAGCATCTCCCATAAGTTTACCTAAGGGTCTGTTATCTTTTATTCTAGCGCGGTGCATGGCTTGGAGAGCTCGGAAAATCAAAGGTGAAGTATGCTCTCTGGCAGGCGGAGTAGACTCTCCTTTTCGATCATGATAACGTAACAGAATTCCGATGATAATAGCCCCAGCAAAATTAGCAATGGCAATAGAAATGCCAAGTGCGGCATCATGAAAAAAACCGACCGCAACCGCACCAAATATAAAGATAGGATCAGATGTGCTAGTGAAACAAAGAAGTCGTTCACCTTCTGAACGAGAAACAAGCTGTTGTTCGCGTAATCGGGCAGCTAACTTTGGTCCGACGGGATAGCCCGAGGAGAAGCCCATTGCAAGCACGAATCCCCCCGTTCCTGGAACATTAAATAACGGACGCATTAATGGTTCTAAGAGAATCCCCATGAAATGGACAACTCCAAAGCCGAGCATCAGTTCTGATAAAATCATAAAAGGTAATGTTGCCGGAAACACAACATCCCACCAAATTTGCAAGCCTCGCAGAGATGACTCAAAAGCAATTTGTGGATAGCGGACTATCGAGAATACGAGAATTAGTGTTGCTGAAGCGTAAAATAAGGTGAGAATGTAGCTTTTGTAGCGCATTTATTGGCCTCCATTAATGCATTGATAACACATCATCATTAAAATTTACGCATGCATAGGAGGGTTTAGACCAAGCTTTCCTGCGGGGAGAAGTGTATACTGTTGATCATTTCCAGTTAGCCTTCATATAATAGAGCATAGGAAATCCCCAATGACTGCGTGCACATCCAAGGAGGAGACGTCATGCATAAACCGAAGGTCGGATTGGCACTGGGATCTGGTGGTGCGAGAGGAATCGCTCATATCGGGGTCATTAAGGTATTGGAGGAAGAAGGAATTCCCATCGATTATATTTCAGGGAGTAGTATGGGAAGCCTAGTCGGTGCCTTCTATGCGGCAGGAATAAGCCCAGATATGATGAAAAAGCTAGCCATCAACTTGAAGAGAAAATATTGGATTGATCTAACGGTACCTAAGATGGGGTTTGTAGCCGGGGATAAGATTAAAGAGATGGTTCGCATCCTCACTCACGGAAAGAATATTGAGGAGCTCGAGATTCCCCTTGCTATTGTTGCCACAGATCTTGAAAAGGGCGAGCGAGTCGTATTTACTAAGGGACCTGTATTCCAGGCCGTACGAGCAAGCGTTTCGATTCCTGGAATATTTGTTCCTGAGATGGTAGATGGAAAAATGTTAGTGGACGGTGGCGTTATTGATCGTGTTCCTGTTACGGTGGTGAAGGACATGGGAGCTGATGTTGTCATAGGAGTAGACGTAGGAATGATTTCAAGCGTTGGGAAATTCACTTCTATTTTTGATATTATCGCCCAAACGATACAAGTTATGGAACGAGAAATCTTTAGATTCCGTATTTCAGAGGCTGATGTGATGGTGACTCCAGAAGTAGGTGCATACAGTGCGACATCTTTTAATGAAATTGAAGAATTAATACAAGCTGGGGAAAGAGCTGCTAGAGAAGCTATCACTGAAATAAAGCAAGTACTTCAACTTGGAGGAAAAAAATGAAAAATAAAACAATCTGGGGAACGGTTGCCGTTATCTTTTCTTTATTATTGGCAATCAATATTCAAGTTCCTTATTACATAACTACCCCGGGAGGAGCAATATCGCTTGAGGATATGGTTGTTGTAGAAGACGCTTATGAAGATGAAGTGGGCAGCTTCCGCCTTACTACCGTCCGTACAGGACAGACCAATGTAGCTGGTTATCTTTACGCCCTAATAGATCCTTATGCTGATCTAGTGCCGTCACATTTAGTTCATAGTCCCCACGAAAGCAATAGTCAATATATTAAAAGACAAATCGAAGTTATGAAGGCCTCGCAAGATACAGCTAAGATTGTTGCATTTCAGAAAGCAGGATTCGATGTTCAATTAAAAAATAGTGGTGCTATCGTTATGCAATTTATTCCTGGCTTCCCAGCTGAAGAGGTTCTGGAAGTTGGGGATACAATTATAGAGGTAAACGGTCAGAAAGTTGCAACGGCGGAGGAGTTGATTCAAGCTCTTAAGGGGAAAAAAGAAGATGAAGAAGTAAACCTTGTTTACCTTCGAGAGGGAGTCAAAAAAGAGGCAACATTAGGTTTAAAGCTCCTACCAGGTGCAGACCAGTCGGGCAATCGTAAGCCAGGTATAGGAATAGCCTCACCGATCACAAAGCGTCAATTCGTTATTCCCAAGGAAGTTACCATCAAGTCACAGGATATTGGAGGGCCTTCAGCAGGTCTAATGTTTACACTTGAGATGATTAACCAATTGACTCAGGGTGACTTGACGAAGGGATATGACATTGCCGGAACTGGAACAATAAATGATGATGGAACCATTGGCCGCATTGGCGGCGTTCACCATAAGGTTGTGGCAGCTCATAAAGAAAAAGTCGATATCTTCTTTGCGCCATTGGCTGAAGATGAGAATGGAATATCCAATTATCAGCAGGCGGTAAAGAGGGCTGAAGAAATCAAAACTACAATGAAGATTGTACCTGTGAAGACGATTGATGACGCCCTCCATCACCTTGAGTCACTCGAACCTAAGAAGAAAGGATAACTTACCAAATAACAGGTGGACGAGCAAACTCTGACACTTCTCCTGCTTGCCTACAAGGGTAGCCAAGATTATATACGGATGACGCTCGGATATCTAAGTCAAGCATGGGGATGGAATTTCCTCCGATTTTGCTTATGATAGGAATTGCACCCTTCTTTTTTACCAACTGGAGCAACTTCTGTCCTTTCTCAGAAAAACCGAGTACACGAATGTAAGGTACTCCTCTCTTGACCTGCAGAGAATTCATTTCCTGTTTGTGAAGGTTAATAAGGGTATAAAACAAAAGGCGTTGCAATCGATTCCAAGTATATCGTTTCGTTTTTAAGGCTTCCATAAGTTCTTGAAATTGATAAGCCTTTGAATACACTCGCTTGATTCGATGTTCAAGCCCTTCCTCCATCTCGTGAATGAGGGAGAGGTCCTGGGTTGATTTCACCGTCAGGCTATGAATCAAAAAAGGAAAGAATCGATCCCAGTTCATAGGGAATCGTTGCTCTATTTTTTCTCTTTCTAAGATACTGAAGGTCGATTCAGGGACATACGGTCGGATTTTTTCTAAGTTCTCTTCCGCTATCAGCTTCCTGAGGGCTGTTGCACTTGCGATTTGAGCATCCGTTATATAGGATTGGTGGTAACCTGCCTTTTGTCGTGTGATCGTTGCGGGACGGATAGGACTAGCTAGTCGCTTTAGTGCAAGTACATAATTCAGTCCTAGAATGTTATTTGGCTGGGCCAACCACTCTTCAGGGATTGCAACCAGAGAAGAGGCTGCTTTAGCGTATGCACTTGGATAGGACATTCCTTCATCGAGTGATGCCCGGATCTTGGAAGTGAAGGCATCGGGTTCATGTATCAATTGCTGGGCAAGATGTTCAATCCATTCTAGATTTCCGCTTTCACTACCAAAACAAACGTTTTGGACAATTCCCAAGGCATGAAGTGTAGAAACAGCTCCAAATGCAAACATTTCCGCATTTTGAGTACAGTAAGCTGCAGGGAGTTCAAGTACAAGGTCAATGCCAATAGAAAGAGCCATTTCCGTTCTTGCCCATTTGCTCACGATAGCAGGTTCCCCTCTTTGCAGAAAGTTACCACTCATGACAGCTACCGTGGCATCTGCGCCAGTAACTCGAAGGGATTGTTGATAGTGATATAAATGACCATTATGTAGCGGATTATATTCGACAATGAGTCCAACAACTTTCATGAATGCATCTCACTTTCGTACGTTTTGATTCCATTATAGTTGACAAGCTTTCTTGTTGACAAACGTTGGTTTAGAAATATATAATAGTTTCTGTTGTCTTAGGAGTGATTTTTATGATAATCCATGTGAACGAATTAGAGAAGGCAACGGGTCGGACCATAGCACTAGAAGGGTCCATAACAGTTGGTTTACCTCAACAACCCGGTGTTAGATTAGAGGATTTCAGCTTTGCAGGGAAGGCACGTAAAGAAGGGGAATTGGTCATAGTAGAAGGTGCTTTATCAGGAATCCTCAAGTCCAAGTGTGCGAAATGTCTAGCTCCAACCACCTATTCTTTTGAGGCGCCTTTTGAAGAAAGCTTTACAGAAGGTGAAGTCGATGAAGAGAGTGACATACACTCTTATCAGGGTGGGAGAATTGATTTAGCTCATTACTTTGATCAAGTCGTTATGCTGGAAATGCCACAGATCTTTACCTGTATTGAAGACTGCAAAGGATTATGTCCGACTTGTGGTAAGAATCGCAATGAGCATTCTTGTGAATGTGTCAATGAGCGGATCGATCCTCGTCTAGCTGATCTAGCCTTACTTTTTAACAAGGAAAACAACAAGTAGTGGTTATTTCTGATGTTCAACCCAATGGAACTAGAACTATCAGTGATAATATATTTCTTTCGTAGACCCCATGGTAGTACGAAGAATAACCTTGAATTAAACCATTAACACTCTGTAAAAAGAGTGCAAGAATATCCGAAGGGGGTGGAAGAAATGGCAGTACCTCAAAGAAGAACTTCCAAAACTCGCAAGAGAATGCGCCGTACTCACTTTAAGTTAGAAGTACCAGGTATGGTTAAGTGCCCAAATTGCGGAGAATATAAATTAGCTCATCGTGTTTGCAAAGCCTGCGGATCTTACAAGGGCGAAGAAGTTGTAAACAACTAATGAGTCTATAAGGCAAGGTGCATCAAGTTGCGCTTTGCCTTTTAATTTTAAATTCGACATTTTCAGCCTGTTGCAGGGGTTGATTTTTTTTATTATACTCTTAGTACCAGGTAATAAACTTTTCTAGTAAGATCTCATCATGGCGGTGAGGAACATACCACGTTTAAAGAAAAAAGAAAGATTAAGTCGATTATCGAAAGAATTGCAAGCCAATCCCTTTCTTACAGATGAAGAATTAGCTCAGTCTTTTTCGGTTAGCATCCAGACCATACGACTGGATCGACTCGAATTAGGAATTCCTGAATTACGGGAACGAATCAAACACGTGGCTGAACAGAAATTAGATCCTGTCAAATCGCTGCAGCTTCATGAGGTTATCGGTGAGTTAGTTGACTTGGAGCTGGATCATAGTGCCATATCTGTACTAGAGATACGAGAAGAACACGTCTTTTCCCGTACATTGGTTGCTAGAGGACATTATATTTTCGCTCAGGCCAATTCGTTGGCTGTCGCAGTCGTCAATGCAGATGTTGTGTTGACAGGTGCCGCTCGGATTCGTTTCATCCGTCCTATCAGACTAGGTGAAAAGCTAATAGCGAAGGCTACCGTTCGCTCTGTTGTCGGTGATCAAACAAAGGTTAGAGTCGAAACGAGAGTTGGAGGAGAATTGGTCTTTAGCGGAACATTCCGAGTGTTTAAGGCGACAGATTTGCAAAAACCATAGGAGGGAAAACGTTGAGAATCGCGGTTGATGCGATGGGGGGCGACCATGCTCCTCAAGCAATTGTGGAAGGGGCCCTTCAGGCAGCGAAAACATTACCGAATATACATATTCTTTTGGTTGGGGATGAAAGTAAAATTATTCCGCTTTTAGGTGGCAAGGCACTTGCTAATATAGAAATTATTCATGCATCTGAAGTCATTACCCCTGATGAGAAGGAACCCGCTAAGGCAATACGCAGAAAGAAAGACTCTTCTATGGCGGTTGCTTTAGATTTAGTTAAGGACAGACAAGCGGATGGAGTGATTTCTGCTGGCAATACCGGAGCTTTTATGTCGGGCGGTGTATTTAAAACGAAGCGAATAGAAGGGGTAGAGCGCCCTGCTTTAGCTCCTATTCTTCCAACACTAGAAGGAACAGGAACGTTGGTTTTAGATGTAGGAGCGAATATGGATGCGAAGCCTGAGCATCTTCTTCAGTACGCTATTATGGGGAATATTTACGCCCGTGATGTCATGGCTATTGCCAAACCTAGGATTGGTTTACTCAACGTGGGTACAGAAGAGCTAAAAGGAAATGAATTAACCAAAGAGGCCTTCGCTCTATTTGAGAAACAGTCCTTTCACTTTATTGGAAACATCGAAGCTCGAGACATCCCCTTTGGTGTTTGCGATGTGGTTATATGCGACGGATTCTCTGGGAATATTTTATTGAAGTCAATGGAAGGTATAGCGAATGCTGTTTTCCAAGTGATGAAGGATGAATTCTCCAGTTCTCTTATTTCTAAATTTGGCGCTGCCTTACTCAAACCGAGTTTGCGCGGAATAAAAAGGAAAATGGATTATACGGAATACGGAGGAGCTCCTTTATTAGGATTACAAGGAACCTGTATTAAAGCACATGGTTCCTCGAATGCTCACGCCGTAAAGAATGCTATTGTCCAGGCGGCCCGCTTTATAGAAAAAGATGTCATAGGTCATATAAACAAAGAAGTGAAGCCTGAAAGAGGGGAAAGGGATGCACAAACTTAACTCCGTCGGTATTTTGGGAACAGGGGCTTATGTGCCAGAGAAGGTTCTTACGAATCAGGATCTTGAAAAGATGGTAGACACAACGGATGAGTGGATCGTCACACGAACAGGAATTCGAGAGAGAAGAATTAGTGGGGCAGATGAAGCCTCCTCTGACTTGGCTTTTCATGCTTCACAAAGGGCATTAGAAAAGGCAGGGATAGCTCCTGAAGATCTTGATTTGATTGTGATAGCAACCGTTACACCAGATATGACCTTTCCTTCAACAGCCAATATTTTGCAAGACAAATTAGGAGCGAAGAAGGCTGCCGCTTTTGATTTAGCTGCGGCATGCTCTGGTTTTCTGTATGGAATTGCAACCGCCAGCCAATTCATCCAGAATGGTCTTTACCGTTATGCTCTAGTCATTGGTGTAGAGTGTCTGTCGAAAATCGTGGATTGGAAGGATCGCAATACTTGCGTGTTGTTTGGAGATGGCGCAGGTGCCGCCGTTCTAGGGCCAGTAGAAGAGGGTTATGGCTTTTTATCTTTTGATTTAGGATCTGACGGGAAAGGTGGCGAATTGCTGAAACTTCCCGCAGGAGGATCTAGACTGCCTGCAACAGTAGATACGATAGCGAGTGGTTTACATTATATTTCTATGTCTGGTGGAGATGTCTTTAAGTTTGCCGTACGGGCTATGGGCAACTCGGCTGAAGCAGCTCTTGAGAAAGCGGGAATGACAAAGAAGGATATAGACTTTATGGTGCCGCATCAGGCCAATATCCGAATTATTGATGCTGCTGTCAAGCGCTTAGGTTTACCAAAGGAGAAAGTCATCGTCAATATAGATCGCTATGGGAATATGTCCGCTGCTTCGATACCTGTAGCGCTGGATGAAGCTGTTAACAAGGGAAGTATCCGGTACGGGGATAATCTCGTTCTGGTAGGCTTTGGTGGAGGCTTAACCTGGGGGGCTACCGTCCTCAAGTGGAGTTTGAAGGAAAAGGAGTAGTGGCACAAAAATGGGTAAAATTGCTTTTATTTTCCCGGGACAGGGATCACAGTACGTAGGAATGGGGAAAGAAGCTCAAGAGAAGAGTACCGCAGCAGCTGAAATTTTTGCTGTTGCGGACAAAACTCTTGGTTTCCCTTTGAGTCATATGTGTTTTGAAGGTCCTGAAGAAGAGTTGCGATTAACGGTTAATACACAGCCTGCTATTCTTACCACGAGTATCGCCGTTCTAAAGTGGTTGAAGGAATCCATGGACATACAGCCTTCTTATGTAGCAGGACATAGCTTAGGAGAGTATTCTGCTCTTGTGGCGGCAGGCGCGATGAGCTTTGAGGATGCGGTCCAAGCGGTACGCTCAAGAGGGCAATATATGGAGGAGGCTGTACCTGCAGGTGTGGGAGCGATGTCCGCTGTCCTCGGGATGGATCGTGAAAAGCTGCATGCTATTTGTAAAGAGATTACAGAGGCAGGGGATCCGGTGCAATTAGCAAATTTGAATTGTCCAGGACAGATCGTGATTTCCGGTTCAGCTGAAGGGGTATTGCGAGCGGGAGCAGAAGCAAAGACACAAGGGGCAAAACGTGCAATCCCGCTTAATGTGAGTGGCCCATTTCACTCTAGTCTTCTCGCTCCAGCTTCGGAGAAGTTAAAACAAAGGCTATCTGATTTGACCGTATCCGATGCCCAAATACCAGTGGTAGCCAATGTCTCTGCGCAAGGGTTGACTAATGCAGATGATATCTTTTCCTCACTTGTAGAACAAGTATCTTCTCCTGTTTTATGGGAGGATTCGATACAGTATATGGCCAGTCTCGGAGTGGACACCTATATCGAGATTGGTCCGGGCACGGTATTAGCGGGTCTAGTGAAGAAGATCGATAAAACTGCTCGAGTATTCTCTATTCAAGATGAGGCTTCCTTGAATAAGTTTAAAAGCGAATGGGTATAGAGGTGATAGGGATGGTAGAAAACAAGGTAGCGGTGGTCACAGGAGCTTCGCGAGGTATTGGTCGTTCTATTGCATTGGCGTTAGCTGCATCCGGAGCCGATGTTGTTGTCAACTATGCAGGTAGCGAAGAAGCTGCTCAAGAGGTAGCAGCGGAGATTGAAAGGTTAGGCAGAAAAGCCCTAGTCATACAGGCAAACGTGGCAGACAGTGATCAAGTAGCACAAATGATTCAACAAACTATTGAAGTATTTGGACGAGTAGATATTCTTGTCAATAATGCTGGGATCACTCGAGATAATCTCCTCATGAGAATGAAAGATGATGAATGGGATGCTGTCATAGCAACCAACCTTAAAGGTGTCTACAATTGTATTAAAGGTGTCACACGTCAAATGATGAAGCAACGATCTGGAAGAATCATTAATATCTCTTCCGTGGTAGCTTCATTAGGCAATGCCGGACAAGCTAACTATGTTGCTGCTAAGGCTGGAGTGATCGGCCTTACGAAGTCGGTAGCTAGAGAACTGGCGAGTAGAGGCATTACCGTTAATGCTGTTGCACCAGGGTTTATTGAAACGGATATGACGGCAAAACTAAGTGACGAGATCCAGTCTGGTTTGTTAACACAGATTCCGTTGGCGCGTTTAGGTAAACCAGAAGACATCGCCAATATGGTTCGCTTCCTTGCGTCAGATCAAGCTTCCTATATTACGGGACAAACCTTCCATGTTGATGGTGGAATGTATATGGGCTAGTATTATTAACCTGATAAAAAGTTTTATTTTAAACAATCAAATTTTAAGGCTTGGACTAGTTTTCCAAGGGAAGTTTAAGTATAATACCTGAGAGGAGGTGAAGGTAATGGCAGACGATATCTTGGAAAGAGTGAAAAAGATCATTATTGATCGCCTTGGAGTGGATGAATCAGCTATCACGTTAACAGCTTCTTTTAAAGAAGATTTGGGAGCGGACTCTCTAGATGTTGTTGAATTGGTTATGGAGTTGGAAGACGAATTCGACATGGAAATCTCTGATGAGGATGCAGAAAAGATCTCCACAGTGGGCGATGTAGTGGAATACATAAAATCCCACAAATAATTTCTGAAAGTCCCGTTCATCATGACGGGACTTTCCTTTAAGTTTAAAGGTTTCATGAATTTCTAAGAATGGTACTTTGAGGTGAAAAAATGAAAAATCGAGTCGTCATTACCGGAATGGGTGTTATCTCCCCAATAGGAAAGTCTGTTGAAGAGTTTTGGAGTAACTTATTAGCTGGAAAATCTGGCGTTGATCATATTACTGCGTTTGACGTATCTGAATATCCCACGCGTATCGCTGCAGAAGTTAAGGATTTCAATGCGGAAAATTATATGGATAAGAAGGAAGTAAAAAGAACGGATCGATTTGTTCAATTTGCTATTGCTGCTGCCAAGTTAGCAATGGAAAATGCAGGTCTTAATATGGATGAAGTGAACCGTGACCGAGTTGGGGTCTATGTAGGATCGGGTATAGGCGGACTAGGAACTTTTGAGGATCAGCACCGTACTCTCATGGAGAAAGGACCGAAGCGAGTAAGTCCATTCTTTATCCCTATGATGATTGCCAATATGGGTTCTGGACAAGTATCTATTATCCTTGGAGCTAAAGGTCCTAACAGTGCTGCTGTAACAGCATGCGCAACGGGAACTAACTCGATTGGAGATGCATTTAAGATCATCCAACGTGGAGAAGCTGATGTCATGTTTGCCGGAGGTTCAGAAGCGACCATTCGTCCGACAGGACTCGCAGGATTCTGTTCAGCAAAAGCGATGTCTACTCGAAACGATGAACCCCAAAAGGCAAGTCGCCCTTTTGATCTAGATCGTGATGGATTCGTAATGGGAGAAGGTTCTGGCGTGCTTGTACTAGAATCGCTTGAACATGCTAAACAACGAGGAGCAAAGATTTTTGCAGAGATTGTTGGTTACGGTATGAGCGGAGATGCTCATCATCTGACCATGCCTGCTCCAGAAGGTGAAGGAGCGGCTCGCTGTATGAAGATGGCAATTCGTGATGCAGGAATTAATCCTGAGGAGATTGATTACATTAATGCACATGGAACTTCTACTGAGTATAATGATAAATTTGAGACCATGGCGATTAAAGCTACACTTGGAGACCATGCATACAAGGTAGCGGTAAGCTCGACTAAGTCGATGACAGGCCACTTGCTTGGAGCAGCGGGTGCTATAGAAGCTATCGCTTGCGTCAAGGCCATCGAAGATCAAACGATCCCTCCAACCATTAATTACGAGACTCCGGATCCAGACTGTGATCTTGATTACGTACCGAACGTACCAAGAAAAGCTAAGGTCAATGTCACCTTATCTAATTCTCTAGGATTTGGCGGTCATAATGCAACGATTATTATTAAAAAGTTTGAAGAGTAACTTTTAGGTGGATTAACGTGGACTTTCAACAACTACAAAATACAATCGGAATTCAGTTTAAGAATGAGCTGCTCCTAAGGCAAGCCTTTACTCATTCCTCTTATGTGAATGAACATCGGGGTAAGCCTTACCAAGACAATGAGCGCTTAGAGTTTTTGGGAGATGCTGTACTTGAGCTAACGGTATCCCAATTTTTATTTACTCATTTCCCTAAGATGTCGGAGGGTGAAATGACCAAGCTTCGGGCTGCTATTGTATGTGAACCTTCGCTTGTTCGTTTTGCTGAATCCTTGCAATTTGGCAAGATCGTTTTGCTTGGTAAAGGCGAAGAGATGACGGGGGGAAGGCAGAGACCCGCACTTTTAGCAGATGTGTTTGAAGCGTTTATCGGTGCTCTATATTTAGACCAGGGATTGTCAACTGTTACCACTTTCCTAGATCAATTTGTATTCCCTTCTGTGGACCGGGGAGAGTTTATGAGAGTAACGGATTACAAGAGCCAACTTCAAGAACATGTTCAGCATGATAATTTAGGTGAGATCTCTTATCGGATTGTGGAAGAGAAAGGTCCTGCCCATAACCGCGAATTTGTCTCAGAAGTACTGCTTAATGGAGTCCCAATGGGAGCAGGGAGAGGTCGATCGAAGAAAGAGGCCGAACAGCATGCTGCAGCAGTAGCTATTGAAAAACTTGGAATTAAGCGATGAGAAAGGGATAACGTAAGGATGATACATCGACGAATCGCTTTATTTGTTCCTCATCAAGGTTGCCCTAAGGATTGCACGTTTTGCAATCAGTCTCGAATTACTGGACAAAAACGAGAAGAACGGCTGACGCAAGATCAAGTTCGTCAGACAATTGAAGAGCATTTGACTACAATCCCTGTTGGTGCTTATGTGGAAATCGCTTATTTTGGAGGTAGTTTTACCGGATTGCCCAGGTCCTACCAGAAGATGTTGCTCGAAATAGCAAAGGAGTACATCGATGCTGGCAAGGTTCAAGGAATAAGGTTCTCGACTCGACCTGATTATATCGCTGACCATATTATGGAGTTTCTTCTACCCTATGGTGTAACCACCATTGAATTAGGAACACAATCTCTCAATGATACGGTGTTGGAGCTTTCGCAGAGAGGTCATACGTCTGCTCAGGTGGAGAAAGCAGTCAAAACGATTAGGAAGTATCCAGGGGTTCAAGTCGGTTTGCAGTTGTTGCCTGGCTTGCCCGGGGATACTGCAGAAATTGCACTCGAGACCACAAGACAAGCGATTTCTTTGCAACCAGATTTTGTCCGGATTTATCCAGCCTTGGTTATTGCCGGTACGGAATTGGAATGGCAGTATCGGACGAAGCAGTATACACCACTTCGTCTCGAAGAGGCAATAGACATGGTAGCAGATATGTGGATCTTATTTATGAAAGCAAACATTCCTGTTATCCGAATCGGATTGCATTCTTCGGAGGATTTACGTTCTGAAGGGACAATTATAGCAGGACCATTTCATCCATCCTTTCGTCAATTGGTAGAGGCGGAGCTTTTTCGTAGGCTGTTGAGTGAAGTGGCAAAAGCTCAGCAAGCTGATCTAAAGGAAGTACGCATTCATCCAGCAGATGAAACAGCTGTAAGAGGAAGTCAGGGACGTAATTGGAAGGGATTTCTTGAAGCATGCAAGCCTTCATCTCCACAGCTTGTCCTAGACCGCTCTCTGCCTCGCCATGAAATCGAGTGTATTTGGAAGCAAGAAGACATAAGTAAATATCAGTTATCCTCCTTAGAATCCAGTTGACCAATAGACTGGATTCTTTGTCTTCTTATGGTTATGGCTAAAGTATGATAAAATAGTCAGGTCCACACATAGAAAACATCATGAAGTTTACATACATTGGGGTAGGGGGAAGGGACATGTACTTAAAACGCCTAGAATTAATAGGCTTTAAATCCTTTGCCAACCGGACAGAGCTGGAGTTTGTACCAGGAGTAACGGCTGTCGTAGGACCAAATGGAAGCGGAAAAAGTAATATATCCGATTCGATTCGTTGGGTACTAGGAGAGCAGAGTGCAAAATCTCTTCGGGGAAGTAAAATGGAAGATATTATTTTTGCCGGGAGCGATGCCCGTAAACCAGTTAATTATTGTGAAGTATCCTTGACACTAGATAATTCCGATCATACTTTAAAGATTGATTATAGTGAAGTGACGATTAGTCGTAGGGTATATCGTTCGGGTGAAAGTGAGTATTACATCAATAAGCAATCCTGCCGTCTCAGAGATATTATTGAGTTATTTATGGATACGGGAGTAGGGAAGGAAGCTTACTCTATTATTGGACAAGGACGAATCGAGGAAATCTTAAGCACAAAATCAGAAGACCGCCGAGGAATCATTGAGGAAGCGGCAGGAATAGTTAAATATAAAGCACGCAAGAAGGAAGCAGAAAAGAAATTAGATGAAACAGAAGCTAATCTGGTGAGAATTACAGATATTATTTCAGAGATCTCTGACCAAATTGAACCATTACAAGAACAGGCGAATAAAGCCAAGCATTTTCTGTCGCTCAAAAAACAGCTTAAGGAGCAGGAAATAGGGCTTTATGTTCACCAAATTGAAAACGTTAATTTGCTCTGGAATGAAACAAAAAAACAAGTATTACAATTTAAAGAACAGCATGCCGTAAAGTCATCAGAATTAAGTGCACTCGATGCAGAACTATCTAGCTGGCGATGGAAAATGAGTGAACAGGATGAATTGCTTGAACAATGGCAAGTAAAGCTTCTTCATGTCAGTGAGGAAGTAGAAAAAACGGAAGGAAAAAGAGAAGTTCTCCGCGAACGGAAAAAGAATGTTAGAGAAAATCATAAATTAGCTGTAGAAAAACAAAGCCAACTCAAAGGCCGCATCGAAGAATTAAACAAACAAGCAGAGAAGGAAGATCAGCGGCTTAAAGAACTGCATACTGAATGGGAAAGTGTAGAGCAACAACTTAAAGCTCAAGAAGGGTTGTTAGGAGAGGTAACAAAGGGATTAGCGACAGATGTAGAACAGCTAAAAAGTGACTATATTGAACTTCTAAATCAGGTCGCTTCCAGCAAAAATGATCTACGACACTGTGAACAAGCGATTGAGCAGTCCCTAAGGAAGCGAGAGAAGTTAAAGGAGCAGCTAGAGATTTTGGATCGTATGCAATCTGAGGTTAACTCGAAGAAAGAAGAAGCACAGAAACAACTCCATCAGACAGCTACAGCTATCGATCAATGTCTAAGCGCCTACAAACAAGGGGTACAAAAGTATAAGGAAAAGCAAAACCTCAAAGAGGAGCAGTCAATTTCCCTTCGCAAACTTGAGCAAAAAATGGACTCCTTGTCTTCACGAAGAGACGTGCTGCAAGAAATGCAATCAGCCTTTACAGGCTTTATGCAGGGGGTCAAGGAAATTTTGAAAGCAAGAGAAAATGGATTTCCTGGTATCCAAGGAGCGATTGCTGAACTTCTTTCTGTCCCTTCACAATACGAGACGGCTTTAGAGGTTGCGTTAGGTGGGTCTTTGCAGCATGTCGTAGTGGATAATGAGGCTGCGGGGAGAAAAGCCATCCAGTGGTTAAAAGAGAAACGTCTGGGTCGAGCTACATTTCTTCCTCTTGATGTCATTCGCTCAAGACGTGTAAGTCGACAGGATGAAACCCAACTTCTTCAATTGAAAGGGATTGTGGGGGTAGCATCCGACCTCGTTCAATGTGAGGAGAAGTATCAACATATCAGTGAGAACTTGCTTGGTTCTGTCATCGTAACGGAAACTCTCGAGCAGGCCAACCAAGCGGCTAGAAAAACAGGATACAGATATCGCTTTGTGACGTTAGACGGAGATGTAGTTAACCCTGGAGGGGCGATGACTGGGGGTACTGTACAACAAAAAAGCACCAATCTCCTAGGACGCTCGCGACAATTAGAAGAACTAGAACAAGCCCTGCAAACTACGACAGAAGAGAAACAGACCCTAGTCCTTGCGTTAGCGAAACTTAATCAAGAATTAACTGACATGGGACAAGAGCAAGAACAGCAACGTTTACAGGGAGAACAATATCGCCTGCAAGAGCAGGAAGCTAAAGGCCGATTAAGCCAAATTGATATGGAAGCCCAAAACTATAGTGAGCGCAAGAAAGTCCTAGATAACGAATGGAAAGCGGTCACGGAAGAAGAGAGGTTCCACCAGGAACGAAAACTAACGCTTGAGGAGCAATTAAGGACTTGGGCTGAGGAAGAAGGGGCTCTAAAGCAGCGGATTAGTGATATTGAGACACATCGCTCTCATTTGCAACATAGTAAAGAAGAGTATTCCAATGTCATTACGAATCTGAAGGTCAGATCCGCGGAGTTACGGAAGCAGAAGGAAGCGGTGAGTACAATTATTCAAAGGCTCAAAGAAGAGTCACAAACTCATCGTGCAGAATGGAATAATGGTGAAGAATATATTAAGAACCTTCAAGATTTGATGGAAGGAAACTTAGATAGCGAAGAACAGTTAGATCGGGTGATTCAACAGTTTCGAACGGAAAAAGAAGAGGTCGGTCAACAACTCCTTGTCCTTAAGCAAGAACGAGCGGAGACGATGCAGCAGATCGAAATCCTAGAAATTGAGACTAAGGGAAGCAGGAAACAAATTAAAGAATTAGAGGATCGTCTACATAAAGAAGAGATGAAAGCCGGTCGTTATGATGTAGAGTTGGACAATGTCCTTGCCAAGCTGCAAGAAGAGTACGAATTAACATATGAACTCGCTAAAGAAAGGTATGAGCTGCCAGTTGATCCACTAGCAACAGGAGAACTAGTGAATTCTTTAAAAAAGCAAATTCAGGGACTAGGATCCGTAAATTTAGGTGCTATTGAAGAATATGAACGGCAATCCGAGCGACTTCAATTTTTAACGGGACAAAGTAGTGATCTGGACGAAGCGAAACAAACGCTCTATAAGGTTATCGGGGATATTGAAGATGAGATGTCGAGGAGATTCCTAGAAACCTTTGAACAAATTCGTGGAGAGTTTCAACAGGTATTTACTCATCTTTTTGTTGGGGGAAGAGCAGATTTGCAACTCTCCGATCCTACTCAAATCTTAACAACGGGGATTGATATCGTTGCACAACCCCCTGGGAAAAAGTTGCAAAACTTAGCCCTTCTATCCGGTGGGGAGAAGGCTTTAACGGCCATTGCCCTTTTATTTGCTATTTTACGTGTAAAACCTGTTCCGTTCTGTGTACTTGATGAAGTAGAAGCAGCACTTGATGATGCGAATGTATATCGTTTTGCTGAATATTTACGTCAATTTAGCGGGCAAACTCAGTTTATTTGTGTCACTCACCGTAAAGGAACGATGGAGGGTGCAGATGTCTTATATGGTGTAACCATGCAAGAGTTTGGCGTTTCGAAACTCGTTTCGGTAAAATTAGAGGACAAGTCATTTATCTCAGAAACAGCCTAAGTAATCAGTGCGTGAAGGATAAAGGGGGCAAACTAATCATGAATTTTTTTAAAAAGTTAAAAGATACGATATCTCAAAAGACTGAGGAAGTTACCGTTAAATTTAAAGACGGCTTAACCAAGACGAGGGATGCCGTCGTAGGGAAAGTCGAAGACCTCGTGCGCCGTTACAAGAAAATCGATGAAGAGTTCTTCGAAGAATTAGAAGAGATTCTGATCTCTGCAGATGTCGGTGTGAACACGGTAATGGAGCTAGTCGATGATCTCCGCAAGGAAGTCAAAAAACAACGAATAGAAGATGCAGGACAGCTAAAGCCTCTTATCTCCGAAAAACTAGTGGGTCTTTTTAAAGAGAATACCGCAGACTATGGACTCCATATTCAAGAAGGACGTCTGAATATCATTATGTTTGTAGGGGTTAATGGAGTAGGGAAGACAACCACAATAGGCAAGATGGCTCATATGTTCAAACAACAAGGAAAAAAAGTCATTCTCGCAGCAGGGGATACGTTCCGTGCAGGGGCCATTGAGCAATTAGAAGTGTGGGGACAGCGTGTTGGAGTAGAGGTAGTGAAGCATCAAGCAGGGGCAGATCCAGCTGCAGTTGTCTATGATGGGATTGCTGCTGCTCGTTCAAGAGGAGCTGATATCCTATTATGTGACACAGCGGGTAGATTGCAGAATAAAGTCAACCTGATGGAAGAGTTGAATAAGGTTTACCGAGTGATTGCCCGGGAGATACCTGATGCTCCGCATGAAACCCTGCTGGTTCTAGACGCGACAACAGGACAGAATGCAATGAATCAAGCAAAAGCATTTGGTGAAGCTACCAAAGTATCGGGAATTGTACTTACTAAACTTGATGGAACCGCAAAAGGTGGAATTGTCATTGCTATCAGTAATGAGTTGAAAACTCCTGTAAAGTATGTAGGATTAGGTGAGAAAATGGATGATTTGCAGCCATTCGACCCTGAACAGTTTGTACATGCTTTGTTCACTGGGTTTATGGATGAGTCATCCGTAGAAGAAGAAACAAACGCGTAAAGTTTTTTTCTTGACAATCGATGTGCAAATGAGTAATATAGATTCCTGTAAGAGATTTTTAACCAATCCTTCAGCTTTGGGGGAATACAATGCTCGAGAAAACGAATCGGGTAAACCTATTATTCGACTTCTATGGTCCAATACTTAAGGATCGACAGAGGCAGTTCCTCGAGATGTACTATAGGGAAGATCTTACCTTGAGTGAAATTGCTGAAGTTATGGAAGTAACACGTCAAGCGGTGTACGACCAGGTGAAGCGAACGGAAATCGTTCTAGAACAATATGAAGACAAGCTCCAATTGTTGTCCCGATACCAAGAAAGGCAATCGAGAATCAATCGACTTCTAGATCTTCTAGATTCTGATCCGCCTGAATGGGACTCGGAGAACATTCGGACTTTAGTTAAGGAACTGGCTGAGTTGGAATGGAGTGAGGAGGCATAACATGGCCTTTGAAAGTTTAGCCAATCGACTGCAGGCAACCTTTGACAGGTTGCGAGGCAGAGGAAAAGTGACAGAAGACGATGTCAACGAGATGATGCGGGAAGTCCGCCTTGCCTTGTTGGAAGCAGATGTTAATTTTAAAGTAGTCAAGGAATTTGTTGCCAAAGTGAAGGAACGCGCCATTGGACAAGAGGTTCTTAAATCTTTGAGTCCAGGGCAACAAGTAATTAAAGTGGTGAACGATGAACTGACAGAGCTTATGGGCGGAACGCAGAGCAAGATTGCACATGCCAATAAGCCCCCAACTGTCGTTATGATGGTTGGATTACAAGGTGCAGGGAAAACGACCACGACTGGTAAACTAGCCAAACATCTTCTCAAGCAAAACCGCAAGCCTCTCCTTGTTGCAGGAGATATCTATCGACCTGCCGCGATCAAGCAGCTACAGGTGCTTGGTGAACAGTTAAAGGTTCCGGTGTTTTCTCTTGGCGACCAAGTCAGTCCTGTCGAGATTGCAAAGCAAGCCATAGAGAAGGCTAAAGCGGATCACCATGATTATGTTCTCATTGATACAGCCGGTAGACTTCATATTGACGAGACGCTAATGGACGAGTTGAAGGACATAAGGAGTTCTGTTAATCCACATGAGATTTTACTTGTAGTCGATGCGATGACAGGTCAGGATGCAGTGAATGTAGCGGAAAGCTTTAACAGTCAGCTTGAACTTACAGGAGTCGTATTAACCAAGCTTGATGGGGATACAAGAGGCGGTGCCGCACTGTCGGTTAAGGCTGTCACAGGCAAGCCGATTAAGTTTGCGGGGATGGGCGAGAAGATGGATGCATTAGAGCCATTCCACCCGGACCGTATGGCTTCCAGAATTCTTGGAATGGGCGATGTTCTTTCCTTAATTGAGAAGGCACAAGAAGCTGTGGATCAGGAAAAAGCCAAGGAAATGGAGCGTAAACTTCGTAAGGCGGAATTTACGTTTGAAGATTTTCTTGAGCAGATGGCCCAGGTTCGCAAGATGGGGCCTCTGGAGGATTTGCTAGGCATGATTCCCGGAATGAATAAGATGAAGGGCATGCAAGATTTGAAGATCGATGATAAGGCAATTAACCGTGTTGAAGCCATCGTGAAATCAATGACGACAGAAGAAAAGCAAAATCCAGAGCTACTGAAGAATTCCAACCGCAAAAAGCGTATTGCTAAGGGAAGCGGGACAACTGTACAGGAAGTGAACCGATTCATTAAGCAATTTGAGGATATGCGGAAGATGATGAAGCAGTTTGGTAAGATGGCCGACCAAGCCAAGAAGAAAAAGGGAAAAGGGATGTTTAAATTTCCTTTTATGTCCTAGTACAACAACAAAACTAATTAAACAAAACCATTTAGGAGGCAAGATTAATTATGGCAGTAAAAATTCGTTTAAAGCGTATGGGTGCAAAGAAAACTCCTTTCTATCGTGTAGTAGTAGCAGATTCTCGTTCTCCTCGTGACGGACGTTTCATCGAAGAAATCGGATACTACAATCCAGTTGCTCAACCTGCTGTAGTAAACATCGATCAAGAGAAAGCTGTGAAGTGGATGTTAACAGGTGCTCAACCAACTGACACCGTTCGTAACTTGTTCAGTAAAGCAGGAATCTTAAAGCAAGTACACGAAGCTAAGTACCAGAAGTAAAGATTATTCTTGAGGGAGGGCTCTAAGTGAAGCCATTGATCGAAGTAATTGCCAAAGCATTAGTAGATCACCCTGGAGAAGTTCGCATCAAGGAAGTAGATAAAGATCGCTTAACCGTATTTGAGTTGTCCGTCCATGCGGAAGATATGGGCAAGGTCATTGGCAAACAAGGACGCGTAGCGAAGGCTTTGCGTACGGTAGTTAATGCGGCAGCCGTGAAGGAAAATAAGCGAATTACGATTGATATAGTATAACACTCAAGAAGCTGGGATGCCTGAACTTTAAGGATATTCCCAGCTTTTTATATATAAGGAGGTATCCTTATGAAGCTTAAGCGCCCCGTATTACTTAAGATGATTCTTACTCCTGATTTACGTAAGAATCTTCAGGAGGAGTATAATGGCTATATTCGGAAATTCGAAGTAGAGTTGGAGCAATTGCATTTTCAAAGTAAAAAATGGATCCTAGAAGCCCAAAAGAAAGGTCCAGAAGCTCAAAAGATTGTGCAAGAACGGTTAAAGAAAGAAGAAAAAGCACGTTTAGATAAAGTGAAGCAGTACAAGGAAATGCTTCATCAGCTCTCCCTTTTGCCAGATGAGTCGGAAATCCTCCATTCCCAACTGGACGGTGAGGTAGAGGTAAGCGTAGGGGATCATTGGGATAAACTAATCGGAAAGTGTGAAATTATTGTGCGTGATGGAATTGTGATTGAGATTCGAAACGGAGGAGAGAAATAATGTCGACTCGTTATTATGAGGTTGGAAAGATTGCAAATACCCATGGTATAAAAGGAGAACTGAAAATTCACTCGGTGACGGATTTTCCTGAAGAACGCTATAAAAAAGGAAGTCAGTTGTTATTATTTCACCCTAATCTATCAGAACCCTTAACCGTTACTGTAGAGGCAGCCCGACTACAAAAAAATACATATATTATAAAGCTTAAGGAATACGGAAATATCAATGACGTTGAGAAATATAAGGGTGGTTCTCTAAAGGTTGCAGAGGACCAGAGATTGGATTTAGAGGAAGACGAATTTTACTATGACGATATCATGGGGTGTGAAGTTTGGACAGATGAGGGGAATCAGTTAGGTTTAGTGAAAGAAATTATCACAACAGGAGCAAATGATGTATGGGTAGTAAAAACGAAAGAAGGAAAGGAAGTCTTATTGCCTTACATCGAAGACTGTATTCTCAATGTCGATATCGCCAATAAGAAAATAACCGCTCATATCATGGAAGGGTTGATGTAGGTGCGTATTGATATATTAACCTTGTTTCCTGAGATGTTTTCAGGGGTACTTGGCAGCAGTATTCTTGGAAAGGCAGCAGAAAAAGGACTTGTTCAATTTCGAGCCCTGAATTTTCGGGAATTCTCTGTTAATAAACATGGACAAGTCGATGATTACCCCTACGGTGGCGGAGCAGGTATGGTGCTTCGGCCTGAACCGCTGTTTCATGCTGTTGAATCATTAACGGAAACGATAGGGAAGAAGCCTAGAGTCATCCTCATGTGTCCCCAAGGAGAGCGCTATACCCAGAAGAAAGCCGAAGAGCTGGCAACGGAAGATCACTTGATCTTTCTGTGTGGACATTATGAAGGATATGATGAGCGGATACGTGAGCATCTGATTACCGATGAAATATCCATAGGTGACTTCATATTGACCGGTGGGGAGCTTCCAGCGATGACGATCATAGATAGTATTGTAAGACTAATGCCAGGTGCCCTTGGAAATGAAGTATCTGCTCATACCGATTCTTTTAGCACAGGAATGTTAGAACATCCGCACTATACCAGACCGGCAGAATTTAGGGGATGGAAGGTTCCTGATATCTTACTTTCAGGACATCATGCGAAGATCGAGGAATGGAGAAAAAAAGAGTCGCTCAAACGAACCTTGCAACGAAGACCTGAACTCCTTAAGGAAGTGTTGAAGGAAAGACCTGAATTGGTAAAATTATTGGATGAGGTAAAAAAAGAAGTACAAAAATAGGGAAAAGCTTTAGGTTGAAAAGCAAGTTTAACTGTGTTAGAATATTTTTTGTTGGGCTTTTGGCCCGTATTACGGTGGTCCGCTGTCGTTTGAGAAGACTTAAGTCCTTACCTCACGATATGAACGCTGGTTGGAAGGAGGAAATAATATGAAGCAAATTCTTCGCGAAATTACTCAAGAACACTTGAAGTCTGACATTCCTGCATTCCGTCCTGGAGACACTGTACGTGTACACGTAAAGGTTATCGAGGGACAGCGCGAGCGTATCCAGCTTTTTGAAGGCGTGGTTATCAAGCGTCGTGGAACAGGGGTAAGCGAAACTTTCACTGCTCGTAAGATCTCTTACG
This sequence comes from Ammoniphilus sp. CFH 90114, assembly GCF_004123195.1. Taxonomy (NCBI): domain Bacteria; kingdom Bacillati; phylum Bacillota; class Bacilli; order Caryophanales; family Paenibacillaceae; genus Ammoniphilus; species Ammoniphilus sp. CFH 90114. The sequence goes on from NZ_SDLI01000001.1 coordinate 468,876, forward strand.
GAGTAGGTGTTGAGCGTACATTGCCGTTGCACTCCCCTAAGATCGATAAGATCGAAGTGGTTCGTTTTGGTAAGGTTCGTCGTGCGAAGCTTTACTACCTACGTGACCGTGTGGGTAAGGCAGCACGTATCAAAGATCGCCGCAGATAATGTTGAAAGGAGCTTGGGTTCAAGCTCCTTTTTTCAGCTTATACGGAAGTTTGTTAATGTTGATGTGAAATTTTACATATCATTTATTATATCGAGTTTTTAGGGAGGAGAAGGCATGGAACATCAAGACACCAACCAACAAGAACAAACGCTCAAGCAAGAGAAGCCCAAGAACGAAGTGTGGGAGTGGTTGAAGGCATTAGCCATTGCGGTTGTTCTAGCTTTTGTTATTCGTTCCTTCTTGTTTGCTCCTTTTGTGGTGGACGGAACTTCCATGATGCCGACCCTGCATGATCGGGAACGCTTAATTGTTACGAAGCTTATTTATTTCATTCAAGAACCATCCCGTGGGGACATCATCGTGTTCCATGCTACGAAGGAACGAGATTATATCAAACGAGTGATAGCCGTTGGCGGTGATAAGATTGAGATGAGGGAAGATCAGCTCTATCTTAATGATCAACCAGTAGATGAACCTTACCTTGATGAGTTTAAACAGCAAGCCCTGAATGAGGGTTATCCGCTAACAGGTGATTTTGGACCAATTGATGTTCCTGAGGGTGAAATCTTTGTAATGGGGGATAATAGAAGAAATAGTAAAGATAGCCGTGCTATAGGTACGGTTCCCCTAGATACCGTTGTAGGAAGAGCTGATGTGGTGTTCTGGCCTTTACCAGATTTTCGCTTCCCAAATAAAACAGACAAATAATAAGCAGGTGAGTAGTATATGACCATTCAGTGGTTTCCGGGGCATATGGCTAAAGCCCGAAGACAAGTAACGGAAAAACTGAAACTCATTGATGTGGTAATTGAGCTCTTAGACGCAAGATTACCCTTATCAAGTCGTAATCCGATGATCGATGAAATTGTGAAAGATAAACCGAGATTAGTTCTTTTAAATAAGACTGATCTGGCTGATCCAAAGATTACTGATCAGTGGATCGAATATTTTCGTTCCATAGGTCTGGCAGCATTAGGCATTGATGCTCTTTCAGGAAAAGGCGTACAAAAGATTCCTGATCAGTGCAGGAAGTTAGTAGAACCTGTAATGGAAAAGCGCCGTGCAAAAGGGATGAACGATCGTGCAGTACGGGTAATGATCTTAGGTATACCGAATGTAGGCAAGTCTTCCCTCATTAACCGTCTCGCTGGGAAGAAGGTAGCCCAGACAGGAGACAGACCCGCTGTAACCAAGTCTCAACAGTGGGTGAAGATGACGGATGGGCTAGATTTGTTGGATACGCCAGGGATCCTCTGGCCAAAATTCGAAGATCAGCTTGTTGGTTACAGACTCGCTGCAAGTGGAGCGATAAAGGATGAAATCTTGGATGTCGGTGAAGTATCTTTATTTGTCACGGAATATATGCGTATGTATTATCCTGACCAGTTGCTTGAACGATTCAAGATGAAGGATATCCCCGAAGATCGGATTGAGCTTCTAGAGGAGATTGGAAGAAAACGCGGGTGTATTATGGGAAGAGGCCAAGTCGATTATGACAAAGTAGCCCAGCTTATTCTCCGTGAACTACGCTCTGGAAAGATGGGGTTAATATCTCTAGAGAGGCCGGATGATCAATTCTCCATTGAAATCCTGCGGCCTGAGCTAGCAGAAACATGATACAATGAACGTACAGGATCTTCCTGTACGTTTTTTTAGTTTCACATGGTTAAGAAAGGAAAGAAGCATCATGGTTGATCTACATAGTAAAACGATAAAAGAAATTAAAGATATTTTAAATGAAGATGTTCATCCCGACTTACTACTTGCCCTTGCCGGTGACACCAGACAGGGAGTTAGACAGCTGGTGTCCCAATATCAGAAGAAGATGGAGCGTGAACGTCTTTTGTATGAGCAATGGGATCGAATGTCGAGTCAAGAGAAGGCATTGAGGGAAGCAGGTTATCAGTACATAGCCGGGGTAGACGAAGTAGGTAGAGGCCCGTTAGCCGGGCCAGTAATAGCTGCTGCCGTTATCCTCCCAGAAGAATTTAAGTTGCTAGGCTTAAATGACTCAAAAAAGATTCCTGCTGCATTAAGAGAAAGCTATTATGAAGTAATTATTAATCACGCTATTTCCTATGCTGTAGCATTCTCTTCACCTGAAGAAATCGATCAGATGAATATTTACCAGGCAACGATGAAGGTGATGAGAAGTTGTGTAACCCAACTTCCTATTCAACCTGATATCTGTTTAGTAGACGGATTAGAGGTAAAGGAGTTCCCTGCTCGTCAATTAGCATTAGTAGGTGGAGATGGTTTAAGTGTATCCATTGCTGCAGCTTCTATCATTGCTAAGGTAACTAGGGATCGTTTCATGAAGGAAGCCGCGGGAAAATATCCTCAATACGGGTTTGATTGCAACGCAGGATACGGGACCCCAGATCATTTAGCCGCGATCGCTCAGTATGGTCCTAGTCCTTTGCATCGGAAATCGTTCGGCGGAGTAAAGGAATGGGTCCTGTGATAAACGGCTCGCTCATACAAAATTTACTTCATTCTCCATCCCATAGGATGGGAGAATCGATAGAGCTTGCGCCGGGACAAATTTTAAAAGGACGAGTCTTAGAGAATTTACCTGGAGATCAGGCCCTCTTGCAATTGGGCAAGGTGAAGGTGATTTCTCAGTTAGAAGTTCCTTTAAACGCAGGAGAAAAGGGCTGGTTCCAAGTTCAATCTAATCAAGAAAGAGTTTTACTTAAAATGTTATCGAGGGAGCACACGTTAGGTTTATCACGGAGTTCACAGTCCATTGATTCATTTGCCTCCCTTGCGTCTTCGCTAGGCTTAGAAGATACAACGGAGAATAAACAACTATTGGAGCAAATTGTAAAAGAACAGATCCCCATGACGAAAGGGCAATTTCAACAGTTGAAGGATCTCATTCATGAACTGGGCAAAGACCACAAACTGTCAGAAGCGATAGTACTCGCATTGAAACGGCAGATCCCTCTAACTCGGGAAGTGATCCAAAGCTTATCTACCTTTTTAGGTCGCTCTGGAGCAACTAATCTGATGGAGGAACTTAAAAGGGATATTACAGAACTATTACAGAAAAGTTACGCTGATTCACAACCCTTGCTTGAAAAATTGTATATGAAGTTAGAACGTCTATTGCAAAATGGGGCAGATCGGATACAATCAGGCCAAGAGTTAGCCAAGTGGTATCAGGAACTCGGTGTTGAGTGGGAGAAGCAACTTGGCACGGAACGATTACAAGATGGGGTGTCGTTAAAGTCCCTTCTACTCCAGATGAGGGAGGGCTTCGGACTGGACTCTGCCGGTAAGCTCCTTCAATTTATTACAGGGCAGCAACTTTTTATTACTCCGACGGATACTGCTTTTCAGCAATTTATCTTTCACATCCCTTTTTTCACACAGGCGCTTTCCTTCGTGCAGTTGGAGGGAAAGAAAAAACAAACAGGCGAGCTAGACCCCGACAATTGTAGGCTTCTTTTTTACTTGCAGCTGCCTGAACTTGGCAACATACTGTTAGATGTAAAGATCATAAATCGTATTGTAGCTATCGAATTTCATGCGGAGGAGGCTAAGCTGACATCCTACTTGCAAGGATTCAAGCAAGAGCTCCAAGAATCACTACAGGAACATGGATACCATCTTTCATCCGTTAAACTCTTAGAGCCACAAGTTCATGTCCCCAATAGTAACCTCTTTCCTGAAAAATTAGCAGTCCCATACAAAGGGGTGGATATTCGAATATGAGCCATTCATCAAAACCAACTAAGAGAGCTGTTGCTGTCACCTACTCGAATGGACATTACGAGGCCCCATTGATCTCAGCAAAAGGAAAAGGTGGAGTAGCTGATTCCATTATAAAAAAAGCCCATGAGCATGGAATTCCTATTCAGGAAGACAAGGCATTAGTTGAGGTGCTTTCTAAGATTGAATTAAATCAGCAAATCCCACCTGAGCTATTCCAAGTTGTCGCCGAAGTTTTAGCGAGTGTGTATCGGATGGAGAAAAAAGCAAGAGGTGAATAATGAGTTCTGTTCAACGAGGTCGATATGGGGAGGATACAGCGGTACGGTTTCTACAAGATCGAGATTATCTTATTTTAGATAGGAATGTCCGTTTATTGCGGTATGAGGTTGATGTAGTGGCTCAAAAGGACAACACGATCATTTTTATTGAAATTAAAGCCCGTACGAATGAAGGTTTTGGAAAAGGGGTCGAGTATGTTACTGTCGCTAAGCAAAAGAAGTTGATTCGAACGGCATGTCTATATCTAAAACAACATAGTTTAGAACATTACCTGATTAGGTTTGATGTGATCTCCATAACCTTGGATTCAACAAATGGAACAGCAAAGAAAATCGAGCATTATATTAATGCATTTGAAGTAGGGTGATTTTAAAATAGGCTAAAAAATGGGGATTTGCCTTACTTCATCGGTGCGCATTGCCGCGTATAGTATATTGTACTCGACGCGAAAGACTCCTCCATTCACCTCGCTACCTAGTGGCGAGGTTTTTTTATGCGTTACGCTCCCTAAAAAAGAAAAGCCCAGCCTAAGGCTGAGCCAATCTTAGGTCTAATTTCCGTTGATGAATTTCGTCAAGTAACAGACCAATAAAGTCTTTATCTAAGTCGAGGTTTACGGATTTGTGATAGGCTTCGATGAGAGCATCGTCACTTAATAGTTTCATATAATCACCTCGGATTTAATAGTATTAGTAGTTTTACCACATTATAACATCGAAGGTAAAAGAGAACAATCGTTCGGTTATCCACACTATCCTGTGAATAATGTGGGGATGAACTGTGGAGAATGTCCGAAAACCGCCCTTTCATCAAGGGGATATTGTGATTAAAGTTATCCACAGGTGTGTATCGGCTAAAAAAAATTTTTTTCTACATTACGATATTGGGCGGCCTCAGCAATAACTTCTTCCGAAATGGTATCTTTTCCTTTCAGATCAGCAATGGTTCTAGCAATTTTTAAGAGACGATGATGTGCTCGGTGACTCATCTGAAATTGTTCATAAATAAGTCTTAACAAAGAAGCAGCAGCCCTAGGAAGCTGGCAATAAACCTTTATTTCTGCAGGTGTCATTTCTGCATTGCAACGGGTGTGAGATTGTTTGAATCGCTCATGTTGGATTTCCACCGCTCTGATAACGCGTTCTCTAATCGAAATTGAGCTTTCTTCACCTTTTTCTTGATCAATGAAGAATTCGACTGGGAGTCTAGAGACTTCTATTTTTATATCAAATCGGTCGATTAAAGGGCCAGAAAGTCTTTTTTGGTAGCGTTCAAGCTGTTGAGATTTGCATTTGCACTCATTTACTCCATCCGGATATCCATAGTATCCACACGGACATGGGTTTTGGCTGCATATAAGCATAAATCTCGCAGGGAAGGTCATATATAGGTGCTGACGGTGCAGTTCAATTTTGCGGTCTTCAAGAGGTTGGCGAAGAAGATCTAATACATAACGGGGAAATTCACATACTTCATCGAGAAATAATACACCATGATGCGCTAGTGTTAATTCTCCTGGTTTCATTTGATTACCTCCGCCGATCAATCCCGCAGGAGTAATCGAGTGATGAGGGGCTCTAAAGGGACGCTTGGGTTCTGCAAGAGTAAGATCTTTACCTGATGCGCTGTATATTTTGACGATCTCTAGCCATTCTTGAAAGGAAAGCGGAGAGAGGATGGAAGGTAGGCAAGATGCTAGCATCGTTTTTCCGGTACCAGGTGGGCCTGTTAGCAGAACATTATGAAATCCAGCAGCCGCGATCTCAAGGGCTCTCTTTGCATGGGCTTGACCTATGATGTCAGCGAAGTCAGGTGCATGAGAACAAGAAGACAGAGAGTGAGGTGGAGTGTACGGCTTCTTAGTAAAAAGAGAAGGGAAATCTCGAAGGTGCTCTAAGGGATAAACGGCTAAACCGGAGAGGGAGGCTTCCATGGCATTATCCTTCGGTACAACAAGCTGACGAAAGCCATGGGCCTTAGCAGCCATGGCCATTGGCAAGGCTCCACGTACAGATTTGACCTTTCCGTCGAGTGAGAGCTCTCCAATAATTACGGAATCTTGTAAATTAGGAAGTTGCCATTGGGTTGAAGCAGCTAAGATACTTACAGCGACAGGGAGGTCGTAGGAGGGACCAACTTTCTTTACGTGGGCAGGAGCAAGGTTTACGGTTATCCTCCCCAAGGGAAAGGAAAATCCACTGTTACGCATGGCTGCTCGAACACGTTCTCTTGATTCCTTGACAGCAGAATCAGGTAAACCGACAAGGGAGTACTGTGGCAACCCATTAGAGATGTCTGTTTCTACTTCAACCATGAAACCATCAATCCCTATGACCCCAGCACTATACGTTTTGTAGAAGATAATCTCACCACCAGTGCATTTTTTTCTGTTCAGTATAATCATTCGACAGTTTATGGGCAATTCCTCTTAAAAAAGTTCAATATTTTGTGACAAAAGGAGGATTTACTTGAATAAATGGAGAACGAAGTAACAGATATGGAGAAGTTGGAATCTCTTTTCAAATCAGCAACCCAGTATGGAACTTAACTATGGAGGAGATGTTCATGAACTTACACTCATGGAAGTTATTACTACCTTTGTTAATTCTGCTTTTTATTATGATGGGGTGCAGTCCACGATTGTCAACAACTGTTAACCCCGACATGCAAGAAAAGACGAAGGTTGCTGTTTCAACGCCAATGGGTGATTGGAGTGAAGACTGGGAAGCAATCATTAACAATTTAAAGCAGATTACCGTCATCACAAAGGAAGGCTGGGAAGTAGAGATCGATAAGTTGAGCTTTGCCAATTCCTTCCGCAAGAATCCATTTAAAGTGAAATCAACGGATCCCCTATCGAGCATGAATTATACGGTTCTAATCTGGTCAAAATCGGACGAGCCAAGCGTATTATCGGTTTCTAGCCGTGGAGTCGAATGGAATCATGATTTTTACAGTAATGAGGAAGCTATCCAGTTTGCGAATTACATACGAGAAGCAGTCGGTCAGAATTTTCTTAAACAGTTAGTGATGGACCGGATGATGTTATCCTCAAATGATCTCGAGCAAGTGAAGAGATTATCCGACGAAAAAATGGCGGCGTTCTCAGATATACTGAGATCATCTCAATTTATCTCTGGTAAACCAAGGCTTACTTATCCACTGTTCCCATACTATAGCTTAGAAATTGATGCAGGAGGTAAAGAGATCGTGCCCGTTGAAATTCTCTCTCCTACCTTAATCTCCGTAATACAGGGGGATGATAAGCTTTATTTTCAAACCGAAGACTCTTTGTTGTCCGCCTTAAAGGATGAAATTGGTATGGTAGACTACTCAGAGTCACACCCTAAATTTCTGTTTAAAGCTAAGGATGTTCGTGTGATAGAGCAATCCATCCCCTATAATGAACAACACTATGTTATGAATAAGGACAAGATCGATCGCTTTGAAGCTACATCTCTTCTACATGTACTTGTAAGAGAATTGTCTAAAGGGAAGAGGACAGATGGGGAACAAGATAAGGTACACAAACCACAGTTGACCTTGGAGTTTGTGATGGAAAAGGATGTTCGATCGGTTTTTATATACGATGATTTTTATATTTATCAGGGGAGAACTTTTTCAAAACCCGATATTCTCAAGCACCTTCGCAACTATATTTTTGAGGGACAGCGATTTATCATATTTTAAGACTGGTATAATAAGGATGTAGAAAATATAGATGCAAAAGAAGGATTTTGACAAAAATGGTCGAATATGATTTATTTGAGTGTGCAGAATAGGTAGATAGGGAGAATTTTTCCTGCTATATTTTTAGTTGAATAGAAATTATCTATTCTACATACAGGTACAGATACCGTGATAGGAGGATGGAGAATGAATATCCATGAGTATCAAGGCAAAGAGATACTAAGACAGTACGGCGTTGCTGTTCCCAGTGGAAAAGTAGCTTTTACTGCTGATGAAGCTGTTGAAGCCGCGAAGACGTTAAACCCAGGTGTGTATGTTGTTAAGGCCCAAATCCATGCAGGTGGAAGAGGTAAAGCTGGCGGAGTAAAAATTGCTAAGAGCCTTGATGAAGTACGTACATATGCGAGCGAATTAATTGGTAAAGTACTCGTTACGCATCAAACAGGTCCAGAAGGTAAAGAAGTGAAGCGCCTGCTTATCGAAGAAGGGTGCGACATTAAGAAGGAATACTACGTTGGTGTCGTTATTGACCGTGCAACGGGTCGTGTAACGATCATGGCTTCTGAAGAAGGCGGTACGGAGATTGAAGAAGTAGCAGAAAAAACTCCAGAAAAAATCTTCAAGGAAGTTGTAGATCCAGCTGTTGGATTGCAAGTATTCCAAGCTCGTAAACTTGCTTACAGCATTAATATTCCTAACGAGTTAGTAAACAAGGCTGTTAAGTTCATGATGAGCTTATACCAAGCTTTTGTAGATAAAGATTGTTCTATCGCAGAAATTAATCCACTTGTTGTAACAGGCGATGGCAATGTTATGGCTTTGGATGCAAAGTTAAACTTCGATTCGAATGCCTTATTCAGACATAAGGATATTGTGGCTCTTCGTGACCTAGATGAAGAAGATCCAAAGGAAATTGAAGCATCTAAGCATGACCTTAATTACATTGCGTTGGATGGAAACATCGGTTGTATGGTTAATGGTGCAGGTCTTGCTATGGCTACCATGGATATCATTAAGTTTGCTGGTGGAGAACCTGCTAACTTCCTAGATGTTGGGGGCGGCGCTACAACAGAAAGAGTTACTGAAGCGTTTAAGTTGATCTTGTCTGACCAGAATGTTAAGGGTATTTTCGTTAACATTTTTGGTGGAATTATGAAGTGTGACGTTATTGCTAATGGAGTAGTTGAAGCTGCTAAACAAGTTCAACTTGATAGACCACTTGTCGTTCGTCTAGAAGGAACTAACGTGGACTTAGGTAAGCAAATTCTTAATGAGTCTGGCTTGAACATCGTTGCTGCTGAATCTATGGCTGACGGCGCAGAAAAAATCGTTTCCTTGGTGAAATAAAGGGGTGTGAGAGAATGAGTATTCTTGTAAATAAAAACACAAAGGTTATTACACAAGGGATTACCGGTGCTACTGGTTTGTTCCATGCTAAGGGTTGCGCAGAATACGGTACACAAATGGTTGGAGGCGTTACCCCTGGTAAAGGTGGTACAGAAATTGAAGGCTTCCCCGTTTACAACACGGTTCAAGAAGCCGTAAATGCAACAGGTGCTAATGCATCCGTAATCTATGTTGCTCCAGCTTTTGCTGCAGATGCTATCATGGAAGCTGTAGATGCTGAACTTGACCTTGTAGTATGTATCACGGAAGGTATTCCTGTATTGGACATGGTTAAGGTTCAACGCTACATGGAAGGTAAGAAGACCCGCTTGATCGGACCTAACTGCCCAGGAATCATCACTCCAGGCGAGTGTAAGATCGGTATTATGCCAGGATATATCCATGTTCCTGGTAAGGTAGGGATTGTATCCCGCAGTGGTACCTTAACTTATGAGGCAGTACACCAGCTTACAACGAATGGTATTGGACAATCTACTGCAGTTGGAATCGGTGGAGACCCAGTAAACGGAACGGACTTTATCGATGTACTAAGATTGTTCAATGAAGATCCGGATACTGAAGCTGTTATCATGATCGGTGAGATCGGTGGAACAGCTGAAGAAGAAGCTGCTGAGTGGGTAAAGGCAAACATGACTAAGCCTGTTGTAGGTTTCATTGGAGGTCAAACTGCCCCTCCAGGTAAGCGTATGGGACATGCTGGAGCCATCATTTCTGGTGGTAAAGGTACAGCTGAAGAGAAAATTAAGACAATGGAAGCGTGTGGCATCCGTGTAGCTAAGACTCCAGCTGTTATGGGACAAACCTTAATCGAAGTGCTTGAAGAAAAAGGTTTGCTTGAAGTTTGTAAGACAGTGAAGTAATCAACCAGAGGGTGACTCAGAACCAAAGTGCCGAGCACTTATGAGTCACCCTCTTACATTATTCTTATTGTGAAAGGGATGAAGTATATGACCATAGGACTAAGGGATTGGCTTATCTCTATAAGTCAGTTAGAAAGTATTGGACGAAAATCATTAGCTGCAATTCTCCCCCACATCGAAGATATTGCCTCGCACTCCACCTCTTCCCATCTCTTTCCGCAAATTCCCGAACTAACATCCAAACGCCTGAAGAAAGTAAAACAATTGACGACTGAGGAAGTAATAGAAACAAAAAATAAATTAAGAGAACTCCGGGTTCAAACCCTTACCATTATCGATCCATCCTATCCTGCGCTGCTGCGAGAAATAGCCGATCCTCCCTTTGTCCTCTATGCTAGAGGAAATCTTCAATTATTAGATTTACCTGCAATGGCGGTTGTCGGTACTCGACTCCCCACTCCTTATGGAAAACAAGTAGCTTTTCGCTTTTCAGAAGAACTTGATAGAGCAGGATTTAGTGTACTCTCAGGATTGGCTAAAGGAATTGATGCCGAGGCGCATAGAGGTTCCCTAGCAGCTAATGGACACACCATTGCGGTATTAGGGAGTGGCATCAATGTGATTTATCCCCCTCAAAATGAAGAGTTATACAAGAGAATTCTTGAACGCGGTCTTATCTTATCTGAATATCCACCAGGATACCCTTCTCATCCTCTCCATTTTCCAGCGAGGAACCGTTTAATTAGTGGCTTATCCCAAGGGGTATTAGTTGTAGAAGCAGCTATAAAAAGTGGGTCAGTCATCACGGTTCGTTGTGCTTTAGACCAAGGGAAGGAGGTGCTTGCTGTGCCAGGCGCTATCGTCTCTGCGCAGAGTCAAGGGACAAACCGCTTAATACAAGAGGGAGCGAAGCTTGTTACTTCGATTTCAGATATCCTCGATGAATTTCCGCAATATCGGATAGTTGAGATGAGTAAGGAATTAACTGATAATCAATTACATATTTTGGATATCCTAGAGAATACAAAGAAAACGATTAATGAGCTAGTAGAAAGGAGCCATCTTTCTGTACAGCAGATCTTATCCGAATTACTATCGTTACAATTACAAGGGAAAGTTGAACAGCTTCCCGGAAGCTGCTTTGTAAAGAAGACATAAAAGAAGTTTGACAAAAGGTTATTGCTTAATTAATAATAGGGAAGATTAACCATTCAATATATTTCGGATTTATGTTCTAATATCAACAGTTAGCGATTAGTTGGGAAAGGGGGAGGACATCGATGGCAGATGCCTTAGTAATTGTAGAGTCTCCCGCAAAAGCAAAAACCATCGGGAAATATCTCGGAAAAAAATATATCGTCAAGGCTTCCATGGGGCATGTTAGAGATTTGCCGAAAAGTCAAATGGGAGTAGATGTTGAAGATGGGTTTAACCCAAAATATATTACGATTCGTGGTAAAGGGGACGTACTTAAGGAGTTGCGCGATGCAGCGAAGAAAGTAAAGAAGATTTACCTCGCAGCGGACCCTGATAGGGAAGGAGAAGCTATTGCATGGCATCTTTCTCATAGCCTCAATATGGATCAGAGTGAACCGTGCAGGGTTGTATTTAATGAAATTACGAAGCAAGCTGTGAAGGAAGCATTCAAACACCCAAGAAAAATTAATATGGACCTGGTGAATGCCCAGCAGGCGAGACGCATCCTGGATCGTTTAGTTGGATACAACATTAGTCCCTTATTATGGAAGAAAGTGAAGAAGGGACTAAGTGCAGGAAGAGTTCAATCGGTAGCAGTTAAGCTAATCATAGATAGAGAAAATGAAATCAAAAACTTTATTCCAGAAGAGTATTGGTCGGTTACAGCCTCTCTCAAGGCTGGTACAGGAGAAGTTTTTGAATCTAAATTTTATGGTTATCAGGGATCAAAGACGGAACTGAAATCAGAACAAGACATCAAGGATTTGTTGCAAAGAATTGGCGGGGCTCCGTTTATTGTAAAAGACATTAAGAAGAAAGAACGCAAACGCAATCCTGCTCCACCTTTTATTACAAGTTCGATGCAGCAAGAAGCTGCTCGTAAGCTTAACTTCCGTGCGGCTAAGACGATGATGATTGCGCAGCAATTATATGAAGGTATTGATTTAGGAAAAGAAGGTACAATCGGATTAATCACCTATATGAGAACCGATTCTACTCGGGTGAGTCAAACGGCCATCGAAGAGGCCAAGTCGTATATTACGGAATCTTTTGGAAAAGAATATGCCCTAGAAGAAGCTAGAACTCATGCTCAGAAAGGGAATGCTCAAGATGCACACGAAGCGGTCCGTCCGACATCTGTTCTTAGGACACCTGATTCTGTGAAGGAGTATTTAAGCAGGGATCAGTTGAGACTTTATCGCTTGATCTGGGAGCGTTTTTTAGCAAGTCAGATGGCTTCGGCCATCTTGGATACGATGACGGTGACGATTGAAGCGGGTGAAGCCACCTTCCGAGCTAATGGATCTAAGGTTAACTTTCTAGGCTTTATGAAGGTTTATGTAGAAGGAAACGATGATGGAACGGAAGAAAAGGATAATATTCTTCCTCCTCTCTCTGAAGGGGAGACGTTAGATCTGGCTCAGATGGATCCTAAACAACACTTCACTCAACCTCCGCCTCGTTATTCTGAGGCTCGGCTGGTACGAACATTGGAAGAATTGGGTATTGGACGTCCAAGCACTTACGCTCCTACTCTGGATACGATCCAAAAGAGAGGGTATGTAGCTTTAGAAGACAAGAGATTTATCCCAACAGAGCTAGGTGAAATTGTCATTGAATTGATGGGAGAGTTTTTCCCCGAGATCCTAAATCCAACCTTTACAGCGCAGATGGAAGAGAATCTGGATAATGTGGAGGAAGGAAACGCAGATTGGGTTAGAGTACTTGACGGATTCTATAAAGGGTTTGAAACCAGGCTTGAAGTTGCAGATAAGTATATGCAAGAAGTGGAAATTGAGGATGAAGTTTCTGACGAACTCTGTGAGAAATGTGGAAAACATATGGTTTACAAGCTTGGCCGTTTCGGAAAATTTCTAGCGTGTTCAGGCTTCCCAGACTGTCGGAATACGAAAGCTATCCTGAAAGAAACAGGTGTTGCTTGCCCTCAATGTGAAGGAATGATTGTTGAGAGAAAGAGTAAGAAAAAAAGAACCTTTTATGGCTGCAGCCATTATCCGGAATGTGAATTTGTATCCTGGGATAAGCCTATTGAACGCAAGTGTCCAAAATGCGCTTCCATGCTCGTGGAGAAAAAAGGGAAAAAGAAAGAAGCAAATGTGCAATGCACAGCATGTGATTATATGGAAGATGCACAATAAAATTTTATCTATAGATAAATAAATCTAGGAGATTGAATATGGAAAAAGTAACTGTTGTTGGTGCAGGGTTAGCAGGCAGTGAGGCCGCTTGGCAGATTGCTGAGCGTGGTGTCGAGGTCGAATTGATTGAGATGAGACCCGTCAAACAAACTCCCGCCCATCATACGGATAAATTTGCAGAATTGGTTTGCAGCAACTCTTTGCGTGCAAACACATTAACCAATGCTGTCGGAATCTTAAAAGAAGAGATGAGGAGACTTCAGTCCGTAATTATTAAATCGGCTGACTTCTGCTCTGTTCCAGCTGGTGGGGCCCTTGCCGTCGATCGGCATGAATTCGCAGAGGCTGTTACACAGGCGGTAAGGAATCATCCTAATGTAACCGTTCGCCACGAGGAAGTAGACAAGATTCCGGAAGGAATCTGTGTTATAGCAACGGGTCCCCTTACCTCTCCAGCATTGTCTGAGCAATTGAGAAAGCTTACAGGTGAAGAGTATCTTTATTTCTATGACGCGGCGGCTCCGATTATTGATAAAGAAACCATTGATATGGAAAAGGTGTTTCTAGCTTCAAGATACGATAAGGGAGAAGCGGCCTATCTCAATTGCCCTATGACGGAAGAGGAATTCGATCAGTTTTATGAAGCCTTAACTACGGCAGAGGTTGTCCCACTTAAAGAGTTCGAGAAGGAAATTTATTTCGAAGGGTGTATGCCTGCTGAAGAAATAGCCAGAAGAGGAAAGCAAACTCTATTGTTTGGCCCGATGAAACCCGTAGGATTAACGGATCCTCGTACAGGCAAACAGCCTTTTGCAGTCATCCAGCTTCGTCAAGATAATAGTGCGGGAACGCTTTATAATATGGTTGGCTTTCAAACTCACTTGAAGTGGGGAGATCAAAAGAGAGTATTCCGTATGATACCTGGTTTAGAAAATGCGGAAATTGTGCGTTATGGTGTCATGCATCGGAATACGTTTATTAATAGTCCAAAACTGTTAAAACCCACTTATCAATATCGGGAGAGAGATACACTCTTTTTCGCAGGCCAAATGACAGGCGTTGAAGGATATGTCGAGTCAGCAGCAGCAGGGTTGGTAGCAGGGATTAATGCGGCTCGATTAGCCAAGGGAGAAGCTCCAATTAGCCTTCCAGCTGAGACGGCAATAGGAAGTATGGCACACTATATTACTACGGCTAGTCCTGACCATTTTCAGCCAATGAACGCTAATTTTGGCTTGTTTCCACCTTTAGATAAAAGGATCAGGAACAAAAAAGAACGATATGAAAAGCTAGCGGAACGCGCACTGGAGACTATTCAGAATTTTACTGTCTGAGGAGACAATTTAAGTTGCCAATAATGTGCATAATGTGATAATATTTATTAAGCTTGAAGGGAGCTGTGTCAACAGCTCCCATTCTTCAGCTTGTGGGTTGTTATCTACAACATCCTACTTGAGAACCACCTTGACTAAAAACGAACCCAACACCAATCATCCCTGTATGAGGAGAAAGGGGCTAACAAGTTGGAAATGACATTTCATGCTACAACCATATTCGCTATCCATCATAACGGCAAGGGAGCTATGGCGGGAGACGGCCAAGTAACATTTGGGAACAGTGTCGTCATGAAGCAGAAAGCAAAGAAGGTACGGAGGCTGTACCGGGGACAAGTTATTGCAGGTTTTGCTGGTTCTGTTGCTGATGCGATTACCTTGTTCGAGAAGTTTGAAGCTAAGTTAGAAGAGTTCCATGGGAATCTTCAGCGGGCTGCAGTGGAGTTAGCGAAAGAATGGAGACAGGATAAGATACTGCGTAGACTTGAAGCGATGATGATTGTCATGAACAGAGAGCATTTGCTCCTGATATCCGGGAATGGGGAAATAATTGAACCAGATGATGGCATACTGGCGATTGGTTCCGGTGGAAACTATGCATTGTCTGCAGGGCGTGCTCTAGCACAATATGCTGGGACAACGATGACTGCTAAGGAGATTGCACAGGCGTCACTAACTGTTGCAGCGGAGATCTGTGTATTTACCAATAACAACATTGTATTGGAAGAACTCGAATAGCGGGGTGGGTAGGATGAAGAAAGCCGATAACTATACACCAAGACAAATTGTTGAGTCGCTTGATAAATATATCGTAGGCCAATCTGAAGCCAAGAAGTCCGTAGCGATCGCTCTGAGGAATCGATTTCGTCGGAGTTTGTTAGCGGAGGAGCTAAGGGATGAAGTAGCCCCTAAGAATATTCTCATGATTGGACCTACAGGTGTAGGAAAAACAGAGATTGCTAGACGATTAGCGAAATTGGTAGGTGCTCCGTTTATTAAAGTGGAAGCTACCAAATTTACCGAAGTCGGATACGTGGGCAGAGATGTAGAATCTATGGTCCGCGACCTGGTTGAGACATCGATCCGAATTGTAAAAGCAGAAAAAATGGAAGGGGTACAAGACCGGGCAGAAAGACAAGCGGAAGAAAGGCTTGTTCAGCACTTGGTTCCTACACCAAGAGATAATAAGAACTTCAAGAACCCCTTTGAGATGCTTTTTACTAATCAGATGCAAGCTCATCAATCAACGAACCAAGCTGAAGATCAAGATATAGCTCAAAAGAGAAGACAGATGGCCCATAAGTTAGCTATGGGTGAATTAGAAGATCATATGGTTGAGCTTGAAGTTGAGGATACTGCTCCTTCGATGTTTGATATGTTTAATGGAGCAGGAATGGATCAGATGGGGATGAATATGCAGGAGATGTTTGGCAATCTCATCCCTAAAAGGATGAAGAAGCGAAAGGTCACTGTTAGAGAAGCGAGAAAGATCCTGACGCAAGAGGAAGCACAGAAACTTATTGATATGGATGAGGTGCATCAAGAATCTATCCATAGAGCGGAGCAACATGGGATCATCTTTATCGATGAGATTGATAAGATTGCTGGTGGCCGAGCTAACGGTACTCCTGATGTGTCACGTGAAGGGGTTCAAAGAGACATCCTCCCTATTGTTGAAGGGTCAGCCGTCAATACCAAGTATGGCGTAGTGAGAACGGATTATATTCTGTTTATCGCAGCAGGTGCTTTCCATATTTCTAAGCCATCTGATCTAATTCCAGAGTTGCAAGGCCGTTTTCCGATCCGAGTGGAGCTTGGCAGCCTAAGCGCAGAAGATTTCATAAGAATTCTTACTGAACCGAAAAATGCACTTATTAAACAATATTCTGCACTTTTGGAAACGGAAGGAATAAAAATCGAATTTTCTGACGAAGCTATTAAAGAGTTGGCCCATATGGCCAAAGAAGTGAATGATAATACAGACAATATTGGAGCAAGACGATTGCACACTATTTTAGAAAAACTTCTTGAAGATCTTTCTTTTAATGCCCCGGATATCACCTTAGAGAAGATCGTTATTACTCCGGAGTACGTTCAAGAACGGTTAAAAGGGATAGTGAAAAACAAAGATCTCTCTCAATATATTCTGTAAATAACTAGGTAATGTTATAGGAGGAAAAGGAATGGATTTACTAACAAAGATTAGAAGAATTAATCGCTTATTGCAAAAAACAGCGGGACACCCAGTTAACTTTATGGAAATGGCAGAGGTGCTAAGCTCCGTCATTGAAGCAAACACCTTTATCCTAAGTCGTAAAGGTAAAATTCTAGGTTATGCGATCGCGCAAGAGATTCATAATGAGCGTATTGCTGCTATGTTGCAAGAAAGAAGATTTCCTGGTGACTATAGCCACCAACTCTTAAAGGTAGAAGAGACAACGGCTAACCTTGACATCGAGAGTCCGTATACAGCATTCCCTGTAGAGATGAAGGATGTATTTAGTGAGTCCCTGACTACTCTAGTACCGGTTATTGGTGGGGGAGATCGACTGGGAACGCTAGTTCTAGCTAGAGTATCTGAAAGTTTTACAGATGATGATCTTATTCTTGCAGAGGTTGGAGCTACGGTTGTTGGTATGGAGATTCTTCGTGAGCGTGCTGAAGAGATTGAACAAGAAGCGCGTAGTAAAGCGGTCGTTCAGATGGCTGTTGGATCCTTGTCGTATAGTGAGTTAGAAGCGGTTGAGCATATCTTTGAAGAGTTGGACGGTAAAGAAGGATTGCTTGTAGCTAGTAAGATTGCAGATCGTGTAGGAATTACTCGCTCCGTGATCGTGAACGCGCTTCGTAAGTTAGAAAGTGCAGGAGTTATTGAATCCCGTTCACTAGGAATGAAAGGGACATATATCAAGGTTCTTAATGACAAGCTTTTGCCTGAGTTGGCAAAATTAAAATCTTCATAAATTTACTTATTGTTTGTCTCACTGAAAAGCCCTATCTTAAGGATAGGGCTTTTCACTTTGGAAAATTACCTATCAATCGTACTAAACTACCATTTTTTCGACAAACTCCCAAGAGTTACTTTTGTTTTCCTTGACGAATAGGAAGGAATTATAAGAGATTCTGTTGAATAAATACATATTAAATGAAAGGTGTTAAGGGTAAGGGGGAACCGTTTTGCTTAATTCCAGTAAATTAGTCATGTTAGGCAGCGCATTGGACGCAGCAGCTATGCGGCAGAAGGTGATAGCCGACAATATTGCCAATGTAGACACACCCCATTATAAGAGTAAAGGGGTTTCTTTTGAGGAAGAGCTCAAGAAAGCTCTAAATTCCTCTAAGCCTACCTTTGAAGGTTATAGAACGAATCCCGCACACGTTCCTTTTGGCGGCAGCTCAACCACCTCTTCTATCATACCTAAGATCGTTATAAAACAAGGAATAATGCAGAACCATCTGAACAACGTCGATGTGGATGCAGAGATGACCAATATGGTTAAGAACCAAATATGGTACAATGCGTTGATTGATCAGACGAACAGCCACTTTAGCGGGTTGAAGAAGGCCATCTCAGGGGGTAAATAATAATGAAAATATTTTCGGGTATGAATATTAGTTCTTCGGCTTTAACAGCGAATCGGTTGCGTATGGATATTATTTCTTCTAATCTAGCCAATGCGAACACGACAAGAGGGAAGAATGTCAATGGAACTTGGGAACCTTTTCGAAGGAAGATGGTCCAGGTTGCCCCATTAAATTCAACTCCTTTTGATGCTGTTTTACAGGCAACGATGGGGAACAGCAGCAATAATTCAGTTTCTCAGGGGGTAAAAGTTACTAAGATTATAGAAGACCAGACCCCGTTTAAACGCGTTTATCAGCCTGAACATCCTGATGCGGATCAAGAAGGATTTGTTCTACTGCCTAATGTAGATCCAATGAAAGAGATGGTAGACTTAATGGCAACGACCAAGGCATACGAAGCTAACTTAACTGTCTTTAATGCCACAAAAACTTTGATGATGAAGACTCTTGAAATTGGAAGGTAGGGAGATGAGAAATGGCAATTAACCAAGTTGCTTCAAAAGTACAGCCAACAGTGATTGCTGCGCCTTCTAGTAAGACGTCTGGGGAAGCGTTGCAGACTTTTTCATCCTTCTTAAGTCAAGCTCTAGAAGAGGTTAATAAGCAAGGAGTTATGTCGAGCGAAGCTACCAAGCAGATTGCTGCTGGTAATGTGAATGAGCTGCATAAGGCATTAATATTAAAAGAGCAAGCTGGGGTTACCGTAGATTTAACGATACAGATAAGGAATAAAGCGGTAGAAGCCTATCAAGAAATAATGAGAATGAGTATCTAATAGTAAAATTAGTCCTCCGAGTGGAGGATTAATTTCTGATTGGTGAAAGTAATTTAAAAACAGATTTCAAGAAGGCCCTGGGGTGGAAACATGAATGAACAACTTCAAGTACTAAAGGGAAAGTTTGCGGAATTATATGGTTCCTATACGACGAAGCAAAAAGCGATCGCTGGTGCGACTTTTTTGTTTCTTGTTATATCCCTTTCACTGTGGGTTTACTTTGCTTCAAGGCCGGAATTCGTTCCGCTCTTCAGGAATTCATTAAGTGTGGAAGAAGTTGGACAGGTCAAGGCGGAGTTAGAATCTAAAGGTGTACAGTTTAAGCTCTCAGAAGATGGTCGAAACATTCTTGTGCCGCGTAAAGACGCTCCTGGATTAACCGTCGATCTTGCTGCAGCTGGTCTGCCAAAAGGCAGTAATATCAGTCTTGATATTTTTGAAAATATGGGGTTTGGCATTACGGAGCGCCAATTCGATGTAGCCGAAAGGGACGTGCTACAGAATCATTTAGCAAAGCTTATTAAAGGATTTAGCGGTGTAACCGACTCCAGGGTAATGATTACACTGCCGAAGGAACAGTTGTTTCTTAGCAACCAGGAGGGGACAGCGACAGCGTCGATCCTTCTTCAATTGGAACCTGGCATGAAACTAGACCAGAAAAAAATTAATACTTTGTATCACTTTGTATCTAAAACAGTACCTAATCTCCCTATTGAAAACATCGTAATCACTGATCAGTATAGCAACATGATGGAATATGTGAACGCAGAAGGCTCTGATATAGGAATGACAGCGTATGAACAACAAAGGTCGATAGAAAGACGCGTCCAGGAAGATATCCAAAGGGACTTGCTAAATATGCTTGGAACTATTATCGGCATGGACAAGGTATATGTTTATACCAAAGTACGACTAAATTTTGACAAAGTAAAAGAAGATCAAAGACTCTTCGAACCGGTGGACGAAGAAAACCAAGAGGGTATTGCCATCATGGTAGAGAAGATCCAGAAGACCTTCAGCGGAACCAATGCTGAGGTTGGGGGAGTTCCCGGTACAGGCGAGACGGACGTACCCCAATATCCGGGAGGCGCTCAAGGTCAAGGGAAAAGCGAAATGGAAGAAGTAGAGGAACGTGTAAATCGAGAGGTGAACCGGATTACTCGCGATATTGTGCGAAGTCCTTACTTCATAGAAGATTTAACGATTAATGTTGGAGTCGATTTACCTGCGGATTCACCGGATGCAGAGACGACAAAAGAGGCGATTGAAGAAATTTTAAAAAATGTGGTTCGCTCAGCAATCAGTAAAGAAGTAGACGACAATTACATCGCGGATCGCATTAAAGTTGTAGCCCAACCTTTCCAAGGTAAACCTGAGCCTGTGCAGATGGAGGATAATACACTGCTGTATTACGCGTTAGCGGCACTAGCAGGGGCGATCATGATCGGGGGAATTGTCTATTTTATCATGCGCCGCAAGAGGAAGAGAAAAGAGGAAGATACAGCTGTTCTTCAAGTGGACGAGGCTGGGGAGAAAGAGATCCCTGATTTAGAATATACAGAAACTGAAGAAGTAATGGCACGTAAACAGCTAGAGAAGCTTGCAAAGCAAAGGCCAGAGGAATTTGCTAATTTACTCAGAGTATGGCTTCAAGAGGATTAAGGGGTGACGCATTCATGGCAAACAGGGAGTTGAGTGGCAGGCAAAAGGCTGCCATTTTACTAATATCTATGGGGCCAGAGATATCAGCACAGGTCTTTAAGCATTTACGTGAGGATGAGATTGAAGATTTAACCTTAGAGATTGCGAATGTCCGGAGAGTGGACAATCTGGTGAAGGAAGAAGTTGTAGATGAGTTCCATCAGATCGCTATCGCTCAAGATTATATCTCCCAGGGAGGAATTGGCTACGCTAAGGATATTTTAGAGCGGGCACTGGGACAACAGAAAGCAATGGATATTATCAATCGCTTGACCTCCCATCTTCATGTTCGGCCATTTGATTTTGCCCGCAAAGCTGATCCTTCACAAATATTGAACTTTATTCAGAATGAGCATTCCCAAACAATAGCTCTCGTTCTATCTTTTTTGGAACCAGGTCAAGCCTCTGCGATTCTTTCGGCTTTGCCCCATGAAAGGCAGGCAGATGTAGCCAAGAGGATTGCTTTGATGGATAGCACCTCTCCTGAAGTTATTAGTGAAGTTGAACAAGTGCTTGAGCAGAAGTTGTCTCAAACCATTACTCAGGATTACTCTAAAGCAGGAGGAATTGAAGCAGCTGTTGCGATCCTAAATAATGTTGACCGCAGCACGGAGAGAACGATACTCGATACGCTTGAGATACAAGATCCAGAATTGGCGGAAGAAATCAAGAAACGTATGTTTGTGTTTGAAGATATAGTAACCATTGATGATAAGTCCATTCAGCGAATTATTCGCGATGTAGAGAATGCTGATTTGATGCTTGCATTGAAGGTGGCAAGTGAGGAAGTGAAGGATGCCATCTTTAGAAATATCTCGAAGAGGATGGTGCAGACCTTTAAGGAAGAAATGGAATTTATGGGTCCTGTACGCTTAAGGGATGTTGAGGAAGCACAGACCCGAATTGTTTCAACTATTAGACGCCTAGAAGAAGCAGGGGAAATCATTATCTCTCGTGGAGGAGGCGACGAAATCGTTGTCTAATATTATAAAAGCTCCCCAGTATGGTCAAGTGGGACCTGAGAGGCCGAAGTCCAATGTGATCCGAGTGAGTGAATATTTGGCAATTGAGGATGAAATTCTGATTACTAATGAGCAACCTTTCGCTTCTGGAGAAATCCAGCTACCAGATGGAATCGAGCAGGCTGAGGCTGAAGATGAATCTATCCAGGCTGCTCGCCAGGAGGCCGAGGAATTACTGGCTCAAGCGAGTAGGGAAGCGGAGGAGATCGTTCAGCAAGCCTTAACGGATGCTGAAATGATGAGACAACAAGTTGAAGAAGAGATGAATGAATGGTGGTCACAGCGTAGACAGGCGGATGAGGCTTTGCAGAAGGAAGCGATGGATGATGGATATCGTCAAGGGTTTGCGCAAGGTCATGCACAAGGATATGAGTCAGCATGGGAAGAACAGCAGATTATGGTTGAACAGGCGCGTCAGATATTAGAACAGTCCTACACGGCAAAGGAAAGATGGATTCAGGAGGCTGAACCGTTTATTATCACTATGTCTATGGCGATAGCTAGAAAGGTCATAAAAGCAGAGCTATCTCTCCATCCAGAAAAATCTCTTGCCATCGTACAAGAAGCTTTAAAAAAAGTACAGGAAGTTGACAAGGTAACGATCTGTATAGGGCCTGAAAGTTATTCTTTTCTAGAGGGGAAGTATCAAGAGCTTAAGAAAATGTTAAGTGGCCAAGCAGAACTTCTCATTCTTCCTGACTATTCGATCGAAGAAGGTGGATGTGTGATTCGGTCAGCATATGGATCTATTGATGCAAAGGTAGATTCTCAGCTCGAAGAAATATCTAAAGCCCTTATGGCACTAGCAAAAGGAAGGAATGTAGATGGCTGAACTTAATTTACAAACTTATCTGCAGTGCTTGTCTAATCTAGATCCGATACGTTTGAATGGAAAAGTGACACAAGTGATCGGTCTCACAGTAGAGTCTCAAGGACCTAATGTAAAATTAGGAGAGGTTTGTCATATCCTCCCTCAAGGTAAAGGGCAACCGGTAATGGCTGAGGCAGTTGGTTTTAAAGACAACAAAGTATTATTAATGCCGCTTGGGAGCCTTGAATCTATAGGGCCTGGTTGTGAAGTTGTAGCAACGGGAAAGCCCTTTTTCGTTCATGTGGGAAACGAACTATTAGGACAGGTTCTAGATGGATTGGGTCAGAGAATGGATGGTTTAGCTCATCCGTTCGGTTTAACGGATTATCCTGCTGAGAGTCAACCTCCTAACCCTTTACAGAGACCGAGAATAAGCAGACCTCTTAGTGTAGGTGTTAGGGCAATTGACGCTCTACTAACTGTAGGACAGGGGCAGAGAGTGGGGATATTTGCTGGGAGCGGAGTAGGGAAGAGTACTTTACTCGGGATGATTGCGCGTAATACTCAAGCCGATGTAAATGTGATTGGATTGATCGGCGAACGGGGTCGCGAAGTGGTTGAGTTTATTGAAAAAGACCTTGGTCCAGAAGGTCTTAAGAGGTCTGTGGTTGTTGTGGCTACATCGGATCAACCCGCACTCATCCGCATCAAAGGAGCCTTAGTAACAACAGCTATAGCAGAATATTTTAGAGACCAAGGTTTAAACGTAATGCTCATGATGGATTCGGTTACCCGCTATGCTATGGCTCAGAGGGAGCTTGGATTAGCTATTGGTGAGCCGCCAGCAACGAGAGGGTATCCGCCTTCTGTATTCGCGTTGCTGCCTAAGCTGCTTGAGCGAGCTGGTACTTCTAACCGAGGGAGTATAACGGCTTTCTATACCGTCTTAGTAGACGGAGATGATATGAATGAACCGATTGCTGATACCGTTCGAGGGATATTGGATGGACATATTGTTCTTAGTCGAAAGGTTGCCCAGAGCGGACATTATCCAGCCATCGATGTGATGGCTAGTGTGAGTCGAGTCATGAATGAGGTTGTGGATCCCGCTCATAAGAACGCTGCTTTGCAAATGAAGAAATTGTTGGCGATCTATCGTGATAACGAAGACTTAATCAATATTGGTGCTTATAAGATGGGAACAAATCGAGAAATTGATCAAGCCATCAAGTACAGCCCCATTATCCGAGGATTTACGGCGCAAGGAACACACGAACCTTCTACCTTTGAAGAGGCAGCACAAGCCTTGAAAGAAAACTTTGGGGACGGTTGGTGATCAGAGTGGTAGGCTATTCATTTCGCTTTCAAAAGCTGATGGATCTTAAGGAAAGAGAAAAAGAGGATTCTAAAACCAAGTACTCCGAAAGTTTAGGTTTTCTTAACCGAGAGATGCAAGAACTTGAGGGATTAACACAGAGCTTGCAGCAATGGGAAGAAAAACGGGTAGAACTCGAAAGGCAAGCGACACCGATTCAACGGCTTCTAGAGATACATTCCTATATACAGCACCTTGAGAACCTCATAGTCAAAAAACATGAAAAAGTCCATGAAGCGGAAAAGAAAACAGAGTGTCTTCATCTAGAGTTGAGTGAGAAGATGAGAGATTTTCAAGTTTGGGAGAAATGGAAGGAAAAAACGTATAAAGAATACCAAGATGAAATGATGCAAAGAGAACAAAAGGAAATGGATGAATTAGCGATACAGCGTTTTGTCAGACGGGGGGGAACGTGAAGTGGAGGAAACAGTAGAAGAACGAAAATATGGCAAGCTTGAGTGGTTTTTCTATATTATTTTTCTTCCTCTCCTTTTTACCGCTGTTTTGACAGGTCTCCTGCTAAATTTGCTAGGCTATGATATCTTAAATAAAGTCTTAACGGTGGGAAATAAGATTCCATATGTAGAGAAGTATTTGCCAGACCCAAGTACAGGTAACGAGGATGAGCAGGGTTCTGCTCAACCAGACTATCAATTGCAGGTAGCACAGCTAACGGAAGAGGTTGCCGCTTTAAACGAGGAGATTCAAAGAAAGCAGACTGAAATTGAAGATATAAAAAAAGAGTACGAGTCCAATGATGACCAGGTTAAGAAATTAAAGGATGAGATTGTAAATCTTCAAAAACAACTTGAGGATAAGCGAGTCTCAAATGAAGAAAGACAAGCTAAAATGAAGGAGCTGGCTAAGCTTTATACGACTATGTCGGCTAGTAAAGCGGCGCCTATAATGGAGAATCTATCTCTTGAAGAAGCGGTTTTAGTTCTAGGAACCATGAAGCCGAATGAACGTGCGGGGATCGTTGCAAAAATGAATCCTCAAAAGGCAGCGGAGCTGACTATCCTTCTAAAGGATATAGAGCTCTCCGAAAACGATGAGATCGCAGCTCTTCAACAACGGATTCAGGCTCTAACCAAAGCGCTATCAGAAGTGGAAAAAACGAGAAGAGACATCGAGGAAATAGTAAAGTCGTTTTCTGTAATGAATCCGGCTTCTGTTGCCGATATACTTATAAAGATGCAGGAGCAGGAAGAAGAAAAGGTGTTGGCTATTCTCGCGAAGATGACCAATCAACAGAGAGGGCAAATCATAGAGAACCTTAATGAGAAAAACCCTGAGCTGGCAGTGAGATTAACTTCCAAGGTAATCGAAGATTAAAGGGATATTTTAAGCGACAATATTTTTGTCTAAATAGGGAAGATTGTTGTATTTTGATAGATCTTGCTCTATATTTTAATTAAGCTTAAAGATCTAAGCGAGGGAGGTGAACACAAATGAAATTGATGTCTATGGCAGAACAACTCTTTCTTCAACCTACACCCAATCAAGGTCTATCCTTAACTCCTGGTGCAAAGACAGAAGAAAACGGATTGTTTGCTGGCTTGCTTGAACTCGAAGAAGCAAAGTTTGATAAACCCATTCAAGAGGAAGTAATGAAGAGGATGGATGAAATCTTAGCCAGCCTATCTGGTTTGATAGAGTTGATGAATCCGAGACAAGATCATCAAATCATGAAAGACTCTTCGATGACAGAGATTCGTGGTTGGGAGCAGGCACTTCAGAATATGAAGTATGCAATAGAACGCGATGGTGACTTAAGTGAAGCAACCCTTAATAAAGTTAATGAAGTGCTGAAAAGACTCTTGCAAGAAGTTCATACGGTAAAAAAAGCGAGCTATTCAATGGGTGAATTGGAATTTGGTACAAGAACGCATGAGATACCCAAGTTAATCCAACAGCTCTCGGTTGAATGGATGAAGATGACGGGTGGTTTACTTAGAAAAGGGGAAGATAAGGCGCCTTTACAAGATAAAGCGCTAATACCCTTGGTGACGCTAAGTAAGGAATTTGCAACGGAGATATCCCGAAAGAAGATAGTAGATATGGGCAAGAAACTCACTGACAGTGAAGATATGACCTTTAGTTCACAACTTAATAAACAATTAAATGAACCTGTTCAGACAGCTGTCTCTTTACCTTCAATACCTTCTGTTAAGGAATTTGGAGGTGACAACATTGACAAGGGTCGGCAAGTGCCAATTGAATGGCTTGCTAAACAGTTAGAGCCTGTATTTTCCCGGACTTTCAGCTTGAAGAATGGACAGCAGGTACATGAGATGATATTACAGCTGAAGCCAGAGTCATTAGGTAAACTAGATGTGAAGATTCAAGAACAGAATGGACAACTCACTGCACGTTTTGTGGTAGAATCTCTCACGGCAAAACAAGCCGTGGAAGAACAACTAGTTCAATTAAGACAGAATCTTCTTAGCCAGGGTATTTCGGTGCATAACATAGAAGTGGTTGAATCCTCCTCTACATCGTATATGCCTTTTCAACAACAGAAGCAACAACAGGATCAGCGACAGTTTTTTTTCAAGGGTAAGAAGGCTAAAGAGTACATAGACCTAGAAGAAGATATAGGTCCCTTACGAGTCCTCCCACAAACCAAAGGAGAATCCGGCATTAATTATACCGTATAAAGGAGAACTAAACGTAAGATGAAGGTGAATCGACCTTTTTTTCCTCCAATTATGCCGCCGGCTGGCCGTACAATCAAACCAAGCTCAAGTGCTGAACAAAAAACGTTTGCTCAAGTACTTCAGACCGCACAAAAGGATGCTCAGCCATTACAGTTTAGCCATCATGCACTCACAAGAATGCAGAGCAGAGGAATTCAATTATCACAAGATCAGCTTGAACGTCTAGAACAAGCTGTAGATAAGGCTTCCCAAAAAGGTGGCAAAGAAACATTAGTCATTATGCAGGACACAGCGTTTATTGTAAGTACGAAGAATAGAACAATAATTACCGCAATAGATGATCAATCACTAAAAGATCATGTGTTTACACAAATTGACAGCACCATCTTAATTTAGACAAAGCTGGACCTACGGGGGGCTTTGAGACTGCTGACCGACTGATGCAGTCATGACCATGAGGGGGAGAACACAATGATACGTTCACTATATTCGGGTGTTTCAGGGATGAGAGGTTTCCAAACGAAGATGGATGTTATAGGTAATAACATTGCCAATGTAAATACAGTAGGGTTTAAGAAGAGCAGGGTCACATTTCAGGATATGTTGAGCCAGACAGTGAATGCTGCAACTTCTGGGGAAGCAGAGGCTCGTGGAGGAAGAAATCCAAGACAGATAGGATTAGGTACACAGGTTGCTGCAATTAATGTTATCCATACTCCTGGGAGCCCCATTGCTACCAATGTTACGACAGACCTAATCATTAATGGAGATGGTTTCTTTGCCGTAAAACCTAATCCAGACCAAGAAGCAGTTTTATTAACTCGTGCCGGCGATTTTACTCGGGATGCAACGGGGAATTTAGTAACACCGCAAGGTTTTCTAGTGCTAAACTCTGATGGGGATCCTATTAACATTCCGCCAGATGAATATCAATCCTTCTCTATTGGAACAAATGGGGTTATCTCTGGTACCAATTTAGATGGCGAAATTACGGAGATTACAACGATCGGCGTGGTTATGGTTAATAACCCAGCAGGACTTAATAAAGTGGGTGGATCACTTTACGAAGTTACCTTAAATGCACACCCCGAAGAAATTGAAATTCTTGCATTGGATGACATTGAGGGAACAACAACCCAAATAATATCAGGGCAGCTAGAAATGTCTAACGTGGATCTGACGGAAGAATTTACGGATATGATTATCACACAAAGAGGATTTCAAGCAAACTCGCGAATTATTACTACATCCGACACAATGATGGAAGAAATCGTCAACTTGAAAAGGTAATAAGTAAAGGTTAGAAAGGGAGACTTACACTATCTCCCTTTCTTCTCCTATTTAAAATAAAGCTTTTCCACTATCCTTTTACTAGGAGCTATGGAACATGATTCAACTTACGAGATTAAATAATAGTACTTACTTTCTAAATCCCTTTTTGATAGAGACAGTAGAAGAAACTCCAGATACCATTATCAGCTTAACGAATGGAAAGAAGTTCATAGTTAAAGAAAAGGCAGTAGATGTTATTTTATCTATGAAGGAGTTTTATCGGGAAATCCATGTTCTTAAATTGATAGGCATCAGAGACACTGGGGGTCCCCATGTTTAAAAATAAGCTCTTTAATATTGCTTTAATCATTATGATTGCCATTACATTGTTGGGTGTTGCAGCCGTCGCAGTGTATAAACTATACATAAACCCGCCGAATGCAGGAGTTGAAGAGGTTGAGCCATTAAGCATCGATGAAATTCTAGAACTCAGCGTTGAAACAGAAGAAATGACAACCAACCTATACGGCGGTGGCTATGTCCGGCTTAAAATGAAGCTTCAAGCAGATAACAAGAAGTCTAAAGAAGAGCTAGAGAAGCGTTTATTTCAAGTAGATCATATTATACTAAAAACCCTTGCAGGGATGACTGAAGAGGAAATAAGAGGGCCAGAAGGCTTGAGAAAAGTTGAGGAACAAATTCGAAGTAGCATTAATGAGTTACTGCAAGAAGGACAAGTGACTGAGGTTACGACTACAAGAATGATCATTCAATAAGCTTTATCTGTTAGACAAAGGGGGTGAGCGTTCTGTCATCGGAAGTATTGTCCCAGAATGAGATTGATGCCTTGCTTACTGCGTTGTCATCTGGGGAAATGAATGCCGACGAAATGAAAAAGGACTTTACAGAGAAAAAAGTTAGACTCTACGATTTTAAAAGGGCTTTACGTTTCTCTAAAGACCAAATTCGAACGTTAACGCGCATTCATGACAACTATGCTAGGTTATTGACGACTTATTTTTCAGCACAGCTTAGGACGCTCGTCCGATTTACAGTAGCATCTGTTGACCAGCTTCCTTACGATGAATTTATCCGATCCATCCCCAAGATGACGATATTGAATGTTTTTGAAGCCGATCCCTTGGATGGACGGATGGTATTAGAAGTTAATCCGAATGTGGGTTATGCCATTTTGGACCGCTTGCTGGGAGGGCAGGGAAGCAGTCAGAATAAGTTTAGCGGCTTAACAGAAATTGAAACCATGGTTCTAGAGCGAGTATTTAGAAAATCCTTAAAGATCTATGCAGACGCTTGGAAGGATGCTCTAGCCATCGATCCTGTCTTGACCATAACGGAAACGAACCCACAATTTATGCAGATCGTTTCACCAAATGAGACTGTAGCTGTTATTTCCTTTAGTACGAAGATAGCTGATACAACTGGCGTAATTAATATTTGTCTTCCTCATGTCGTGTTAGAGCCCGTAATGGTTAAGTTATCTGCCCACTATTGGTTATCATCGCAAAAGAAATCAAGGGATACTAAAGAGATTACAGCTCTGCAAGAAAGGGTAAAAAAGGCACAAATTCCGATTATTGCTGAATTAGGGACAGCCCAGATTACAGTTGGCGAGTTTATTAACCTCGCGAGTGGAGATATCATTCAACTTAATACGAAGAAAGATAACGCAATGAATATTCGCATCGGCACGAAGTATAAATTTCAAGGGCGGCCTGGAACGCAAGGGGGAAAACTGGCTATACAGATTGACAAGGTGTTAGACGAAGGGATGGAAGATAATGAATAATCGAGATATGCTCTCCCAAGAAGAAATCGACGCCCTGCTTCGTCAGAACAATCTGGACGAACAATCACTTAACGACAATGAAAATTTAAATATTGATACGTATTTAACCCCTATGGAGCAAGATGCCTTAGGAGAAATTGGAAATATATGTTTTGGTAGTTCAGCTACGGCTCTGTCTACTTTGTTAGGAAAAAAAACAGATATTACAACACCGACAGTTAGTGTCGTAGAACAGGGAAAGCTGTCTTATGAGTTCCCTCACCCTCATGTAGCGGTGCATGTGGAGTATACAGAGGGGTTCAAGGGTATTAATTTATTGGTCATTCATTCGGATGATGCGAAGGTCATTGCCGATCTGATGATGGGCGGAGACGGAACTAATCGTGATATTGAGCTGACTGAACTTCATATTAGTGCTGTACAAGAAGCGATGAACCAAATGATGGGGTCTGCAGCTACTTCGATGTCTACCTTGTTTAATAAACGAGTGGATATTTCTCCACCTGGGATTGACTTGCTAGATTTTTCGAACGATGCAGAAAAAGGCTCATTCCCTGATGAGAAAGTATTTATTAAAATTTCATTTCGCTTAAAAATTGGTGATTTAATTGATTCAAATATTATGCAACTGCTTCCTGTCTCCTTTGCGAAAGAGATGGTAAGTTTACTCCTCGGTGGAGGCAGTGTTGAGGCGGAGGAATCGATACCTCAACAGTCAAATGTAGTTAGCCAGGTAGAGAAGACACCACCGAGTTCACAACAACCCATGGAGGGGGGACCAGTAACAGGGGATGCATACGGGAACCAGCCACCAGGCCATTCTCAGCCGATGTATCCGCCACCGCAGCACCCTTATCCTCCACCACCTATGTATCACCAACAGGTGCCGGGGTACCCATATCAGCAGCCGATGTATCCGCCTCCACAACAGCCTATGTATGCCATGCCGAACTACTTAAGTTCCCCTAGTGGAGGAGTGCAGCAACCACCCAATGTTCAGCATGCTCAATTTAGTCCGTTTCATATCCCTGGTACTACACCAGCGATGGATGATAGGAACCTTAACTTGCTGTTAGATATCCCGCTCCAGGTTACCGTGGAATTAGGGAGAACCAAAAAGCAAATTAAAGACATTTTAGAAATGTCTGCGGGATCTATAATTGAGTTGGATAAACTGGCAGGGGAACCGGTTGATATTTTTGTCAACAATAAGCTGATAGCTAAGGGTGAAGTAGTGGTAATTGAAGAAAACTTTGGTGTTCGTGTAACGGACATTATCAGTCAGTGGGATCGCGTTCAAAAATTACAATAATATTATAAAAACATGGGGGTCAAAGAGTTATGGCTAATAGTGTATTAATCGTAGATGATGCTGCTTTTATGAGAATGATGATTAAGGAAATCTTAACTAAAAATGGATATACCGTAGTGGGTGAAGCAAGTGATGGAGCACAGGCTGTGGAGAAATACAAGGAGCTGAAGCCTGATCTGGTCACAATGGACATTACGATGCCAGAGATGGATGGAATCACTGCTCTTAAAGAAATTAAAAAAGTAGATTCAAGTGCTAAGGTTATCATGTGCTCAGCAATGGGACAGCAAGCGATGGTTATTGACGCGATTCAGGCAGGGGCTAAGGATTTTGTTGTAAAGCCTTTTCAAGCTGATCGTGTAATAGAGGCCATCAAAAAAACTTTAGGCTAGAGGGAAGAGATGGTTTCATTTACAAGGCTCTATTTAATTATATTGTTTGTGACTAGCCTGGTTCTTTTCTCTGGATCGTATATACCAGACGTGGCAATGGCTGAAAACAAGGAGCCAACTGTTCATTCCAAGCTAGGAGAAGAAGTAAACCAAGAACAAATAGGGAATGTTGGGGCGGATTTTGAGGTTCTTCCCTATCTCCTTAAAGTAGTTTTTTTCCTTATTGTCATTGGTTTAATGATCTACTTTCTGATTCGCTTCCTCTCCAACCAGTCAAGGCAGTCTATTGGTGGGCTGCCTTTGCGCTTACTTGGAGGGATAGCTTTAGGACAAAACCGTTCTCTACAAGTAGTTCAACTTGGAGGGAAGGTATACGTTCTGGGAGTAGGTCAGGATGTTCGTTTATTAATGGAAATTGAGAATGAAGAAGAAGTAGCTGAGTGGCTGACGAAAGAAGCAGATGCACCGAGTTTGATGGACTTCATGAATAAATGGAAAAAGAAGAACACACACACACAAGATGCTTCATTCGAACAAGTATTTGAACAACAATTAAATCAGTTGAAAGAGAACCGATCAGTTGCAGAACGTACACTCTATTACTCAACCGATGGCAAAGAAGGTAAAAACCATGAAAGCTAATTCTCTATCGGTTCTGCTTTTCTTGTTGTTATTATTCTTTGGTACCACGGTTACGGTATCAGCAGAAGGTTCAGTCATTCCTGGATTTGATTTGAATATTGGAACAAGCGATAACCCAGCAGAAGTATCGACAACATTACAGATCATACTATTGGTTACTTTACTATCGATTGCACCAGCCTTACTTGTTCTAATGACCTCATTTACGAGAATTGTAATTGTCCTTTCCTTCGTAAGGACGTCATTGGCTACCCAACAGATGCCACCAAATCAAGTCTTAATTGGACTGGCTTTATTTCTAACCTTTTTCGTCATGGCGCCAACCTTTTCAGCTGTGAATGAAGCTGCCTTGCAGCCTTACCTAGCTGGAGAAATCAATCAACAGCAAGCTTTTGACCAAGCAGCTGTACCTATGAAAGAATTCATGGGGAAATATACGAGAGAAAAAGATTTAATGCTTTTCTTAGAGTACTTGCAACTAGAAAAGCCTAGTACAATTCAGGATATCCCTTTTACAGCTTTAGTTCCAGCCTTTGTAATTAGTGAACTGAAGACAGCATTCCAAATGGGATTTATGATATTTATTCCTTTTCTCGTCATCGATATGATTGTGGCAAGTATCTTAATGGCCATGGGGATGATGATGCTTCCCCCCGTCATGATTTCTTTACCCTTCAAGATATTATTGTTTATATTAGTGGATGGCTGGCATCTAATTGTAAAATCATTATTGGCCAGTTTTTAGATACCTGAAAATGGGGTGAATTGTAATGTCACCGGAAGGTGTAATTAACCTGGCGAAGAATTCGGTTTATTTGATCTTGCTTGTAACTGCTCCAGTCGTTGGAATTGGTCTGTTAGTAGGTTTATTGGTTGCTGTTTTCCAAGCTACTACGCAGATACAGGAACAAACCTTGGCCTTTGTTCCTAAAATTGTTGCTATATTAGTTGCACTTATTATCTTTGGTCCATGGATGTTAACTCAATTAATAGATTACACTTATCATATTTTCAATAATTTATATCGGTATATAGGTTGAAAAAATGAATCTTTTTTTCGCGTGGGATTTGTTTCCAAGTTTCTTGTTGATATTTGTTAGGCTTACTTCATACTTCGTAACAGTCCCAATTTTTTCGTCTAAAAATGTGCCTCAAACTGCAAAAATTGGATTAGCTTTTTTTCTTTCTTTAATAACGTTTACCAGTCTTGGAATAGAACCTGTTAGATTTGATGAAACCTATTTTCTGCTTATTCTAAAAGAGGTATTCATTGGACTTACGTTGGGGTTTATTGGGACTTTGATTCTTTACGCTATCCAGACAGCTGGCGGGTTCATTGATATGCAGATGGGACTAGCCATGGCAAGTGTAATTGATCCACAGACGGGAATTCACACCCCTTTAATGGGTCAGTTCAAGTATATTTTAGCCTTATTATTTTTGCTATCAACTAATGCTCATCATCTCTTGATTCAAGGGATAATAGAAAGTTATAAGATTGTCCCCTTAGATCAATTAGGATTAAATATTTCGGGCGGTAATATAACGTCGGTTATATCTCAGGCTTTCTATCATATGTTCCTTTCTGCTTTTATGATAGCAGCACCGATTGTTGTATCTCTGTTTCTAGTGGATGTAGCTCTCGGAATCGTGGCTAGAACCGTGCCGCAACTCAATATTTTTGTTATCGGGATACCGATTAAGCTCCTGACAGGGTTTTTAATACTTATTGTTGTTTTGCCGGGTTATTTTTTTACACTGAAAAATTTGTTTAAATCATTAGTTCAGTCGATGGAGGCTTTATTGAAAGCCATGGGGTGGAGTTAAATGGAGCAAACCAAACTGATCTTAACCATTAATCTGCAGTTTTTTGCAGGAGAAAAGACCGAAGAGGCCACCCCAAAAAAGAAGCAAGATGCTCGTGAAAAAGGACAGGTTGCAAAGAGTCAAGAGGTTGCATCCGCACTTATCATGCTAGCGTGTTTCTTGTTTCTGTTATTTATGGGTCAATCTATGGGAGCGAACCTGACTAAAATGATGAGAGGAACGTTTACGGAGTATCTCCACTGGGATGTAACGGTACATAACGTTCAAGTTGTCTTTAATCAGTTGTTGCTAGAAAGTGCACTGATCGTTGTACCTTTTTTGCTTATAGCCTTAGTCATGGGTGTGTTTTCAAATTATATACAAATTGGGTTTTTGTTCACAACAGAACCTTTAAAGATGAAGCTAGAAAAGTTAGATCCGATTCAGGGAGCCAAAAAAATTTTTTCTATGCGCTCCATCGTAGAGCTTCTAAAATCCATTTTAAAGATTATCCTTACATCCACTATTGCGATTCTAGTTTTAAGTAAAGCAGTAGATGAAATTATGGTTTTATCCCAAACATCTGTCGGACATGTCCTAACTTTAGTTTCCTCCTTAACGGTTCAAATTGGAACATTTATTGCCTTGCTGCTTCTTGTGTTGTCTGTTCTGGATTATATCTATCAAAAATACGAACATGAAAAAGGTCTACGCATGTCGAAGCAAGATGTAAAAGACGAATACAAGAAAACGGAAGGGGATCCATTGATTAAAGGAAAAATTAAGCAGCGTCAAAGAGAGATGGCAATGAGCCGAATGATGCAGGAAATTCCGAAGGCGGATGTGGTAATCACAAACCCTACCCACTTTGCTGTTGCTATTCAGTATAATCCTAGTGAAATGCAAGCGCCAAAAGTGATAGCCAAGGGGAAAGATCTTATTGCTCTAAGAATCAAAGAAATCGCGCAAAGAGAAAACATCATAACAATGGAAAACAAACCATTAGCTCGAGCTTTACATGCCCAAGTAGAGATTGGACAGGAAGTTCCTGAATCCTTATTTAAGGCTGTAGCGGAAGTATTGGCTTATGTATATCAGTTAAGAAAAAGAGCGTAGGAAGGGAGGGGATCATTCATGAGAATTAAAGATATATCGGTATTAGTGATGGTTATTCTTGTTGTTATGATGATGGTGATCCCACTCCCAACACTCCTTCTTGATTTTCTATTAATTATTAATATTTCACTTGCGTTAACTATTCTAATGGTGGCGATGAATACAAAGGAAGCCTTGGACTTCTCCATTTTTCCGACTCTATTGCTATTGAC
The DNA here is from genome assembly GCF_004123195.1 of Ammoniphilus sp. CFH 90114. Taxonomy (NCBI): domain Bacteria; kingdom Bacillati; phylum Bacillota; class Bacilli; order Caryophanales; family Paenibacillaceae; genus Ammoniphilus; species Ammoniphilus sp. CFH 90114. Next base: position 504,160 of record NZ_SDLI01000001.1, read on the forward strand.
AACTTTGTTCCGTTTATCTCTTAACGTATCTACAACCCGATCGATCCTTCAGGATGCTGACGGGGGAAGGGTTGTCCAGGCTTTCGGAGAATTCGTGGTAGGAGGAAGTCCTGTCATTGGTTTTGTCATCTTTATTATCTTAGTCATCATTAACTTTGTCGTTATTACAAAAGGTTCGGAGAGGGTTGCTGAAGTAGCTGCACGCTTCACACTAGATGCGATGCCCGGGAAGCAAATGAGTATTGACGCCGATTTGAATGCTGGGATGATTACGGAGCACGAAGCAAGAGACAGGCGAAAGAAAATTGAACGTGAAGCGGATTTCTACGGGGCCATGGATGGAGCAAGTAAATTTGTAAAGGGCGACGCTATCGCAGGTATTATTATTCTTCTCATTAACGTTCTCGGTGGGTTTATCATTGGGATGGCTATACATGGTATGGGGTTTGCTGAATCTGCCAGTACCTTTACTTTACTCTCTGTAGGGGATGGACTGGTAAGCTCGATTCCTGCCCTCGTCATCTCAACAGCTACAGGTATTATGGTTACGAGAGCGGGGTCTGATGGAAACCTAGGTGACGATTTAAGTAAGCAACTACTGGCTTACCCTAAGTTGCTCTATGTGGTTGCAGGTACCGTTGCCATTCTTGGTATCTTCACCCCGATTGGTCCGATTAGTACACTCCCTGTCGCTGGCCTCTTGATCTTTGGAGCATTAAGATTACAAAAGAATCTTCAATTACAAGAAGAATTGGCTGCTCAAGCTCCAATTGAGGATCCTGAAGTGGAACAAGTGAAGAGCCCTGAGAGTGTATTAGGGCTCCTCCATGTTGATCCCATTGAATTTGAATTTGGATATGGTCTTATTCCCTTGGCGGACACGAATCAAGGAGGGGACCTACTGGATCGAGTGATCATGATTCGTAGACAATGCGCTTTAGAGTTAGGATTAGTCGTTCCCGTCATTCGAATTCGAGACAATATTCAGTTACGTCCCAACCAATATGTCATAAAAATTAAAGGGAATATGGTTGCGGGTGGAGAGATACTCCTAGATCACTATCTGGCCATGAGTCCGGGTATTGAAGATGACAGTGTAATTGGGATTGATACAATTGAACCTTCTTTTGGGTTACCTGCATTATGGATATCTGAAGAGATACGTGAAAGAGCAGAGCTCTCTGGTTATACGGTTGTGGACCCTCCCTCCGTGGTTGCTACACATCTTTCTGAGGTCATAAAAAAATACGCACATGAGTTGTTAAGCCGACAAGATACCAAATCTCTAATAGACAATCTAAAGGAAAACGCACCAGCACTAGTAGAAGAGGTCGTTCCATCTATCATGTCAATAGGAGATATCCAAAAAGTACTTCAAAAACTCTTAAAAGAAAAAATCTCAATAAGAAATCTTCATGTGATTATGGAAGCCTTGGCGGATTATGGTCAATATACGAAGGATCCGGATTTATTAACAGAGTATGTGCGACAAAGCCTCTCGAGGCAAATAACCTTGCAATACTCTGAACCAGGACAGGCTCTTCGTGTGATAACAGCCGGACCTGGATTAGAAAAAACCATATCCGAATGTGTTCAGCAAACAGAGCAAGGGAGCTACTTGGCTGTGGACCCTGATCTATCTCAGAGGATCTATCAAACCTTATCAGAGCAGGTTCAGCGCCTTATGAATATGGGACATCAACCGATCTTGTTGACCTCACCGGCTATCCGGATGTACACCAGACAATTGATTGAAAGGATGTTTCCGGATCTCCCTGTTCTCTCCTATAACGAAATTGAAGCAGACGTAGAAGTGCAAAGTCTAGGGGTGGTGAATCTGTAATGCGTGTTAAAAGGTATGTAGTGGACTCGATGCCGGATGCTCTCCAAAGAATTAAAGCGGACTTAGGTAAAGATGCCATTATCTTAAATACGAAAAACATCAAAACAGGTGGCTTCTTCGGTTTCTTTACAAGAAAACAGATTGAAGTCATAGCTGCCGTTGATGTGAATAAAGGACCTGTACCCTCGGCCCAACCCCAGTCTTCATCTCCTTCCGATATCATAGAGGAGAAAAGGCCGAAACTAACCCAAAAGGTATCGTTTCAGGTGGATGACGAGGTTAAAAAAGAAATCCCTACGTATGATCTTAAATCTATTGTAGCGAAAAAGAGTCCGATATTTACTTTAGAAAATCAGACAGTGGAGGCTGGAGGGGCAAGTTTACCGGCGGAAATGCCTGCAAGAACAAGGGAAAATATTGCAGTGGTTGACTCACTTCCTAAACCAAACTTCTCGTCTTTACGAAATAAACTTAGATTGCAGGATGTAGAGGATCAATGGATTGAAGAAGTTATCCAAAGAATGAGCGCTAGGTACAGCGGAGTGTTGTTGCAAAATGACCAATCTCAGATTCAGCATGCAAAACTAGTCATTGAGGAAATGCTTACAGAGAGACAAAGTAAACAAAGTCTAATAGCCAATGATACGAGGTTTGTTAAGTTCTTCGGGCCTACCGGGGTAGGAAAAACAACAACCATTGCGAAACTAGCAGCAGAAGGAGTGTTGAAAAACAAGAGAAAGGTCGGATTAATAACGACGGACACGTATCGTATTGGTGCAGTTGATCAACTGAGAACCTACTCTAATATTCTTAATGTGCCTTTAGAAGTTGTATTTCAGCCCGGGGAAATGTCAACAGCACTTGAAAACTTGAGTGCTTGTGATCTGATCTTGGTCGATACAGCAGGAAGAAACTATCGAAAGCCAGATTATGCGATGGAGCTAGCTCAATACTTTCCTAGCTTGTCGGGAGGAGAAAACTACATTGTACTAAGCTTAACGGCTAAAAACAGTGATATGGTGGAGATCCTGGAAAACTTCAAGTGTCTTCCTGTGGAAAAAGTTATCTTTACAAAATCGGATGAAACCCAAACTTATGGATCAATCTTGAACATGGTCATGCGCTATCATCTGTCTTTATCCTACCTGACTACAGGTCAGAATGTTCCAGATGATATTCGTGTAGCTGTTCCCAGTAAGGTGGCCAATTTGATTTTAGGAGAAGGATAGTCATGTATGATCAAGCACAAGGTTTGCGTGAAATAATTAAAAAGCAAACAGATCAGACGTTAAAACAAACAAGGATTATAACCGTAACTAGTGGAAAAGGCGGAGTGGGAAAGTCTAACTTCTCACTCAACTTTGCTCTTGGCTTAATCGCGGCTGGAAAGAAGGTCGTTGTCCTCGATGTGGATCTCGGCTTGGCCAATATTGAAGTACTTATGGGTGTGTCTCCGAAAAATTATTTACTTGATTTAATAGAACAAGATAAAACGGTATGGGACGTCCTTGAGAAAGGTCCCAATGGATTAGAGTTTATATCAGGCGGTACGGGGTTTAGTCATTTACTAGAATTGAATGAAGTCCAATTAAATCGTTTTTTTGAAAAGATGGCTGCCCTTAATGGTTATGCTGATTTTGTTATTATTGATACAGGAGCCGGTCTAACCAAACAATCCCTGAGTTTTATTATGGCAGCTGATGATGTCATTCTCGTAACTACACCGGAACCTACGTCAATTACGGATGCTTATGCGGTAGTTAAGCTAGTCCAAGCATCAGAACCTAATGTGCGCTTTAAGATGGTGGTCAACCGAGTAGGCAGTCCTCGAGAAGGTAAGATGGCTTTTGATAAACTGGCATTAGTATCAAAAAAATTTCTTAACCTAGAAATTGCTTCATTAGGTTATATGCATGATGATAGTCACGTTTCACGAGCAGTCAAACAGCAAACACCCTTTTTTCTCGCCTACCCGAGTGCGATTGCTTCCTTAGGAATAAAAGATTTGGTCCATAGTTATCTAGAAGGTAATAGTCAATCTATTTATGTTCCACGGGGGGTCAAAGGCTTCTTAAAGAGAATGATTAGTCATATGAGATGAAGTGGGGGTGAGTATAAATGAGAAAAATCAGAGTTTTGGTTGTTGACGATTCAGCCTTTATGCGGAAGGTGATATCTGACATTCTATCGCAGGATCCTTGGATAGAAGTTATAGACAAAGCAAGAAATGGACTAGAAGGAATAGAAAAAGTAAAAAAGCTGTCACCGGATGTAGTAACGATGGATGTGGAGATGCCGACAATGAACGGGTTAGAAGCATTAGAGCATTTAATGAAACATCATCCCCTACCCGTTATTATGCTGAGCAGCTTAACCCATGAAGGTGCGACGGAGACGATCAAAGCTTTGGAATTGGGGGCTGTTGACTTTATTCCTAAGCCTTCAGGTTCCATTTCATTGGATATCCATAAGGTGGAAGATCAAATCATTGCGAAGGTAAAAGCGGCAGCTGGAGCCAAGCTAAATAAGCACCCTATCTCTTCCTTCACACCTACTAGAGAGAAAGGAAATGAGAAAGTTAGGTCGGATCTGACACTTATCAAAAAGAGAGTAACACCGAATCCAGACTTACCCAATTTAATCCTTATAGGGACTTCAACGGGTGGCCCAAAAGCCCTGCAGATTGTTCTTACATCTTTACCTGCTCACATCCCTGCAGCTGTGCTTATTGTACAACATATGCCGCCGGGGTTTACCAAATCTCTATCTCAACGCCTTGATACTTTAAGTGCCCTTCATGTGACGGAGGCTGAGGACGGTATGGATCTTAAAGTAGGTTCTGTGTATATTGCGCCAGGAGATTATCATATGGAGCTTAAGCGAAGAAACACAGGCCAATTCTATATTGGGCTAAATCAGACTGAACCAAAGGCAGGGCATAGACCATCTGTAGATGCACTATTTGAGTCTGCCGCCCTTCTAGATCTTCCAAGTACATATGTTGTTGTAATGACAGGAATGGGGAGCGATGGGACAAGAGGGTTGAAAGCACTAAAGTCTGTATCTGGATGTAAGCAAATCATTGCCGAAGATGAGAGTACATGTGTGGTGTTTGGAATGCCAAAGTCAGCGATTGCATCGGGAAATGTAGATACCGTTCTTCCCTTGTCTAAGATAGGGCCTTACTTGGCTGAAGTGTTAATATAAAGTTTAGTATTTTTAGGACGAAAGTGGGGGCTAAATTCATGGATATGGAACAATATCTGGATATGTTCATTGAAGAATCAAAAGAACATTTGCAAGCCATTAATGAGAATCTATTGCGTTTAGAAGATGCGCCAGGGGATACTAGCATTGTGAATGATATCTTTCGCTCGGCTCATACCTTAAAAGGCATGTCTGCCACTATGGGATTTGAAGATATGGCCAATTTAACACATGAAATGGAGAATGTATTAGACCAGGTTCGAAATGGAAAGCTGACAGTCCAACTAGGGACGATGGACACGCTATTTCGATGCGTAGATATTTTAGAATCCATTTTGTATTCTATTGCCCAAGGGGGAGATGGGCGTCATGATGTGACGGCCGTTGTCGCAGATTTGCGTCGTATCTTATCTGGAGACACGATTCCAGGGAAAACACCTGATCAATCGGCTGATCCAGAGCTTACGAATATTGAGTTTGATGACTATGAATATACAGTAATGAAGCAATCTCTTGATTCTGGCTATAACGCATACCAAATTGAAACCATGGTAAGGGAAGACTGTGTTCTAAAAGCTGCTCGTGCGTACATGGTTTTTGATCAGCTAGAATCATGTGGAGAAATAATAAAAGCCGTTCCTAGTGTGGAGGAATTGGAAGAGGAAAAATTTGATAAGACTTTTCAAGTCGTTCTTCTGACGAAGAAACCTAAGGAAGAACTTGAGAAAATCGTCATGAGTGTTTCAGAGATCGAATCCGTTTTGATCCATTCGATCGAATCGATAAAACAACCCCTGCTTGAAGAAACCAAGCCAGTAAATGCTGAAGGGGATGATGAAATACAGGTAATTGAGCCTAAGGAACAACAACAATTGGAAAAAGCAACTGTACAAAAGAAAGTAGCTAGCGGGAAAACGATACGGGTAGATATTGAACGTCTTGACATTTTGATGAATCTTTTCAGTGAACTCGTTATTGATCGTGGGCGTCTAGAACAATTATCAAGAGACTCGAAAAACCCTGCGTTGATTGAAACGGTTGAACATATGAGCAGAATTTCTGGTGATTTACAAAATATTATTTTGAATATGCGCATGGTTCCTGTGGAACAAGTGTTTAACCGCTTCCCGAGAATGGTACGTGATTTAGCTAAAGACTTAAATAAAAAAGTCAATCTCTACATTGAGGGTGCTGAAACCGAATTGGATCGTACCGTTATTGATGAAATTGGTGACCCTCTAGTTCATCTTTTACGCAACTCCATTGATCATGGTTTGGAATCACCCGACGAACGTTTAAAAGTGGGTAAAGAGGAAACAGGGAAAGTTATCCTTAAAGCTTACCACAGTGGAAATCACGTATTTATTGAAGTGATGGATGATGGGAAAGGGATAGACAGACAGAAAATCTTGAAAAAAGCCAAAGAAAAAGGAATTATTCAAGAACATCAGGCTACAAGTATGTCAGACAAGCAGGTTTACGAACTTCTTTTCGCTTCAGGTCTAAGTACAGCAGAAAAAATTACGGACGTATCAGGAAGAGGGGTCGGTCTAGATGTTGTAAAGACTAAGATAGAATCTTTAGGGGGTGCAGTGAGTGTTGACTCTGTACCAGGGCAAGGCACTACATTCCTTATCCAATTACCGCTTACCCTATCTATTATCTCCGCTATGTTAGTAGAGGTAGAACGGGAGAAATTTGCTGTTCCGTTAAGTTCGATCATTGAAACGGCCGTCTTTAGAAAAGATCAAATAATGCGTGCACACCAACAAGATGTTATTGATTTTAGAGGTAGGGTTGTACCTTTGGTTTCACTAAAGAAGATTTTTCATATTCCAGATAGTTTGGATAACAAAAGGGATGAGATATCGGTAGTCATTGTGAGAAAGGGCGATAAGATGGCGGGACTAGTGGTAGATTCCTTCATCGGACAACAAGAAATCGTTCTTAAATCTCTAGGAAAATATCTCGTTAATGTATTTGCGATTTCTGGGGCAACGATTCTCGGAGATGGACAAGTGGCTCTCATTATTGATTGCAACACACTAATTAAGTAAAGGGGGACGCAAACATGCAATCTAGTCTTGGAGAAGTAGCAGAAGAAATGAAGGTCATCGTGTTTCGCCTACAGGACGAGGAATATGGAGTAGAAGTAGAACAGGTGAAATCGATAGAGCGCCTAGAGAAAATTACCCGTGTTCCGAGAACCCCATCATTCGTAAAAGGGGTTATTAACTTACGTGGGGTAGTAACACCCATCATTGACCTTAGGGAACGATTTGGATTGGGAGATTCTCAACATACCGATAGTACAAGAATTATCATCGTCACAATCGGTGGGCTCGAGGTAGGGCTAATTGTAGATTCTGCAACTGACGTCATTGATGTAGCTATTGATGCCGTAGAACCCCCGCCTTGTATCGTAGGTGGTGTAGAAGCCGTATACCTAAAGGGTGTGGCTAAATTAGAGAAAAGACTATTAATCTTACTTAACCTAAACAAAGTCCTAGATGCTTCCGAGATGCAACAACTTGAGAGGATCGAAGGTACAGTAGGATGAGTAAAGGTTTTAAAGACTTTGGGGAATTCCAATTTGACGTATTGAAGGAAATCGGAAATATTGGAGCGGGTAATGCGGCTACAGCTTTATCTAAACTTATTTCAAAAGAAATTGATATGAAGGTACCGCAGGTACAAATCGTTGGCTTTAATGATATTGCGGATTCTGTCGGGGGAGCGGAAAACGTAGTTGTTGCAGTCTTTTTACGAATAGAAGGCGATATCCCGGGGAACATGTTTTTTCTTATGAGTTTAAATTCGGCTCATAGCTTAATTAAAGAAACACTCGGTATGGAACCTGCAGGAGAAGAGTTAACGGAATTGGAAAAGTCAGCATTATGTGAGGTAGGAAATATATTAATTGGCTCATATCTCTCCTCTTTAGCTGACTTTACACAACTAAATCTTCAACCTTCCGTTCCTGCTTTAGCCATAGACATGGCTGGAGCGATACTAAGTTATGGTCTAATTGAACTTGGGCAGTCAGGGGATTATGCACTTGCCATTGATACGGTCTTTTTCGAAGGGAATGAAGAGGTTCAAGGACATTTCTTCTTGTTGCCAGATCCAGCCTATTTGGGAAAAATATTCTTAGCTTTAGGAGTGCCGCTAGAATGAATATTGTGAAAGTGGGAATGGCTGATCTTAATGTGGCAACTAATCCTGATCGAATTCGCACAACAGGATTAGGTTCTTGTGTGGGTGTAACGTTATTTGATCAAGTAACAAAAATTGGTGGTATGGCGCATGTGATGCTTCCAACCTCCACATTAGGGAAAGGCGAATTAAATATTGCGAAATATGCAGACACAGCAATCCCTAAACTCATTAGTGATTTAGAAAAGCGGGGAGCGAATCGAAGAAGGTTGGTTGCTAAACTGGCTGGTGGCGCACAAATGTTCTCATTTTCTTCTTCAAGTGATATTATGCGCATAGGACCACGTAATGTTGATGCATGCAAGGAAGCGCTAAAGAAAGAAGGTATTCGAATCTTATCTGAGGATACGGGAGGAAATTGGGGACGGACGATAGAAATGGACTGTGCGACTGGCAGCCTTCATATTCGTACCGTTAACCAGGGAGTGAAGGAGATCTAATGAATGGGTAAGTATGTCATCAATCTCATTGTAGCGGCTACTGTTTTTCTATTTACATTGTTAACCTCACTAGCCAACAATACCTTTTCAACCTCATTAGTTAGGGCTTCCTTTGGATTCGTTCTTTTTTTTATCATTATGTTTCCTATTAGTTGGTATTTTTTGAGAAAATCTTCTCAAGTAGCCGAGGTGAAAGAGGCTAAGGCGGGTCAGAGCATAAATGCAGCAACACCTGATGAGAATCTACTTCAAAAGATTTCAGAGGAAAGGCAAGTAAACAGCCAAGCATCAGAAAAATCAAATGAATTTGTACCCTTGGCGCCGCCAACTATAAAGAAGAAAGAACCTTCAGCATCATTGGATTCCGAAGAAATCGCTAATGCTGTTCGGATCCTTTCCAATCAATAGAAATGCATTAATACATGGGGGGAGGAAAGGCAAGGGTGGCACGCACCGGCGAAAAGAAGGCGTTAAACGTGGATTTATGGAGACGTTGGAGAGATGGGAATAACCCTGAAGCAGAGGAAGAGCTGATTAGGACTTATCTTCCCCTCGTTCATTATGTGGTTGGTCGACTTTCAATTGGACTGCCGGGTACGGTGGACAAGGGAGATTTGCAGAGTTTTGGACATCTTGGTTTAATGGATGCCATGAAAAAATTCGATTTTGAAAGAGGGCTTCAATTTGAAACTTACGCGATGTGGAGAATTCGAGGAGCCATCATGGACGGGTTAAGAGAGAGTGATTTAATCCCTCGTTCAGCACGCGATAAAGCGAAAAGGATTGAGGAAGCTTATCTTATTTTAGAACAACAGCATCTACGTTCCGTTTCGGATAGAGAGGTAAGTGATTATTTAGGTATTTCAGAAAAAGATTTAGGCCAGGCGTTCTCGGATGCCTCGTTCGCAAGCCTGCTCTCCCTAGATGAACCGGTTCATGATGAGGAAGAACAGAAAGCTTTTCGCCAATCCTTCATCGTAGATGAAAAAGCGAAGGACCCGCAAAAATCATTGGATGAAGCAGTTCAAAAACGAATATTGGCGGATGCTATTGATCGGTTGAGTGAGAAGGAACGTACTGTGGTCTCCCTGTTTTATTATGAGGATCTAACATTAACGGAGATTGCAGAGATTATGAGCCTTTCTCCATCACGTATTTCTCAGATTCATTCCAAGGCCCTTCTGCGGATACGGGCCCTACTAAATAAGAATTAATTATGGTAAATTAAAAAGTAAGAAACTTTTCTCGTGAGGGGGAGGTTCGTGGATGAGTTTAAAATCGGTTGAGTTGCAGGTAGCCATTCCCAAGGCAACAGATATAGCCAAGATCCAGCATCAGCTATACCATAAGCCACAACATGACCAACTAGACGAGCACACTCTTTTACAAAAGAAGCAATCAGAGAATGCACAACGTAGTAATGAAGTCGATAAGACGGATAAGGCAAGCATCAAGGATAAGCAAGAAGCGTTAAATCAACGGACTCCTAAGAAAAACAAAAAGAAGAAGAATAACGAAGAAGAACAACAACCAGCACATCCTTATAAAGGTAAAACTTTGGATATTTCATTATAATAAGAGACGGTGATGACCATGGATGGATGGATATACCTTGTACTTCTATTTGGTATATTCATTGGATTGGTCCTTTTTTTTACGAAAAATAAAAAGGAACCGGCAGAACAGCAAACATTACAAATGATGCAGTCCTTTGCTAACGAATTAGTAGCGGAGAACCAACGGATCACTCAAACGATGATGGAGATAAATAAACAAACTTCGGTTAAGATAGTAGAGATTCAAAAAACACTGCAACAGTTGGAATATCGTATCACACAGTTAGAAGAAAGAGCATGGAAGGAACAAAACGTTTCAAATAGTAGTTCGGAAGAAGATCAACAAGTTCGAGATATACTGCATTTAAGAAATCGTTACAAAGAAGTTTTTGATTTATACTATAAAGGACTTTCAATAGAGGAAATTTCAAAAAAATTAGGCTATGGCAAAGGAGAGCTGGAGCTCATCCTGCAGTTATCGGGAAAGCGTTAATTTTGTTGCAGGATTTGTTGCTTTCAGACGATACATATGATATAGTTAACAACAGTGTAAAAATACACACGTTCGCCAATTCGATTAAGGGTGCTATTCTAGATAATAGTCTTGATTGAAAATGAGGTGAACGGAGGATAATAAAACCATTGAAGGAGGTGCGTGAAGATGGCAGTTATTTCTATGAAACAATTGCTTGAAGCAGGTGTTCACTTTGGACATCAGACTCGTCGTTGGAACCCAAAAATGGCGAAGTACATCTTCACTGAAAGAAACGGAATTTACATTATCGATTTACAGAAGACTGTAAAGAAGGTCGAAGAAGCTTATAACTTCGTCCGTGACGTTGCAGCTAATGGAGGTAAGCTTCTTTTCGTTGGAACGAAGAAGCAAGCCCAAGATTCTGTAAAGGAAGAAGCAGAACGCAGTGGTATGTACTATATCAACCAACGTTGGTTGGGTGGTACTTTAACTAACTTCTCTACTATTCAGAAGCGTATCAATCGTCTTCATGAACTAGAGAAGTGGGAAACTGACGGTACTTTTGAAGTTCTTCCTAAGAAAGAAGTTATTCTTCTTCGCAAGGAAAAGGAACGCTTAGAGAAATTCCTAGGTGGTATCAGTCATATGCGCGAACTTCCGGATGCAATGTTTATCATTGATCCACGCAAGGAGCGCATCGCTGTTGCTGAAGCACGCAAGTTAGGTATCCCAATTGTTGCGATTGTTGATACTAACTGTGATCCAGATGAAATTGATTATGTGATTCCTGGAAACGACGATGCAATTCGTGCGGTTAAGTTATTAACTGCTAAAGTTGCTGACGCGATCATTGAAGGTAATCAAGGTGAACAAACAACTGCGTAAGGCGTAAGATTTAAGGGTGGCCTAAGGGTGTAGTAACCCTTACCGCCCTTTTTCTGTATGACAGAAAACTTAGAGCCTGAACGGTACGTAAGTTTTCTAGGGATTATTAACTATTTTAAATACATATGATGAAGGAGGATCTTTATGTCTATTAGTGCAGGCATGGTCAAAGAACTTCGTGAAAAAACCGGAGCTGGAATGATGGATTGCAAGAAGGCGCTTCAAGAATCCAATGGGGATATGGAGCGTGCAGCAGAAATTCTTCGTGAAAAGGGAATTGCAAAAGCAGCGAAGAAATCTGATCGTATTGCTGCGGAAGGATTAGCTTCCGTTGAAGTGAAAGGAAATTATGGAGTTGTGCTTGAGGTTAACTCCGAAACTGACTTCGTAGCAAAGAACGAAGAATTCCAAAACCTTACAAAGGAAATTGCAAGCCATTTAGTTGAACAACGTCCAGCTAACCTTGAGGCAGCTCTTGAGGCTCCATTCGGTAATGTGTCTTCCCTAAACGAATACTTAAATGAGAAGATCGCAAAAATTGGAGAAAGAATTTCCTTACGCCGATTCTCCGTTCTTGAAAAAGCTGAAAATGGTGCATTCGGTGCTTATCTACATATGGGTGGAAAGATTGGGGTGCTTGTTGTTCTTGATGGAACAACGGATGAAGCCCTTGCTAAAGATGTAGCGATGCATATTGCTGCAGCTAACCCTAAGTACGTATCCCGTGATCAAGTTTCCCAAGAAGAAGTGGAAAAAGAAAAAGAAATTCTTAAAGCTCAGGCTCTTAATGAAGGAAAACCAGCTAACATTGTAGAAAAAATGGTAGAGGGACGTTTAAGCAAATACTTCGAAGAGATCTGTGTAAATGACCAACCATTCGTTAAGGACCCAGACAAGAAAGTCGGTAAGCTTCTAAGTGAAAAAGGTGCTTCTGTTGTAACGTTTGTTCGCTATGAAGTTGGTGAAGGTTTAGAAAAGCGCCAAGAAAACTTCGCGGAAGAAGTTATGGCTCAAACAAAGAAGCAATAGTATTGGATATGGGGGACACGAGGTGTTCCCCATTTTTGAAGATAATGAATACGCCACATCACAAACGCAATGAATCTTTCATGGAACGATTGGAGGGTCATACATGCCTCTACCCGCATATAAGAGGGTTGTACTGAAATTAAGTGGAGAAGCTTTGGCTGGAGAGATGGGTTATGGAATTGAAGCCAAGGTCATTACATCCATAGCTGAGCAAATTAAAGAAATCGTTGAATTAGGAGTACAGGTAGCCATCGTGGTTGGTGGTGGAAATATTTGGCGAGGAATTGCAGGTAGCGCCAAAGGAATCGATCGCGCAACAGCGGATTACATGGGAATGCTAGCAACGGTTATGAACAGTATAGCTCTTCAAGATGGATTGGAGAAAGCAGGGGTGCCTACCCGTGTTCAGACTTCCATTGAAATGAGGCAAGTTGCCGAGCCTTATATCCGTAGGAGGGCTATTCGACATCTAGAAAAAAATCGTGTGGTGATTTTTGCCGCAGGTACAGGGAATCCATACTTCTCCACTGATACAACAGCTGCCCTTCGAGCGGCTGAAATTGAAGCGGAAGTTATCCTAATGGCGAAGAATAAAGTGGATGGTGTCTATAATGCTGACCCATCGACCACTCCTGATGCTGTAAAGTATGATCGTCTATCTTTCCTTGAAGTGCTGAATCAAGGATTAGGCGTTATGGATTCTACGGCATCATCCCTTTGTATGGATAATAATATCCCGCTGGTTGTCTTCGCAATTACCGAAGAAGGAAATATTAAGAAAGCAATTATGGGAGAAAAAATTGGTACAATCGTAAAGGGGTAATGAATCATGCCGCAAACCGTCATTCAAAATGCTGAAGAACGTATGTCTAAAGCTCTATCTGCCTTGAAAAAAGAGCTCTCTACTCTTCGTGCAGGAAGAGCTACTCCAGCTTTGCTAGATAAAGTTCAAGTTGATTACTACGGAACGCCAACCCCAGTGTCCCAGATGGCTAATGTATCCGTACCTGAAGCTCGTCTGATCACAATTCAACCTTGGGATAAAACTCAATTAGGCCCTATTGAGAAAGCCATCCTGAAGTCAGACCTTGGCTTAACACCAACGAATGATGGTAGTGTGATCCGCTTGATGATTCCTCCATTAACTGAGGAAAGAAGAGCGGAACTTGTCAAACTGGTGAAAAAAGAAGGCGAGGAAGCAAAGGTTGCGATTCGTAATGTTCGTCGTGATGCCAACGATGCTTTCAAGAAATTTCAAAAAGATGGAAGTATCTCTGAGGATGATTTGAAAAGATACCAAGATAACATCCAAAAGTCAACAGATAGCAATATTCAGCAAGTAGATAAAATTGTCCAAGAAAAAGAAAAAGAAATCATGGAAGTCTAACGTTTGTCATATTGCCCCCATCTTTTAAGTCATGGGGGCTTATGTATATTGCCTATTTTTGGGGGAAGACTTATGTTAAATAGGATTACCAAATGGATGCAAGGCAAGGATGGAGAACAGCTTACCCTTGATCTTGATAACATTCCTAAGCATATTGCGATCATAATGGACGGTAATGGCAGATGGGCGAAGAAACGAGGGTTGCCACGTGTTGCCGGACATCGAGCCGGGATGAAAACGGTCAAAGAAATTACGAGAGCAGCGGATGACATTGGGGTAAAAGCATTAACTCTTTATGCATTTTCTACGGAGAATTGGAAACGCCCTAAAGATGAAGTGGAATATCTAATGAGACTTCCTCAAGAATATCTGCTAACTGAACTGAAAGAATTGATCGAACAAAATGTTCAAGTTCGCATGCTTGGTAATAAAGATCAACTCCCTGATTATACGATTAAGGCTGTGCTTGAGGCACAGGAAAAAACCAAAAATAATACCGGACTTATCTTGAATTTTGCGCTAAATTATGGCAGTCGTGATGAAATGCTTCATGCGATTCGTTGTATTGCGGATGAAGTGAAGAAGGGAAATCTAGATGTAGAAGGTATTACAGAGAAGGCTATGGAACGACATCTTTTTACAGTAGGATTGCCTGATCCTGATTTACTCATTCGTACTAGTGGTGAGGTGCGCCTCAGTAATTTTATGCTGTGGCAGTTGGCCTACTCCGAACTATACTTTAGTGAAGTGTATTGGCCTGACTTTAATCGTGATGAATTTTATAAAGCTATATATGAATATCAGCACCGGAATCGTCGCTATGGCGGGGTATAGTTGGAGTGGATAAACATTGAAGACAAGAGTGATAACTGGAGCGATAGGAGGAGCTGTATTTCTTTCCCTTCTATTTTTAGGGGGAGTTAGTTATGGAGTCCTCCTTTTTTTCATCGCATTGGCTGGCTACTACGAGTGGCTGAAGATGAATAAGATATCTATTGGAAACCTCTCATCGATAATTGGCTTCTTGTTTACGATTTATTATTTTCTACCAAGTCACATCACGGGCGGTTTAACGATTGAAGCTTTTATCTTGCATCTTCTCATTCTATTAGCTGTGCCTGTTGTAAGCAAAAACAAATCCTCTATTCATGAGGTTTCTTATATATTTATGGGATCAGTTTATCTTGGTGTATCACTACACCTTATGCTTGAGACCCGTCTATTGGAGGAGGGATTAATTCTAACCCTTGCCGTATTATTGGCCACTTGGGCTACGGATACCTCTGCTTACTTTGTTGGAAAAGCTATTGGTAAACGGAAATTATGGCCTACCATCAGTCCAAACAAAACCATTGAAGGGTCATTGGGAGGAATTGTGGTAGCTGTAATTGTACTTGCTATATTGTCCTCTTTTTCCGATTACCTTACCTTATCCCATGCTTTTATTTTAGCTCTTGCCGTCTCCATTTTCGGTCAAGTGGGTGATTTGGTAGAATCAGCTGTAAAAAGGACTTTAGGAGTCAAGGATTCCGGGCAAATCTTACCGGGTCATGGCGGTGCGTTAGATCGTTTCGATAGTTTACTGTTTATTTTCCCGGTATTACACCTATTATCCTTGATTTAGGAAGGAGTACGTTTTTTGAAATACATATCTATACTGGGTTCTACGGGTTCGATCGGCAAGCAAACCCTAGACGTTATATCTCAGCATCCCGATCGTTTTCAAGTCATGGGTCTTGCTGCAGGAGCAAATTGGGAGGAGCTTATCCAGCAAGCTGCCCAATTTAGACCTCGGATCGTTTCGGTTGGAACAAAAGAATTAGCAGATAAAGTGCGTATGCATGTTTCACAAGATATTCGAGTTACATATGGTTCACAAGGAGTATTAGAAGTAGCGACATGGTCGCAAACGAATTTTGTAGTCTCTGCTATGGTAGGAAGTGCAGGTCTTGCCCCTACATTACAGGCTATCGAGGCTGGTAAAACAATAGGATTAGCCAATAAAGAGACCCTTGTTTCAGCTGGTCATATTGTGATGAGGCTTGCAGAAGAAAAAAAGGTAGAGATTTTACCAATTGACAGCGAGCATTCAGCTATCCATCAATGCCTCCAAGGTGAAGACCGAAGAGCAATTAAACGACTTATTCTTACCGCTTCTGGAGGTTCATTTAGGGATAAGACCAGAGAAGAACTTGAGGGAGTTACCGTGGACCAAGCCCTTGCACACCCGAACTGGAAAATGGGGGCGAAAATCACGATTGATTCTGCTACAATGATGAATAAAGGCTTGGAGGTTATTGAGGCACATTGGTTATTTAATCTACCTTTTACCCAAATTGACTCCGTATTACACCGAGAGAGTATCGTTCACTCTATGGTCGAATTTACGGATTCTGCCATCATTGCCCAACTAGGAACACCGGATATGAGAGTGCCGATACAATATGCGTTGGGTGACACGCATCGATTACCTCTTGACGTCCCGGCATTCGATTTGAGTCAAGCTTTGTCGCTAAATTTTGCCCCTATGAACTTTGAGCGATACCCAGCGTTAAGGCTGGCCTATGAATGTGGTGAGGCAGGAGGGACTATGCCCACAGTCCTAAATGCCGCTAATGAAGTAATGGTAGAGCGATTTTTGAAGGGACAAATCTCGTTTACTCAAATTGAGAGCAACATTGAGAAAGTATTGGAGAAGCACCAGAGAATAGCCAATCCACAGTTAGAGGCAATTTGGGATGCTGATCATTGGGCACGGAGAGAAGCGAGCCTAGTCTAAAACCATAAATTAGCCAGAAAGGTGGGGTATTATGTTTGAGGTCTTATCCATCATTCTAGTGTTTGGTGCGTTAGTGTTTTTTCATGAGTTAGGGCACTTGGTATTTGCAAAGCGTGCCGGAATACTCTGCCGTGAGTTTGCGTTAGGTATGGGTCCGAAGTTATTTTCTTTTAAAAAAGGAGAAACCACTTATACCCTGCGCTTGTTGCCCATCGGTGGATTCGTCAGAATGGCAGGAGAGGATCCTGAGGTGGTGAAGATCAACCCAGGACAAGAAATAGGGATCATTCTTGAAAATGAAAAGATCGTTCGAATTATTGTTGATCAGTTAAGATCTCATCCTCAAGCCGAAGTGATCTCCGTTGAACGAATCGACTTGGATAAAAAATTACTTATTGAGGCTTACCTCGATGGAGAATTGCATCGTTGGAACGTCCATCCTCAAGCTATGATGGTTTCTCATGGACAAGAGATACAGATTGCCCCTTGGGATCGCCAATTTGGAAGCAAGACGGTTCGTCAGCGAGCAACAGCTATCTTTGCCGGCCCTGCTGCGAATTTTATCCTTGCTTTCATCCTTCTTATGGTGATGGCACTTTCTTATGGAACACCTACGAATCTACCTTACTTAGGAGAGATCAGTAAAGGCGGACCTGCTGAACGTGCGGAACTCAAAGAAGGAGATCGAATCTTACAAGTTAACAATCAAGCGGTTCAGTCATGGCAAGATATCGTGACGATTGTTAGTCAATCACCCGGACAGGAATTGACCTTTATTATTGAAAGAAATAAAGAGCAATTCACAGTACCGTTAGTCACAGATTCGCTAGACGTGGAAGGGAAGGCCGTAGGTAAAATAGGAGTTTATCCTCCTGTAACGAAGGAATTCGGACCATCCTTAAACTATGCAGGAGAGACGACCTGGCAGTTTTCTACTCTCATCTTTAAGGGGCTAGGCATGTTGGTTACGGGCAAGGTTTCTATGGATGAACTTTCGGGCCCTGTTGGGATTTTTAATTATACCTATGAAGCCGCAGAAAGAGGCATGGCTATCCTATTGAAATGGTCTGCTATTCTAAGTATAAATTTAGGGATTATTAATCTTCTTCCTTTACCTGCTTTAGATGGTGGGAGATTAGTGTTTCTCATGCTTGAAGCCGTTCGTGGAAGACCTGTGGACCCGCAAAAGGAAGGTATGGTTCACTTCTTAGGCTTTGCTTTCTTAATGCTATTGATTTTAGTAATCACGTGGAATGATATTCAAAGATTTTTCTTCTAATTGATTGTGCTGTGTACGCGTTTAAGGAGGATGAAGGAATTGCGTCAATCGAGTTTGTTACTTCCGACACTAAGAGAAGTGCCATCGGAAGCAGAGATAGCTAGTCATAAATTAATGTTGCGTGCTGGTTTGATTAAGCAATTGGTTTCTGGTGTGTACTCTTACTTGCCCCTTGGGTACCGAGTGGTACGAAAGGTAACTCAGATCGTTCGTGAAGAGATGGATCGTTCCGAGGCACAAGAAATATCGATGCCTGCTATTCAGCCTGCAGAACTTTGGCAAGAGACAGGAAGATGGGAAGCGTACGGTCCTGAGTTGATGAGACTAAAAGATCGTCATGACCGCAGCTTTGTATTGGGTCCTACTCACGAAGAAGTCGTCACTAGTATAGCTAGAGATGGAATTAACTCTTACAAGAAGTTACCGATTAACTTATACCAGATTCAAACGAAGTATCGTGATGAGGTAAGGCCAAGATTCGGTGTTATTCGGGCGAGAGAATTCATCATGAAGGATGCTTATTCCTTCGATGTTGATCGTGATGGTTTGGACCGTAGTTATCAGGCGATGTATGACGCTTATACTCGTATTTTTACAAGATGTGGAATGGACTTTAGAGCTGTTGAAGCAGATGCTGGAGCCATTGGTGGAAAAGGGACACATGAGTTTATGGCCCTTTCCGATATAGGTGAGGATACGATTGCTTATTGTAACTCTTGCAACTATGCAGCTAACCTAGAAAAGGCTGATGTTGTGTACCAAGGTCAAGCTTCTGGGGAAACTTCCGAAACGCTAGAAAAGGTGCATACACCTGCGATTAAAACAATAGCTCAGCTTACAGAGTTTTTAGGCTTACCAGCGGAGAAGACGATAAAGTCGCTCTTGTTTAAGGTGGATCAACAGTATGTTCTTGCTCTTATTCGTGGAGATCATGAATTAAACGATATTAAACTTAAGAACATGTTTGATGCAAATGTAATCGACATGGCAACTGAACAAGAGGTAATGGAGGTTCTTGGTTCGCCTGTGGGATTCGTAGGTCCTATTGGACTTCAAGAAAAACCAGTAGCTATTGTGGCGGACCAAGCCGTGAAAGATATGGTCAATGCCGTGGTTGGTGCTGGTGTAGCTGATTATCATTATAAAAATATCACACCGGGTCGTGATTTCGAGGTTTCTCAGTATGGAGACTTAAGAAATATTCAAGAAGGCGATCCATGTCCGCAATGTGGAGGAGAGATTCGATTTGCAAGAGGCATTGAGGTTGGTCATGTTTTCAAGCTAGGTACACGTTATAGCGAAAAAATGAAAGCAACCTTCCTTGATGAAAACGGGAAAGAAAAACCTATGATCATGGGTTGTTACGGAATAGGCATCTCGCGTACGGTTGCAGCCGTTGTGGAACAAAATCATGATGAGAATGGTATTATATGGCCTCTTTCCATTGCACCGTTTCATATCCACCTTATCGCGGTCAACCCTAAGAATGAGGATCAGTTAAAATTAGCTGAAAGCCTGTACGAGCAAATTTCCCAAGCAGGATATGAGGTGTTATACGACGATCGACCAGAACGTGCAGGGGTGAAATTTAAAGATGCAGATCTTATCGGACTTCCTTTGCGCATTACGATAGGGGCAAAGGCAAGTGATGGTCTAGTTGAATGCAAGATACGCAAGTCCGGGGAAATGCAGGAAATCGCCGCTGATCAAGTTTTGGACTATATGAAAGAAACACTATCTAAGCTATAATATGATTGAAGAAGGTTGGGTTCCGATTAACTCTCGGAACTCTTTCTCTTTTTTGGAACGTATTTTGTGTTATGGGTAAGGAGAAATAGTAAAGCAGGGGTGTAAGGGGATGCAGCAATGGCTAGAACAGAAGGAGCGATTTCAACTTCTTTTACGACAGGCTGACATACCTGAAGAGTATAGAAGCCTATATTTTGCAGAAGGAAGAATTGATAGATTAGAACTAACAAGACAAAACAAGCAATGGACATTTTACATTGAACTAGAAAACATTTTGCCTAGTTTAGTCTATCGAGCTTTTATTCAGCGACTGCAAGCGACTTTCTCGCATATTGCAGTGGTAGATTGTTACGTGTCCTATATGAATCCAGTAGACATTCAAGCCTTCATTACAGATTATTGGGGGTACATTTTTGACATCCTGGCTGGCCAATTAACATCACTTGCCGGTATTATGAAGGAAACGGTGCCTGATATTGCAGGTAATAAATTAATTCTCTCCGTAACAAACGAGATCACTCTCTCCATGGTAAAGAAAAAGGAAGTTGATCGTCTAATAAGTGCAACAATGTTTAAAATGCTAGGTACTCACGTTCAAGTAGAATTCAAGGTCGTAGAGTCTGATGAAGACTATCAAGCTTTTCTTGAACAACGTATGCAAGAGGATCGCTCTCGTGCCTTAGAAGCCCTCATTGAAACCGAGAAAGAAAAGGAAAAAGGAGAATCGACCTCCCTCGCAGAGGCGAATGTGGAATTTCTCATTGGATATAAGATTCAGGATGATCCGAGCCCGATTCAGCAAATTGTGGAAGAAGAAAAGAGAATTACCATTCAAGGTCAAGTGTTCTCTACTGAAATCCGGGAACTTAAGAGCGGAAGATCATTGCTCACCTTTAGAGTTACCGATTATACCGACTCGATTAGCGTAAAGATTTTTTCCCGTGATAAGGAAGATCTTGTGATGATGAAAGCCGTTAAAGAAGGCATGTGGGTCAAAGTAAGGGGACGAGTAACTTATGATCAGTTTGCCCGTGAACTTGCGATGGAAGCGAATGATGTAAATGAAATTAAACCAAAGAACATCAGACAGGATACAGCAACTGAAAAACGGATTGAACTTCATTTACACACACCGATGAGTACAATGGATGCTATTACTCCTGTGAAAAAGCTGGTCGCTCAGGCTGCCAAGTGGGGACACAAGGCAATAGCCATTACGGATCACGCGGGGGTGCAGAGTTTTCCTGAAGCCTACAGTGCAGCACAAAAAGCTGGGATTAAGGTCATCTATGGGTTAGAAGCCAACATTGTAAATGATGGGGCGCCCATCGCTTATAATCCTAGTGATTTGCCCTTAAAAGAGGCTACCTATGTGGTTTTTGACGTGGAAACGACGGGACTATCCGTTGTCTATAATCAAATTATTGAACTAGCAGCCGTTAAAGTAAGAAATGGAGAGATCATTGACAGGTTCGAGAGATTCGCGAATCCACATGAGAATCTTACCAATACCATTATCGAGCTAACCGGCATTACCGATGATATGTTGGTCGATGCACCCGAGATTGACCAAGTATTGAATGATTTTAGGGAATTTGTAGGGGATGCCGTATTAGTAGCCCATAATGCTAAGTTTGACATGGGTTTTGTTAATACAGGATATCGGAAGTTGAATCAACCTGAGTTAAAAAATTCCGTTATAGATACATTAGAATTAGCTCGCTTTCTATTGCCAGAGCTCAAAAATCACCGTCTTAATACAATCAGTAATTATTTAAACGTGGAGCTTGTGAGCCACCATCGTGCGGTTTATGACGCCGAAGCAACGGGAAATGTTCTCTGGAAAATGGTGTTGCGTCTGGAAGAACGCAACATGACGAATTTACTTCAACTTAACGATCATATGGGCAGAAACGGTGACTGGATGCGTCAGAGGCCTTTCCATGGGATGATTCTTGTGCAAAATCAGGTAGGATTGCGAAATTTATATATCCTTGTTTCCAAGGCGCATACCGAATACCTTCATCGAGTGCCTAGGATACCACGCAGTGAGCTTATTAAATATCGCGAAGGATTGATTATTGGTTCGGGATGTGAACGTGGAGAGCTGTTTGAAACCGTTATGCAGAAGTCCATTGAAGAAGCTGAGGAAGTTGCTAAATTTTATGACTACCTCGAGATACAACCTACCTATTATAATCTTCACCTCATCGAGAAGGAATTAGTGAAGGACGAACAGGCTTTGCGGGACATTAATCGAAAGATAATGGAGCTTGGGCAGAAGCTAGGAAAACCGGTCGTTGCCACCGGGAATGTACACTATCTAGATCCACACGAAAAAATATATCGTCAAATTCTTGTTCGTAGTTTGGGTGGCGCAAGTATGCTTAAACCTGATAAGCTTCCAGATGCTCACTTTCCAACAACGAATGAGTTTCTAGATGAATTTAAATATCTTGGAGAAGATCAAGCTTATAATGTCGTAATCGCAGGACCGAGTCAAGTCAATGAATGGATAGAAGACGTTAAGCCGATTCCAGATAAATTGTATACACCAAAAATTGACGGTGCGAACGAAGATACGGAAGTGATGAGCTATGAACGTGCGAAAAGAATATATGGTGATCCGCTTCCGGAGCTCGTTCAAAAAAGACTGGAAAAAGAATTGAACAGTATTATTGGTCATGGTTTCGCGGTTATTTATTTGATCTCTCATAAGCTGGTGAAGAAGTCGCTTGACGATGGCTATCTTGTTGGTTCACGTGGTTCCGTAGGATCTTCCTTTGTGGCTACCATGATGGAAATCACAGAAGTTAACCCATTGCCTCCTCATTACGTTTGCCCGAGTTGCAAGCATTCTGAGTTTATAGAAGACGGTTCTGTGGCTTGCGGATACGACTTGCCGGATAGAGATTGTCCACAATGTGGCACAAAATACAATAAAGATGGACATGATATTCCCTTTGAAACATTCTTAGGTTTTAAGGGAGACAAGGTTCCCGATATTGATTTGAACTTTTCAGGAGAATATCAACCGAGAGCACATAACTATACGAAAGTGTTGTTTGGTCCAGACTATGTGTACCGCGCCGGAACAATTGGTACAGTAGCAGATAAAACAGCGTATGGGTTTGTAAAGAAGTATGAAGAAGAAAAAGGATTACAACTTAAAAATACAGAGGTTCTTCGCCTAGCGTCAGGCTGCACGGGAGTAAAACGAACAACGGGTCAGCATCCCGGTGGTATTATCGTTGTTCCGGACTATACGGATATCTATGACTTTTGTCCAATTCAATTTCCAGCAGATGATAAGGAATCAGAATGGAAGACTACCCATTTTGACTTTCACTCGATTCATGATAACTTGTTGAAGCTTGACATATTAGGACACGATGATCCGACAGCGATTCGTATGCTACAGGATTTAACTGGGCTGGATCCGAAGGGAATACCGACTGATGATAAAGCGGTTATGGGA
This sequence comes from Ammoniphilus sp. CFH 90114, assembly GCF_004123195.1. NCBI lineage: Bacteria > Bacillati > Bacillota > Bacilli > Caryophanales > Paenibacillaceae > Ammoniphilus > Ammoniphilus sp. CFH 90114. Next base: position 527,483 of record NZ_SDLI01000001.1, read on the forward strand.
ATCTTTAGTAGTCCAGAATCTCTTGGTGTATCAACAGAACAAATAAGAACGAATACGGGAACACTCGGGATTCCTGAGTTTGGTACAAAATTCGTACGACAGATGTTGGAAGATACTAAACCTTCAACGTTTGCGGAACTTGTTCAGATCTCTGGACTTTCCCATGGGACGGATGTTTGGTTAAATAATGCTCAAGAACTGATTCGTAAAGGGACCTGCACCTTAAAAGACGTTATTGGTTGTCGTGATGATATCATGGTCTACTTGATGTATAAAGGCTTAGAACCGAGTCTCGCTTTTAAGATCATGGAAAGTGTGCGTAAAGGGAAAGGACTTACTCCAGAGATGGAGGAAGATATGTTGGCTAATAAAGTGCCAGACTGGTACATCTGGTCATGTAAGCAGATCAAATACATGTTTCCGAAGGCGCATGCAACGGCCTATGTTCTCATGGCCGTACGTATTGCCTATTTTAAGGTTCACTATCCATTGGAGTATTATGCAACTTACTTTACAGTTCGTGCAGATGATTTTGACATTCCAATCATGGTTAAAGGCAGTGCCGCCATACGGGCGAAAATTGAAGAAATTGAAAGAAAAGGGAATGACGCTCAGCCGAAAGAGAAGAACTTGCTGACTGTACTAGAAATTGCGTTAGAAATGTGCGAACGAGGCTTTCATTTCAAAAATATTGATTTATACCGTTCTCATGCCACTCAATTTCTCTTAGATGGTAAAGGCTTAATTCCTCCATTCAATTCCTTGCCAGGCGTTGGAACGAATGCCGCCATAAGCATTGCAGCTTCCAGAGAAAATGGAGAGTTTTTATCCATTGAAGATCTACAACAAAGGTCAAAGGTATCTAAAACCGTCATTGAATACCTGCAAGAACAAGGATGTTTACAGGGACTTCCTGCATCAAACCAATTATCATTATTCTAGAAAATGGAAATATAATGTTTTTCCGGGTACCTGTTATTGCTAGGGCTTCTGGGTTATGGTATAATCTTTTTGGAAATACTAAGGATACTTGAATTTTTGAGAGTGGGGAAACCCACTCTTTCGTTTTATACTTTTTGAGCAGTTGGTAAGGGAGATAAATAACCGGAGAGAATCCAAGTCGTTAACCGGAAGTTTTCTGTTAATTGGTGTTAGATTCTCCAGACAATACTTTAGCTTACATAAAGGAGGAAATTTGATGGGTAAGAATGTAACTGCAGTTGTTGAAGAACTCGTGACACCCATCCTTACAGACATGAGCATCGAGCTCGTTGATATAGAATACGTAAAAGAGGGAAACAACTGGTTCTTACGTGTATATATCGATAAAGAAGGCGGTATAGACATTGAGGACTGTGGAGCTGTCAGCGAAAAGCTGAGTAAGCGACTAGATGAAGTAGACCCCATCCCAGATGCCTATTTTCTCGAAGTATCCTCACCAGGCATAGAACGCCCACTCAGGAAAGAGAAGGATTTTCATTGGTCTATTGGAAAACGAGTCCACTTGAAGACGAAGGAACCGATAGAGGATCTTAAAGTTTTTGAGGGTACCTTGAGTCAGTTTACGGAAGGGATGATTATCATCCAAGAAGAAAACAAGTCGTACGTTATCCCAATGGATAAAGTAGAGAGTGCTCGTTTGGCTGTAGTATTTTAGTTCATACATATACAAGGTCTGTTCTAAAGGACAAGTATAGCTGGTAAACGAAAAGAGAATATTCGACGTAGTGCACCAGCTGATATATGAAGGAGGAATAAATCGGTGAACCCGGATTTTATTGAAGCTTTAAATGACCTAGAAAAAGAAAAAGGAATAAATAAGGAAATATTGATTGAAGCAATCGAGGCTGCTTTAATATCAGGATATAAGAGAAATTTCAATTCTGCTCAGAATGTCCGTGTAGATATCAATCGTGATACAGGGACGGTTAAGGTATTTGCCCGAAAGAATGTGGTTGAGGAAGTGTTAGATCCTCGTTTAGAGATCTCTCTTGAGGCTGCCCAAGAAATTGACCCGAATTTTACATTTGACGATATTGTTGAAATTGAGGTCACCCCTCGCGACTTTGGTAGAATTGCTGCCCAAACAGCAAAGCAAGTAGTTACCCAAAGAATAAGGGAAGCTGAACGTGGAATTATTTTCAGTGAGTTTATTGATCGTGAAGATGATATCATTACGGGTATCGTTCAACGACAAGATCCTAGAAATTATTACATTGACTTGGGGAAAGTGGAAGCTATCATGCCAGTCAATGAAAAAATGCCCGGTGAGAACTTCCAGCAAGGTGACCGGATTAAAGCTTACATCACGAAAGTAGAGAAGACGACGAAAGGTCCCCAGATCTTTGTGTCAAGAACACATCCAGGTCTGCTAAAACGATTATTTGAATTAGAGGTGCCAGAAATTTTTGATGGTGTGGTTGAGCTAAAGTCGGTAGCGCGTGAAGCGGGAGACCGTTCTAAAATTGCTGTTCACTCTATAGATCCTAATGTGGACCCAGTAGGTGCATGTGTAGGACCTAAGGGAGCACGCGTGCAAACTATCGTTAATGAATTGCGTGGAGAAAAGATTGATATTGTGAAATGGTCGGAGGACCCAACGGTATATGTTGCCAATGCACTGAGTCCTTCTAAGGTTCTCTCTGTAGATGTAGCTGAAGATGAGAAAATGACAAGAGTCATTGTTCCGGACTACCAGTTATCATTGGCTATTGGGAAGCGGGGTCAGAATGCTCGATTAGCGGCTAAATTAACCGGATGGAAGATCGATATTAAGAGCGAAACTCAGGCTAAGAAAGATGGCTATGAGGTTCCTGAAGGCTCTTATGATATACTAGAAGATGAGGCTGCCGAAGATCGTGTGAACGAGTAAAGGGGGGATTCTGATGAAGCCAAAGAAGATTCCTATGCGTAAGTGCGTAGCTTGCCAAGAGATGACCCCAAAGAAAGAATTGATTCGTGTAGTTCGCAATCCGGAAGGACAAGTAAGTCTAGATTTAACTGGTAAAGCTTCCGGAAGAGGCGCATATATATGCAAGAAACAAGAATGCTTTTCCCTAGCTAGAAAACGTAAATCGTTGGATCGTTCTTTAGAAGTTGCTATTCCAGACGAAGTATACGAGCGGCTTGAAATGGAATTGATGGGGCTGAGTACCCGTGAGCCATAAAGTTGAACAATTTCTAGGTCTTGCGCAAAGAGCGGGAAAGTTAATCACAGGGGAAGAACTCGTTGTGAAGGCGATAAGGGCAAAACAGGTTCATCTTGTGATTCTCTCAGGTGATGCGTCAGATAATACTCTAAAGAAAGTAACGGATAAGTGTCGAACATATGACATCCCTTTACGTTTGTTTGCTGACAGATATCGTCTTGGGCACTACATTGGTAAGGAACAAAGGGTTGTCATCGGTGTAAAAGATTATGGGTTTGCCCGTGAACTGCTGAAGCATATGGACCAAGTTGAAGGGGGTAACGTATGAATAAAATTAGAGTCTATGAATACGCAAAACAAATAAACATGTCAAGTAAGGAGCTCATAAATGTCCTTAAGAAGGTGGATGTGGAAGTCGCCAACCACATGAGTACATTAGAAACTGAGGCGATAACCAGAGTGGAAAATCATCTAAAGGGACTCAAGAATAAAACGGACCAACCTTCAGGATCTCCTTCGGTAGAGAATCGGAATCAGGACAATAGAACAAGTCAACGCCAACCCGGTGGCTCTGGTCACCAAGGAGGGCAGACTAACAGACCACAATCTACAAGGCAAGACGAGAGATCTCAGAATCGAGGCCCAGGGCGTGATCAACGACCGAACCAGCGACCAGCCGCGGCTGGTCAAGGGAAACCGGGTCCACAGGGTCAACAAAGAGGAACAAATGAACAACAGAGAAGACCGTCTAATCAACAGGCGGCAAACAACAAGCCATTTCATGGTGAGAAGGAAAAGAGAGGGAATTTGGTGGAGAAGAAAAATAATAACAATAATAATAACAATAATGTGAAACCGAAAGTCGGTACCCCTACAACGGATGAAAATTACGCATCTCGTGGAAAGACAAAGGTAAAGTCAAAAGGGAATCCTAAGCGTTTTGATGATAATAAAAATTCAGTGGATTTCAGTAATAAGTTAAAGAACAAGAAGATGGGACAGCCAGAGCAAAGAGCTCCAAAACCACTTCCAGAAAAGCTTGTGTTTACTGAGGGAATGACAGTTGGGGAGTTAGCTAAGAAGTTAAATCGTGAATCTTCCGAGATCATTAAGAAGCTTCTTTTCCTTGGTGTCATGGCTAACATTAATCAAGAATTAGATGGGGATACGATTACTCTGATTGCCACAGAATATGGAGTCGAAGTAGAAGAGAAAATCCTAATCAATGAGTTAGAGTTCGAAACCATCGAGGAAATTGATGATCCTGCTCAATTGACTGAACGTCCAGCTGTGGTTACGATTATGGGTCACGTAGACCATGGAAAGACGACACTCCTTGATGCTATCCGTGAAACAAAGGTAGTAACAACAGAGGCCGGAGGAATTACACAGCATATCGGCGCTTATCAAGTAGAAGTTAATGATAAGAAAATCACTTTCCTTGATACACCTGGTCACGCAGCTTTCACATCCATGCGTGCACGTGGAGCAAAGGTGACGGATTTAACCATCCTAGTAGTAGCAGCAGATGATGGTGTTATGCCACAGACTGTGGAAGCTATTAATCATGCTAAGGCAGCTAATGTTCCTATTATCGTAGCGGTTAACAAAATGGATAAACCATCTGCGAATCCTGATCGTGTCATGCAAGAGCTCACTGAACATGGTTTAGTCTCTGAAGCATGGGGCGGCGAGACGATTTTCGTTAACCTCTCTGCACTTAAGAGAGAAGGATTAGATGAACTGTTAGAAATGATCCTACTTGTAGCAGAAGTTCAAGAATTTAAGGCAAACCCTGATAAAAGAGCAAGAGGAACCGTTATTGAGGCAGAACTAGATCGAGGCAGAGGACCTGTTGCAACGGTATTAGTGCAACATGGAACATTGAAAATTGGTGATCCATTAGTTGTAGGTAGCGCCTTTGGTCGTGTGCGCGCGATGGTTAATGATAAGGGTCGCCGAATAAAAGAAGCTGGTCCTAGTACACCAGTCGAGATCACGGGTCTTAATGATGTACCACAAGCCGGGGATCAATTTATGGTTTTCGAAGACGAAAAGAAAGCTCGTTCCATCGGAGAGAAAAGAGCTTCTAAGCGTCGCGAAAATGAGTTAAAGGCATCTGCAAGAGTCTCTCTTGATGACCTGTTCAACCAAATCAAGGAAGGCGACGTAAAAGAGGTTGGCGTGATCATCAAAGCCGATGTTCAGGGTTCAGCTGAAGCTCTTAAAGGCTCATTAGAAAAAATTAATGTTGAAGGTGCGAGAGTACGTATCATTCATACAGGGGTTGGGGCCATTACAGAATCCGATGTTGTGCTAGCAGATGCGTCTAATGCCATTATTATTGGCTTTAATGTACGACCTGATGCAAACGCAAAGTCTGTGGCTGAATCTCAAAAGGTGGATATCAGGTTGCACCGTATTATCTACAAGGTAATGGAAGAGATTGAAGCAGCAATGAAAGGAATGCTTGATCCAAGCTTTGAAGAAAAGACTATCGGTCAAGCAGAAGTACGCCAGGTATTTAAAGTGTCTAAGGTAGGTAATATTGCTGGATGTATGGTTACTGATGGGAAGATTACAAGAGATTCCGGCGTTCGTGTCATTCGTGATGGCATTGTTATTTTTGAAGGTAAGATCGATGCCTTGAAGCGTTTTAAAGACGATGCGAAAGAGGTTGCTAGAGGCTACGAGTGTGGAATCACGATTGAAAAGTATAATGATATTAAAGAAGGAGACATCATTGAGGCCTTCATTATGGAAGAAGTTCCTGCTTCCTAAGATCTGTTAGGATAAACCCGTGATGTTAATCCAAAATAATTAAGCATAGTTTACGCCGCCGGGTTCACTCGGCGGCTCATTAATACTCGAGGTGATGGCCGTGAGTAAAGTTCGTGTTAGCCGTATTGGTGAACAGATGAAGAAAGAATTGAGTCAGATTATACAACGTGAAATAAAAGACCCTCGCATCGGGTTCGTTACCGTGACTGGTGTGGAAGTGGCAGGAGATCTACAATTAGCTAAGGTGTTTATTAGTGTTATGGGTAATGATGAACAAAGGGAAAATTCTTTAGGGGCTTTGAATAAAGCTAAGGGATTTATACGTAGTGAATTGGGGAAACGAATCCAACTTCGACACACCCCTGACTTGCAATTCAAGGTGGATGAATCCATTACCTATGGCAGCCGTATTGAGACTATATTAAGAGATATTAAGAAGGATACGGATCATGACATATAAAAAAGACCTAGAAGCAACCGGTCGTTTCCTAATGGAAAACGACCACTTTCTTGTTGTAAATCACGTTAACCCAGATGGTGATGCTACGGGATCCCTTCTTGCCATGGGTCATATTCTTCAAGCGCTAGGAAAAACGTTTATTCTTGCTAACGAGGGGCCAACCCCAGAGAAGTTCTTATTCATCCCTCTCAGTGAAAAGATTATAAACTTGTCTGAGGTGGAGCTGGATCAGATTTTTGATAGAGCAATTGCTTTAGACTGTGGAGATTTTCCACGAATAGGAGAAGCAGCACGGCTTTTATCGGAAGATGTGCAATTGCTTAATATTGATCATCATCCAACGAATGACTTATTCGGTCAAGTTAATCTTGTGCGGACAGATGCGTGCGCTACTGCAGAGATTCTCTACGATTTAGTAAAAGAAATGGGATTACCTTTACATACTAGTCTAGCTACAGCTCTCTATATGGGACTTTTGACTGACACAGGTGGATTTAGATACTCCAACACAACAGCTGAAGTTATGCATAAAGCCGCAGACCTCTTGAATCAAGGGGTTTCGCCTTCTGACGTTGCTGAGCGATGCTTAGAAACGATTACAGCTTCCTATTTGAAGCTATTACGGGAAGTCTTACCTACCCTAAACATGGATTTCAATGATGAAGCTGCATTTTTAACCATTTCTTTAGAAGCCATGGAAGCAAGTCAGGCTAATCGGGAAGACATGGAAGGGCTTGTGAATTACGCCAGAAATATTGAAGGTGTAGAAGTTGGAATTCTTTTCAAACAGGTGGACGTGGAAACCGTAAAGGTCAGCCTTCGTTCAAAAAAACATATCGATGTCTCTGCCATTGCTAAAGCACTGGGCGGCGGCGGTCATGCAAAAGCAGCTGGGTGCACCGTTAAAGGCAATCTCGATGAAGTGACCCAGATTGTAAAGAACAGATTAGAACAGGCATGGGGTAACCAATAATGGATAAGATAGGCATTATTCCATTACTCAAACCACCAGGTATGACTTCCCATGACTGTGTAGGTAAACTCCGCAGAATATTGAAAATGAAAAAAATAGGTCATACGGGTACCCTAGATCCATCTGTAATTGGAGTGCTTCCCATATGTATTGGACATGCAACAAGGGTAGTTGAGTATATTCAGGATCTTCCTAAGGAGTATGTAGGAACCGTTTCTCTTGGACGTTCTACGACCACGGAGGATGCGGACGGAGAAACGGTTGAAGAGAGAAGTGTTACGACCCCTCTCTCGGAAGTGGAAGTTAAAGAGGTACTAAAAAGCTTCCTTGGGACTATTGATCAGGTTCCTCCTATGTATTCGGCTATTAAAGTGAATGGAAGAAGATTGCATGAATTAGCGCGTGAAGGTAAAGAAATTGAGCGGAAGGCGAGATCTGTCCAGATCTACGAGCTTCATGTTCTCTCGATGGATCTTAATCCACCATACCCAGAGATTACGATCCATGTAAAATGCTCAAAGGGAACATATATTAGAACACTATGCGTAGATATTGGGAAGAAGTTAAAGTATCCTGCTCATATGAAAAATTTGCAGCGTGTTGCAAGCGGTCCCTTCCGCCTAAAGGACTGCGTTACTTTTGAGCAGATCCAAGAGGCAGTAGAGGATGGAACCATTGATTCTATCATTAAGCCGTTAGATTGGGCTCTGTTGCATTATCCTGAAGTGAGGGTGAATCTCGGGCAAGTCCCGGATATTTATAATGGTAAAAAAATTAGACTAGAAATGGACTTCACTGAGGGTCAACTCATTCGGGTTTACTCAATGGAAGGAACGTTTTTAGCCTTATATAAAGCTGTATACTTGGAAGGGGAAGCTTGGGGTAAACCGGAAAAAGTGTTTCGATTGGAAGGGGAATAAAAAACATGATCATACAGCACTTGCAGTATCCCTTAGAAGCCCTCGAGTATCATCCTAGTGTGCTGGCGATTGGATATTTTGACGGCGTTCATCAAGGGCATCGAAGAGTTATTCAGAAGGCAATGGATGTGGCAAAAGAAAAAGGATTAAGTTCTGCTGTCATGACGTTTCACCCTCATCCAAGGGAAATACTTGGGCAAAGCGGTTATACTCATTATTTAACACCTTTAGAGGAAAAGCTTAACCTATTAGAGAAGATGGGGATTGAGCTCGCTTATGTCGTTGATTTTGACATTCCGTTTTCCTCAGTATATCCCCAGGATTTTATTAATGAATTTCTTATTCCGCTGCAAGCTAGGCATATCGTGGTTGGGTTTGATTATACATTTGGATATAGAGGGAAAGGAACGGCCTTTACTCTGCAAGAGTATAGCCATAATCGGTATGGGCTGGATGTTGTGTCTCCCATCACACGTTACGGAGAAAAGATAAGTAGCACCATTATTCGCGAGTATCTTTATGGTGGTAAGATCCAGGAAGCTACTGAATTTCTAGGTAGGCCATACAGTATAAAAGGCATTGTTATTCATGGTGAAAAACGCGGAAGGCAAATTGGGTTTCCAACTGCTAATATTGGGCTAGAGGATCCTTATTTAATTCCACGAACAGGCGTATATGCGGTAAGGATCTATTTTGAAGAGAAGATCCTGTATGGCGTAATGAATATAGGCATTAAACCCACCTTTGAACAGGAAAAAAAGGAGAAGAGCCTAGAAGTATATATTTTTGATTTTAGTGAAAATATGTATGATATGGATATACGGGTAGATTTTCTCTTTTTTATTCGCGAAGAACAGAAGTTTGCTGGTGTGGAGCAGCTTGTAAATCAAATCAGGCAAGATGTTAGCCATGCAAAAAGCCGAATCTTTGGTACTTAAATGCGCTACTTAGAGATTGAAGAGTTATATTGCATGCAAGACCAGCATAATCTTTGTAATAACTGAAATAGACATTTACTCGTCCAAGAATTTATGCTATACTAACTCGTGGTAATTTCTTATTAGCTAAACGAGCTAGTAGACTTCCTCCTACTACACTTTCACTTGGATTTGATCTCACGGAGAAGATTAAAGTTTCGGTACTGTGAAGAAGGGAGAGGTTCATGATGAAATTGCCGAAGGCCGATGATACAGATCGGCAATTAAGTAAACTTTGCCAAGAAGTGGCCAATATATGTTGCAGTGATGAATTTAAGAGACTGCACAAGGAAATGTTTAAGATCTACCGAAAAAACGGATTAACTGATGCCCATAGGGTTGCATTCCAAGATTCATTGTTTACAATGTATCTTGAGCAGCTCCATTCTGAGGCAAGGGAAGAAATTCCCTACCTTTAGGCTATGCATGTGATTATTACTTCACATGTGAAGCAGCGGATTCGTCAACATCGACAAGTGGGAATATCAGTACCTGATATTATCCATCAAGCGAGATCAATACCTGGTACCGTGCCTGTAGCTACTCGTTTTCGAGGTTTTATGGCAAGCAGTGGAAGGGTTTTTGATATGGTGGTGAAGGACATTTCACAAGGAAGATTGGTAATCACGATTATTGGCAAGTAACCTTTGGCTTGGATGACCGACATCACCGACGGTGTATCTCGGCTAATGGGGATTATGATGAAGGAGGTGAAAAGGATGGCATTAACACAAGAACGCAAGCAACAGTTGATCGAAGAATACCGCGTACACGAATCCGATACAGGATCTCCAGAAGTACAGGTAGCTATCCTTACGGAGAAGATTAACTACTTAAACGGACATTTGCGCGAGCACAAGAAAGATCATCATTCTCGCCGTGGTCTTCTTAAGATGGTAGGACAACGTCGTAATTTGTTGACTTACTTGAAGAATTCCGATGTAACTCGTTACCGTGATCTTATCAATAAGTTAGGCTTACGTCGTTAGAGAATAAGCGGGGGCATTCCCCGCTTTTTCTGTTGTCTAGGATAATGTAAAATTATAGAAAAATACTCAAGGGTATCCATCTTTAATTTTTCATTTATAGGAAATAATAGTATAATGACGAAAGATCCAGTTTAAAATGACTATGGAGAAGGGAGGCCTACATATTATGGAGATTTTTTCTTATGATTTAGGTGGTAGGAAGCTTACAGTCGAATACGGAAAAATGGCTAAGCAATCGAATGCGGCTGTATTAGTACGCTATGGAGACACTGCTGTTTTATCCACGGTGACGGCGTCCAGTCAACCATCCACTCTTGATTTTTTTCCCTTAACCGTGAACTACGAAGAACGCTTATATGCGGTAGGAAAAATTCCTGGAGGATTTATAAAAAGGGAAGGAAGACCAAGTGAAAAGGCTATTTTAGCCAGCAGGCTGATTGACCGTCCTATTCGTCCGCTATTTCCAGATGGGTTCCGTAACGAAGTTCAAGTTGTAAACATTGTTATGTCAGTTGACCAAGATTGTTCCTCAGAAATCGCAGCGATGATTGGTACATCTATAGCCTTAAGTATATCTGATGTACCGTTTAACGGGCCGATTGGAGGAGCAGTTGTAGGAAGGATTAATGGAGAGTTCATCCTGAACCCTACGGTTGAGCAACAAAATCAAAGTGATATTCACCTTGTAGTCGCAGGGACGAAAGATGCCATTAATATGGTGGAAGCTGGAGCTCAAGAGGTTCCTGAAGAAGTGATGTTAGAAGCTATCATGTTTGGTCATGACCATATTCGTTCTGTTGTAACGTTTATCGAGGATATCCAATCGAAGGTCGGAAAGCCAAAAATGGAAGTTATTCTTCATGCTGTTGATACAGAAATCGACCAAGCGGTTAGAGAGTATGCACAAGAGCGGCTTGTGGAGGCAGTTCGTATAGAAGAAAAACAAGCAAGGCAAGATGCAATAGACGCAATCAAAGAGGAAACGCTAGAGCACTTTGCTGAGATCTTTCCGGAAGGTTCTAAGAGTATATCAGAAGTGTTGTACACCATTGTTAAGGATGAAGTACGACGTTTAATTACTCATGATAAGGTTAGACCGGATGGACGAGCTATTGATGAGATTCGTCCGATTACAGGTGAAGTGAACTTGTTGTCTCGGACACATGGCTCAGGGTTATTTACGCGTGGACAGACTCAAGCACTGAGTATTTGTACACTAGGAGCACTTGGTGACGTTCAAATCTTGGATGGTCTTGGAATCGAAGAGAGCAAGAGATTCATGCATCATTACAACTTCCCTCCATTTAGTGTAGGTGAAGCACGTCCGCTTCGACCTCCTGGGAGACGTGAAATTGGCCATGGAGCTCTAGGGGAACGCGCGTTGGAGCCTGTTATCCCAACTGAGGAAGAATTTCCTTATACGATTCGATTAGTCTCTGAAGTTCTTGAATCAAACGGATCTACATCCCAAGCTAGTATCTGCGCCAGCACACTAGCCATGATGGATGCTGGAGTACCCATCAAGGCACCGGTTGCAGGGATTGCCATGGGTTTGGTTAAGTCAGGAGACTATGTCACAGTTCTTTCTGATATTCAAGGGATGGAAGATCATCTAGGAGATATGGATTTTAAAGTGGCAGGGACAAGCAATGGAGTTACAGCCCTCCAAATGGATATTAAGATTGATGGTATCGATCGAGCTATACTTGAACAAGCACTTACACAGGCTCGTGTTGGACGCCTACACATTCTCGACCGTATGTTAGAAGCCATCTCCCAACCAAGACAGAGCTTGTCACAATTCGCTCCTAAGATACTAACTATGAAGATTCATCCCGATAAGATCCGTGACGTTATCGGACCAGGTGGTAAGATCATCAATAAGATCATTGAAGAGACCGGTGTCAAGATTGACATCGAACAAGATGGACGCATTTTTATTGCCTCTGTTGATGAAGCCATGAACCAGCGGGCAAAGCAGATTATTGAAGATTTAGTGCGTGAGGTTGCAGTAGGTCAGACGTACTTAGGGACAGTAAAACGAGTCGAAAAGTTCGGGGCTTTCGTTGAAGTGTTCGCAGGTAAGGAAGGTTTGGTGCATATCTCTCAATTGGCTGAAGAAAGAGTGGCTAAGGTAGAGGATGTTGTTTCAGTAGGAGATCAGATCATGGTCAAAGTTATTGAAATCGACAATCAAGGAAGGGTTAACCTTTCACGCAAAGTGCTTCTCAAGGAAGCAAAAGAACAACAAGAAAATCCAACAACCTAGTACAAGGGAAAATATCGGTTTGTTTTAGAAATCGATATTTCCCGAACTAGATATCTTAGTCACATAATGGCATGAAGTTAAGAATATAATACACCATTTCAACATAACTTGTACCATTGGAGAAACGGAATTCAATGGAGGTGGGTGTTATGAAATGGTCAAAAGCACAGGTGCAGCTCTTATTAAGCGGGCTTTTTCTAGTGCTTTTTTTGTTTGCGTTGCAATCGCAGGCAATCGATAGATATGTTTCCTCGGTGAAAGGCATCCCTGTCAATGGCCAGAACAGGGAGGAATGGATGGGGAAGTTACAAGAACTCAAGGCCAAGCATGAAATTGCTCCAATTGACGCGCGAATTGATCCAGTTTGGAAGGCCATTCCAGGATACAACGGTATAACTCTCAATATAGAGAAGTCCTTAGACAAGTTAGAGGATGCTGGTCGATTTGATCATTCACTCGTAGTGTTCGAGGAAGTTGAGCCAAAAGTAAAACTAGCGGACTTAAACCCCTCTCCCATTTATAGAGGGAACCCGGATAAGCCTGTAGTTTCTTTCATGATTAATGTAGCTTGGGGCAACGAATATTTACCCGAAATTTTGAGGACATTAGAAAAATATAATGTAAAATCTACCTTCTTCCTGGATGGTTCTTGGGTAAGCAAGTTTCCAGAGGAAGCCAGAAAGATTAAACAAGCAGGTCATGAGATTGGCAATCATGCCTTTTCTCATCCAGACATGAAAACCATTTCACTCAATAGAATCCGCTTGGAGATTTCAAAGACCAACGAGGTTATTCAAAAGGAACTAGATGTCAAACCAACGTTGTTTGCACCACCTTCTGGATCTTTTGATGAACGCACCGTACAAATGGCTGCACAAGATGGAATGTATACCATACTATGGACATTAGATACAGTAGATTGGCGTAAACCGGCACCATCCGAAATTATCCAAAGACTTACTCCGAAATTAGACAATGGCGGCTTGATTCTCATGCATCCTACAGAATCTTCCATGAAAGCCTTACCTGCATTATTAGAATCAGCTCAGTCTAAAGGACTTAAAGTAGGTACAGTGAGCGAACTAATCTCCTCCGGACGTGTGTATCCTATTGAGGTGAAAAGGTAATTTTGCTATAGTAGATATACTGACTGTCAAGGGGCAGATCTTACCAAGGTAATGACCAGCAATAGAGGACCCCACTGTTTGGGGACGACAAGGAGGCTTCACTCGTGATCGAAAAATACACCCTAGATAATGGGGTACGTGTGATAATTGAAAAAATCCCAACCGTGCGCTCTGTCGCTCTGGGGATTTGGGTTGGAACCGGCTCCCGGAACGAAGAGCCAACGAACAATGGAATTTCCCATTTTATTGAACATATGCTCTTTAAGGGAACGAAGTCCAGATCAGCGAAAGAGATAGCCGAGTCCTTTGACCAAATAGGCGGTCATGTTAACGCCTTTACTTCTAAAGAATACACGTGCTATTATGCCAGAGTATTGGATGATCATGCTCCAATGGCGCTTGATATACTTTCGGATATGTTCTTTAATTCTGTTTTTGACGAGGAAGAGATTAAGAAAGAACGTAAAGTTGTTATTGAAGAGATTAAAATGTACGATGATACACCCGATGATCTTGTTCATGATCTGATCTCTAAGGCCAGTTTTCCTCATCACTCCCTGGGGTACAGCATACTAGGAACTGAGGATGTACTAAATCAGCTTAATCAGGACAAAATCCTTTCTTATATTAATCAACGTTATACACCATCGAATGTGGTTATAACCGTTGCCGGAAATGTAACGGACGGACTATTAATGTCCATTAAAGAACAATTCTCTGCATTCCAGCGTGGAACAGAGGATAACAGCAGGACAATCCCACAGTTTCATGCGGGAATCAAGTTGAAGAAAAAGGATACCGAACAAGCACATCTATGCTTAGCTTTTCCAGGGCTTGAGGTAGGAAATAAGGATATCTACGCACTTATACTAATGAATAATATTCTTGGCGGCAGCATGAGTTCAAGGCTGTTCCAGGAAGTTCGTGAAGAGCGTGGCTTAGCTTACTCTGTGTTCTCTTATCATTCTTCCTTCCAAGATAATGGAATGTTTACGGTATATGCGGGCACAGCTCCGAATCAGCTAGAAGAGGTCTACTCTGTGGTTGTTAATACCCTGCAATCCTTGAAGGCCGATGGAATGACAAAGGAAGAGTTGAAAAAAGGAAAAGAACAGCTCAAAGGTAGTCTAATGTTAAGCTTAGAGAGCACGAATAGCCGAATGAGTCGTCTGGGTAAGAATGAGTTGCTTCTCGGGAAGCATTTGAATCTCGATGAGATCCTTCAAAGAGTAGACAATGTTTCGCTCGGTCATGTAAAGGAAACTATTGATAAAATATTTAATCAACCTATGTCGATTGCGTTAGTTAGTCCTTTCGAGGAATTACCAGCGTCTTTTAATCAGGAACATCTACTAAGATAACGTCATGAAGGGAGGGGAGCTTTTGCAACCTTCTATAGTCACCATACAAATTATGAAGACACCAGGGAATGAGGATATAAGCCTTCCTTCTAAAATGTCAGAATTTGCAGCCGGCTTTGACCTTTATGCTGCAACTAAGGATTCGGTAGCTATTGCCCCGGGTCAACGTGCACTAATCCCTGCCGGTTTTTCTTTGGCTCTACCAGTCAATATGGAGGCTCAGATTAGACCAAGGAGCGGGCTCGCATTGAAGCATGGGATCACCTGTCTGAACTCTCCGGGGACCATCGATGCTGACTACCGTGGAGAAATCGGGGTTATTTTAATTAACCATGGAGAGGATGTATTTAGCATCTCTCGAGGAGATCGGATCGCACAAATGGTCATTCAATACGTTCCATCTGTTGAATGGGAGATCGTTCAGGAACTTCCATCAAGTAATAGAGGTGCTGGTGGATTCGGCCACACTGGAGTTTAATAGTAAAATCTGTAGCTAGTACTTTTGCTTTTAGAGCAGAAGTACTTTTTTTTTTGCTAAGAGCATATCCTTCCACTGCAGGGATCATGAATTCTAAGATGAAAGGAATGGGAAAAGGATGAGATATAGCGAATTTAGTGGGAAAGAAATCATTGATCTCGACAACGGAGAGCGAATGGGAATGCTTGGACATTCCGATTTAGTCATTCATACTGAATCTGGACAAATCGATTCTATTATCCTTCCTGGTACCTCTTTCTTAGGGTGGGGAAAAAAGAAAAATGATTGTGTCATCCCGTGGAATGCCATTCGTAAGATTGGACCAGATATGATTATTGTTGAACTGAGAGAAAGAGGAAGGGCGAAATATTAAATAAATTGTTAAAGTAATTCTATATAAGGATAGTAGCTGAATGGGTGTAACGCTTCCGTGGGCGCTCACATACGATGAGGGTAGAACGCAACGAATTCCGGCAAACGGCTTTGAAAAAATCAATTCGTTTATACTTTTAATGTCAACTTTATTGTAGTAAACTGTTTGAAAGGGGTTATCAGCTTTATGCTCACAGGGATTCACGCTACCTTCATCGGAGGAGATGCTCGCCAACTTGAAGTAATTAAGAAGTTTATCGAGCTGGACGCATCGGTAACCCTCATTGGATTTGATAATCTAGAAAGTAATTTTATTGGAGCCACGAAAAAGGAACTTTCCTTGGACGTACTGCAGGAAACGGATGCTTTAATTCTTCCTATCGTAGGTACAGATGACGAAGGGGTGGTAGAGAGCATCTTCTGTTCAAAGCCGGTTCAATTAACTGACAAACACTTCGAGGTCATGAATAAAAATATGGTCATTTATACAGGTATGGCTAAGCCATTCCTTAGAGACCATAGCCAAGCTTATCAATTGCAACTCGTTGAGATTCTTGATCGGGACGATGTAGCCATATATAACTCCATCCCTACTGTAGAGGGAGCGTTAATGATGGCGATTCAGAATACAGACATCACGATCCATGGGTCTACCTGCATTGTATTGGGCCTTGGAAGGGTAGGAATATCAATGGCAAGGGCTCTGCACGCTTTAGGGGCCCATGTCCGAGTGGGCGCGAGGAAGCCTGAACATCTAGCAAGAATTTACGAAATGGGCTTATCTCCGTTTGAGTTAGATGATCTTGCGGAACAGGTAGACGATGTGGATATTGTCTATAATACGATCCCCAAAATGGTAGTCACTCCGCAAATTATTGCTCGTATGCCCCACCATACCCTTATCATAGATCTCGCTTCTAAGCCTGGTGGAGTAGACTTTCGATATGCTGAAAAAAGAGGAATTAAGGCCTTGTTAGCACCTGGTTTGCCTGGAATTGTTGCGCCGAAGACAGCAGGCCAGATTATTGCTAAGACTCTGTCTAGGCTGGTTTCTGAACAAATGGCAGATCGGGAGGGATCATCATGAAATTAGCAGGAAAAACAATTGGTTTTGGAGTAACGGGCTCTCATTGTACCTTAGAGGAGATAATGCCTCAAATTAAGCGATTAGTTGATGAGGGAGCGAATGTAATTCCCATCATTACACATACGGTGGCAACGACGGATACGTATTTTGGGAATGCCGTGGACTGGAAAAAGCAGTTAGAAGATATCACCGGCAACAAAATTATTTCAACAATTGTGGATGCTGAGCCGCTAGGGCCGAAAAGACCTCTAGATGTCATGGTTATTGCACCGATGACAGGCGGATCAACAAGTAAATTTGCTAATGCTTTAACAGACAGCCCTGTACTAATGGCTGCCAAGGCAACCATGCGTAACCATAGACCGGTGGTATTAGCTATTTCTACAAACGATGGTCTAGGACTAAACATGGCAAACATTGCTAAATTAATGGCTGCGAAGGATATCTATTTTGTTCCATTTGGGCAAGACGCTCCTGAGAAAAAGCCAAAATCATTAGTGGCAAGGATGGAATTAATTAAGGAAACTTGTGAGATGGCTCTTGAGGGCAAGCAGCTGCAGCCAGTGATTGTTGAAAAATTTAAATATATGCACTAGTATATACAATAACCATAGGATAAGGGAGAGAATACAATGGCAAATGCAAAAACTTTTAATGTAGCAGTAGTCGGAGCAACGGGAGCAGTAGGTACACAGATTTTACGTTTGTTGGAAGAACGTAATTTCCCAATTAGTCAGTTGAAGTGTCTCTCCTCTGCAAGATCTGCAGGAGCAACTTTAACCTTTAAGGGACAGGAAATAATCGTAGAAGAAGCTACTCCAGAAAGCTTTGAAGGAATTGATTTTGCCTTGTTCAGCGCTGGAGGAAGCGTAAGTAAAGCCTTAGCACAAGAGGCTGTACAACGCGGGGCTGTAGTTATTGATAATACGAATGCGTTCAGAATGACTCCAGAAGTTCCGCTTGTTGTGCCAGAAGTAAATATGGAAAAAGCGTTCGAACATCAAGGAATCATAGCTAACCCTAATTGCTCTACGATCCAGATGGTGGCAGCTCTTCAGCCGATTAAAGAAAAGTATGGTATTGACCGCATTATTGTTTCCACCTACCAAGCGGTATCAGGTGCTGGTAATCGTGCAATCGGGGATCTTGTAAGCCAGACTCAAGCGGTGTTGGAAGGAAAAGAGGCTAATGGAGAAATCTTACCTGTTGGCTCCTTGCCAAAGAAACATCAAATGGCTTTTAACGTTATCCCTCAAATTGATGTCTTCCAAGAAAATGGCTTTACTCTAGAAGAAATGAAAATGATTAATGAAACAAAAAAGATCTTTGGTGATGAAAACGTAAAGGTTGCTGCAACTTGCGTTCGTGTTCCTGTCTTAAACGGACATTCCGAATCTGTTTATGTTGAAACCAAAGAGGATTTCAACTTAGATGAGATCAAGGAATTATTAGCTCATGCTCCTGGAGTCACGCTAATCGACGACCCTGCTGAACAGGCATACCCGTTAGCTACTGATTCAACTGGGAAACTTGAAGTATTCGTAGGACGTTTAAGAAAAGACGTATCTGAGCCTCGTGGTCTTCATATGTGGATTGTAAGTGACAACCTACTCAAGGGGGCTGCATGGAACGCAGTCCAAATTGCAGAACAAATGGCAGCTAAATTTGAAAATTAACATAATGGATGTCCCTTTGGTTAGGTCTCAATTAAGCAATGATCTACAAGGGAGCAATGTGAAGAATGAAAATATTAGTTCAGAAATTCGGAGGTTCTTCCCTATCTTCACCTGAAGATAGGGAAGAAGCTATTAATCATATTTGTTTAGCATTGGATGAAGGGTATTCAGTTTGCGTTGTCGTTTCAGCTATGGGACGTAAGGGTCAACCCTACGCAACGGATACCCTGATCGAATTGATTCGTTCGAACGGTTCTACCTTGCAGAAGAGGGATTGGGACTTACTTCTTCATTGTGGAGAAGTAATCTCCGCCACAACTCTAGCTAGTATGCTTAATAGCAGAGACATATCTGCAACTGTTTTAACCGGTGGGCAAGCAGGGATTATTACAGACAATGAGTTTGGTAATGCCCAGATTCAAAAAATGGATGGAACGAGAATTAAAAAAGAATTATCGAACCATCGTGTTGTCATCGTGACAGGATTTCAAGGAAGAACAGAAGATTGGGAGGTCACGACTCTAGGGAGAGGTGGGAGCGATACGACAGCCACAGCCTTAGGAGTTGCTTTAAGGGCAGAATGCGTGGATATATTTACAGATGTGAGCGGGGTTATGACAGCCGATCCTCGCATTGTAGAGGACGCTCAACAATTAAATGCAGTGACTTATACGGAAATAGCGAACATGGCTTACCAGGGGGCAAAAGTTATTCACCCAAGAGCTGTAGAGATGGCAATGCAAGGGAATATTCCAATTCGTGTTCGCTCTACATTTAGTAGTGATGCAGGAACTCTGGTAGCTAACCGTTCCGAACTTCAAAAGAGATCCGATCAAACAGTGGAAAGAACCATTACGGGTATTGCTCACATTTCCAATATTACGCAGATAAAAGTGTTAGCAAGGGACGGACAGTACGATTTACAGTTAAGTGTATTTAAGGCAATGGCTGAACATGGAATAAGCGTTGACTTCATAAACGTAAACCCTATTGGAGTAGCCTATACTGTGAGGGATGAAGTTGCAGAGAAAGCAGTAAGAATTCTTCAGGAAATGGGCAATGATCCAATACCGACTCCGCATTGTGCCAAGGTTTCCATTATTGGCGCTGGTATGGCAGGAGTTCCCGGCGTAATGGCCAAAATAGCCGAAGCCTTAAATCAAGAAGATATTCAGATATTACAATGTGCAGACTCCCATACGACCATATGGGTATTGGTGAAGGAAGAGGATATGATAAAAGCGGTCCGGGCCCTTCATCGCAAATTCGATTTGCATAAACTTGCACACTAGACTTGAAGGGAGAGCCCCATCGTGACAGATTTCGGACGTTTATTGACAGCAATGGTCACACCTTTTAATGAAGACCTTGAGGTGGACTTTGAGAAAACAACACAATTAGTTAACCATCTTATCCAAACCGGGACGGATACCATTGTAGTTGGTGGTACCACAGGGGAATCGCCTACCCTGAGTAAAGAAGAAAAAGTAGCTTTGTTTAAACATGTTGCTCAGCAAGCCAAAGGAAAAGCAAAAGTAATTGCCGGGACGGGAAGCAATAGTACCCAGGCTTCTATTGAATTAACTCGTAAAGCGGAAGAAGCGGGTGTAGACGGAATTATGCTAGTGGTTCCGTATTATAACAAGCCTTCTCAAGAAGGATTATACCAACATTTCAAGGCTATTGCGGAATCAACAACCTTGCCGGTTATGCTCTATAACATTCCAGGCCGCTCTGCTATTAATATGCAGGTAGAAACAATTCTCCGTCTTGCTCAAATTTCTAACATAACTTCTGTTAAAGAGGCTAGTGGTGATCTCACTCCGGTAGCAGTTCTCGTAGATAAAGCGCCTGTTGGCTTTAAAGTGTATACAGGTGACGACAAGCTTACTCTCCCTACCTTAAGTGTTGGAGGCCATGGTGTAGTGAGCGTGGCAAGCCACGTGATTGGTCAGCAAATGAAGAGTTTGATTGAGACCTATGTTAAGGGAGATGTACAGACAGCTGCATCCCTTCATCGGAAATACTTACCGGTTTTTGAAGGGTTATTTATCACATCTAATCCTGTTCCGGTAAAGTATGCCTTAAATAAGAAGGGAATCGAAGTCGGGTCTGTAAGACTTCCACTTGTCCCTGCAAATGAGCATGAAGCAAAGTTTATAGATAACTTATTTGAATAAGCAGCCCTCTGTGGCTGCTCTTTTTGTCTTCGTTATAATCCATTCATGAGATGGTTAAATTAAGCTTACTATCCATCTGTTCAAGGGCTGACACGGTTTTGAATGCATTCGGAATATCTATCCTTCATTTGATCATTCATGTATAATAGGTTCAAATGACTCGTCCGGTGTTATTGTACCTATGAAGGCTAGCATCCTCAATATGAGGTGTACTTATATGGAAATCTTCATACGCTAAAACTGAATATAGGAGTCAAGGCTAGGAGGTATACAGTTGGTGAAACAAGGCAACAAGATATTGTCTATCTTTGCGTTGGGCGGCGTTGGCGAGATAGGCAAGAATATGTATGTTGTACAGTATGATGATGAGCTCGTTGTCATTGATGCAGGATTGAAGTTCCCTGATGAAGATATGCTTGGGATTGATATGGTTATTCCAGACATTACGTATTTGCAAGAGAATCGGGATAAAGTGAAAGGGATATTTCTTACTCATGGTCATGAAGATCATATTGGTGGACTTTCCTACGTATTGAGACATTTGAATGTTCCTGTCTATGGAAGTAAGCTTACACTTGGTCTAATACAAGTTAAGTTAAAAGAAGCCGGCTTATTGAGAGATGCTTCCTTGAATATAGTAGACGATCAAAGCATCGTTGGAGTTGGCAAATTAAAGGTAAGCTTCTTTAGGACTACGCATAGTATTCCAGATTCCCTAGGGGTTTGTGTAGATACACCAGAAGGGAAGGTAGTACATACAGGGGATTTCAAGTTCGACCAAACCCCAGTAGACAATCAAATGGCAGACTTAGTTGCTATGAGTAGAATTGGTCAAGAGGGAGTAGCCGTTTTACTTTCGGATAGTACTAACTCAGATAAACCTGGTTTTACGGGATCGGAACGACGTGTTGGACAAGCTATTGATCGTGTTTTTCGCCAAGCGAAGGGACGGGTTGTTGTTGCAACATTTGCTTCCAATATTCATCGTATCCAGCAGGTTATTGATGCTGCCGCTCATTATGGTCGTAAGGTTGCTGTTATAGGTAGAAGTATGCAGAATGTCATGCAAATTGCCATCGATCTTGATTATTTGCACGTTCCTGAGGGCATTATTATCGAGATTGATGAGATCCATCGTTTTACAGCAGACCAACTTGCTATTCTTTCCACCGGTAGTCAAGGGGAGCCGATGTCTGCTTTAACTCGTATGGCACGGTCTTCACACCGGAAGGTAGATATTCTACCTGGAGATACTGTAATTATTGCTGCGACGCCTATACCTGGTAATGAGCGACATGTAGGGCGGATTGTAGATCAGCTCTATCGAATTGGGGCAGATGTCTATTATGGGTCAGATGTCCATGTATCTGGTCATGGGAGCCAAGAAGAGCTGAAATTGATGCTTAATCTCTTTAAGCCGAAATATTTTATTCCTATTCACGGAGAGTTTCGAATGATGCGTGCACACGCGAAGCTCGCCCATGAGGTTGGAATACCCCCGGAGAATGTTTTCCTACTAGATAATGGGGACACAGTTGAGGTATCCGAGGGAACGGCACGCTTAGGTTCTAAGGTCCATTCAGGTCAGGTCCTTATAGATGGTTTAGGTGTAGGAGATGTAGGAAATATCGTGTTGCGCGATAGAAAACTCCTATCACAGGATGGTATCCTCGTTGTTGTTGTAACCCTTTGTAAACAAACCGGAGCTATCCTTTCAGGTCCGGATATTATATCGCGTGGCTTTGTTTATGTTCGTGAATCTGAGGAACTACTTGATGAAGCGAATCAGTTAGTTAGTCAGATTTTAAAGAAATGTATGGAAGAAAAGGTGAATGAATGGTCTACTTTAAAGAATAGTGTAAGAGATGGTCTGGGACGTTTTCTTTATGAGAAAACAAAGAGAAGGCCTATGATTTTACCCATTATAATGGAAGCTTAGATCTTAGCTAGAGCGAAGGCCCAAGCCCGTACAACCTTTATTGTACAGGACTTGGGCTTTTCATTTTAATTTTCATGAAGGGCTTTGTACATGTTCTATAAGATTCAGTCCATAATAATGGGGGAAGCTCCAAGTTCCGTTAATTATGGAGGGAAAAGACATGTCTTATGATTGGAACCAATTTAGACCTTATAACAATAATCCGATGCAAACTCCTGTACGAAATCCAATGTTTGTGAACCAGCCTGGCCAACCACCTAATTCAGATCCTGGTCAGCAGCCCAATCGAACGGAAGCCCCAGCACAGCCAAATGAGGATCAAAAAAAGAAGGGGATCTTAGAAACCATCCAACAGTTAGGGCAAACGGCGGTAGCTACAAGTCCTGAGAGTAATATTCATTGTTTGACCATTATTGGCCAAATTGAAGGACATATGCAATTACCTCCTCAGAATAAGACAACAAAATATGAACATATTATCCCTCAATTAGTTGCAATTGAGCAAAATCCTAAAATTGAAGGATTGCTCCTTGTCCTTAACACAGTTGGAGGTGACGTGGAAGCAGGCTTGGCCATTGCCGAAATGATTAGCTCTCTTTCCAAGCCGACGGTCTCCTTGGTGCTAGGGGGAGGTCATAGTATTGGGGTGCCTATTGCTGTATCAGCAGATTATTCTTTTATTGCCCCATCTGCTACGATGATTGTTCACCCCGTACGCTTAACAGGGCTTGTTATTAATGTAGTAGAATCCTTTGAATACTTAGAGAAAATGCAGGATCGTGTGGTCAGATTTGTCGTGGAACATTCGAAGATTGAAGAAGAAAAGTTCCGTGAGCTTATGCTAAAAGTTGGAGAGCTAACAAGAGACGTCGGAACCAATGTGGTTGGAACTACTGCAGTTGAAGTCGGGTTAATTAATGAAGTGGGTGGGATTGCCCAGGCAATGAAAAAACTTAATGAATTAATCCAACAACAAAAATCGCAAAATCCAATGTTACAGTAAATTAAAATCTAACCTGTTGGGTGGGATGAACATGATCATATATTCCGTAATGCCTATGGAAATGATAATGAAGAATTTGGATTCTACGGAATATCAGTATCAAGAAGCGGAGATTGAGGGAGTGAAAATGCTCGTTGAACCAGTACCTCATTCCACCGAAGTTAAAATTGTAAGATTAATGAGTCCGAATCCACAGGATTATTTAAATCCTAAATACATGCCCGGTCAGACCATACATTTTCGACCGGAGATTAGCCATTCTTAAGATGAGGAACTATTATCCAACTGCTTATTATGGTATAATATAGAAAATCATGGGCAGCCCCCTCTGTGGCTGCCTTTTTTCGGGTGAGAGGTGGATTATCAATGGCATCTAGCAAAAACAAAAAAAGTAAAAAACAGAATTCACCCAGATTCTCATTAAAGAGTACGTTGGTGTTCGAGTTATATGGACTAGTTCTTTTAGCCGTATTTCTTATCACTCTTTCAAAGTATGGTTGGGTTGGGGAAACTTTTTCTTGGATCGTTCGTTTCCTTACGGGTACTTGGGATTTTATCATTCCCTTGATTGGGATCTTCTGTGCAGCGCATATTATGGTTCGAAGGCAATGGCCAATTCTGTATACTCCCCGTTGGGTTGGGTTATTTATCATATTTTTCTCGGTTTTGCTCTTTGATCATATTCTCTTCTTTGATCAGTTATCAGCTCAGGGTAAATTTACAGATCAAAGTATTGTGAAGATTTCATGGGATGCTATCCTACAAGAAAAAGCACAGCTGGAATCAGGAATGGTTTCAACTACGGATATTGGCGGAGGAATGATTGGGGCAGTTGGACTTGCTATCAATTATTACCTATTTGCTCGTACCGGAACGATGATTATTGCCTTCTTTTCGTTTCTTATAGGTCTCATGCTTCTTTTTCAAATATCCTATGTTGCCTTGTTTACAAGAGGACGAGACTTGGTATCTGTTGCAGGCAAGTCTGTTGCAAACAAAGGGAAAGAGGCCGTTCATTTAATGCTTGAACGAGCTGAAAAGGAAGATTCAAAGAATGAGGTGACGAAAGGGAAGCCCGAGCCTAAAGGAGATTTCTCCTCTGTTGATTTTGATTTTCGTAAACCGGCCATGGAACCACAACAAGGGAGTTTTGATCCACCAGTTATACACGATTTTATAGAAACAGCTTATAAGCAAGAGGAACTAGATCTTGGCTTGGAGCCCCTTTCTTCCAAGGAACCGTCTTCACGAACCGGGGGCACCAAGGAGAAGCCTGCAGAGGTGGAATTAGATTTAAAGGATATGGAATTTATACAGATGGAGGAGAGCAATGGGGTGATAGTAGAGGAACCAGCTCCTCATTATGAGATCCCAAGCTTATCTTTGTTAGCGAGACCTAAACTTGCTAAGCAACAAGGAAAAGAATATCGAGATATGCAGTCCAATGCACGAAAATTAGAACAAACACTTGAAAGCTTTGGTGTGAATGCAAGAGTCATGCAGATTCACAGAGGTCCGACAGTCACACGGTATGAAGTTCAGCCTGCTGTAGGAGTAAAGGTTAGTAAAATTGTCAATTTAGCCGATGACATTGCTCTAGCATTAGCAGCAAAAGATATCCGAATAGAGGCTCCGATACCTGGGAAATCGGCCATTGGGATCGAAGTACCGAATTCGGAAGTCGCTGTAGTTAGTCTCAGAGAGGTTCTAGAGAGTGGGACTTATCAGGACTCAGAAGGTAAACTCAACGTAGGATTAGGCCGTGATATATCGGGCGAACCGATTATTGCAAACCTTGCAAAGATGCCGCATTTACTTGTAGCCGGGGCTACCGGTAGCGGAAAAAGTGTTTGTATTAATGGAATTATTACAAGTGTACTCTTTAAAGCAAAACCTCATGAAGTGAAGCTTATGATGATAGACCCGAAAATGGTGGAGCTAAATATGTACAATGGGATTCCTCATTTGTTGGCTCCCGTTGTAACAGATGCAAGAAGAGCTTCCATGGCCTTGAAAAAAGTAGTTGTGGAAATGGAAAAAAGGTATGAGCTATTCGCCAAAAGTGGAACAAGAAATATCGATCTATATAACCAAGCGGTAGTTCAATCCGGTACAGGGAAACCTTTACCCTTTATTGTAGTCATTGTGGATGAGTTAGCAGATCTTATGATGGTTGCTGCCGGCGATGTTGAGGATGCGATATGCCGATTGGCCCAGATGGCAAGAGCAGCTGGGATTCACTTGATTATTGCTACACAACGACCGTCTGTTGATGTAATTACTGGAGTGATTAAGGCGAACATTCCATCACGGATTGCCTTCGGAGTTTCCTCTATGACGGATTCAAGAACGATTCTTGATATGGGCGGAGCAGAGAAGTTGCTCGGTCGTGGGGACATGCTCTATCTCCCCATGGGAGCTTCGAAGCCAACCCGGGTTCAAGGGGCTTTCGTTTCCGATGAGGAAGTAGAAGCAGTCGTTGAATACGTGAAAAATCAGCAAAGTGCTAAATACCATGCAGAGATGATTCCGGCAGAACCTGAACAAGTGACCGAAGCAGTACCCGAAGATGACTTGTATGATGAAGCGGTAAAACTTGTAATTGAAGCCCAAACCGCTTCTGCTTCTTTACTACAGCGTAGATTTCGTATAGGCTATACACGAGCTGCTCGACTAGTTGATATGATGGAGGCGAATAAGATCGTCGGACCATTCGAGGGAAGTAAGCCACGAGAAGTTCTAGTTAAAAAGAACGAATCTAATATTTCATAGCCTTGTGGTTTCTGAATAAAAAACACATATCTTCCAAAACTAATGATGTAAGTGGAAGCACATAGGTCAAATGAGTTCGAGGATGTGGAGATATGTGGTCTTGCCCCTATTGCGGAAATCATAGCGGTGTAAAGTTTAAGGATATGAACTTGCAAGGGATGCTATGTATGCACCCGGATTGTGGACGTTTTAATGAGTTGGACGAAGCCAAGTTTGCGGAATTGAATCTAGAAGAGAACGAATCATGGAGTTTTGCCTAATCGCGAAACTCCATTTTGTTTGATAACCCCTTAATTTAGGTTAAACTATGAAGGGAAGTGGAGTATAATGGAAATAATACACTCAAAAAAGGAGAGGGATCATATTGGGTCAACTCTTGTTTGACAGCGTTTCAGTTCATGACATGAACCTACATGTGTTATCCACGGATAAATTTAAAACAACTACAATTGTCATTCAGGTGGAGCAAGATTTACATGAAAATACCGTGACGAAGACGGCATTGGTGCCTTATGTCCTAAAGCGAGGGAGTACTAAATATCCAACGACTAGACAGCTTCGACAATATTTAGATAGCTTATTTGGAGCCGTGTTTCATACCGATGTTATAAAAAAAGGAGAGAAACAGATCATCCAGATCCAACTTGAGATGGCAAATGAAAAATTCCTCTCTGATCCATCTCCCTTATTGAGTCGTGGGATCGAATTCCTGGGTGAAGTAATAACTCAGCCTTTAGTGCAAAACGGAGGTTTTCACCCAAGCTTTGTTAAATCGGAAGCCGAGCTGTTGAAAAATAAGATTACAGGTCTTGTTGATGACAAGATCAAATACGCTAATCAACGAGTTACAGAGGAAATGTGTAAGAATGAGCCTTACCGATTGTTGTCTTATGGGAAGCTAGAAGAATTAGACAAGATCGATCCGGTCGATCTGTATACATACTATCAACAGCTACTATCCCAGAATCCTATAGATATTTATGTTGTTGGGGACGTTCGGACAGCAGAAGTCAAGGAGGAAGTTAGAAAATATTTCAAGATAGAGCGAAATGAAGTGAAGAAACTCGTCTTTAATCCCGTTCAAAAAAGGGAGGTCGAGGAACACACCATAGTAGAACAGATGGAAGTGGGGCAGGGAAAATTAAATATAGGATGTCGCACGCAGACGACCTTAGCCGATGCGGACTATGAAGCGTTGTTAATGTATAACGGAATCCTAGGAGGATTCCCTCATTCCAAGTTGTTCGTTAATGTAAGAGAAAAGGAAAGCTTAGCGTATTATGCGGTCTCCCGTCTAGAGAGTCAAAAGGGAATTCTTATGATGATGTCGGGTATAGAGATAGATAAATATAACCAGGCAGTCGAGATTATGAAGGAACAGCTTCAAATGATGAAAAAGGGAGAGATTAGTGATCAGGAGCTATCCCAGACGAAAGCGACCCTTAGAAATCAGTTGCTAGAAACCAAGGATAACGCTAGAACCATTATTGATTTTACTTATAACACTCGTTTAGCAGGAACAGAAAAATCGCTTGAAGAGATGCTTGAGAAAATAGAAAAAGTGAGTGTGCAAGATATTGTAAATATCGCTAATAAAGTAGAAATTGACACCATTTACTTTTTAAGAGACAAGGGGGGGAATTAACATGAAGGAAATCACATATGATCAGCTAAAAGAAACCCTCTATTACGAAAAACTCGATAATGGTCTCGATGTTTATATCCTACCTAAGCATGGTTTTAGTAAAACCTACGCGACTTTTACGACAAAGTATGGTTCCGTTGATAATCATTTTAAGGTTCCTGGGAAAGATCAAGTGAAGGTTCCAGATGGTATAGCTCATTTTCTAGAGCATAAGATGTTCGAAGAAGAAGAAGGCGGAGATGTGTTCAATAAGTTTGCCACCTATGGGGCATCGGCTAATGCCTTTACAAGCTTTGATCGCACCGCTTATCTGTTTTCTTCTACTGGGAACGTCAAAGAAAATTTGACAACACTACTGGATTTCGTACAAAGTCCGTACTTTACTGAAGAAAATGTGGAGAAGGAAAAAGGGATTATAGGCCAAGAAATTAAAATGTACGATGATAATGCTGATTGGAGGGTTTATTTTGGATTAATTCAAAATATGTACCACCATCATCCTGTTCAGATTGATATAGCTGGAACCATTCCTTCCATCACGGAAATAACAAAAGATATGTTGTATACCTGTTACGAAACATTTTATCATCCTAGCAACATGTTATTGTTTATTGTGGGAGCAGTAGAGCCTAAGGAGATCTTGAACTTAGTTAGAGAAAACCAAGCCAAAAAGAATTACCAAGCTCAAGAGGAAATTGAAAGGTTCTTCGAAGATGAGCCTACTCACGTAGATGTTCCTCAAACAATAAAAGAAATGACCGTTGCGATGCCTAAAGTGATGTTTGGCTATAAAGAAAAAGAGGTAGGATTAGTCGGGGATGACCTACTAAAGCGTGAATTGACAACACAACTTGTATTAGATATTCTTCTAGGGCAGAGCTCAAATTTATATCAGAGCCTGTACGAAGAAGGACTAATTAATGATACATTTGGCACGGATTATAGTGGAGAGAGTAAGTATGGTTTCTCTGTTATGGGTGGTGATACACCGGACCCTGAGAAATTAGTCAAAATGATTACGGAAGGATTAGAAGCAGCGAAGGAAAAAGGAATTGAGACTGATGAGTTCGAGTTAAATCGAAAGAAAAAAATCGGATCATTCTTACGTTCCTTAAACTCGATTGAGTTTGTGGCTAATTCCTTTACAAAATATAAATTTAATGGATCAGATTTATTTCATATCGTTCCAACTCTCGAGCAAATTACACTAGCAGATGTAAACAACAGACTAAGGGACCATATTCAAAAAGAACAGTTGAGTGTTTCTATCATAAAGCCGCTAAAAAGGGACTAAAGAGAGAAAAGGGGAGGAGATGATTTGATCCTCCTTTTTTCTTTAGGAGGATTTTTGGAAATGAACGAGGAGAAATGGGCGTTAGTGACTGGAGCGAGTGGAGGAATCGGATCAGCTATTGCTAAGTTGCTTGCTCAAAAGGGTTACCATCTATATTTACATTATCGCAGCGGGGAGGAGGAAATAAAAAAGGTAAAGCAGGTCTGTGAGCAATCCGGTGCTCTGGTTATCCAACTTAAAGCAGATCTGTCCCGTATTGAAGAAATAGAGGGTTTGGTTTCCCAGATTTCAAGAATGCCTGATGTTCTAATTAATAATGCCGGTATAACTCATTATGGTTTATTCACGGAGACGCAGTTAGGGGATATTGAGTTGTTGTATCAAACGAACATCCGAGCCCCGTTTATTCTCGCCCAGAAGCTCGCACCTTCTATGGTTAACAAGCAATCGGGCAGAATAATTAATATATCTTCCATTTGGGGAGTGACAGGAGCATCATGCGAGGTACTCTACTCTACAACGAAAGGGGCTCTTCTTGCGTTCACTAAGGCATTAGCTAAGGAATTAGCACCAAGTCAGGTGACGGTCAATGCAGTTGTCCCTGGAGCAATTGAAGGGAAATTACTTAGTCGTCAATTTGCTGAGGAAGAGTTGAGCATGATTGCTGAGGAGATTCCCATGGGACGATTGGGCAAGCCTGAAGAAATTGCTTCATTGGTATGGTATTTAATGCAACCGGAGGCACAGTATATCACCGGTCAAGTCATTAGTCCTAACGGAGGATGGTATACTTAAGAAAATAAGCATAAAGAGGACGAAAACTTCCCATATTAATTGTGAGCAGGTTTTACCACCTGCGTACGTCCATTCAGGGAGGGGCGTTTGTGTCCGCTAGTGGTAAACCTTAGCTCTACTTTTATTTTATATACCCCCATATGGGGGTTATTTCTTTTTATTTTTTAGTAGAAGCTTTGATTGTGACAAGCTATAGAACATTTTCTATACATAAGGTTGAAATCCTATGGAGAAAACAAATAAAATGAGTTATGTATCTAATAAAATATGGTATACTTGCCAGAAAGATTATCTTTCCGCTTGGCCACATGATCGATGGGATTTAGGGGGATTATAATATGGAAACTCAAGATTGGTATTTAGAATATGAAATTCATAAGAACAGACCAGGGTTACTCGGAGACATTGCTTCGATCCTGGGTATGCTTACGATAAATATTATTACCATAAACGGCGTTGAAGTTCGCCGTAGAGGGATGTTACTTCAGACTGATGATGATAAAAAAATTGAGTTACTGGGAAATATATTAAGAAAGGTAGAAAACATTACCATTACGGCTCTTCGACCTCCAACCATAATGGACACCCTTGCCGTGCGTCATGGTCGCTATATCGAGAGGGATATGAAGGATAAGAAGACCTTTCGATTTTCCAGAGATGAAATTGGATTACTGGTGGATTTCATGGCTGAAGTCTTTAAGAAAGAAGGACATCAGTTAATTGGGGTGCGAGGTATGCCGCGTGTCGGGAAAACGGAATCCATGGTGGCTGCGAGTGTATCCGCGAATAAGAGATGGATTTTTATTTCCTCAACCCTATTAAGGCAAACTGTACGTAACCAATTAGCTAATGATGAAATGGTAGCTGAGAGCGTATTTTTTATTGATGGTATTGTTTCAACCATGCGTTCAACGGAAAAGCACCATTCGTTAATGAGGGAAGTTATGCGTTTTCCGGCACCAAAGGTCATTGAGCATCCGGATATTTTTGTGCGTGAAACAGAGTACACTCTTGACGATTTTGATTACATCATTGAGTTAAGAAGTCATCCGGATGAGGAAATTACGTATGATCTAGTTGAATCGAGCTTTACAGGATTTGATTTAGCTTAAGGATTAGGCAAGGTCATGAATTATAGGGAGGTGAAACAGTGAATGAATTGGGTGAAATGCTAAAAGAAGCAAGAATAAAAAAGGATTACACCCTTGAAGATATACAAAAAACAACGAAAATTCAAAAGCGCTACTTAGAAGCCATTGAGGAAGGAAATCTTGATGCTTTACCAGGTCATTTCTATGCTCGAGCATTTGTTAAGAGTTATGCGGAGGCTGTTGGTTTAGACCCCGAAGTCGTATTAGGTCAAGTAAAAGCAGAACTTCCTACACCTACAGTGGAAGAACACATAGTTCCACTAAGACGAGGCAGGCAGCCAAAAGCTCCTATTCAAGGCGGAAGATGGCTGTCTCGAGTGTTGCTTTATTTGTTTGCTGTGCTTATACTTTTCGTTATCTACATAGCTGTCTCAGAATTAGATAAAACGCCGGATGCGGGTGGGGATCAAGTTTCTCCGAATGCACCTATGATGCCTCCAGAAGTAGAACAGGGGGCGGATACGCCTGCGACTCCTGACGGACAGAGTCCCACTCCTCCAAGTGCAGAGCCAACGCCAACCGCTCCTCATGCAGCAGCGGAACCACCGGCACCTTCTGCAGCTTTGTCCTTTGTTCAACAACAAAATAATATCTATCGATATGAACTTACAGGAGCTAAAGATTTTTCCATCGCTATTCAAGCCACGGGTAGTTGCTGGTTACGGGTATTGAAAAATGGACAAAACGGGGAAAAAGTGGATGAACTGACTATGACTCCGGGAATGCAAAAGGAATGGACCCTTACAGGTGCGCAAGAAGCGTGGATACGCTTAGGAAGTGCACCTGATGTTAAGATAACAGTAAATGGCCTAGCATTAGACACAAGTCAAATGAAACGTTCATCACAGATCATAGCCATAACCCTAAAGCCATAACCCTTGCTAATAGGAGGTAATCTTCTCCTGAGCAAGGGTATCTTTTTTGACAGTGATCTATCCATATATTATACTGTAGGAGGCAAAAAAAGCTCATCATTGGATAAGATATGCGAGTCGATCATAGAAGTTTAAAGTAGAAAAGTGAGGCAAAACGAATGACTATAAAAACGAACACCAAGGAAAAAGTGGCGATTGTAACCTTGGGGTGTGAGAAGAACCTTGTAGATTCCGACATTATGTCTGAATTAATAGATAAACGGGGCTATGAACTGGTTAAGACTCCGGAAGAGGCTACGGTTGTCATTGTAAATACTTGCAGTTTCATTGATGCAGCTAAGGAAGAGTCGGTTAATACGATTCTCGATATGGCTGACCTGAAGGAAAAAGGCAACGTAAAATCATTGATCGTAGCAGGATGTCTCACGCAGCGTTACAAGGAAGTGCTATTAGATGAGATGCCGGAGATCGATGGTATTGTAGGTACAGGCGACTTCGATAAAATTACGGATATTATTGAAAAGTCTCTCATTGGGGAAAGACCCGTATTTGTGGGTAATCCTGCATTTTCCTATGAGGATGTAGCTAGGCGTAAGGTCGAAGCAGGAACCTACACAGCGTATGTAAAGATCGCTGAGGGATGTGATAATACTTGTACCTTCTGTATTATCCCGCAACTCCGTGGGAAATTCCGTTCACGTACGATTGAGTCCGTTGTTCGT
Source organism: Ammoniphilus sp. CFH 90114 (assembly GCF_004123195.1). NCBI lineage: Bacteria > Bacillati > Bacillota > Bacilli > Caryophanales > Paenibacillaceae > Ammoniphilus > Ammoniphilus sp. CFH 90114. Next base: position 560,478 of record NZ_SDLI01000001.1, read on the forward strand.
GAAGCCGAGGATTTAGCTCGACAAGGCATTAAGGAGATCAGCTTAATTGCTCAGGACTTGACTAACTATGGTATGGATTTATACGGCGATCACCGTCTTCCTCAGTTACTTACGGAAGTGAGTAAGGTGGATGGTATTGAATGGGTGAGAATTCATTATGCATATCCGGGGTACTTTACGGATGAGCTCATAGAGGTAATTGCAAACAATCCGAAGATTTGTAACTACATTGACATGCCATTGCAGCACAGCGAAGACGCTATCTTAAAGAGAATGCGTCGCCCAGGTCGACAACGAGATACTCGTGAGCTAGTAAGAAAAATGAGAGATAGAATTGGACAAGTGGCGATTCGAACTTCAATTATTGTTGGTTTTCCTGGTGAAACGGAAGAAGAATTCGAACGTCTATGCGAATTTGTGAAAGAGATGAAGTTTGACCGTCTAGGAGTCTTCACTTATTCCCAGGAAGAGGGGACCGCGGCTAATCGCCTTGGAGATCAGATTGATGAGGAAACTAAGGAACGCCGTGCGAATACTTTAATGGAGATTCAACGTGAAATTGCTAATGACCGGAATGGTCAATTCGTAGGTCAAGTTTTAGATGTTCTTATTGAGAAGTATGATGGGAAAAACGATATCTACATTGGGCGAACTCAATTTGATGCACTAGAGATCGACGGCGAAGTATTCGTGACGGGGTATAAGGGTCCATTAGGTCAAATAGCAAAGGTAAAGATTACGCATTCTTACGATTATGACTTGTCGGGGGAGGTAAGTCTAGGTTGAATCTACCTAATAAGATAACCTTGGCACGTATTTTTTTAGTACCAGTAGTGATGCTTTTCCTACTGGTACGCTTTGATTTTGGTGTTTTTACAATTGGAGCATTTAAAATTACATACAGTGAAATTATCGCTACATTGATTTTCATCATTGCTGCTAGCACAGATGGTCTGGATGGCTACATTGCACGAAAAAAGAAACTGGTTACCAATCTTGGTAAGTTTCTTGACCCATTGGCAGATAAACTGTTGATCTCTGCGGTACTCATATCGTTAGTGGAGATGCAACGTTTAGATGCATGGGTGGCCATTCTTATTATCAGCCGAGAGTTTGCTGTAACGGGTCTCAGGTTAGTGGCTGTAGCAGAAGGGCAAGTCATTGCAGCGAGCAATTGGGGCAAGTTGAAAACGGTAGTGCAAATCGTTGCCGTCTGTTCCCTCATGATCAATAACTTCCCGTTTTCCTATATAGGTATTCCCTTCTCAACCATTGCTGTCTGGGCCGCCATTATTATTACTCTCTTCTCAGGAGTAGATTACTTTGTTAAAAATAAGCATGTTATAGATTTTAGTTAGACAAAAAGGGGTGAGGGGAAATGAGAGCGGAGATTATCGCGGTCGGTACGGAGCTTCTACTAGGTCAGATCGCCAATACAAACGCACAATACATATCTAAGAAGCTGGCCGAGCTTGGAGTGGATGTCCTTTATCATTCGGTAGTCGGAGATAATACAGATCGGCTTAGAAGAGTCGTAGAGGCGGCTCAGAGCCGTTCCCAGATCATTATCTTTACAGGTGGCTTAGGTCCAACGAAGGATGATTTAACTAAGGAGACCATTGCTAAGTGCATTCATAAAACATTAGTATTGGACCAAACAGCCATGCAGCGAATCGAAGAATTCTTTATTCGACGCGGTATTGTTATGACTGAGAATAATCGCAAACAAGCGATGGTTATCGATGGCTGTACAGTCTTACCCAATGACCATGGGATGGCCCCAGGAATGGCCATAGAGGCGCAAGGGCTCCATTATATCTTATTGCCTGGTCCGCCGCGTGAATTAAATCCAATGTTTGATTCTTATGGTATACCTTATCTACAAACGCTGTTCCCAGATGAGCAGATTGTTCACTCTAAGGTGTTGCGTTTTTTTGGAATTGGAGAGTCGGCACTTGAAGAAACCTTACTAGATCTTATTGATAATCAAACTAATCCGACAATTGCTCCGTTAGCAAGTGAAGGGGAAGTGACCATCCGGTTAACTGCTAAGACGAAGACGGTTGAGATAGCTAATGACATGATTCACCAATTAGAGTCGATAATCTATAGTCGCGTAGGGCAATATGTCTACGGATATAACCAAGATACTTTAGAGAGTGTTGCTTTTGACCTGTTAAAAGAAAAAAAGCTGACGCTAGCTCTAGCAGAGAGCTGCACTGGTGGACTGGTTAGCCGTTTGATTACAAGTATACCAGGCTCTTCAGAAGTTTTCGTTGGTGGAGTTGTGAGCTACTCAGCTGAAGCTAAAGAGTTGTTGTTAGATATCCCCTCAGGCTTAATTAATCAAGATGGAGCGGTTAGTGCTTCTGTTGCTGAAAAGATGGCTTTGCAGGTCAGACTGAAGTTGAATGCAGATATTGGTTTATCGATTACTGGAGTAGCTGGTCCTGGACAAACGGAAGAAAAGCCGGTTGGACTGGTTTATATCGGTATTTCCTCAGCATTCGGTGAGGAAACGTTAGAGCTTCGACTTTCTGGAACAAGAGAAGGAATCCAAATTCGAGCTGCTAAAAATAGTCTTTTCTTACTCATCCAGCAGTTAAAAGAACGAAACGAAATTAATTGAATACAAGGTGGTAAAATATGATTACTTTTTCAGATTTTGATCTACATCGCAATGTACATAGAGCCATTCATGATATGGGCTTTGAGGAGCCATCTCCCATTCAAGCTTCAGCTATTCCTCTCATTCTTCAAGGTAAAGACCTGTTAGGCCAAGCTCAAACAGGAACAGGAAAAACGGCAGCTTTTGGAATACCACTCATCGAAAAAATGACCAACGAACTTAAAGTTCAGGCCCTTGTACTCACTCCAACCCGTGAATTAGCCATTCAAGTTTCGGGTGAACTTCGAAAAATCTCTAAGTATAAGCGTACTCGTACACTTCCTATTTATGGTGGGCAATCCATTGGTCATCAGATCCGTACATTAAAACAAGGTGTTCAAGTCGTTATAGGGACTCCTGGAAGAATATTAGATCACTTGAGAAGAAAAACCCTTCGTCTAGACGAAGTAAGTATGGTTGTACTCGATGAGGCGGACGAAATGTTGGATATGGGCTTTATCGATGATATTAAAGAAATTCTTGGGCATACGCCTAATACTAGACAGACTTTATTATTTTCAGCAACAATGCCACATGAAATAAAAGATCTGTCTAGACGATATATGACTGACCCAGAAACGGTTGCCATCAATCGAAAAGAAGTTACCGCTCCTCTTATTGATCAAGTCTATTATAAGGTTCTAGAACGCAATAAAATGGAAAGTCTATGTCGCATATTAGACAGTGAGGATATAGGGTTAGGAATTGTCTTCTGCCGTACTAAACGCGGTGTAGACGAACTAACTGACGCCCTTCAAGAAAGGGGCTATATGGCGGATGGACTACACGGGGATCTTAGTCAAGCCCAACGAGATCGCGTGATGAAAGCTTTCCGTGATTCAACCATTGAATTGCTTGTCGCTACAGATGTCGCTGCTAGAGGGATTGACGTAGGAAATGTAACTCATGTTATCAATTACGATATCCCTCAGGATCCAGAGAGCTACGTCCATCGTATTGGAAGAACCGGTCGAGCAGGGCGTAAGGGAATTGCGCTAACTTTGGTTACTCCTAGAGAGATGAAGCAATTAATTACGATTGAAAAAGTAACCAAATCTTTAATACAGCCGCGCAACGTGCCTACTTTAGAGGAGGTTGCTGAGCGCCAACAAGGACAATGGAGAGATCAAATGGTTTCTTTATTGTCACAAGATGTGGACTTATCCCTATTTAACAGTATCGTAGAAGAACTTTCACAGAAGTTTCCTCTGGAAAGAATTGCCTCTGCAGCTCTCTACACGGCCTTTTCCTCCTCGCTTCAAGTAGGTGAAGAAGAGGAAGTGTATAACTTTGGAGAAACTGGAGCCACTAAAGGCATGGTTCGCTTCTTTATGAACGTAGGAAGAAATGTAGACATTAAACCGCACGATTTAGTCAAAGAAGTGTCAGAAATGGTTGGGATTTCCTCTAAGTCTATTGGACGTATCGATATCTTTGAAAAATTTACCTTCTTTGAAGTGACTGAAGAAGTAGCACCATTCGTTTACGAGGCCCTTCGTCAATCCAGGATTAAGGGTGCGAGGGTGAATGTAGAACCTGCAAAACCAAGAGGCGCGAAAGCATAGATGCCTGCTGGCTTAAGAGAGGCTCTCCTTAGTAGGGGAGTCTTTTTTTATGGACAGCATCTTGGTTGTTTAACATTGAAAATCATGTAATTTTTAATTAACAGTTTAAAAGAACGCATTTCACCAAAAGGGAACATCTGTTTGTAAAAAACTATTGGCAAGTGCCGTGATTTTAGGTATCATAGATATGAAGGATATAGGGCTATGCAGGTAGCTTTTTATCGTTACTCTAATTGAGGGAAGGGGAGAGCTTTTTTGTCTGATAGAAAAGCTGCCTTAGATATGGCGTTACGCCAAATAGAGAAACAATTCGGAAAAGGTTCGATCATGAAGCTAGGGGAGATGGCTGCTTCAACAACAGTTTCTACCGTACCTAGCGGATCCATCGCTTTAGATATTAGTCTTGGAATAGGTGGTTACCCACGTGGAAGAATCATCGAAATATATGGTCCAGAATCATCCGGTAAAACAACCGTAGCATTGCACGCAATTGCTTCAGTGCAGAAGAACGGAGGACAGGCTGCATTTATTGATGCGGAACATGCTTTAGACCCTGTCTACGCTCAGAAGCTAGGGGTTAATATTGATGAATTATTATTATCTCAACCAGATACCGGTGAACAGGCGTTAGAGATTGCTGAGGCGTTAGTGCGAAGTGGTGCTGTTGACATTCTCGTAATAGACTCCGTTGCAGCTTTAGTACCGAAGGCAGAAATTGAAGGAGAAATGGGAGATTCCCATGTCGGTTTACAAGCTAGATTAATGTCTCAAGCATTAAGAAAGTTAGCAGGGGCAATCAATAAGTCTAAAGCTATTGCTATCTTTATTAACCAGCTTCGTGAGAAGGTTGGCGTGATGTTTGGTAACCCTGAGACCACTCCAGGTGGAAGAGCCTTGAAGTTCTATTCTAGTGTACGCTTAGATGTTCGACGTGCAGATACCATTAAACAAGGCAATGATATGGTGGGTAATCGCACAAAGATCAAAGTGGTAAAGAATAAAGTTGCGCCTCCTTTTAAGGTTTGTGAGGTCGATATTATGTACGGAGAAGGGATCTCGCATGAAGGAAGCTTATTAGATATTGCTGCAGATGTGGATATCGTCAATAAGAGCGGTGCTTGGTATTCCTTTAATGGTGATCGTTTAGGACAGGGCCGTGAGAACTCTAAACAGTTTTTGAAGGATAATCCAGGGATTGCAGCTGAGATTGAAAAACAAATAAGAGAGCATTATAGCCTGGATAATCCGGTAATTCAACCTCAGAACGATAAAGAAGAGGATGCGCTTGATGAATTAGAGCTGGATTTTGAATAAAGAGAAGTCGCAAGAAGCAGTCTGATCGTTTTCTTCGGAGGAGGAACGGACTGCTTTTTTACGTATAACATAACAATAGTTTTATTGTAGTGAGTATATAAATATAAGGCCTGAGGCGCTGTTAAACGGAAATGTTCCTCTTTTTTGGCCGATATAATGATAAAGTAGGGATATCAATGTATGAGCAGCAAATGCACGGAAATGATTCAACAATAATAACGTCTATAGAACAGCAAAAGAGGAACAGATCTCGCTATAACATTTACATCAATCATGAATTTTCATTTGCGGTACATGAGGACATTCTAGTCAAGTATCGGCTAATGAAAGGTAGGGAGATTAATCCAGAAGAGATTAAGGAAGTACTGATTGCAGAAGAACGAAACCGAGCCATGCAATATGCGCTCCGCTTTTTGAGCTACCGCCCGCGCACCGCGACAGAGGTAAGTGAGCATTTACAGAGAAAAGGTTTTCTGCGTGAGGATATTGATGGTATCATAAGTTATTTACAAGATAAAAAATATCTAGATGATCAATCCTATGCTCTTCAATGGGTGGAGGAAAGAAAGAGGCTAAAGCCACGGGGAAGAAGCCTACTCCGGATGGAATTGATTCAACGTGGTATAGATGATCATTTGGCTGATCAAGCGCTTGAAGACCAACTCACTGGTCAAGAAGAAAGAGAAATGATTGAGAACTGGATTTATAAGAAATGTAGTCAAAAGAAATTTCCCAATCTCTATGAAATGAAAAAAAGAATAGTTCCATTTTTACAAAGGAAGGGTTTTCCATTGGATTTGATTTTAGAGGTAGTTCATACTGTTGGAGAGGACTTTCTAGAATAAGTTTATGTGTTAGTGAGGGTCCCAAGTGTAGCTCATCCTAGCTCACCTCATGATAATTAGTTAGTAATTTCTTGACAATGTTCACTTTCTATCAGTAAAATAAAAAGGTATATTCACCTTTACTCTTTTTTATAACTACTGTAAGATGCAAATTGATTTTTAGAACACTTCTATTTGAGTCCCTTATGGACAATTATTTCTAAAATTCAATGAGAAAGTTTATGTGTAAATTGAAAAATGACTTTAAGACCCAGGTGCAGGGAGGTGACAACAGATGGATCTACTAAGTATTGGAGGAATTACCATTCTGCTTGCATCCACGGCGGTCGGAGTCGGTATCGGTTATCTAATTCGAAAGTCCATAGCAGAAGCCAAGATCTCAAGTGCAGAAGAAGCTGCTAAGCAGATTCTTGATCAGGCGGGGAAGGAAGCTGAAGCGCTTAAGAAAGAGAAAATTCTTGAAGCGAAGGACGAGGTGCATAAAGTCCGCACCGAAGCAGAGAAAGAGAATCGTGAAAGACGAAATGAGGTTCAGCGTTTAGAAAAACGTGTCCTGCAAAAGGAAGAAACTCTAGACCGCAAATTGGATAATTTTGAGAGGAAAGAAGTCGAACTTGAAAAAAGAGACCGAGCTATCTCAGAATTGCAAAGCAAAGTGGAAGAACTTTATAATACTCAGAAAGTTGAACTAGAGAGGATATCGGGACTAACAAGAGAAGAAGCGAAGTCCATTATCCTATCTCAAGTTGAGAGTGAAGTTAAGCACGAGTGTGCGATACTCGTAAAAGACATTGAACAAAAGTCTAAAGAAGAAGCTGACAAGCGGGCAAGAGAGATCATTACAACGGCTATTCAGCGTTGTGCAGCTGATCATGTGGCCGAAACAACCGTATCTGTTGTGTCTCTACCGAACGATGAGATGAAGGGAAGAATTATCGGAAGAGAAGGTCGAAATATACGTGCCCTTGAGACATTGACTGGAATTGACTTAATTATTGATGACACACCAGAAGCGGTTATATTATCAGGCTTCGACCCAATTCGGAGGGAAATTGCTAAGTCTGCTCTCGAGAAGCTTGTAGCTGATGGGCGTATTCACCCAGCACGTATTGAAGAAATGGTTGAAAAGTCTAGACGTGAAGTGGATGAGCGAATTCGAGAATATGGAGAACAAGCTACCTTTGAGACGGGAGTCCATGGATTACACCCTGATTTAATTAAGATCATGGGTCGATTAAGATATCGTACAAGTTATGGTCAGAACGTGCTTAAGCATTCTATTGAAGTTGCTCATTTATGCGGATTGATGGCAGCCGAGCTTGGTGAAGATATCATCCTTGCTAAGCGTGCTGGTTTGTTACACGATATCGGTAAAGCAATTGACCATGAGGTGGAAGGATCTCATGTGGAAATTGGTGTAGAATTAGCCAAGAAGTATAATGAACACCCTCATGTCATTAATGCGATTGCTTCCCACCATGGAGATGTGGAGGCTGATAATGTTATTGCCATGTTGGTAGCTGCTGCTGATGCTCTTTCTGCGGCAAGACCAGGAGCGAGAAGAGAGACGCTTGAAACTTACATCAAGAGACTCGAGAAGCTTGAAGAAATCTCAGAATCCTTTGATGGGGTGGAGAAGTCGTATGCGATCCAGGCAGGACGTGAAGTCCGTATTATGGTGAAGCCAGAGGTTGTAGATGATTTGGAAGCACATCGATTGGCAAGAGAGATTACTAAGCAAATTGAAAGTGAATTGGATTATCCTGGCCATATTAAGGTAACGGTTATTCGTGAAACAAGAGCTGTTGAATATGCAAAATAAAGTGGCTAAGAGCCACTTTATTTTTTTGGTCTATTAGCGTTTGCGAAAAATTTATAAATATTTATAGGGCTGCCCAATGTGGTTAACCTTAGAATAAACAGAAAAAAGAAGGAAAATGATAAACTGAGGTGAAGCCATGAGAATACTATTTATCGGAGATATAGTTGGGAAAGGTGGAAGGGATACGCTTATTGAGTACCTTCCTAAGTTGAAAAGAAAATATCAACCATTGTTTACTGTGGTAAACGGAGAGAATGCTGCTGGTGGCAGAGGTATAACGGGCACGATTGCAAAATCATTTTATGAAGTTGGTGTCCAAGTGATAACCATGGGTAACCACACATGGGATAATAAGGAAATATTTGAATTCATCGATAATGAAACGAAGATAGTGCGCCCAGCTAATTATCCTCCGGAAACACCAGGTGCTGGGTATACTTATATCAAATCTAATCAATATGAGTTAGCCGTTGTAAACCTGATGGGAAGAACCTTCCTTCCTCCTCTCGATTGTCCTTTCCGTGTTGCAGAAGAACTCATTCAAAAGATAAAGCAACGTACTCCATATATTTTTGTTGACTTTCATGCGGAGGCAACTTCAGAGAAGCAGGCTATGGGATGGTTTCTTGATGGAAAGGTGTCAGCTGTTATAGGGACTCATACCCATGTGCAAACAGGGGATCCTAGGATATTGCCTAAAGGAACAGCTTACCTCACGGATGTAGGTATGGTTGGCCCTTATGACTCCATTCTAGGAATGGAAACAGATGCAGTGTTAAAAAAATTTCTAACGCAATTACCTGTTCGTTTTGAAGTAGCAATAGGACGTAATCAATTAAATGCTGTAGTCATTGATTTACATCCTCAAACAGGTAAAGCGGTTAAGATTATGCCGATTCGGATTGATGAGGATCACCCCTTTGAGCAGTAAGGGGTGATTTAATTTTTAAATAATTAATTGAAAATTTAGAAAGATCAAGAATCGTTAGTGGAATGTTTAGGAGTTCTAGTGAATATAGTAGCAGTGGTAATAATCCTACAATTATTCAAGGAGGTACTAGATCATGGAGGTATTAAAAGTTTCAGCAAAGTCCAATCCTAACTCTGTAGCTGGTGCGCTTGCCGGGGTGCTGCGAGAACGTGGTGCAGCTGAAATCCAAGCGATCGGAGCAGGTGCGCTTAACCAAGCTGTCAAAGCGGTAGCTATTGCAAGAGGATTTGTAGCTCCTAGTGGTGTCGATCTTATTTGCATACCAGCATTTACAGATATATTAATTGATGGAGAAGAGCGTACGGCTATAAAGCTTATTGTAGAGCCAAGATGATATTCTATGATAATATATAAAGGTAAAACCTGTTTGTTCTTCATGAATAAGCAGGTTTTTCATTATGTTTGCAATATTGCCAACCCTAGGAGGATGCTCGAGTGAAAATCATCGATGCTCATTGTGATGCTTTACTTAAGTTGTTGGAAGAGCCGGCCCTATCTTTTTATGCACCTAATGAAAAGTTGCAAGTGCAGTATTCGTTTATGGAAAGATCTAATGTAGCAGTTCAAGCTTTTGCTATGTTTGTTTATCCAGAAACCCCTGTTCAGCTCCGTTTTGATACGGCTTTGCAGATGGTTGACATCTTCCATGAGAAGGTCGTTAAAGAAAGTAAACTAATGCCTATATATAAAGCAAAAGACTTAGACACGGTCATGAAGGAAGGTAGCAGCATCCGTGGAGGATTATTAACCTTAGAGGGTGCAGACGCCTTGCAAGGCAATATTGTGAATCTGCGAACCTTATACCGTCTTGGAGTTCGAGCTCTGGGTTTTACGTGGAACTATCGCAACGAAGCAGCTGACGGTGTAGAGGAACCTAATCCTAGCGGACTCTCTCATTTCGGACGGGAAGTTCTGCGCGAGTGTAACCGCTTAGGGATCGTACTCGACGTTTCTCACTTATCAGAGAAAGGTTTCTGGGATGTGGTTGAGTTGTCGTCCCAATCGTTTATCGCTTCTCACTCGAACTGTCTACGTGTACATAAGCACCAAAGAAATCTAAACGATGAACAAATTAAGGCGATCTACCAGAAGAATGGTGTGCTTGGACTCACTTTTGTACCTTACTTTATTGCAAATAAGGAGCAGATTTCGATTGATGATTTTCTTTTACACTTAGAACATGCGTTAGCACTAGGTGGAGAAGACCACATTGCCTTTGGTTCTGATTTTGATGGAATTACGCAAACGATGGTGGATTTGAAGAGTATGGAATATTATACCCAATTAGTTAATTCATTATTGGTTCATTATAAAGAAGAACAAGTAGCGAAGTGGCTCCATGGAAATTGGTCGAGAGTATTCCGTGAGGTTTTGGGTTAAAATGTAAGATTGTAAATTCGCATTTATTCCGCAAAATTACTTGCATTTTTCTGTAGATAGGACTACAATGGAGACGGCTAAAAGCTTAACAATTTGTTCACATTTTAGGGAAGCTGTACGTCAAGTAATCGATTGGAAATACTCTTCCTTCTAAAAGTAAGAAATGATAAACTTGTAGGTGTATTTCGAGAAAGAAAACGATGTCAACGTTTGAAGGGGTGGAGTTCATGTTAAGTCAACTTTCGTGGAAGGTTGGAGGACAACAAGGGGAAGGGATAGACAGTACGGGTGAAATATTCGCTATTGCATTGAACCGTTTAGGTTATTACCTGTACGGTTATCGTCATTTCTCTTCTCGAATCAAAGGAGGACACACAAATAATAAAATGCGCGTAAGCACTAAGCCTATTAGCGCTATCTCCGACGATTTAGATATCCTAGTTGCCTTCGATCAAGAAACCATTGATGTTAATGCTCATGAGTTATGTAAAGGTGGCATTATCATTGCAGACAGTAAGTTTTCTCCAACTGCGCCAGAGGGTATGGATGTTAGATTATTCTCGGTACCTTTTACACAACTTGCAGAAGATCTAGGTACATCTCTAATGAAAAACATGGTTGCCGTGGGAGCTTCTACCGCGGTATTAGGGTTGCCTGTTGAATCCTTTACTGAAGTTGTGACGGAACTGTTTGGGAAAAAAGGACAAAAAGTTGTAGATAAAAATATGGAAGCGATCAGTAAGGGCGCTGAATATATAAATAATGAAGCTGGTGGAAGCATTCCAGAATTCAAGCTTGATCCTGCTGATGGCAAGAAGCGTATGTTTATGATCGGTAACGATGCCATCGCGCTTGGATTCGTTGCGGGTGGAGTTCGCTTCATGGCAGCTTATCCTATTACACCTGCTTCTGAAGTAATGGAATACTTGATTAAGAAGCTTCCAGAGTTTGGTGGTACGGTTATCCAAACGGAAGATGAGATTGCAGCGGTTACTATGACTCTAGGTGCTAACTATGCAGGAACTCGTGCAATCACAGCGTCTGCAGGTCCTGGACTAGCCTTGAAGATGGAAGCCATTGGTTTGGCTGGTATGACAGAAACTCCTATCGTTATTGTTAACACTCAACGTGGGGGCCCTTCTACAGGTTTACCGACGAAGCAAGAACAGAGTGACGTTAATGCGATGATCTATGGTACTCATGGTGAGATTCCGAAGGTTGTTCTTGCTCCAAGTACAGTCGAAGAAGCTTTCTATGATGCTATGGAATCCTTAAACATCGCGGAAGAATTCCAGGTTCCTGTAATCCTTTTAACAGACCTTCAGCTTTCCCTAGGAAAGATGTCCGTAGAACCGCTTGATTACACGCGAGTGAAGATCAACCGTGGTAAATTAGTGGACGAGGATCAACCAGAGCAAGAAGGTGGTCTGTTTAAGCGTTATGAATTTACTGAAGATGGAGTTTCTCCTCGTGTGATCCCTGGAGTGAAGAATGGAATTCACCACGTAACGGGTGTAGAGCATAACGAGGGTGGTAGACCATCAGAAGATACAGTAAACCGTCAAAAAATGATGGATAAGAGAATGGGTAAACTTAAGAACCTGAAAGTAACGAATCCAATCCTTGTTAATGCGAAGCATGAGCAAGCGGACGTACTTCTCGTTGGTATGAGTTCTACTCGAGGTACAATTGAGGAAGCCATTGAGAGACTTGAGCAAGACGGATTGAAAGTAAATCAAGCACATGTTCGTTTGATCTGGCCGTTCCCAGCAGAGGAATTAAGACCGCATTTAGAGAACGCGAAGACCGTGATCGTAATAGAAAACAATGCAACAGCTCAGTTAGCCAATCAGATTAAGCTTCATGTTGGTATGCACGAGAAGATTAAATCTGTATTGAAATACGACGGTAATCCGTTCTTGCCTTCCATCGTTTATAAAGAATGTAAGGAGTTGTTATAGTCATGGCAACATTTAAAGATTTTCGTAACAATGTAAAGCCAAACTGGTGCCCTGGTTGTGGAGACTTCTCCGTACAAGCTGCGATTCAGCGTGCTGCAGCTAATGTAGGGTTGGAACCCGAAAGTCTAGCTGTAGTTTCTGGTATCGGATGTTCTGGACGTATTTCTGGATATATCAATTCTTATGGATTCCATGGTATCCATGGACGTGCATTACCTATCGCCCAAGGGGTGAAAATGGGGAACCGTGAATTGACTGTCATCGCATCTGGTGGAGACGGAGACGGTTTTGCTATCGGTATGGGTCATACTGTACACTCCATTCGTCGTAACATTGACATCACTTATATCGTTATGGATAACCAAATCTACGGACTTACAAAGGGTCAAACCTCCCCACGAAGTGGAACTGGATTCGTAACGAAGAGTACACCTAAGGGTGCGATTGAAGCAGCTGTATCTCCAATGCAATTAGCACTATCTGTTGGGGCTACCTTCGTTGCTCAAACGATGTCTAGTGATCTTAAGGGAATGACAGACATTATTGAAAAGGCTATAAACCATAAGGGCTTTTCTTTGGTTAACGTATTTAGTCCATGTGTAACCTTCAACAAGATTAACACCTACGATTGGTTTAAGGAGAACGTTGTGAACTTAAGCGATATCGAAGGTTATAACCCTAATGATAAAATCTCGGCTATGCGTGTGTTAATGGAGCATAACGATCTAGTTAATGGTTTGATCTACCAAAACACGGAAGCTAAAGATTACCAGTCTCTTGTTCCAGGATTTAGAGAAGAAGGATTGGCAAAGCAAGATCTAACATTTGACGGAGCGAAGTTCGATAAGCTTTGCGCTGAGTTCATGTAATGATAAAGAAAGGGCTTGCTCATCTATAAGGATGGGCAAGCTTTTTTGTATAGTAAGGAGGTAACTAGATGTTCCCGAGAATTACGCAATATGCACATCAACTCCTCCAATCGAGGATAAAAGTTGGAGATTGGGTCATTGATGCAACAATGGGTAATGGTCATGATACCCTCTTTTTAGCTCAATTGGTCGGAGAGGTTGGGAAGGTTTATGCCTTCGACATCCAAACTCAAGCTTTACATAATACGAATGAACTATTAGAAACATATAACCTACGGCACCGTGTGGAGCTCTTTCAACAGTCTCATGATCGTTTGCATTTTCCACTGAGTAGTATCGCTGCAGTGGTATTTAATTTGGGATACTTACCAGGTTCAGATAAGACGATAGCGACTATGCCAGAAACAACACTCAAGGCGATTGAAAACTCTTTAGAGTTACTAAAAGTAGGGGGATTAGTCGTTTTGACCATTTATTGGGGACATGAACAGGGCCAGTTAGAAAAAGAGGCGGTGGAGAAATATGTTGAAGGGTTATCCTATCCAGAATATATGGTTCTTCGCTACCAATATGTTAATCCTAAAAATAATCCTCCATTTATCTTAGCTATAGAACGACGTAAGTAGAAACGTTAAGAGGGGCTCGAACCCAAAAGCAGACAGCTTTGGGACAGCCCCTCTTTTTTGCAAAAGTTTATTGCTCACCAGGGTTCCCAATTTTCTTGTGGAAAGGAACCTTCTTATTCTTTAAGCCTTCATAATGCTCAGGGGCATATTGTCGTACCTGTGACTTTGCTTCACGCGGACGAGGACGCCCAGCAGGCTTATAGAATTCGGTTGCAAACTCCGCTCTTGCAAAGTCACGTTTATTTCGGAAAATGTCATTAGGCAAGTGAACTACACCTCCTTATGTCAACTACCTTTAGCTTTACCTGCTGAACGCAAAACATGGCATGTAAGATTCACCAGTGCATGGAGCCATCTTGGTTAGGGAAACGTAAGCTTATCATGAAGTAGCGGAATAACCAAGGGAGGTGGAGCGAGTGTGGTATACTGCATCTGTATTATTTCGTTTGGAAGCAATAGGAGAATTGCCTACTCACTGTGAAACCCTAGTTTTACTAAAGGCTGATTCGGAGGACGAAGCAGCGATACTAGCAAATCAATGGGGAAAAGAATATGAAGACGAGATATGGGAAACAGATGGGAAAAAAACGCGCTGGGTATATGAGCAGGTCCTTGATCTCTGGGAGTTGTTTGACGATGAGATTCGCTCTGGAACGGAGGTTTACAGCCGATTCTGGGCAACTCCTCCGTATGTTGAATAGTAAAACAAATAAAAAAGGATAGACGGCGAACGATTTTCCATTTAAAATAAATGTCGGAAAAAAAATATAGGCATAGGTGATACATATGGGTAGATATCAAATTTTATTTGAGACAACAGAAGGAAAACAAATCACCGGTCACATGCTGGCGAATAACCAAGAAGAAGCCAGAAAAAGAGCGGAACAAGATTTAAATGAAAAAAATGGATTGAAGAGAGTTATCGAAGTTAAAGAAAGATAACCAGCCAAGCAGTCACAATGAGGTGGCTGTTTCTTTTTTCTATAAAAATCTAAGGCTAGCGTACATAAGTTTTACTTTGACAAGTCATTTGTTATAATAGGGTAGTTAAAGTGTGAACAATAATAAAAATAATTATGTCCACTAACACGCTAAGGTGTTTCAGATAAATGCGAGAACGTCTTATTCCATAAGGAGTGATTTGATGTCTGACAAGGATTATAGCCAATATTTCCAAACGACGTACAATGGTGAATCTAAGAAGAAAAAACCAAAAACAGCAGAGGATGTTGGATACTTCCAAAAAGAAGCTAAACGTCGTGGGAAAGAAGAAATAATGGTCGTCAATTTTGACCCTATACCTGATGAACTTAAGGAACTGGGCAAGGATAAAACGTACTGCCTTGTAACATTTGGATGTCAAATGAATGAACATGATAGTGAAACGATTGCCGGTATTCTCGAGAACATGGGATATACCTCTACGGATAATGAGCGTCAGGCTGATATAGTGCTTTATAACACCTGTGCGATCCGTGAAAATGCAGAAGACAAGGTTTTTGGTCATCTTGGAGCGCTTAAAGCGGTTAAGTTAGAACGGCCCGAGATGATTATTGGCGTTTGTGGATGTATGTCTCAAGATGAGTCTGTGGTCAATCGCATTCTACAGAAGTATCAACATGTCGATTTGATTTTTGGAACACATAATATCCACCGTCTTCCTATTCTCTTAAGAGACTCCTTATATAGCAAGGAAATGGTCGTAGAGGTATGGGCCAAAGAAGGAGACGTCATAGAGAACATGCCCAAGGTGCGTGAGGGCGGACTAAAAGCATGGGTCAACATTATGTACGGCTGTGACAAGTTTTGTACGTATTGTATTGTTCCTTATACAAGAGGAAAAGAACGTAGTCGTTTACCGGAAGATGTTGTTTCCGAAGTAAGAGAACTAGCGAGACAGGGTTATAAGGAAATTACATTGTTAGGACAGAATGTTAATGCTTATGGTAAGGACCTAACCGACCGCAACTACCTCTTTGGAGACTTAATGGACGATATATCCAAGATTGACGTCCCTCGAGTACGTTTTACTACGAGTCATCCGCGTGATTTTGATGATCATCTGATTGAAGTTCTTGCTAAGGGTGGGAATCTTGTTGAGCACATTCATCTTCCTGTTCAATCCGGAAATACGGAGATCCTCAAGAAGATGGCTCGCAAGTACACGAGAGAACAATACATGGAACTAGTCAACAAAATTAAGAAGGCCATTCCTAATGCTGTTTTAACTACGGATATTATTGTTGGTTTCCCGGGTGAAACAGAAGAGCAATTCCAAGATACCATTTCTATGGTAGAAGAGGTAAGATATGATTCTGCGTATACCTTCATCTATTCTCCTCGGCACGGTACACCTGCTGCAGGAATGGAAGACGATATTACCGAAGAGGTGAAGAAGGAACGTCTTCAGCGTCTAATGGAGGTTGTTAATCGTATTGCAAGAGAAAAGAATGAAGAACTGACGGGACAAGTCGTTGAACTCCTAGTAGAGGGAGAATCAAAGAATAATCCTAATGTTTTATCCGGAAGAACTCGAAGTAATAAATTAGTGCACTTTGTAGGACCAAAGGATTGTATCGGTAAGTTTGTCCATGTTAAAATTACAGAGGCTAAGACATGGACATTATATGGGGAACTTATGACGAAGGTGGAGGTTTAAGATGGGGATGGGGAACGAACAACAAGTTATTAATCAATCAATTATCGTAGATAAAGCGAAGGAACTAGCGGACATTATCGCAAGATCCAATGAAGTGGAATTCTATAAAAAAGCAGAACAACAAATTAAAGGCAACGCTAAAATACAGGAGCTTATCAGTGCCATTAAGAAAAAGCAGAAAGAAGCGGTCGCATTAGAACATCTAGGTCGCACGGAACTCATTAAAAAAGTGGAAGCTGAAATTGACCAACTTCAGCAAGAACTTGATGAAATTCCTGTTGTGGCAGAATTCAAACAAACCCAATTGGATATAAACGATCTATTGCAAATGGTAACGAATGTAATTGCAAATACAGTATCCCAGAATATCATCGTATCGACTGGCGGGGATCCGCTAAGCGGTGAAACCGGTTATCCGAAAGCTGGAGCCGGGGATCACGATGACTGTGGTTGCTGCTAATAGGATAATTAGAGAGTGCTCTTATGAGCGCTCTCTTTTTCTTTTTCCTCTGTTTAAGAAGTAAGAACGCTAGACGAATGACCTGCATAGGCTGAAGTAAACATAGAAAAATGTTCAAGGTTTGGAAGTACGTTTGTGAATTCACTTTTAACAAAGTGAATCTTGCACCCTAGACGAATGTCCTGCATACAAATGTACTGAAAAGCAGTATGGAGGAGGTAAAAACATGCCGAGTACAGATAAAGAAATGCAGTGCCGTGAAATTATTACAAAAGCGGTCTGTGGAAAAGGTCGTAAGTTCTCTCAAAGAACCCACACCCTTACCCCTAAGCAAACCCCTTCCAACATCTTGGGATGCTGGATTATCAATCACTCCTTCGATGCGGATAAGGTAGGTGACGTGATCGAGGTTTCGGGTTCCTATGATATTCAAATCTGGGTATCATTTAACAACAATACGGATACGGCAGTAATCAAGGAAAATGTTTCGTTCGTTGAGAATGTTCCTCTGTCCTTCTATGACAACAATTGCCGTGGGAAGCTCGAGGTTCACGCTCAAGCAACCCAGCAACCGAACTGTCTCGAAGCGCGGATTTCTGCAGGCGGAGACATTGTTGTAAGAGTGGAGAGTGAATTTGCAGTAGAAGTCATCGGTGAAACCAAGTTATGTGTTGTCATTTGCGATAGTTGTGATGATGGCGACAAGGATGTCGACTTCGAAGATCTTGAAGATGTGGAAGACTTCGATGATCTTGATGGATTAATCGATGACCTTGATTAAAAAAGGTTAGGGAGGGTGAACCTCCCTTTTTGTTTTCTTGTTGTATACCCATTTAATTTTTGATTCGCACCCTCTTGGAATAGGCGCATATGCTGATATGGAGCTATTGCGGTATTCTTGGCATTGAGGACCATCCCTTGATGTTGGAGAAAGGAAGAGTTGAATGTCAGCATTCTTGATATATTCTAAGCAGAACTCATTGGCGCCATTACTGTCTCTCCTGAAGATCCCGAGTGGTACCACTCTGACCAATGAAGATGCGGATGTTGTCATCCAATGGGGAGGTAATTCCTTTACGGCACAGGATCCTTCCAGACATGTGCTAAATGGAGCAGAAGGGTTAGCCAACGTATCTAACAGGCGACTTATGCTGGATATGTTGAAGTGGAATGGGATTCCCACAGTAGACAGTAATCAGCGTTCTTCCAAAGTGTCTACAATCAGGAGGTATTTCGTTACCGTTTTTCAGCAGCAAGAACTTGCTCTCTTCCGATCACGTGGTCGAAAAGTATGGTTGACCAATGAAATTTCCGCCAGTACGGATGATTCATATGAAGAAATTCCAATGAATCGAAGCGTGAGAGAAGTACGTAAGGTTCTTCGCTTAGCTGTTCGCAGTCTGTATTCGGTTGGGTTGGACTTTGGTGGTGTACTGATTGCGATCGGCCTTAATGGGGGTATGCAAGTTATTGATATTACACCTACCCCTAGATTAAATGGAGATCTAGCCCAAAAATTTGCTAACGCCATACATGAGTATGTAGCCGTGTATAGCAGGAAACCTAAACCTGTTACCCTCGGTGCAGATCCTGAATTTGTATTGAGGAACAAAACGAGCGGTAAAATGGTGTTGGCCTCCCGTTACTTTGGTAAGAAAGGGAAAGTGGGATGCGATCATATATGGCTTCGCAGTGATCAAACAAGAAAACAGCTGCCTCTAGCGGAATTGCGACCAGATCCCACTCAAGACCCAAGGCAACTAACAGTGAACCTATATAAGACCATGCTCTTCGCTGAAAAGAAGATAGGAAACTCCTCCATTGAATGGTTGGCAGGAGGCATGCCACTAAAAGGTTATCCTATCGGTGGGCATATTCACTTTAGTCGAGCACCCGTGAATTCTTCTTTTTTACGAGCTTTGGATTCATACTTAGCCCTTCCTCTCATGTTAATTGAAAATCATCATTCCCTCAATCGTAGACCTAAATATGGTTTTCTTGGGGATTTTAGGAAACAATTTCACGGTGGTTTTGAATACCGTACACTCCCAAGTTGGCTAGTTTCTCCCCGAGTGACCAAAGGAGTTTTGGCCTTAGCCAAACTCATTGCGGAATCCTATACTGAACTTCATCAGCTGCCGGTTCTAAATCCCACCGTTCAGAGAGCATTTTATGAAGGGAATAAAGACATTGTATTAAGTGCCGTACATTCTGTTTGGGCAAAGTTGGAGAAAACAAATGATTATTCGAAATACCAACATTATATAAATCCACTCCGCGATATGATGTTTCGTATGGAGGTGTGGAACGAGTTCCAAGATATTCGGGTCGCTTGGCAAATCCCTCCCTATTCTCATAAGAAATCACTCATTGTATGATATAATAGTGTCGATTTGTGATTTAGGAGAGGAAGTCTAATGGCTAAATATACACCGATGATGGAACAATATCTATCAATTAAGGCAGACTATCCAGATGCCTTTCTTTTTTTTCGTTTAGGAGATTTTTATGAGCTTTTTTTCGATGACGCTGTTTTAGCTGCAAGAGAACTTGAGATAACCCTTACAGGACGAGATGGGGGCGGAGAAGAGAAGATTCCCATGTGTGGGGTGCCTTACCACTCTGTTGATTCCTACTTACAGGCATTATTAGGGAAAGGCTATAAAATTGCAATATGTGAACAGGTAGAAGATCCTAGGGTGGCCAAAGGGGTTGTTCGGCGAGAGGTTGTTCGAGTGTTGACTCCTGGTACGGTTATGGAAGGAAAGATGTTGTCTGACCGGGAGAACAACTACCTCGTATCAGTCTGGATGGAGAAAGGTCAATTTGCCATGGCGGCATGTGACATTTCGACCGGGCATTTCCATGCTGGCTCATTTCATTCTTCGCAGCAACTGATCGGGGAAGCTTTATCCTTCCAACCAAAAGAAATCTTGGTCTACCATAATGAGGAAGGTCAGATGTTAAAAGACCGCTTCCATGTTATGGGTGTAGGAGCCATTCAGCTACTAAAAGGCCATAATGAAGAGGAGCTAGTGAGGTTAGCGAGGTCTCAGTTTTCTGTAGAGCTGGAAGAGCCTCTGCTCCGGAAGAATGTTGGACTACTGCTGTCCTATCTAATGGAGACTCAAAAGAGAACTTTGGGACATATTCAGACCTTAGACATTTATCAATCAGAACAATATATGATGCTCGATCTCTACTCAAAGAGAAATCTAGAATTGACAGAAACTTTAATGGATCAGTCCAAAAAGGGTTCTCTTCTTTGGTATTTAGATCATACTATTACTCCCATGGGAGCTCGTATGTTACGAAAATGGATAGACAAGCCTCTTGCTAATCGGGACAGGATCGAACAGCGCTTAGATGCCGTGGAATTCTTTACTCAACAATTCATGTTACGGGTCGAACTAAGGAATTATTTGAAATCCATTTATGATCTAGAGCGCTTAGCAGGGAGAGTCTCGTATGGGAATGCAAACGCTAGGGATCTGGCCAATTTGCGGAGCTCCTTGGAGTGCATACCAAATATTAAAGGACTGTTACGCGGCGGATCGTACCTTCTTCCTACTGGGCTGGAACGAATCGTTGCAGGGCTCGATGAATGCGAGGACATCGTTCATCTTATAGGTCATGCGATCGCTGAAGAACCACCGATCTCCTTAAAGGATGGAGGTTTAATTCGTGAAGGTTATGATGAGTATTTAGATAAACTAAAGATGACTAGCCGAGACGGTAAAAAGTGGATTACTGAGCTAGAACAGAAAGAACGTGAAGCAACGGGCATTAAGTCCTTAAAAATAGGCTACAATAAAATATTTGGCTATTATATCGAAGTGACAAGAGCTAATTTAGCGTCCATTCCCTCTGGTCGATATGAAAGAAAGCAAACCTTAGCCAATGCAGAGAGATTTGTTACCCCGGAGTTGAAAGAGAAAGAAGCACTCATTCTTGAGGCAGAAGAGAAGTTAACGGAGTTAGAGTACCAAATTTTTGTTGATATTCGAAACCAAGTAGCCGTGGAAATTGCAAGACTTCAGGCATTGGCTAGGGAAGTGGCCTCTCTTGATGTTCTTAGTTCATTGGCCGAGGTTGCTCAAGAGCATCGTCTTGTTCGTCCACGCATAGCCGATCAATCGTCTATAGCCATCGTAGAAGGAAGGCATCCTGTAGTAGAGAGAGTACTTGAAACAGAATCTTTTATCGCCAATGATACGATGTTAAATGATGAGGATCAACGTATGTTACTGATTACGGGACCCAATATGGCTGGGAAGAGTACTTACATGCGCCAGTTAGCTTTAATTGTGATTATGGCCCAACTAGGTAGTTTTGTCCCTGCTAATGAGGCGACCTTGTCCTTAGTAGATCGAATATTTACCCGCATTGGGGCAGCTGATGATTTAGTTGGCGGTCAGAGCACATTCATGGTTGAAATGAAAGATATTCAGTTGATGACCACCCAAGCTACGAAAAACAGTTTGGTTATCATTGATGAGATCGGAAGAGGGACCTCTACACATGATGGGATGTCCATTGCTCAAGCCGTTATTGAGTTTCTCCATAGTGAAGTAGGCTGTAAAGCCCTTGTATCTACCCATTACCATGAATTAGCTATCCTAGAGGACGAGCTTCCCTGCTTGAAAAACTTTCACATGGCTGTCCAAGAGAAAGAGAGCAATGTGATATTCCTAAGAAAGCTGAAGCGGGGAGCTACCGATGAGAGTTATGGTATCTACTGTGCCAAGCTGGCCGGTTTGCCAAGTAATATAATTAGCAGAGCTCAGGAACTCCTAGCCAACTATAAGCACACCCCCTTAGTTGGTTCAGTGGAACAGGCTGCGAGTAGTGAAAACTTACAGCTAGACCTTTTTGCAGTTCATGAACCACCAAAGGAAAAGATAGATGAATCAAAGAAAAAATATGAAAAAATAGTCAAAGATCTAAAAGAAGTCGACTTGCTAAATATGACACCCTTGCAAGCACTCAACTATCTTCATGAGCTCAAGCAAAAGCTTAGGTAATTCACCTAAGCTTTTTTTAGTATAAAGATCGACATGGGGACATATAGATGGGAAGGTGTACATCAAGAGGAGGGATGAAATTGAGGCTTTTGTGTCGATCCTTTATGAGCTTTGGGCTGCTTGCCTTTATTCTTGTCTTTTCCACTACGGAAAGCTCGGCTTTCTCAGATTTTAATGAGACTTACTGGGCAAAACCGCATCTGGTAAGATTAGCTGAAAAAAACTTGCTTGTTGCCAATGGACCTAACTATTACCCCCGAGCTGAAATTACGAAAGAAGAGTTTCTGAGTATGGCAACCAAAATTTTAAACTTACATAGAGGTTCAAATTCTAGGCAGGATAAACGGGATGGATTTGGCTTTTTGACAAGGGAAGAAATGGTGACCATTGCTGCCCATCTCAAACAGCCAGATAAGAAGAAGCAAAAACAAACTCCACATCCTTTTAAAGATGATAAGGCTATTAGCAAAGGAGCTCGAAAATCTGTCTATATCGCTGTCCAGCAAGGCTGGATTTCGGGTATGGAGGATCATTATTTTGCTCCAAAGAAAAGGGTCACGCGAGCAGAAGCTGCTGTCCTCCTTGACCGCATGGCATTTGGGAATCCACCTCCACTTAACGAAAAAATAGTTTCCGTATCAGGAAGTCACTATGAATATAAGACGAAAATGTCTATGAAATCGACAGCCTATGGTCCCCATGTAGGTTCAAGGACCGCCACGGGTAAAAAAGTCAAGTTTGGCATGATAGCCGTCGATCCGAAAGTCATTGCCCTTGGAACGAAGGTGTATGTTACCGGCTACCAATCTCCATATTTACCGTCTGAAGGTTTTTTAGCTGTAGCGGAGGATACTGGGGGAGCCATAAAGGGCAAGAAAATTGATATTTTTATCAATCAATCTAGAAGGAATATTATGAAATATGGAGTACAGCAGGTAGATGTATATATATTGAAAGACTAAGTGGTGGATATACTAAGGGCATCACTTAAGGTAAGGGGAAGGTTATATGTCTACACAAGAAAATCTTATGGAGTCTATCATTGAGCTTGTTAACCGGCACTTTGCTATGACCATCACGCTAGGAGAAGAGAATATCCCCGTTGTAACATCGGCTAGTCTGAAGACGGATGAATCAGCTGTTCAATTTCTCAATGAGATGATCCAAACCGTAGATCAAAATCTGGGTGCACAAGGAAAGCTTAATTATTACATGGATAATGAGTTGGATTTTGATACACCCGAAGAATTTCATCGTTATTAGGAGGGAAGGAAACCATCCAATACGAAAGACCACCTTTTTCTAGGTGGTCTTATTATTTCGCTCCTGTTGTTTCTGGTACATCATCTCATAAACACTAAGACCTTCCACCCGCCCCTCTTCTAGCTGGTCTGGGTCGAGTGCACTGTCATAATGATGGATTGAAAAAGGGTGGCTTGGCTGTTTTCTAGTAGTCTTTTGGTTGTTTTCCAACGTTCTAACCTCCACTCATGCTTTATTAATAAATAAAATACCCCAATTTCCTAGAGCATCTTCAATTTCTGTATGGTATAATATGTTATTGAGTGATTGTTCAGTCATTGTAACAGGGGGTGGGTGAGTGTTAACCGCAAGCAAAAAAGGGAAGATCGAGCGGATCATTATTCCTACACCATTTGCCGTTGGCGACGTGAATGTCTATTTACTGATCGGCGATGCTGTATCGCTCATTGATGTAGGGCCTAATACAGAAGAAGCCTGGAAGGCTCTAGAACGAGGTTTATCCATTTACGGTTTGAAACCATCTGATATAGATCAAATTCTGCTGACTCATCATCATGTTGATCACTATGGGTTAGCAACAAGAGTTCAGGAGAGGAGTGACGCTAAGCTTTACTGCCATCCTCTTAGTGAAATGTATGTGACCAGGCATGAAGAAAAAATGAAACAGGCTGTTCAATACTTTAATCAGTTCTATTTACGTCATGGAGTCCCAGAAACAGAGGCGAAAAAGGCCATTGGACTAAGCCATTTATATGACGTATATGGTACAAGCGCACCCATATTTGGTTGGCTGCAGGACGGGGAAAGTTTACCTGGTCATGAAAATTGGAAGATCTATCATATGCCCGGACACTCTCAAGATCATCTCTGTTTCTATGAGCAAGAGCAGAGGGTTATGATAGGCGGAGATCATCTGATTAAACATATTTCCTCCAATGCTATACTTGAAGCGCCGCAAGTGGAGGGAACAGAACGACCCAAGACATTGCTTCAATATCGGGACTCGATGCGCAGGTGTCTTGATTTTGATATTCAGCGCGTTCACTCTGGTCATGGCGAAACCATCTCGGAAGTCCGTGAGCTTATTCTGAACCGCTTGGAACGTCAGGAGCAAAGAGCAGAGGGTATGCTTACCTATCTCCAAGATGGAGCAAAAACAGCATGGGAAATTGCCAATCAGATGTTCGGAGAGCGGATCGAGCAAGAGATGTCGTTGATTTTGTCAGAGGTTATTGGCCATATGGATCTACTCCAGGATCAAGACAAAGTCACAACGAAGATGCAGGATTCTATCCAATATTACTATTCTAAATAATTGATGAGGAACTCAACCTATTAGACATGAGTTCCTTTTCCGTGTTAGCTTGATTGTATGGTATGATAAGATGATAACCATAACAACCCCTAAGAGAAAGTAGGTGTAGGAAAAGTGGGGGTTATTCAAGTATTAGACGATCGTCTGGCCAATATGATTGCAGCTGGAGAAGTAGTCGAGAGACCGGCATCTGTAGTTAAAGAGCTTGTCGAGAATGCCATTGACGCTGGCAGTAAGCGCATCGAGGTACATGTGAAAGAGGGAGGCTTAAGTCTCATCCAGGTTATTGATGATGGCTGCGGCATGGCGGTGCAAGACTGTGAGCTCTGTTTCGAGCGACATGCAACCAGTAAGATTAAAAGAGATCGAGATCTCTTTCATATCTCTACATTAGGCTTTCGAGGGGAAGCCTTGCCGAGTATTGCCGCGGTGGCACGAGTGGAGCTTAAGAGCTGCAGAGAAACGGGACAAGCGGGGACGAGAATCATCCTTGAGGGCGGAGAGAAAAAAACGGTGGAGTCTGTTGCTCAGCCTAAAGGAACGGACATCATGGTGAAGGACTTATTCTTTAATACACCTGCCCGACTGAAATATCTTAAGAGCATTCAAACGGAGCTAGGTCATATTTCTGACTATATGAACCGTCTGGCTTTCTCTTACCCTTCAATATCTTTCTTGCTAACCAGTGATGGCAAGACTTTATTTAAGACTTATGGAGATGGTCAGCTGCAACATGTTATTGCAGCGGTGTATGGCATGCCGATTGCTAAGGAAATGGAACACCTGCAAGCGAGTAATCTTGATTTTCAGTTGGAGGGATACTTCGGAAACCCTCAGATTACTCGTGCTAATCGATCCTACATCACTCTTTTAATAAACGGGCGATACATTCGGAATCATGCCCTGATCAATGCTATTTTGCGAGGGTATCATACCTTGTTGCCTATTAATCGCTACCCCATTGCGATATTAAATATCCGGCTGGAGCCGACGTTAATTGATGTCAATGTTCACCCGGCCAAGCTCGAAGTTCGCCTAAGTAAGGAACAGGAGCTGCTTGCCTTCGTTGAAGAGGAAGTTAAGAAGATATGGGGAAGGCAGAGATTAATTCCTGAACCTACCCGTTCAAAAGCAGTGGAGGATACAGCACAGACTCGTCTAGATCTGAGTAGGACTCCGGCTTCTTATATCCAGGAACCTCGAGAGAAAGAACGCTTCTATCAGCGTGCAGAGGATGCAGAGACGACGATGAAATATACAGAGTGGCTCCTACGCTCGGCTGAGGAGAAGGAAGAGCAGAACGAACAAGGACAAAAGCTTCCACAAGTGGTGGACTCCCCCCCCACACCAACTCCCGCTGTACCAGAATTTTATCCTTTAGCTCAGCTTCATGGATCTTATATCTTAGCCCAAAGTGAAGAGGGTCTTTATATCATTGACCAGCATGCAGCACAGGAAAGAATCTGGTATGAATACTTTCTGAATAAGCTCAGTGAGGAACAGATAGAATTACAGGATTTGCTAATTCCTCTCTCGATCCACTTATCCGTTAAAGAGATGAAGCAAGTACAAGAAAAAATGAACTTATTCAATCAAGTTGGTTTAGAGATGGAACCTTTTGGGAACCAGACCTTCCTTGTTCGTTCTCATCCTAGATGGTTTATACAAGGGGAAGAGGAAGCAACCATCCATGAGATGGTGGAGATGATTATTCGTGGGGAAACTAAGATTGATACGGTGAAACTGCGCGAGAAAGCCGCGATCATGATGTCATGTAAAGCAGCGATAAAAGCCAATCGATATCTAAGTCATATCGAAATGGAAGCTTTGTTAGACAAACTTAGAGAAACCATTTCACCTTACACTTGTCCTCATGGACGACCGATTATTATTCACTTTTCGAAGTATGAGATTGAAAAAATGTTTAAGCGAGTGATGTAAGGGATGATCATAACTACATCTCAGAGGGTAAACCAAGAATTAATCAATAAGGCTCAGGCATTAGCTGAGAGGGTAAACGGAACGTTTGTTTCAAGAAGGGAAAGGTCAATTAGGAAGTTTTATATAGAGGAGAAAATAGAGCAATTCCTTGTTGTTTCAAAGGATAGGATTCAGTGGTATGCAGAAGGAAATGAACGTCCATTTTTTTTTCATCCTGGGATGTCTGCCATTCGTATAAAGCGCTTGTTAGGCGGCGATAATGATATAATGATTCAAACATGTCAGTTGCAATCAGGGGATTCTATGTTAGATTGCACGATGGGTCTTGGAGCGGATAGTCTTGTTGCTTCCTTTGTGGTAGGAGAGACAGGAAGAGTCGTAGGAATTGAGTCAGAGCCTATGATCGCTCTCCTTGTCGAAGAAGGGCTAAAAGAGCTTGAACTATTTAAGGAATTGGATGAAGCGGCAAGAAGGATTGAAGTAATAGCCAAGCATCATTTAGAGGTATTGCAGCGCTTGCCTAGCAAGAGTTTTGATGTTGTATACTTTGATCCGATGTTTCGCCAAAGTATTGCTGAATCGACCTCTCTGCAGGTACTTCGCGGCTTTGCTAACCCATCCCCTCTTGAAACGACCGCCATTCAGGAAGCCGTTCGGGTGGCCAGGCGTCGCGTAGTTCTTAAGGAGCGAAGGGATAGCCGAGAATTCGATCGCTTGGGATTTACCATGATCTACAACGAGAACAAGGAAGTCGCCTATGGCATCCTCGAGGTTTGAAGGAGAATAAGACATGAGTAATAAAGAGAAACTCCTCGTGATTGTAGGTCCGACTGCAGTGGGGAAAACGTCCTTAAGTATCGATCTGGCTAAGGCGCTAGATGGTGAGATCATCTCGGGGGATTCCATGCAGGTTTATAAGGGAATGGATATCGGAACAGCCAAGATTACAGAAGCTGAGATGGATTCGGTTCCTCATTATTTGATTGATATCCTTGAGCCGGATAAAGATTTCTCGGTTGCTGATTTTCAGCATCAGTCACGCCAGCTCATTACGGAAATCAATCTGAGGGGTAAGCTTCCTATGATCGTGGGAGGAACAGGGCTGTATATCCAGTCCGTCATCTATGAGTACAAGTTCTCAGAAGCGCAGAAGGACCTATCCTTGCGTACAGCCTTAGAAGAGTATACGGAACTCCATGGGAAGGAAGCACTCCATCAGCGCTTGCAGGCCATTGATCCAATTACAGCTAAGCGATTGCATCAAAATGATGTAAAAAGAGTTATCCGTGCCCTTGAAATCTATGAATTAACGGGTAAGCCGATGGCCGAATATCAACAGCGTTCTTCCGAATCCCCCTATCAGCTCTGTCTTCTGGGATTGACTATGGAACGCACACTTCTCTATGAG
The DNA here is from genome assembly GCF_004123195.1 of Ammoniphilus sp. CFH 90114. Taxonomy (NCBI): domain Bacteria; kingdom Bacillati; phylum Bacillota; class Bacilli; order Caryophanales; family Paenibacillaceae; genus Ammoniphilus; species Ammoniphilus sp. CFH 90114. The sequence goes on from NZ_SDLI01000001.1 coordinate 588,589, forward strand.
AGAATAAATATGAGAGTGGACTTGATGATTAGTCAAGGCCTTGTGGCTGAAGTTCAGAGATTGCTGGATCAAGGATATGATAGCAGTATACCTTCACTGCAAGGAATTGGTTATAAAGAGGTCATAGATTACTTACATGGTAAAACATCGCTAGATGAAGCGATTGAACGAATTAAAAAGAATAGCCGTAATTTTGCTAAGCGTCAATTGACTTGGTTTAGGTCTATGAAAGATATCAACTGGCTCGATATGACAGAACCTGGGGATAGAGCTGAGCTTGTCGAAAATATTCGAAGCTTTGTAGCAGGAAAGATTAGGTAAGATAACGAATATAACTGTTAAGATATAAATAGAGGAGGTAAACCCCCAATGGCAAATTCCATCAACATTCAGGATACGTTTCTTAACCACTTAAGAAAGGAAAATGTTCCCGTTACCATATATTTAGTGAACGGATTCCAATTGAGAGGTCTCATTCGTGCATTTGATAATTTTACAATCGTGATTGATAGCGATGGCAAGCAACAATTAGTCTATAAGCACGCCATCTCGACTTTCCTTCCACAACGTCCTGTATCTTTGATGCCTGATAATCAAGAGTAAGCCTTAAGTCGGAGTAGAACTCCGGCTTTTTTCATTTACTCAGATTGTTCAAATTATAAAGACTTCATCTTTTTTCGTTGACATAATGAGTAAAACGTAATATTCTCAATATCGTTAACTTCTTCACATTCGGCATTTTTCAACAGATCGAAAGATAATGTTGACAACAATGGAGTCGGATGGTAGAGTAAGAGTAACAATTAAATAAAACAATTCCAATCGGAATTGTTTTCTTATCCAGAGAGGTGGAGGGACTGGCCCGATGAAACCCGGCAGCGGATCTTCAAAGAGAAGATGCTGTGCCAATTCCACAGGACGAATTGTCCTGACAGATAAGAGCGTGACCGTGACTACTACACGTCAAACCTCTTCTCTGAGCGAAGAGGTTTTTTATTTGTCAAACAACCAAGGGCCCTGGTAGCTGACAGTAAAAAGGTTCGCTCTCCTTAACACGAATACACATATGAAGGGGAGTATTAGAAAATGAAAAAGTGGACAAAGGTGTTAACAACTTCTATTTTAGCAGTATCACTTCTTGCGGGGTGTGGAAGTTCTTCCGATCAGCCAAGTCAAGCTAGTGGCGGTGGAGACCAAGTTACCAAGATTAAAGTAGGGGTAACTGCTGGTCCTCACGAAGAAGTAATGGAAAAAGTAAAAGAGGTAGCAGCAAAAGATGGCCTTGAAATTGAAATTGTTGCCTTTAACGATTATGTGCAACCAAATAAGGTATTAGCAGAAGGGGAATTGGATGCTAATAGTTTCCAGCATGAGCCTTACTTGGAAAGATTCAAGGCAGATCATAACTTAGATCTTGTAAAACTAGCTAACAACATTAACTTCCCAATGGGACTTTACTCTACTAAAATTAAAGATGTCAGTGAACTAGAAGATGGGGCACAAGTAGGATTACCAAACGACCCAACGAATGGAGCAAGAGCACTTCAACTGTTTGAGGAAGCAGGCTTAATTAAGTTGAAGGAAGGGGTAGGAGTTAAAGCTACGATTCACGATATTGCTGAGAATCCTAAGAACTTGAAGTTTAAAGAACTAGAAGCTGCATTTATTCCTAAGGCTCTTGATGATCTTGCGGTAGCAGCAATCAATACGAACTTTGCGATGGAGCATGGATATGTTCCAACGAAGGATTCCATCTTTATTGAGCCTAGTGATTCTCCGTGGGTAAATCTTATTGCCGTACGTACAGCTGATAAAGATCGTCCAGAATTTCAAAAGCTTGTAAAAGCTTATCACTCTGACGAAGTTAAGAAGTTTATAGAAGAGCATTTCCAAGGATCTGTTGTACCATCCTGGTAGTTTTCCTTGTATGCAGGAAAAAAGAGGATTAGGAGATGCTTTTGAAAAGGGAAGAGAAGACCTCCAACAGGGGGTCCTTCTTTTTGTTTGGTCTATGAGCAAAGATGTTTGGAGGTTGGGTACTCAATGATTGTTATCAAAAATTTATATAAAACATATGAACAAAATGGACGCAATGTAGAGGCGGTTAAGAACGTTAGCCTAGAGATAAAGAAGGGTGAAATCTTCGGAGTTATTGGGTTTAGTGGTGCCGGAAAAAGCAGCTTGATCCGTTGTGTTAATCTCTTGGAGACGCCTAGTTCAGGATCTGTCATGGTAAATGGGGTTGAAATGACAAATCTATCTGAGCGCAACCTACGTGAGGCAAGGCGGAAAATAGGAATGATCTTTCAGCACTTTAATTTACTTTCATCTAGTACGGTGTTTGAAAATATTGCAGCCCCTCTTGAGTTAGCTAATACGCCAAAGCATATAATCGAAAAGAAAGTTAATGAATTATTAGGTTTAGTCGGATTGTCAGATAAAGGGGCTTCTTATCCATCACAATTATCAGGGGGGCAAAAGCAAAGAGTAGCGATTGCTCGAGCATTAGCTAATGATCCAGAAATCCTTCTTTGTGATGAAGCAACCTCTGCCCTAGATCCCCAGACTACTGACTCTATTTTGGATTTACTATTGGATATCAATAAGAAATTTCAAATCACAATTATGTTGATTACCCATGAAATGCATGTCATTAAGAAAATTTGTGATCATGTGGCGGTTATGGAAAATGGGCAGGTTGTAGAGCAGGGAAGTGTATTAGAGATATTTTCACAACCTAAAACCCAAACGACCAAAAACTTCATTAAAAATGTTTTTGACATTAATTTACCTCAAAATCTTCAACTTAAGTTTAAAAACGAAAGGGCAAATGGGGAAATCATCCGTGTCTCTTTTGTCGGTGAAACAACAACAGAACCTGTCTTTGCTGAACTGGCTACCCGTTTTCCGCTTCGTCCCAATATCTTGTTTGGGAATATAACACAAATTAAGGAAACCACCTTTGGAAGTCTCATCTTGAAGCTAACAGGTGAAGCGAGTGTAATTCAACAAGGAATGGAGTACTTGCAAAGTGAAGGCTTGAGTGTGGAGGTGCTGCAGGATGTTGACTAGTTTATTTGATCGAAGCGATCTATATATTCAATCCTTAATTGAAACTTGGTGGATGGTATTTTACGCTTTATCGATCTCGGCATTAATAGGACTCCCGCTTGGTGTTCTATTGGTGGTTACTCGTCCGAAGCATATTTTTGAGAATGTCATGATCTATAATGTCTTGAATGTCATAATTAATATTCTTAGATCGGTGCCTTTTGTTATTCTTATGGTTGCTATTATCCCATTTACGAAGTTTATCGTAGGGACTGCCATTGGTGTTAAAGGAGCTATCGTACCTCTTGTGGTCTATACGGCTCCCTACATTGCAAGATTAATGGAATCTGCTCTTCTCGAAGTGGACCCTGGAATTATTGAGGCTTTTAAATCTATGGGAGCAAGCAGAAGACAGATTATCTGGCGTGTGATGATCAGAGAAGCTAGACCAGCAATATCATTAGGTTTAACCATTGCGACGATCGGTTTGATCGGGGCAACCGCGATGGCAGGGGTGATTGGTGCGGGTGGTTTAGGAGACTTAGCGATTCGTTACGGTTATCAGCGATGGGAACTTGATGTTATGCTTTGGACTGTTATTCTCTTAATTATTATTGTTCAAGGGGTTCAGTCCATTGGGAACTATATTGCGAAACGTCTTCGGAAAAACTAAGGCATGGAGTAATCATGTAAGGGGAATGAAAGCATGAACATTGAATCAGCTGATATTATGAAAGGCTTGCCAACTCAATTTTTCGCTACGCTTGTCGCGAAGGTGCAAAGGGAGGCAGCGGCAGGACACGATATAATTAATCTAGGTCAAGGAAATCCAGATCTACCTACCCCTGAGCATATCGTGGAAGAGATGCAACGTGCCGTAGCTAATCCTATTCACCATAAATATCCCCCATTCCAAGGGCGCAGGGAATTGAAAGAAGCGGTTGCTCATTGGTATAAAAGTGAATTCGATGTTGAGTTGGATCCAGAACAAGAAGTGGCTATCGTTTTTGGGGGGAAAACAGGCTTAATTGAAGTATGTCAAGTCTTATTAAACCCTGGAGATATCTGCCTAGTGCCAGATCCAGGATATCCAGATTATTGGTCGGGGGTTGCTTTAACAGGGGCTCGCATGTCCTTTATGCCTCTTCGAGAAGCGAATCAATTCCTACCGGATTATTCAGCTATTCCTATTGAAGATGTAAATAAAGCTAAACTTATGTTCTTGAATTATCCTAATAATCCCACTGCAGCGACGGCGCCACTTTCTTTCTTTGAAGAAACGATTCAATATGCAGACAAACATGGGATTGTGGTCTGTCATGACTTTGCCTATGGGGCAATTGGATTTGATGGACAAAAGCCAGTGAGCTTTCTCCAAGCCCCGGGAGCGAAAGAAGTGGGGATCGAAGTATATACACTTTCCAAAACTTATAACATGGCTGGCTGGCGAGTGGGTTTTGTCGTAGGAAATAGAAAAATGGTAAGTCTGATCAATCTCCTACAGGACCACCTTTTTGTAAGTCTGTTTGGAGCAGTCCAGATGGCGGCAACCCATGCCTTAACTAGTTCACAGGAGTGTGTAAGAGAATTAGTATCAACATATCAGTCGAGAAGAGATACGTTATTTCATGGATTATCTCAAATTGGTTGGCAGGCTAAGCCATCTCAAGGCTCTTTCTTTGCTTGGCTGCCAGTTCCAGATGGATATAGCTCCGTTTCCTTTGCGGACAAACTGCTAGATGAAGCCCATATTGTTGTAGCTCCAGGAAAAGGGTTTGGAGAGTACGGAGAAGGGTACGTTCGGGTCGGATTGTTAACACCAGGGGAACGTCTTAAGGAAGCGATCTCGAGAATTGATCAATTAGGGATATTTAAGTAATAGAAACAAAAGAGACTTGGCTGACCCCAAGTCTTTTTCCCGTTTCTTGTATCTTTTTTCTCCATGTACGAAACTATTTATTTGTTAAGTACGTATTATAGAATGATGAAACCAATGAAAGGATTGAATGCTCCGATGGATAGAAAAGCTTCACTCATCGTTATACATGCGAGTGCCTTTTTTGCTCCTATACTTGTTCCCCTGATTTTTATGTTTATTACAAAGGATCATGAAGTAAAGGATTTTGCTATACAGGCTTTACTATTTCATATTCTTCTTAGCTTCTGCATTTTTATTTCCTTTGTCTTATCCTTTGTATTAATTGGGATGCCTCTTCTTGTGTTCTTTGGAATCGTTGGGGTGTGGTACCCCATTAAGGGAATTATCTATGCAGCGCAAGAAAGACCTTATGGTTATCCTATCGTAGCCAAATGGGTAATGTAAAAATTCAAGGAAAGTTTTATATCCCTTCAGCATATAAATATAAAGGTTAAAAACAAGGATTAGGTAATATGGAGGGATTAAAGATGTACTTAGGCGTATTCGATCTTAAGCAACGACTCGAACATACTAGGAAGCTATTGAAAGACAAAATTCGGCTAAAGGAGTTGCTAGACGATGATATTAAAGAATTGGAGCAATCCATAAAAGACATAGAAGATATGATGAATAAAACTGAAAAAGCAATACTCGTGTAACTTGTTATTAAGGCCTCTCAGCCAATGTGGGAGGCCTTAAAACTTTCCCTTCACGAAGAAATCCTGTAAAATAGATTTGGTAACAATTTGCATGATTTCCCTAGCTTGATCTTGTTGAGAAGGGAAAGAAGGGAAGAAACTCTGGCAGGAGGAATCGGAGTGAGCAATCGTGATTGGGATAAATTCTTGATCCCGTATGAGCAAGCGGTAGAAGAACTAAAGATAAAGTTTAAAGGAATTCGAAAAGAATATAAAAAAAGGGAAGATTATTCTCCTGTTGAATTTGTAACGGGGAGGGTAAAGCGGATATCGAGTATATTCTCTAAGGCGAAAAGACTCAATGTCTCGATGGAAAACATTGAGACGGGGATTGAAGATATAGCTGGCATACGCATCATGTGTCAATTTGTTGAGGATATTGATAAGGTAAGGGAACTCGTCTTACTTAGAAAAGATATGGAAGTGATCTATGAAAAGGACTACGTTAATAATCAAAAAGATAGCGGGTATCGAAGTCATCATATTATCGTGAGGTACCCCGTGCAGACTTCCATAGGTCCGAAAGAAATACTAGCCGAAGTTCAAATTCGGACGTTGGCCATGAATTTCTGGGCAACTATTGAACATTCCCTCAATTATAAATATGAACAAAATATTCCCCCTCATATTCGTGAAAGATTGGTTAAAGCAGCAGAGGCTGCACATGAGTTAGATAAAGAGATGTCATTAATTCGGGAAGAGGTCAAGGATGCTCAACAGGAATTTGAAACAAAATCACAAATGGTAAGTAATATCCTGCGAGATATCCAACGACTTTATAGTTATGGCAAGGTCACCGAAGCCGATCGGTATTATCAGAGCTTTAAGGAGATTTGGGAATACGGTCGAATTTCACAACTTGGGCACCTAGGAGAACGTATTCGTTTAGCAATAGAAAATGCGGTTACGGATTCAGAAGGGACGGTATAGCAGCCGTCCTTTTTTAAACAAAAATTTAAGCTTAGCATAAGACAGAAAAAATCTCCTCGGATAAGGAGGAGAAGAAACAAAGGTTATGAGGTAGTGTTATTATAACACAGGTATTTCCTATTTAACAGAATTTTTTAATAATTACAACAAGAAATATCGCTATCGAAGACTTGACTAGATGGTTTACAATAGAGGTATACCAATATTAATCTCTAACCTAAGGCTGTCCGAGGATCAACAGGCATAGAAATGAGGGGTTAGTGAACAGTTCCTTTCCTTATGCTTTTCCCTCTGACAGGATAAAAAAGGAGTTACGTTATGTACCATAGAACGCAGACCAAGCCAGTTAAAGTAGGAAACCTGACCATCGGCGGAAGTGATCAAGTGGTTATACAGAGCATGACCACTACGAAAACAGCGGATGTGAAGTCTACTGTAGAACAGATTCTCCGCTTAGAAGAAGCAGGCTGCCAGGTTGTTCGGGTAACTGTAAATAATATGGAAGCGGCTGAAGCGATAAAGGAAATTAAGAAGCAGATTCATATCCCACTTGTGTCGGATATTCACTTTGATTATAAGCTAGCTCTTAAGGCAATTGAGAATGGAATTGACAAGGTAAGGATTAACCCAGGGAATATCGGGAAGAGAGAAAAAGTAGAAGAAGTGGTGAAGGCGTGTAAAGAAAGAGGGGTACCGATCCGTATTGGTGTAAATGCAGGATCTTTAGAGAAGCACCTATTGGACAAGTATGGTTACCCTACAGCTGATGCAATGGTGGAAAGTGCCCTTCATCATATTGGAATCCTAGAAGACCTCGATTTTCATGATATTATTGTCTCTTTGAAGGCATCGGACGTACCGTTAGCGATAGAGGCCTATACGAAAGCTGCTTCTGCCTTCTCTTATCCACTTCACCTAGGAATTACAGAGGCAGGAACCTTGTTTTCCGGAACGGTCAAGAGTGCGGCAGGTCTTGGCGCCTTATTAGCACAGGGAATAGGTTCTACGATTCGGATTTCTCTCAGTGCAGATCCTGTTGAGGAAATTAAGGTATGCCGTGAATTGCTGAAAACATTCGGGTTAGCTGCGAATGCTGCGACACTGATTTCTTGTCCTACGTGTGGTCGCATTGAAATTGATCTTATTTCTGTAGCTAATGAGATTGAAGATTACATCAGTAAAGTCAGGGCTCCAATTAAGGTTGCCGTCCTTGGTTGCGCAGTTAACGGGCCAGGGGAGGCTCGGGAAGCCGATATTGGAATCGCGGGAGCTAGAGGAGAAGGATTGCTTTTCCGTCACGGTGAAATTGTTAGAAAGATCCCAGAAGCGGTGTTGGTTGAGGAGCTTAAGAAAGAAATAGATGCTTTAGCGGAGGTCTATGAACGTACTGGAGAATTACCTAGGAGACATTAAGTCTTCAAGTATCCAAAAGGAGGTTAATAGATCTTATGAAAAGAAAAACGTCCTCCAAGTCTTCTTCTAAACCTGCAAACAATGAAGCAGCTCTCAGTTTAGGTGACTTGCTAAGTCAAGACATGGCCGAGCAATTAAAGAAGATAAAAAAGGAAAAAGAACAGGAACTACAGAAGCAACGAGAAGAAGAATTGGCTCGTAAGCAATTCGAAGCAAAACAAAGAGAAAAGAATAAAACGTTTGAAGAGCTTCTTAATGAAACTCCAATGGATTGGAAGAAATACAAATAGCTGACATAAATCCAAATCCCTCAGTGCAAAATAGGATATATCATGCATTGGGGGCATTTTTTTGTTGTAGCCATCACTTATTTACATTAGGAGTCTGAAAAGAGAAGGCTTCGAATAGGAATAAGTGGAGGGGGGATACACGAATGCTTGTCCAATTTATTTCGGGAGTTACGTTTTTATCTTTTATCTTTCTCTGGGCTATAGATGGATTTGAAGGTTATTTTAAAAACTTTGAAAAGCAAATTGCAGAAGTCAGTTACATGGACCGCATTAATAAGGAAAAGTATCTTGAAGAGGTTGGCTATAATGTAATGAATGATCCGTGGTAGGAGTAGATAGCATTGAGGGACTCTCTGTTCATCCATTCGATAAAGGAATATATAAGGTTATTAAGCTCTTCTGCTCCAACCCCAGGGGGAGGCAGCACATCGGCTGTCGTTGCCTCCCTAGGAGCGGCTATCGCTCTTATGGCGGCAAGAATCAGTGATCGCTCTGAGGTGGAAATAGAGCTGCAGATACGGATTCAGAGTTTGTTGAAGCATCTTGATCATTTTGAAGCATTGTGCCAAGAGGATATTCAAGCCTTTCAAGAGGTGATGACTGCCCTTGAAAAGAAAGAGGAGAAAGAACAGCTTCAGCACCGAATTTTACAAGCGGCTCAAGTGCCCTTCGAACTTGCAAGAGAGTGTTTGGATACAATATGTCTATGCGGTGAGCTTCTCTACCGGATAAAAAAGAATGTACTAAGCGATCTTGGCTGTGCTGTATTGTTTCTCGATGCTGCTTGCCAAGGAGCCTTACTGACGATGAGTATAAACTTGAAATATATAAAAGATAGCAAGCAACTTCAATTTTATCAAGGGGAAGTGGAAAGGTTGAAAAAGCAGAGTCGTGTCACGTGTAAAGATATACTTAAACGAGTAGAGACTCAGATGGAGAACATTCGATCAAAGGAAAAGTAAACCTATTATTCCGCCTTTGATTGTGAACATGAGAAGGGGGAGAATATCTGTGTATAAAGCTGTTTTTTTAGATTTAGATAATACGATCTTTAGCTTCGACGAGATGTATAAGAAGACTTCTCATGAAGCCTTGAACCAAGTGATCGGAATTCAAGAACTTGGGCTTGCATTTCCATCATTTTATGAAACGTTTCGATCTATAGCGGACGAGCTATATTTTGAATATGAAAAGGGAAAACGAACGATGGACAGCTATCGAGATGAAAGATGGATCAGAACCTTTAAGCACTTTAAAATCCCGATCGAGCAGGATAAGATGAAAGAATTAAATGAGTATATTGTCTCCAATTACCTTGATCATGTCGAGCCATTTACTGGGGCAAGAGAATTTCTTCAGAGGTTGCAAGAGCGATACCGAGTGGGACTGATTACGAATGGTCCAGTCGAAATGCAGTTGGCCAAGCTGGGTAAAATGAATATGATGTCTTACTTTGAAAAGGATCTCGTTATTATTTCCGAAGAGATTGGGGTGAGTAAGCCCGATCCAAGAATCTTTCAACAGGCCTTAGCGAGAGCTGGGATGACGGCTGAGGAAGCCGTTCACATGGGAGACTCAATGAAGCATGATATTGTAGGGGCTAATGGAATAGGAATGGCTTCTGCTTTAATCCATACTGAAAAAACTGATTTAGCCAATCAGGTTCCTACCTACCATTTTCGAGATTTTTTTGACGCTGCAGAGGTTTTTTTCAATAAAGTGGAGAATGTGTAAAGTGCGCCTTTGCGCACTTTTTAGTTTCTTTTAAGGAGGTGTCTTCTTGAAGACGCTCGTTATCGCAGAAAAGCCCTCTATGGGTCGAACTATTGCTGCTGTTATGGAACCTAGAGGCAAGAATAATAAGACTTATATTGAAGGGCAAGATTATATCATTACGTGGGCAATAGGACATTTAGTTGAATTGGCCCAACCGGAAAAATATGATGCTAAATTTAAAAGGTGGAACCTAAACGACCTCCCTATTATTCCCCAATCTTTTAAACTAGTCCCCAACTTTAAAACCCGCGATCAACTGAAGACGATTGCCGAACTTTCCAAGAGATGCCAAACATTAATTAATGCGTGTGATGCAGGACGGGAAGGCCAGCTTATTTTCTATTTTATTCAGCGTCATCTCGGATTGAAGCAACCGGTTAAACGTTTATGGATTTCAGATCTGACTCCGGAAACGATCCGTCGCGGTTTTATGCAATTGAAAGATGAAACGGAGTACGCTAATCTGACCAAGGCTGCCAAGTCCCGAAGTGAAGCGGACTGGTTAGTAGGAATGAACGGATCGAGGGCTTTTACAACACAAGTGAAGGCGCTTGTATCTGTAGGGAGGGTACAGACCCCCGTACTTGCCTTGATTTATGATCGGCAAAAGGAAATGGAAGAATTCAAGAAGGCTAACTACTATGAGATTGTAGCTCACTTCAGGCAAGATGATTTTGAATACAAGGGAAAATGGCAAGGAGAGAGAATACTGGATCGGAAGTTTGCTGAGACGATCGTGGAGAAGGTGAACCTAAAGAGAGGGCGCATTGCGCAATATGAACAGAAAGAGACAAAAGAATATCCATTTAAATTATATGATTTGACTTTATTACAGAGAGAGGCCAACGCCAAGCTCCACTTCTCAGCCAAGAAGACGTTAGATCTTGCCCAGGCTTTGTACGAGAAACATAAATTGATATCCTATCCGCGGACAAATAGCAACTATGTCACCGAGGAGAATATTCCTGAGATGTATCGAACCTTGGAGTCTCTTCGGGGTACAGATTATGGGGCCCTAGCTAACGGAGCGAATAAATCCATAGTTCATAAAAATAACAGGAGCATATGTAATCCTTCAAAAGTTGAGGATCATCACGCCATCCTTCCCACAAGTAAGAAACCAGGTAAGCTCACGGTAGATGAACAGAAACTGTATGATATGATTGTTAGAAGATTTCTTTCTCAGTTCTATCCCCCTGCAGAATACCAAGTTCACAATGTGATCACGGAAGTTGAAGGAGAGAGGTTCAAAACTCAGGTAAAGCAGCTTTTATCGGCGGGATGGAAGGTGGTCTACCCGGAAACTCCGAAGGGAAAGAAAAAAATAGAGGTAGAG